>JABIFY010000004.1 GCA_018650465.1 Alphaproteobacteria bacterium
AAAGGGGGATGTGCTCTCCTAACGGTGTGGATAAGGCCTTGCCAAGTAATTGCTGCATATTTTGAGACTTTCTTTGGTCGGAGAATCTCAAAGTATGAATCACTTCAGGGCTTTATCCTATTAAGTCGGGTACTGTGGGAAACGACAATCTTTATCTTTCGAACCATGTGGGAAAATGGTTATCGAACGTACGGGCATTTTGCTGACATCGTGTCCCGCAAAGTTTTGCAGGACATGATTACGGATGACCCGGAAGTTCCGGGTATCAGCCAGGCAGACTTTGACAAGACCTGGGAAAATTATCTGACACCGGTCGATCTTAAACGCATCGATATTGGCGGTGGCTTGATCCATGGCATGGCTGAAGACTTTAGCGACGACACCTCAAGCAAAATCATCCTTTCCCATACCGCCCTGAAACTAACTGATGCACAAAAGGAAATTGGTTCAGGTGCTGCTTTTGGTACCGTTGAGACCTTGATCCCGAACTACCAGAATTATAGCCGCCGGGACGCTTTTAATTACCTCAAGGCCTATTTCCCGACCGTGGCGTCCGATCAATTACGGATATTGCTGAACAGCCCGGTGCAACGCTTTAATCCAGAAACCATAATCATCCGGGAAGGCGAAGAAAGTGAATACGTCAACGTTATACTGACCGGCAATGTTGAGATGATTCAATCGGACGAAGAAATCCATTCGTCATTGTCCTCAGGTGCCTTGCTGGGAGAAGACACGGCATTGCATGGTTTGCCGTCCATGCAAACCTACCGCGCCAGCAATTTTGTCTGGTGCCTGCGTATTCCGCGCACTCTGTATCTGGCATTCGTGACCAACAATAATCTCTTCGCGGATATCTCGCACCTTCAGGAACGCCGGGAGTTTCTGCAACGTATCAGCCTGTTTGAAGAAGCCATCTCCTATGGCGTTTTGAACAGGATTGCCGCTGCCAGCAAAATCAGCTTTCACGAAGCCGGCACACAGCTGAATGGACTTCCTGAAAGTGCCTTGATGATCGTGGAAAATGGGCAAGCTTTGCTGGGGGACGGTTCAGGCGTCAAAGCCCCCTTTGAAATCGGGGCGTTTTTTGGCGAAGAGATTTTGTTTGGCAAGGAATTTGACTACAGCCTGGATTTTGAACAACCAACGCATCTTCTTGGAATTCCTTTCGACGTGGTCGATCAAATACCCATCGTGCGCTGGAAGTTGTTCGAGCATTTGACCGGACGGGCTACCTGATCAGCGCGCCTTCATCGGGAAATCAACGACGCTGTTTTTAATAAAATGGCTTTCAATGAAACCACATTATCGATAGTCGTGACGGGCCCTCAAGCGTAAAACGGCCAGCACCATATCCAGGGATGGTGTTCTCACATTTGCAAACCTGCCCATTTCACAAATGGCTCCCAGAATAGCGTCCAGTTCCATCGGTCGTCCGGCTTCCAGGTCCTGCAACATTGAGCTTCGATGGTTGCCAAGAGCGGCAGCCTGATCGATCCTGTTTTCAATGCTTCCCTCGAATTCACCGCCCACTGCTGTGCCGACATCGCAGATTTCGCGCATCATCATGGCGGCCAGCCTGCGCATATCCGGATCTGTAGCCAGGGTTCTCTGATTTGCACGGGTCAAGGCGCTCAGTGGATTGAAAACGGCATTACCCCAGATTTTGTTCCAGACATCGTTGCGGATTGTCCCTGATACCCGGCCGTCAAAACCAGCCTTGTTCAAAAGTTCTGCCATCCATAAACAGCGTTCTGACATCTCGCCCGTGGGTTCGCCGACTGTAAACCGGTTTCCGTTGACACAACGTACAACACCTGGCTCACGCACTTCTGCCCTGTAGTCGATGGTGGCACCAATTGCCCGTTCCGGCCCGATCCGCCGCCAGACGTCGCCACCAGGATCGACACATTCGAGCGGTCTGGTTTTCTCCTGCGCCTGCAAGCCATAATAATACCACCAGGGAATGCCATTCATGGCTGTCACCACACTGGTATGTTCGCCGAGTAACGGCTCAATGTTGGCCCCAGCCAGTGAGATCGCCTTGACGCTGATAATCACATAATCCTGGGGTCCGAGTTGATGGGGATCGTCGGTGGCCGTGACCTGCACCGTATGGCTGCCATTTTCATCTTCAAAACGAAGGCCATTTTTCTTCATGGCATTTAGATGGGCTCCCCGGGCGATCAGGGAGACATCAATGCCTGCCTGCGTCATTCGGCCACCCATAAAGCCGCCAATCGCGCCCGCACCAAAAATACAAACTTTCATACCGCATCCGTAACAGAATCCAGGACCGATTTTATTAGTAACACAAATAATCCTGGTTCACTGACAAAATTCGCCAACATTGTCGATTGCCTCAAATTTGCGGATGTCATTTATCTGGCAAAATAGTTTTCCTGTTGGCCAGTGTTAAGTTTTCGATTATTCACCTGAAAAATGTTTCCATCGGTAAATAAACCACCGAAAATGAAAACAACAACTGAATACAAACCAATAATCCAAATTATTTTGTAATTACACTTGATGATTGTGCAATCTGCTCATAATGCTTTGCAGGGAATTTCTCATTTTTGAAACAGAAGCATCGTTACTTCCATGTGTGAGGGTTCATTATAAGACCGCTATTTTCCTGAGGAGCGCCGAATGAAATTGCGTGAGCTACTTGATCAGGTCATTCGAACAACGTTGGACGGCCAACATGAAAAGGCCCTCTCGACGTGGACGACAAACCGTCAATGTACACCTGCGGAATGTACGAACCAATCGGGCTCGGGTTTGTGTCAGGAAATTTGCCTGTTGCCAAGGTTGCTGGAGATGTCGCTTGTTTCCAATCGCGACAATGCCTATGAAGCCTATCGGCAGCTGAAGGAATTTACTGACCGTCAGCGCAAGTAACGGACACCATCAAAATGTACCCCTGATTGGATGATCGATATGCTGGAACATACCAATGCCTGTCCGGTTTAAACCGAATGGCCTCGCCTTATAGGAGCATTGTTTTTCAAGGCCAGCGATCATCCGTTGTTTCTGAAAGGAGTTGAAACTTTTCCGGGCGGTACCAAGCTTGTCGGGAACCCTCTGGGGTCTTTGCGACGGCACTTTGATAGCTTTTGGCTGCGGGATTCGACATACTGCCAGAGATAATATCATGGTTGATATGGCAGGGCAGGATTATGGAAATGGCAGACAAGACCGGTGACAAAACCGTTCTCGTTGTAGATGACGAGCAACTTTTTCTCGATTTTCTCAGCTCTATTATCGATCAGGAACATGCCGTGCTCACGGCAGATAATGGTGCGCAAGCGATTGAAATTGCCCGAAAGTTTTGTCCTGACCTTATTTTGCTGGATGTCGAAATGCCTGATTTACATGGCTTTGACGTCTTGCGTGCCCTCAAGGCTGATCCCATTACTGCCGATATTCCGGTCATATTTGTAACGGCTACAAATTCCGCAAGCGCTGAGGTAAAAGGGCTTGCTATTGGTGCTGTTGATTATATTACCAAGCCTTTGGTGCCGATCATTGTCAGCGCGCGCGTCAACAGCCAACTCGAACTCAAGGCGCAAAGAGATTTTCTGCGCCAGCTGGCAGCTCTGGACGGACTGACAGGTATTGCGAACCGCCGGGCATTCGATGAGGCCCTGTCCATGGAATGGCGACGTTCGCAACGCAATGAAACTCAATTGTCACTGATCTTTGTCGATATTGATCACTTCAAGGCTTACAACGACAGTTATGGCCATCTGGAAGGCGACGACTGTCTGAAGCGGTTCGCTGGAGCCCTCGAAAAATGTCTTCAACGTCCTGGCGATATTTTCGCCCGTTATGGCGGTGAAGAATTCGTTTGCCTGATGCCTGATACGGATATTGAGGGCACACAAGATGTCGCAGAAAAAAATGCAGAAGGCCGTTAAATGGTTGGACATCTCTTGTGCTCCATCTGTGGGGAATGGTTTGTTGACGGCGAGTTTTGGTTTGGCCACGACTGTCGCCAGCGATAGTCAAAATGTGAATGACCTCATTGCCAAGGCCGATTCTGCCCTTTACGAAGCCAAGAAAAATGGGCGAAACCGTATTGTCCGGGCTCAGGTATAATGGCTGGGAAAGGGCAGCGAGATATGTCAGCAGATACATCTTTGGAAGAGAGAGTGATCAACCTGGAAGCGCAAATTGCCATGCAAAACCGTACGATCGACGAGTTAAGTGATGCCCTGGCCGATCAGTGGCAGAAAGTCGATACATTGAGCCGCCAGGTTAACAAGCTGAACGACCGTCTGGCAGCGACGGAAGGGGATCTGCATACAGTCTTGCCACAGGACCGCCCACCGCCTCACTATTGAGGGGCCTGTCTGTACGCTGAATATCAAGGCGGAAGTCTTTCAGTAAGCGGCAATTTGCCACAGTGAAAAGTCCGATCGTTCAATGTATTAAGCGAAGATGGGGCGCTAGGATTTACCGTTCGAATTCAACATGAACTTTCCTTGCGAAGCTTAGTTATGACATTTTCAGTATTACAGATCAGAACAGCTGCCCTGTTAACAGGCTTGCTGGTTTTGGCTGTCGACCTTCAACTGCCGCTGGGCGTTGCAGCGGGTGTGCCCTACATCGCAGCTGTCATGTTGGGGTTGTGGCTGCCGTATCGACGTGATGTCATTATCATTGCCGCCCTGTCATCTCTTGCGACAATGCTCGGCTACCTCTATTCACTTGATGCCGGCATTCCCTGGATGGTCTTATTCAATCGTTTGCTGGCACTGCTTGCCATTTGGGCCTGCACTGGTGCGATTCTGCTGCAAAAGAAATCTGCCGAGCAGCTTGAAGCGGCAAAAAAACGCGCTGAATCCTTACTCGAAATTTCCGAAGCTATTGTCGTCGAGCTTGATACCGATTTGTGCATTGTGGATATCAATAAACAGGGCGGCAGTGTTCTCGGTTACAGCACCGAGGTGTTAATCGGAAAGCCATGGCTAGACGTTTCCGTCGCGAAGGAAAACAGGGCCAGACTTATGGAGAGCTGGTCGGATGTTCTTGCGGGCAAAACTACCATGCCTGCAGTCTTCGAAAGTACGCTGCGGTGCAGATCAGGTGAACGCAGATACTTCATGTGGCACAGCCATTTTTTTCGGGACGGCAAGGGAAATATCGTTACATCACTGTATTCAGGTCAGGATATAACTGCACTTAAAATTGCGGAATCTGATTTACGGCTGGTGAACGAAAATCTGGAAAACAGGGTTGAAGCGAGGGCGCGGGAGTTGCGTCTGATTACCGACTTGTTGCCGGTACTGATAACCCGGTTCGATACAAACGAAAAATATATCTATGTGAACCAAATCACTACGAATTGGTTGGATGCCCAAAAAACTCCACTCCAGGGTAAATCCATCCAAGAGGTTGTTGGTCAGGTAAACTACGCACTTTTGCAGGACAAGATTGCCCGTTCAATCGCAGGCGAGGCTCAAGATTTTGAGGAGACGATCAATTTCCCGGACGGAAAACAGCGGGAAGTTCGCATTCAGTATATGCCGGATATCAATGATGCGGGCGACGTCACGGGTGTGATCGGCCTGGTTATTGATATGACTGAGCGGCGACGGACTGAACGATCCCTTGAAAGAAGTGAAAGAAGGTACAGGACAATTTTTGAATCCGGTAACGTTGCAATTATTCGCACCGCGCTGGATACCGGAGAAGTTCTTGAAGCCAACGAACGGGAGGCCCGATTATTGGGCTATTCTGACAGTGATGACTTGATGACGAACTATGTGGCAAGCGAGCACTGGTTCAATGCCGCAGAGCGGGCCGCGTGGATTGAAATGTGTGAGCGCGGTGGTTTGGGTCGGGATGCCGAACTCCGCATGATGAACCGCCAGGGGGGAACCATCTGGCTGCAGACATCTTCCGTATTTAATGCTGACGAAAATTATGTAGATGTCATATCTGTTGATATTACAAAATTGAAAGAACAGGAGCTGAAAGTTCTGGCCGCCCGAGAAGAAGCTGAATTTGCCAACCGGGCAAAATCTGACTTTCTGGCTAATATGAGTCACGAACTTCGCACACCCCTGAACGCCATACTTGGCTTTGCCGAGATTATTAAGACGCAACTCTTGGGGACCAATATTGATGATCGGTATGTTGAGTATGCAGGTGATATCCATGACAGCGGCGCACATCTGCTTTCCATCATCAATGATGTCCTGGATTTGTCGCGCATTGAAGCTGGAAAATCCAATTTACATTTAGAGCAAATAGACATCAAGAATCTGGTTGATAGTTGCGTCAAACTTGTAAATGGTCGCGTTCAGGAATCCCGGCAAACATTAACAATAGACGTGGAGGTGCCAACATATCCTCTTGTGGCGGACGAGCGGATGCTCAAACAAATGCTGTTGAACCTGTTGTCGAATGCCAACAAATTTACGCCCACGTCAGGACACATATCAGTTCGCGCGAATAAAACGGCAAACGACAGATACGAATTGACTGTTGAGGACAATGGTATCGGTATCGCCGAAGAAGACCTGCCCCGGATCATGAAGCCATTTGGCCAGGTTGAGGACGCTTTCACCAAGCAGTTTGACGGCACTGGACTTGGCCTGCCATTGGTCGCCTCACTGGCAGGTCTGCATCAGGGAGGCCTTTCAATCAACAGCAACCCAGGCGAAGGAACATCGGTAACGATTTGGCTGCCCCTGAAAATGGCATCGTAGACCAGAGCGATTCCGACTTAAACGGAATCGCTTCTGAGCTAATTTTCGGCGCATACCTTAAGTTTGAAGCAACGCTGCGTTTCCCTTAAGCCCGGAAATGCTCCTGTGGAAAGCGGGTTGGCTACTCTGCGCTTCCCAGCGGCAGGAAAACAGTAAAAATTGTACCGTTGTTTGGCTGGCTAACAACTTCTATTGATCCATTCATCAATTGCAGAAGCTGTTTGGTTATCACCAAGCCAACCCCTGTACCCTCAACAACGCTTTGCTCCGCGCCCAGCCTGTTGAAGGGCTGGAAAAGTTCGTCAATGCGGCTTTCGGGAATCCCTACTCCTGAATCAGCGATGGCGATGGATACCTGCCCATCAGCAAGGGGCGGGACCGAGATCGTCACCATACCTCCCTCCCGATTATACTTGATGGCATTCGATAACAGGTTCAGGACAACCTGCTTCAAACTGACTTCGTCAGCCGCAACAATACAATCCTCGAATGTCGCCAATTCCAGCGTTAGATCAGCTGCCCTTACCTGAGGAGACATCAGATTAGAACAATCTGCAAGCATGTCCCGCAGAGAGAGGTTTTCGATTCTGAGTTCTACTTTGCCAGCCTCGATACGGGATAAATCCAGAACATCGTTGATCAATTCAAGTAAATGATTGCCTGCATTGCTGATCTGTTGAGCACTTTCCATCTGATCATCGGTCAATGGACTATCCGGATCGGTCATCAATATCTGACTGAAACCCAGCACCGAATTCATGGGTGTTCTCAATTCGTGACTCATACTGGACAGAAATTCGGATTTTGCCAAATTGGCCTTTTCAGCAATCGCCCGGGCGCTCTCAATCTGATAGAGAAGCTGTTGCTTTTCAGTGATATCCCGCACGATGCCGGTAAACATAACCGCTTCGTCAATCTTCATTTCACTGATGGAAAGCTCCATCGGAAAGCTCATGCCATTTTTGTTCAAGCCAACCAGTTCCCGGCCCCGCCCCATGACCCTTGCTTTCCCTGTCGTCAGATAGGCGTTGATATATCCATTGTGACGGCCCCTGTAAGGCTCAGGCATCAACATATTTACATTCAGGCCAATCACTTCTTCGGGCAGATAACCAAATATTTTTTCCGCCGCCGGATTAAAGGAATGGATAATGCCCCTGGCATCAATTGTGACGATGCCGTCTACAACAGTTTCCACAACAATATCCGCCCGTCGGGCTTGAAACCTGATTTGTTGCAGATCAATCTCTCTTTGTAACGCGGCCTTCCGGACATCTGACAAGGCCTGGCGTAACTTGAACTGATCTACGATTACTGCCGCCATGTCAGTCAAAAACTCTCGTTCCTTTGCCGCAAGCTCGCGTGGTTTGTGATCAATGACGCAAAGGGTGCCAACCCGTATATCGTCTGTCAGGGACAGGGGAACCCCGGCATAGAACTGAATATTAAGATCCCCAGTTACAAGCGGGTTGTCTGTGAACCGATCATCTTTGGCTGTATCTGAAACAACAAATGGTTCATCTTTCAAAATCGTATGCGCACAAAAGGCGATATCACGATGAGTTTCTTGCGCCTCAAGGCCGTGACGTGATTTGAACCACTGGCGCTCTTCATCAATCAGCGTAACGAGGCATATTGGCACATCCAGATAATTTGCAGCTGCCCGGGTTATTCGGTCAAACGCCGGTTCAACTGACGTATCGAGAACATCCAGGGCCCTAAGGGCTTCAAGTCGGGCAGACTCATTTGCTGGCAATGGCGCTTTGGACAATCGATCAAACCTTTTGGAGGGCGATAAAATAAATTTCAATTAATCTGACGATATTACCAGCATGCTGCATACAGTTAAACCAGGTAGTTTTGATGGGGCAGGAATAGCTTTTCAGAACTTGAGGTATCGTAGCGAAAATGCTGGAATAGCACTGAAATGTCCTATGGAACACATTTCCATGACAGGCGGGTCCATTGCAGGCAGGAGAAATCAGCAAATGCGGGTACGCTCACAAACAATATTGAAGCCGGTAATTACAGGGCTTGTTGCCGTGATCCTGGTTGGAATATTATCCATTTCGACGGTTCAGGCAGATATGAAAACAGGCCTTGAGGCCTTTGCCGTCAAGGACTATAAGCGCGCCTACCGTGAATTTGAGGCGGCCTGGAAGGTGGGCGACCCTGCCGCCGCCTACAACATTGGCATGATGTATGACGGCGGCTATGGGGTATCCAATAGTCACATGGAGGCTACCCGCTGGTATCGACTCGCAGCTGATCGAGGCATTGTCGAGGCCATGAATGTGCTTGGGATTGCCTATATGCGTGGTAGAGGCGTGCGCGAAGATTTCCATGCGGCACTGGAACTATTCTTCAAAGCTGCCGCCCTGGGGTACGCGCCGGCCCAATACAGTCTTGGCGCCTTGTATTATTCGGGACTTGGGCCACTTAAAATCAATGCGGCCAAGGCAATAGAGCTTTTTACGGAATCAGCGAATGCCGGCCATGCGCCGGCCCAGTTTGCCGTGGGACAGTTGTTGCTTGAGGATAATGTTGTTGAGGTCGACAAAATTGCAGCCTGGCAGTGGCTGGCGCTCGCCCTGGAAGGTGGTCAAAGAATGGCCAGACGTCCCTTCGACAAACTCACGGCGCAAATGACACCCGCTGAATTGTCTGAGGCGAAAACAGCCCTGAAGGAGATCAGAGCATCTCGCCCAACCCAATCACAAGCCAAATCAAATTCAAAATCCATGGAGATAAACAAGTCAGAATGAAAACCGGGTTTATTGCAGCGACTGCCGTTGTTTCTATATTTGCTGTTACATCGATGATGCTCATCGTACCGGCCAACGCCGATAATCAGGAAAACAATTCCCGATCCGTCGCCATGAAGACACTTGGCAAGAACATGAAAACAATTGGCAGGGCCGTGAAATCAGGCAACATTACGCCCGACCTACAGGCGCGCGCTGAGGAGATAAAAGAGATTTCCGGACGGCTGATTTCACTGTTTCCCAAAGGCCAGGAACTTCCCGACAGCCGGGCCAAACCGGAAATATGGTCAGATGCTGCCGGTTTCAAAAAATCCAATGACAAGTTTACTCTGGCCGCTAATGCCTTGGTCGCAGCGCTGAAGACCGGTGATGCCGGGGCCAGTAAATCCGCTCTGAAGGCGACCGGTAAAAACTGTGGTGGATGCCACAAGGCCTACCGATTGCCGAAGAAGTAAAAATCAGAATTTAGCGCTGCGGCATTTTAGGGAACGTCGGCAGGGATTTTTCTTCGCCATCCCAGGCTACAGCACTGTCCGTATAGATCAGGGCTTTTGGCTCAAAATCTGCTGGCGTATCCAGGCTGCCTGCCCGGACAACTGCCGCCGCCGGATTGCCACTGCCGACGCCATAAATCGGACTGGCACAGACGGCACATACATAGCGGGTCATTTTGTTGCCGCTGTCGGCGTCATAGGAAAAATCAGACAATTCGCCCGTGACATTAAAGGCATCCAGGGGGACCAGATAGTTTGAGGCATGCCCGGTGCCGCTGAACTTCTGGCAGTTTGTGCATTGGCAATGCCCGCCCCACATGGGTGCTGCGGTTACCGTGTATCGAACGGCACCACATTGACATCCGCCCTTAAATGAATCGCTCATGACAGCCTCCCTGATTGAAAATAACAGCGCACAGATTGCCCGCCAATTCGCAAAGGAGCAAGTCTGATCGCGAAAAAGCGATTACCCGAAAAAACTATTAAAGGAACGAACGACGGATCAGGTTCAGGCCCATCAGCAAAAAGAAAAACAGGATCAGTTTCTGAAATCGTGCCGCGTCAACCCGGCGGCGGACGACTTCCCCCACAGAAAAACCCAGCAGGGTTGGCACGATCATCGTCAGAGACATCAATCCCAGTTCTCTGGTCATCAGGCCATTTTGCCAATAGCCCAGAAGTAAAGGCACGCTGCCAACAAACAGTAACAGGCCGGAGGCGCGCACAAAATCCTCTTTTTCGAGCCGGCGGGAAATGAAATAGATCAACATGGGCGGCGACCAGATGGCCGTAAGCCCCCCCAAAACCCCTGAAAGGCTGCCCGCCACAATCTGGGCCAGGCGATCAAAACGCGGGGGTAATTCCGGCGGGCGAACAAATAAACTTGTCAGGGCAAACAGCGCAACTGCACAGCCGAGAACAAAAATTAGTGACGTCGTTGGAATATGGACAGAAAGACCGGTGAACAACCACAAGACTACTGCAAGAGCGACCGCGAAGGGCCAGAAGACCTTCAAGGTTCGTTTGACCTCGCCTGTCCGATAGACCTGCCAGATGTTAGTGAAAAAAATTGGCATAATCGCCAGAGCAATGGCCGCCCTTGGGTCATAAACCTGACCGAGTAGCGATATGGACGTCGCCGGCAGGCCAATGCCAATGGTCCCTTTGATTGTGCCGGCAAAAAAATAGACCGCCAGGGCAACCAGAAAAAATTCGTCAAACATGAAGCGCGATCATGATTCAATCATCGGCAAAGTTTTCCGCAGCTCATTCTTGGCAATTTTCTCCAGCGTAGAGCGCGGCAGCTCGTCGACAATAAAGACATCTCGAACGACCTTGAAGTCAGCCAGGTTTTCCTGGCAGGTCTTGATGATCTTGTCTCCGAGATCGTCGGGTGCATTCTCCTGGGGGATGACAAATACGACGGGCACTTCGTCCAACATGAAGTGTTTTTGACCGACGACGGCGCATTCCTTTACCAAACCGGTTTCAAGTATAACCAGTTCAATTTCGGACGCGGCGACATTTTCAGCACCGACCTTGAGCATATCCTTCTCGCGGTCGCCAAAATACAAGTCACCATTTTCACCCATGATGATATAGTCGCCGGTTTCAAACCAGCCATCGTCGTCGAAGGCATTCTCGTTTGCTTCCGGGTTTTTGAAATATTCCTTGAACAAGCTCACCCCGCGCACGCCGCGAATATACAATAGACCGCGCTCCCCTGGCTTGATGAAATTGCCGTGCGGGTCACGAACTTCGATATCATAGCCAGGCGATACCCTGCCGATACTCATACTCTCGCCGGGGTGATCAATATCACCGACGATACCGTGGGTAATCGTTTCAGTCATGCCCCACCAGCCGAAGGTCGGAATGCCATAGGTGGTTTCCACGTCAATCATGCGAATGGCCGGGTTCCAGAAGCGGAAACTGTGGTCAGGTGGTGGGTCCTGACTGAGCAGCGCTTTCACACAAAAGGGGATCAGTGACGTCCAGGTGCATTTGTACTTGCGCGCAGTGGGCCAAAACCTGGATGCCGAAAATCTTGGCTGCACGACAATGGTGCCGCCCACCCAGAGCGACCCCAGCATGGAATAGGATTGTGCATTGGTGTGAAACAGGGGCAGAAAGGCAAGCGTAATGTCATCTCCGGAAAGCCGCATGTGGCTGGCGTTCATTTGCGCGCCCCAAATGGTATTGGCGTGGGTCCAGAGCACGGCCTTGGGTCGCGATGTGGTGCCCGACGTAAATTGAATGCCCAGATTGGCGAAGGGGTCCGGCGCACGAACAGGGCACTCACCTTGTTCAACCAACAATTGGGCAAAGGCTGTATATTCAACAGCCGGCGCGACTTCTGCTACTTCTCCGGCGTTGTTGTCGGTCACCACCAGGAAACGGATTTCTGGTGCACAATCCTGCACCATTTCAGCAAATCCAGGCTGGGTAATCGCCGCCACTACCCCGGCATGATCAGAAAAATAGCTCATATCACGGGCCACAGAACGGGTGTTGGTCGATACGGCAACGGCCCCGATGTGGGCGCAGGCAAACCACGAAATCATGAATTCCGGACTGTTATCCAGATGCAGCAAGACGCGTTCACCGGGTGCTATGCCCCGGTTGTGCAAGGCAGCGGCGACCGCTTTGACGTCACGTCCGAATTCCGCATAGGACCAGCGCCTGTCCTCACCTTCGAACGGGGCCCAGATCAGAAACGGATTATCCGGCGTTCGTTCAACCCAAAGGTTCAATAACCAGGGGACGTCACGACCTTCAACCATGGCCTTGTGGGATTGCTCAATTGATTGGCTCAGGGGCACGTCGGGATCCTCGTGTTGAATTATTTGATTTCGAGTCTGATCGACAATCTACTACAAGGCAATCCTTGAAGGCGTCAAATAAAAACAAGCCGCCACGGTATCAAGGGAATAGCCAAATGATAGGGAAGTTTATTGATTCATCACTACATTGGGGTGGAAAAATAAAGTATCATATCGATTGAAGCAGGACTAATTGTCGCAGAGACCGGCATGTCGTCAGGTCGCGTGCATCGCATTTGCAAATGGTCAAAGCAGGATGTCATACGAAAACCCAACCTCTGACAAGACGAAAGGTTCGCGAAACCGACGCGAAGAAGCGCTTTCGATGTTGGCTGGCGCAAGGGGGCCCCAATTTACATTTCTGCAAACGGCCCTTAACGCACTCGCGTTAGGTCTGGACTGCGAGATTGCGGCAGTTGGTGAAATCAGTGCCGACAAAAGAAAATTCCAGCCACTGGCTATCTTGAATGGCGGCGCGTTTATTGACCCCGTTGCATTCGACATAGCGGGCACGCCTTGCGAAGAACTCTATACATCCCCGGAGGATGTTTCCCACATCTGTTACAGTGAAGGACTTTGCGACCTGTTTCCGCTTGATCAAATCTTGCAGGCTTCAGGTGCGCAAGGCTATCGGGCCGAGCCTGTTCGGGATGTCGACGGCGATATTTTTGGTCATGTGTATGTCATCGATAACAAGCCAATGGCAATTGATGATGAAAGCACGATGTTCTTTCGTCTGGTCAGCCAGCGGATTGGTGCCGAAATCAACCGGTGGCGGGCTGAATCCGCCAGAGAAACCAGTGAAATTCGACAACAGGACCTGCTGAACAACACATCTTCGGTCATATACATCAAGGATGCGGATGGCCGTTATGTTTTTGTCAACCAGACATTCGAAAAGCTGTTTCACATCAGCAATAAAGAGGTTAAGGGGAAAACAGACCATGACCTGTTTCCGAAAGAGAAGGCGGATATCTTACGGGCCAACGACCTTAAGGCGCTGGAGTCGGAAGAGCCTCAGGAAATAGAGGAGATCGTACCTCACGACGATGGGCTCCATGCTTATATCTCTGTCAAATTTCCACTCAAGGATAAATCCGGTCAGGCCTATGCGGTTTGCGGAATTTCCACAGACATTACGGAACGCAAGCAGGCAGAGGATGAACTAAGGTCAAGCGAAAATTCCTTGCGCGAAACCAAGCGGCTCCTTGAAGGTGCAATTCAGAGTTTTTCAGATGGCTTCGCTCTGTTTGATGCTGATGATCGCTTTGTCTTTGCCAACGAATTTTATCTGACGGCCCACAAGGAAGTTCGCGATATCCAGGTGCCTGGCACGCCTTTTGAAGCTATCGTCAATAAACTTGCTGAAATCGGTTTTTACGGAAACTCACCGGACGAAATCGAAGAGTGCATTCGGGTGCGGCTCGAACGTTTTAGAAACGGCGAAACCTTTGAATATGAAATGGCGGACGGCCGTTGGTACCAGGTTAATCAATACGAGGCCAGCGGTGGTGGAAAATCAATTGTCCGCACAAATATTACCAAAATAAAGGAAGCTGAAACCTTGCGGCTGGAGGCTGAAAGTCGGTTCCGTGCCATCATCGACAATTCACCGGCTCCAATATTTTTCAAGGATCTCGAGGGTCGCTTTCTAATTGCCAACGCCAAGCACGAAGAGGGCTTCGATGCAAAAGCCAGCGAACTAATTGGAAAAACGTCACAACCTTTCGTCGGTGAAGACGCGTATCAAGCCATCGTCCAGCAAGATCAGGAAGTTATGCGGACAAGGAAGGTTGTCACCAAAGTCCATGCTTTCTCCGGTCGAGAATTTCTCACAATCAAGTTTCCGGTTTTCAACGCACAAGGCGAATTGCTCGGCTTGGGCGGGATAGACACAGACATTAGCGAGTTGCGGCAAGCTGAAAAGGCCTTGGCACAAAGTGAAGCCCGGTTCCGGGATTTTGCCGAAGCTTCTTCAGACTGGTTTTGGGAAATGGACCAGAAAGGAAGGATTACCTGGCAGTCCGAAATTCACGGCACCAGCGTTTGGCTAGCCCGAAAAACTGTCATTGGCAAAACCAGACAGGAAGTCGCCGGGCAATATCTGTCTGATACAGACTGGCAGCCCTACCAGAATGCAATTTCAGGGGAGCTGGAATTCAGGAATTTTGAGTATTGTTACGAAGGTACGGACAACAGTCTTCTCCACGCCAGAATCAGCGGCAACCCCATTTACGACGAAGACGGAAACTTTTTGGGTCATCGCGGTGTCGCCAGCAACATTACGGAACTCAGAGAGGCGGAGGAATTGCTGCGCAAGGCCCAAAAAATGGAAGCCGTTGGGCAACTGACAGGTGGCATCGCCCATGATTTCAACAATCTGATGGCTGTCATGATTGGCAATGCAGAAATGCTTGTGGACATCGTTGAGCATGATGAAAATGCGAAACAAAATGTTGAAGCTATCATTCGTTCCATTGAGCGGGGCTCGTCTCTAACAAGCCGTTTGCTCGCTTTTTCACGCCAACAATCATTGTCACCAATTGCCGTGGATGTGACTCAATTGATTGTCGATCTGGAGGATATGTTGCGCCGAACACTGGGCGAAGCAACGGATCTGCAAGTGGAATCCGTAGCAAATCTTTGGCATGCCCTGATTGATCCCCACCAGCTTGAGAGTGCGTTGCTTAATCTGGCGATCAACGCCCGCGATGCTATGCCAGGTGGCGGAACCCTGGTAATCGAAACAAGCAATGTTACATTTGATACGGACTATGCAAAAGCTCACGAAGAAGTCCAGCCCGGTGAATATGTGGTCATTGCCGTCAGTGATACGGGCAGCGGCATGGCGCCAGACGTTCTGGAGAAGGTCTTTGAGCCCTTTTTTACGACCAAAGATGTTGGCAAGGGCAGCGGCCTGGGACTAAGCATGGTGTACGGTTTGGCCAAACAGTCCAACGGACATTTGACGATCTATAGTGAGGTTGGCCAGGGAACAACGGTTAGACTCTATTTGCCACGTGGACCTGTGTTGCGGGCCGCAAATGATGATGCCGTTGAAGATGCCAGACCTGCACCCGGTTCTGAACGTATTCTTGTGGTCGAGGATGACCCGGGTGTCCGCGCTGTTTCCGTCAACATGCTCAGCTCTCACGGCTATGAAATAGTCGAAGCGGAAGATGGCAAAGAAGCCATCGCCTTGCTGGAAGGCAATCCAAAATTTGACTTGTTGTTTACCGATATCGTGCTGCCTGGCGGCATGAATGGCATGGACATCGTTGACGCTGCACAGAAAATTCAGCCTGGCATCAAGGTTCTTTACACAACGGGTTACGCCGAGCGTGCCGTTGTTCATAACGATGAATTGGATCTCAATGCGGAGGTCGTCAACAAACCTTATCGGCGAAGCGAGCTACTGGAAAAAGTCAGGGCAATACTCGACGATGAAGGATCCGACTAAAGTTTTTTCTCATCGATATTTTGAGGGCTGTTCGATTTGGCAAAGGACAGCCCGATCGACAGAAGCACACATGTGAGCGCCACAATTTTCTGCCAACTGAGCGCATCGCCGAGTAAAACCGTGGCTGAAGTCAGCCCGACGACCGGCACCAGCAATGTCCCCATGGCGGAGACGGAAGCTGGCAAGCGACCAACCAGGGCGCTCCAGGCGGCATAACAGATCACCATTGGAAAGAGAATGTGATAGACCATGGTTATCAACACAGCCGGGGACGGCAAGTCAGGCAGCCCGTCATATTCCGTCAAAAAGCCTGCCAGAATTGCCAGCGGTGCTGAAACGCCCAGCATCCACGCTGCCTGGGCTATTGGCTTGATCGACCATGTCCGGGACTTTAGCACCACCGTTCCAGCCGCCCAGGAAACAGCCGCCCCAAGCATGTAGAGAGGGCCCATCGGTTGGGAAACAAATCCCGATAAATCGCCGGAGACCAGCAGCGCCAATCCAGCCAGACCAACAGCAAGGGCACTGGCTCTCCGCCACGTCAGCCTTTCGCCGAGAAAAAAGATCGACAACACAGCCGTCCACATGGGCATGGTGAAGGCAATTATAACGGCCGTTGAGGTTTGGGTATGCAACTGGCCAAAAGCGGTCAGAATGTTAAAACCAAGCACCGACAGCAGCCCCGCAATAACCAGGGGGAGCCGTTCTGCCCGTGCGGGTCGCAGAGACTGCCCCATATAAATCGCCAGCGCCGCCAACAATATGGCCCCGCAGGACAGGCCCGTGGCCCGTAATGACCATGGCGGAATTTCGGAGAGAATGAATTTGACCGCGGGCCAGTTCAAGCCCCAAAACACGCCGATGATAATTACCAGTGTGAGGTCGCCAAATCGAATGCGGTGCAAAGTTTGTACGCTCCCCGAGAGAAATGAAGAACTGGTTTTTAAAAGTTGTTCCGGTCCTGACGAAATTCCTCACCAGTCTACACCTTGTCGGCTGGTGCCTGCCAGACCTGCAGATACTGCGAAGGCGAACCTGGGTTATCCCGGTCGCTTCGGCTCTTGTCCGTCCCGGCTTGAGGATTTCCTGTGATCTAGACCGAAATCAAAACATTTTTGGTTTGAACCTTGTTCCTGGCGATGAAGGCGGCCAGAGACAGGAAGCCCATCAAAGCCATGGTAATCACCATCGGCCAGGGTGTGCCGTCTTGCATGATCCCGACAATCTGGGAGGCAATGGCCCCTGACATCAACATCAGAAAACCGATCAGGGAGGAAGCTGTTCCGGCGGCCATGGGGAGATGACCGATGGCTGCCGCCTGGGCGTTGGGGATCGACAGCCCGGCCGCAAAAGACATAACAGCAGCAGGCAGGAAAATTGCCCAAGGGGTCCATCCCCCGACCTGAAGCATCAGCGGCATGGCAAAAGTCGCTGCCAAAAGCAGCAGGCTGCCAACACCAATCAACCAATCGCCGCCTTTTTGTTTTACCATCTTGGCCGAGAGCAGATTTCCAACGACATAGCCAATGGCGATAGATACAAACCAGAGGCCAAATTCCGTCGATGGACGTTCAAAGATATTCACGGTCACAAAAGGGGCGGCGGAAATGAAAGCAAAAAAAGCCCCCATAGAGAAGGCGGCATTGAGGCCGTAGGCCATGAAGGTCCGTGACTTCAACAAGCTGGCAAATACTCGCAAGCTTTGACCTGGTGTTGCAGCGGTTTGTTTCTGAAGACGGGTTTCCGGTAAAAGCAGCGTGGCCACGACGATAACCAATACACCCAGGCCCAGCATGACAGCAAAAACTGATCGCCAGCCAATTGTGTCTGTCAGAATGCCGCCAATGGATGGGGCCAACATGGGGCCGATTGCCATGACAGCAGCAACCAGGGAAATGACAGGGGCGGCATTTGCAGATCCATATTTGTCCACGGCAATGGCACCTGCCAGAACGGCACCGACGCCCCCGCCGCAGGCCTGAAGGATGCGACCGAAAATCATGATCTGGACATTGCCTGCGGACAGGCAAACAACAGTGCCGATCACATAGAGGGTCAAGCCAAAGAACAGTACGGGTTTGCGGCCTACCCGGTCAGACCAGGGGCCGTAAATGATTTGCGAAAAGGCCATGGCAAACATGGCAGCAGATAATGTCAGTTGGGCTGTGGTTGATGATGCGCCAAAGGTGGATTGCATGGCTGGCAAGGCTGGTAGAAACATTTGCGTTGATGTCGCACCAAGAGTGGAAATGGCGACCAAAACAGCCAGCACTGTGAAAGTACCTTTTTGCCCTGACTTGACTGTTCGTTTGGTCATTTTTGATCCCTGTTTCCGCGTTCACGTGTTTACGCATGTGAATATGCCGGAGAACGGATCGGAAAAGGTTTCCCTGATGTTTCTGTCGAGAAATGTCTTTTGAGAAATATCGGTCAGGAACCTGAGCGACTGAATTTATGTAGTGTTTTCAATCTCTTCTTATAGATTGCCTCGCCGAGGATACACTGCATCATGGCCAGTGTTCTGCGGTCTTCAGAACGATTGAGATCGCATTCATGGTATCGGGCGGTCAGGTGCCGGGAAAACTCCGGACGTTGTTTCAGGACCTCAAACCAGTTGTCACGCTGGCTTTGTTCAACATTTGCCGCCCCTACGATCAGTTGATGTTCCGGGAAATGGGCATCGGAACTGATCGTGGCGCCTGAAGCCCCGGCGACAAACTGCCGGGGCAGGTCCGCGGTAAACCGGGCTTTTTGCTGGTAGATCTTTTTCAAGGTTCTGTTTGCTGCCAGGGTTGGGTTTTTTTCTGCCGACCGCGTGAGGAACAAACCCGAACCATTGTGGGCCTCCACGTAATCGGCATCGGGCAACAGTCGACGCAGTCCGGCGACACCGGCCTGCGTTACAATTCCGCTGGTGCCGGGTGTGAACGGATGGGCGATGACCGAGATAGCGTTGGTGGCATCCGCGACATTTTTCATATCCCAAACACTCCAGTGGAACGGCTTAAGGTTCTTCAGACCGTTCCGGAAATCATCCTCATTCCGGTAGAGGAAAATGATATCCACACCTTCCTTCGATACGGCCTCTACGCCAGGAATGATATGGGTGGGCAAATCTTTTGCCACATCAACCAGATACAGCCATGCATCCAGCGGGGCCTTGTAGCCATGCTCGGTCGACGCCACAAAATCGAGTTTGTTTAACTTCATGATGTCCAGGTGACGCATCAGACGCTTCTTGCGTGTCGCCGGGCGCGTCAAATAGACGTTGGTGTGATAGTGAAGGTCAAATGTCAGCATGCAATCAAATTAGTCTGCCTGAAGCGGAAAGCGAGGAAGTAAGGAAAATCCGGTTATGTCTTGATGTCCACCAACTTAACATACAGCCTTCGCAACACGATCATTATCATGACCATGTAGTAGGGAGTGAAGACGACAACAAGCGGTGTCAGCCAGTCTTCCTGGAAATAGATGCAGGCACCATAAAGCAAAAACACGACACCCTTTATCCGGACGAACCGGGGGATTTTAATTTGTTCCTGGTTTGCATAGATAATGAGGACGATAAACGCCAGATATACCCCCGAAAAAATTACCATGAGGGGCCCGCTGGCGCCGAGGAAATAAATCGCTGCTGCCGGAACAAGGATAATGCCCATTTGGTCAGCAACCATATCCAGCAAGGCACCACCTTTGTTTGAAGTATCGGTCGCGCGAGACAGGGGGCCGTCGACACTGTCCAGAAAACCATACAAAAACAGCAAGACGAACGACGACCATCGGGCATTCTCAAAAACCAGGCAACCGCACAGCAGACAGGTAACACTCATCAAAGTGACCATGTTTGGCGTAATGGAGGCTTTCTTCAAAACAAAAATCAGCGGCTTGAGAACCCGGTCTCTGGTATCAGCCCAGGCTTGCTGTTTGCCGCGCTCCGCGTCGTTGTAATAATCCAGGGTTCTATTCCTTCTATTAAGGCGCTGTGTTCCATTTGCGCCTACGCAAACTATCTGTGAGACGAAGACCGACCTCACAATTTCGATGAGGAATATACAACAAGGTGTGACCGAAGGGGTTTCCCTGATGTTTCTGACAAAACTTTTGACCCGCGCCCTCGATACGACTGGGAATGATGTCAGTAGATTATCACTTAATGAACGTCTCCAGTCCCAAAGCGTACATCGCGGCTGCGCCTATAATAAAGTGTGATATGGAAACGCCGACAATCGACCGGTTGCGATAAAATATCCAGCCAAAGAATAATCCACCCAAAAATGTCACAGTGGCAAAACCCAGGTTGAGATGCGAATGCGCTGCCGCAAAAACGATATTGGACGCCACAATTGCCGTGACTGCCCGACGCGTATCCGAGCCATAGAGGAACTCGACCAACAAGGATTGCAGCCCACACCGTACAATGATTTCCTGGACAGGGACAAAAACGGCATACATGCAAATATTAAAGGTATAGAAAACCCAATCGACGTCTCCGGCGGGGGTATATCGGGCGAACGTCTTCGAAAGCTCAAACACAGTTCCGTCTTGATAGGCAGGGACATAAGTCACCAGCAGTGCCTTCGCCGCGATCAGGATGCCGAGAAATGCAGAAGACATCACCACGGCATCGATCGCCGCCACACGTGCACCGCGAAATGTCAGCCCAAGCGCTTGTGCCTTGATAACGCCCTTCCGCAGGATGGCAAAAAGCGGCATGGCGAATATCAGGATCATGATCGCAGAACTGGCGGCGCGGGCAATTCCTTTCAGTTCAGAATCAACAACGCCCCGCATGGTCAGTGTGTAGAACCCCAGTAGACAGGCCATGGTAATGACATAGCCGCCTGCTGTTCGTTTCAGTTTGCTTTCTGCAAGCCTGTGGGTCAGGGAAATGGCAAGTGCCTTGTCACTGTAGTTGATTCGCTGGGACATAATCGTCCCGATTGCCATCTTCACCTTGCTCCGGATTACGCTGAGTTCAGAATTTGGATCTTCATCTGCAAATTCAAGAATAACGACTTCGGTTGAGCGAGTGGTTCGAACCTTGGGATATTTTTGTCCCGCAGGTGGCGACATGAAATTGAAGGTGCCCAGTAAATTCCCGGCTTCCAGCAAGACAACGCGATGTTCAACTTCCTCGCCATCAGGAAGTTGGGCGGATTGCAACATCTCCGCTTCCCCCCATGTAATCACAGGCAAGCGCGTATCACCGAATTCTTCTCCGTCGATGAACGTATTTTCCGGGTAATGGGCTGTGCGTGCACCTTTGGCAATCAGCTCAACTTCCTTGCGGTTCAGCGTTGCAAGTGTCGGAGACGCTTCAAGGAAGGTGACAAGTTGATCCAGGTTTTTTCCGGGGCTCAATGACTTTGACTGATCATCAGCATCCATCAGGCTGGCAATCCGGACAGCTTTGTATTCCTCGGTAGTGCGTGAGGGGCGGACGGATTTTCCAATTGCCGCAAGGGCTTCGACCAGCTCTTCTTTTTTGACAGGCTTGTTGATGGCAGCCTGAATATCCAGTGCCTCAAGGGCCGCCTGGATCGGTCCCGTCAATTTGCCCGACGCAACGATAACCGGCATATCGTGCGCTGCAGGTGATTTGCCTGAGCGAATGATTTTCAAAAACTCAAGCCCGCTCACACCGGGCATGGAGAGATCGGTAATAATGATATCGAAGTCAGCGTTCTTGTGCAGGGCATCCAGAGCCTGCTCAACATTTTCGACTTCTGTAATCACACAGGGCTCTATGGACTGGAGCAGTCGGACCGTCACAGCACGGGAAAAGGCCAGATCCTCAACGAGCAATACTGATTTCATCCTGCCTCCGAATCCTTGGGCCTTCTTTTTGTCGCAAAAAGATCATGCTCTCTACGTGCCTTTCGCATTGATTGTCGTCAAGGCCTCAAGGGCTTCTGCCATCGTCAATGGCAACTCATTCGCAAGTTCAGCTGCCTCGTCAAGTTTTCCGTCGTCCGCGGCCGTTTCGATATGGCGACACAGACAGGACAGCCGCATCAAGCCCATTGTCGCCGCACTGTTTTTCAGATCATGGGAAAAATGCACGACGCCCCCGATATTTCTGGTCGCAACAGCCGCCTGAATTCCGGACAGGGCCTCAGGGACGTAGGTCTGGAACATCTCCAGAAATTCCTTTGTGGCGTCATGCCCCAGGTCCAGGGTCATCTGATCGATAACCGTTATGTCCAGCACGGCAATGCCATTCTCGGAAATCTTGTCTGTCATTCTTATCATCATCCAGGGGCGAAATTGCGGGCACAGTAAATCTCAGCTGCCGACCATTCACGTTGACTTACATTATAGGAGGAGTTCGCACCATAACAACGGCCGGTTCGCCTGTGTAACAAGGCAGCCCGAGGTCGCCAAGGCTACCGCGTGGTATTGTCGACATATTTGAATTTCGGACAACATTCGCGTATATCTGTGAGGTCGCTCATCAGGAGAAAATCCTCGCATACTCACTGGCCCGGGTGCGACGGCGCTTTCTTTTTTGCCGATATTGGGGTGTAGTATTTTTCAAGGCAATGAACCCAAATTAGACGGTTACATACTCGCCCATCGGCAGCGTTGAGGAACGGAGTACAAGTGTCATCAAGAGTAATACATTCGAGCGTTGAAGGGGCTCTTGATCAGGCCTCTGAGTGTTTTGCCCTGTTCGATGCGAACGACCGCCTCGTCAGCTTCAATGACAACTATCGGAATTTGGTGCCGGTATCTGTCCACAGCCTGTTGACGGTCGGGACGCCTTTGGAAAAATTGGTCCGCGAAAGCGCCGTACAAGGTCATTACGAAATTCCTGATGGTGATATTGAGACTTTCATCTCGGACCGCATGGAAGAACATCGAAACCTGCCTTACGCCAGAGAAACCCGGTTCAGTAACGGGCGCTGGCTCCGCAGAACGGAGCATCACACACAGGACGGCGGCTCGATCCTCATGCTGATCGATGTCACGGATCGGGTCACGGCGGAACTGAAAGCCGCCGAAGCACAAGCCACACTCCATGACGCCGTCGAATCCCTGTCCGATGGTTTTGTATTGTTTGATGCCGATGATCGTCTGGTCCGCTACAACACTGCCTACGAGAATATGGTGAACGCCGTGGCGCCGGGGTCTCTGGTCATTGGCGCCACGTTTGAGGAACTTCTGCAGGTCTGGATTGACGTTGGCGCCTATGATTTGACAGATACCGAGCGCGATACCTTCATCAAAAACCGGCTTGCCACCCACCGCAACACGCCGTCGCAGCACCAGCACCAACACGCGAACGCGCGCTGGATGCTCGTCGCCGAGTATCCGACCAACGGCGGCGGCACGGTTCTGATCCAGCACGACGTTTCACAGATCAAGGAAGCGGAGTTGCGCGCCGTGAGTCTGCAAAACCAGGTTCTTGAGGTTCTTGAGAGCCTTTCCGAAGCCTTTGCCTTGTTCGATGCCGATGATCGTCTGGTCTTGTTCAATGAGGCGTTTCTCAGGCTCAATTCGCCTATTACCGACGTCATCGTGCCCGGCGTTTCTTTCGAAGAAATCATCAGGACACAGATCAAGCGAGGCCTGCACCCAAGTGCGAAAGGAAGAGTCGATGATTTTGTTTCCGAGCGGCTTGCCATCCATCGCAACCCGCCACCGTCGCTGGAACAGGAACTCAAGGATGGATTATGGCTGAAAATAACCGAGTTCAGGACTCCTTCCGGCGCCATCGCCGGACTGCGTAGCGACATCACGGAACAAAAGCGCGCCGAGCGTGAGGTGGTGGAGGCCAAGGAGCTTGCTGAATCGGCGAACCGCGCCAAGTCTGAGTTTCTCGGCAATATGAGCCATGAATTGAGGACACCGCTCAACGCCGTCAACGGTTTCGCGCAGATGCTCATGAACCAGACTTTCGGCAAGCTCGGTGATGCGCGGTATCTGGATTACGCTGGGCACATCCATGAAAGTGGCGAGCATTTACTCGATGTCATCAATGACATTCTCGATCTTTCTCGTATTGAGGCTGGCAAGATTTCCCTTCAAGACGAAATCTTCAAGATCGACGATGTCCTGGCCTCCTGTATCATTTTTCTCGAATCCCGGATCAGCGACAAACAGCTTCGGATGACCAGACCGCCGGATCAGGCATGGCCGGAATTGCGCGCCGACAAACGCGTGGTTCGACAAATGCTATTGAATTTGCTCTCCAATGCCGTCAAGTTTTCTTATCCAGGTTCGCGCATTGACGTTGCCGGCCAAATCGAGGACGACGGTGGTCTTACCATCATCATCACCGATACCGGCATCGGCTTGACGGACGAAGAAATCGTCATCGCCATGGAACCGTTCGGTCAGGTCAAGAATTCCCTGAGCGAGGTCAACGAGGGCACGGGCCTTGGATTACCCTTGGTCAAATCGATGATCGAACTGCATGGCGGTGCGTTCGAAATCCGCTCGGAGAAGGACGTGGGTACGCAAGTGAGCCTTGCCATCCCGACCGAGAGAGTCATGAAACCGGACTAGTCCAAATTTCGGTCACTATGGGTTGATCCCGCTTTCTTCCGCTTTGAACGGCTTAACCGACATGATTGGGCAAATAGCATGTTGTGAGGGGTAAAGCAGACGAAATCCAACGGAGTCAAAAACCGAAAGTTTTTTACAATAAAATTACTCGAGTAATTTAAATGCTATTGCTGCCAAAAACCCGGATAATGTTGATAGCCCGGTAACATGACTTCCGCCGAGATGAACCGCCTCAGGTATCATCGCCGCTGCAATCATTGTTAACATGGCGCCAGCTGCGAGCCCTTCAATTAGAATGACTATGCCGTGATCTACGTTACCGCCTAACCAGTAGCCAACACCTGCGCCGATGGCAGTCATTACCATCAAACTAAACCACATCAAAAATATTCTCGAGTTTTTCCAGCCCTGTTTTTTCATGCCAATTGAACTACTCATCGCCTCAGGAAAGTTGGCAAGGAATAGTCCCGCAATTAGCGTGTAGGGGAAGATGGAGCCTAATGTTATTGAGTCAGCGCCACTTTGAGAAACTGCTGCAGCAATCGAAACGACAAGCACAGACCCGATAACGAAGCTCTCTGGAATTCCATCCAGTAAAATCCCCAGCCAAATAGCCATGGGGGCACCAGCATGCTCCTCACTTGCTTGTTGAAGCTGTATTTCTGTGGGTACGACTGTGGTCTCCATCAAAGCTGACATGGCTTCGTCCACCCACTCCTCTGCATCTATATCAATGTCATTCCTTTCGACCAGTTCTTTAAGTCTACTGGCAGATAAAGCCGTTGCTGCTTTTTCAAATTCGCTGGACTGTGACCGCCATTCATCAAAATCCTCTTTAGGGAAGGTAAGTGCAGAGGTATCCTTTTTCGCGACCGCGGTTGCCGTCCTGGGGGCGCCTGTCACAAGAGCAATTTCTCCCAACACATCGCCGGATTCCAAAAGGGCAATTACTTTATCGCCCCGGCTGATAGAGACTGCTCCCGATTCGATAAAGAAAACTTCGTCACCATCTGCACCTTCTTCACATAGCACATCACCAACTTTGAAACGTCTTTCATTTACCTTGGTAACCATCTCTTCCACAATTTCGAGGGGCAGGTGCCTGACCAGCTCACTACTTGCCAAATGGCCCAATATCTTTTTTCTGCGAGCAGATTTGCGGTTGGTAAAGTATTCGATCGTCGCCGAGGTCTTTCGCAAGAAACCACCTTGAGAATTAACCACACTATCGAGGACAACAAACAGGACGCCCCCAACCAGAGCGCCGATTAACATATTAATCAGATGATGAGAGGCTTCATTTTTTGCAACAGCGTTCTCCGCATGAACCAGGTGTATAGCCGTAGGGGCGACCAACTCAACGGCCAAAGCAGCTATCAGAGCCCCGGCACCAAAAGCAGTCATCCCACCGATAACACGTCCGCTCGGCTGCCACTTCAAGCCTAAGAGAGAGCCAAGAGGCAACGACGCAGCAGATAACCCACCAAGCACAATAGCCCATGATAAAAACTGGAAGTTCATGACAAATCCATATGTATATCAATTAGCATTTCTACCATCAGCGCCTTTGGGGCAAACTGACAGGATTTAAAAATAATTGCCTTGTTCTCTTGCTATGCCGTTTTCTGTTGGGCGCGGATACAAACCCAAGTCTACGATACCCCTTGATAATGGCAACTTTTCTACGCGAAGCGGCCATCTTGACAGAAAGATTCCGTTCAGGAAATTAAAACCTTCCTCATTGGTAGCCCTGAATTCTCACAATATGCCGGCTATTTTATTTCACTGTCACACAGGTGCAATCAGCCTGGCCACTGACCTTGTGTGAGACGCTGCCAAACAGCAGCCCCTTGAAATCACTCAGGCCGCGACTGCCCAGGATGATCATGTCAGCCTTGCAGTTTACTGCCGTATTAAGAATTACGTCTGCCGGGTCGCCTTCAGTAATCATTGAAGTCACTTTTTTCACGCCAGCCTTCGATGTAATTTTTTCGGCGCGCGCAATTATCTGTTGGCCAATTGCCGCGACAAGTTCCCTGGGTGGCGGTGCGAATCCGGCACCTATGGCAGCCCCCATGCCTGTTGCGGCAACACCCAATTGAAAATCGATTTCGTAACTATCCAGCAGATCCCGTAGTTTTTTTGGAAGACCGCTTCGGGTTGCGACTGTCTGCAGGGGTTCTGACCCGACGTTAAACAAAGGCACATGCAACAAAATCAATTTTGCACCGTATTTGGCGCCAAGGTCACTTGCCAGAGTCAAAGCTTTTTTCGCGTGGTCAGAACCGTCTGTTGCGACAAGTATAGTGCGGATCATTCTGTATACCTTTGTTTTCAGGCTGTTCCTGCTTTTTTCTTCGTTGGGAAACCTTGCCTGAGAGGTGAAAATGTTGTTTCGACATTAGTGCTGATTTACGAGCCTGAATCAACTGGTGGGTTCCCGTCAGATGTAAGTTCGGTCTTCTATTGGATACTGCTCGATCTTGCCGGTTATCAGTTCCTGAAAAGTCGTTTCTGCCCTGTTAAAGCGGGCTCTTGGATTCCAGGCCAGGTGAACGTCGATGGGTGGCGGGTTTTCGTATGGTGGCAATCGCCACAACAATCCGTCCTCCACATCTCGTTTGATAACGTGAATAGGCAAGGCACTGATACCCAGCCCTGCGATTGTCAATCGACGGACTTCTTCCAGGTTGGATGATTGGGCCACGATGTTTTTGTCAAGCTCGGCATCGGCTCTGACGAGTGCCACGGGGCGCAGCACATCGTCAAAGCGATCCGTGGCAAAGGCGACGGAAGAATGGCCGCGCAAGTCTGTCCTTGTCAGTTTTTTCCGCCCATAAAGCGGATGGCTGGGGCCGCAAAAAAGGCCAAAAAATTCACGGTACAATCGACGATATTCCAGTTTCTCACTTCGCTCACGGATCAGGCAAACGGCCAGAGATGCTCGCCGGGCGGCTACTTCTGTCAAAGCCGCCGCACTTGTCGTTACTTCCAGGGAAAGTGTGGCCTCTGGGTGGTTTTGATGAAACTCGCTCAGGCAATCATCGAAGAGCGGGCTGACGACGTGGCTGGCCATAACGATACGGACATGACCGCGAACGACGTCGGTTACATTGCGAAGCAGGTTTTCCAGACCCGTGACCGTTCCGTAAACTTCCAGAGCTTCCCGATGTAACAGTGTGCCTGCATCCGTTAGCCCAAAATTTCCCGGCGATCGCTCAATCAGCTTTTTACCTATGTGCTCTTCCAGACGCCGCAAGGCATTTGACACACTGGGTTGCTTTCGGCCCAGACGCTCGGCCGCTGAGGAAATTCCACGTGTTTCAACGATAACCACAAAGGTATGTAACAGATTCCAGTCCATTTTCCGCGAGGACTGGAGCGGCGGATTGATATCATTCATAGGATATTCATTTCATGAATAGTTGAAATAGTCATTATCTATTATGGAAATGTATGGCCCTGTGCAAGTTTTGCCGTGGTCATCCCTGCCGCCCTTGGAGATGACACAAAACAATTTATTGAGTTTGCAAAGAGGAATAACGGATGAAAAATTCAATCAAAGGCCTTTTGATGGGCCTGGCGATCACCGGCGCAACTTTTGCTGCACCGGCAACTGCCGATGAAATAGACGCTGTCAAAAGCAAAGGCGAGCTCGCAATCGCCCTCACAGGTGCCTACCCTCCATTTTCCCTGATCAACGACAAAAACGAAGTTGTTGGCTTTGATGTTTCTGTCGGCAAGGAAATTGCCCGCCGCATTGGCGTCAAGGCAAAAATC
>JABIFY010000052.1 GCA_018650465.1 Alphaproteobacteria bacterium
GAATTACCTCAACAAGGCCAGTCGGGATACCTTGAAGGCCATTGAACATCTGTTGCCGATCAAGGCTGACGACGTTCTTGGTTGCTGCATTGACGTATTCCACAAGGATCCGTCCCATCAGCGCAAGATTTTGGCAGATGGTTCCAACCTGCCGATCGCCTCTCACATCAAGCTGGGTGAAGAAACCCTTGATCTGCTGGTCTCGCCCGTGAACGACAAGCAAGGTAACTACATTGCCGCCATGGCAATATGGAGTGTGATTACCGCCAAAGTAAAAGCCGACGCTGAAACCAATCAATTGCGTCAAATGATCGAAGAAATGCCCATCAACGTTATGATGGCAGAACCCGGCAATCTCGATCTGACCTATATGAACGCGCAATCTCGCAAGACCTTGAAGACACTTGAGCATCTCTTGCCAGTTAAGGTTGACGACATGGTTGGTCAGTCGATTGATGTTTTCCACAAGGATCCGTCACATCAGCGCAAGTTGCTGGGCGATCCAGGCAACATGCCTTATTCAGCCAAGATCAAGCTGGGAGAAGAAACACTCAGACTTGATGTCAGTGCCGTGTTTGACATGGACAAAAACTATATTGGCCCGATGGTTGCCTGGAGCGTTATCACGTCCCAGATTAAAATTGCCAATAACGTCTCTGAAGTGGTGGATATTGTTGCATCGGCTTCAACCGAATTGAAAGCCAGTGCTCAAGCCATGGTTGGTTCAGCCGAGGAAACGGCAAATCAGTCAACTGCGGTGGCTGCGGCCTCGGAAGAAGTCACTGCCAACGTGCAGACTGTGGCTGCTGCAGCTGAAGAGCTGTCCAGTTCGGTTAACGAAATCAGTCGTCAGGTTGCAGAATCAACCCGTATTTCTGAGGAAGCAGTGCACGAAACTGAACGCACCAACGAAGTGGCTCAGGGTCTGGCAGAAGCGGCCCAGAAAATTGGCGATGTGGTCAAACTGATCAGTGACATTGCCGGTCAGACCAACTTGTTGGCTTTGAATGCGACCATCGAAGCAGCCCGCGCCGGTGAAGCTGGTAAAGGCTTCGCGGTTGTGGCATCCGAGGTCAAGAGCCTGGCAAACCAAACCGCCAAGGCAACCGAGGACATCGCAGCCCAGGTTGGCAACATCCAAAGCGCCACTAACGACGCTGTCGGGGCCATCAAGGGTGTTGGCGGCACCATCAACAAACTGAGTGAGATTGCCACGTCAATCAGCTCAGCCGTTGAAGAGCAAGGTGCCGCTACCGGTGAGATCAGTCGTAACGTTCAGGAAGCTGCGAACGGGACACAAGAAGTCACTGGCAACATCACCAAGGTCAGTACCAATGCCTCCGAAAGTGGATCATCCGCGACCCAGGTGCTGGAGGCTGCTGATGGCCTGTCTGAAGAAGCTGAAAAGATGCGGACCCAAATCGGCGACTTCATCGATTCACTCTAAATCAAATTACGACCAACAAATCGGGGCGGCCAATTGGCCGCCCCTTTTTTTGGCTGAAAACAAACTGTCATTACCGAAATATACCTGACAACGTGAAGGCACGAACAGGCCTGAACTATTCCTCGTTCTCCTGCGTCTTCAAAAAGGTCTGATGGTCGAACTCACTACCTTTTTGTAACATGGCATGCAGCACATCATCTCTGGGCGCCGGAGATTTTGGCCAGGCGACGCGACTATGACTGAGGCCCAAACCCAACAACGTTTCAACAAGTTTATAGGTCAGCGGCCCTGGATTAATGACCGGCACAGGAAGCCTGTCGGCGAGATACGCGTGGGCCTGATGCATGGTTGTCGATCCCAGCAAAATGACATCGGCCCCGTCTTCTTCAATACAGGCCTGTGCTGCCGTTTCCAGCAGAGGAAATATTTCCTCTTCCTTACCGCCCAGCAGTCCGATGTTATCAGGACTGACATCGATTGAACGGATCGAAGCACACTGGTTGGTAAAACCCAGGTCCTTGATTGTTTTTTCATACAGATGCACCCAATGTTGCCACATCGTAACAACTGAGAAGCGGTTACCCAGCAACATCGCCATCAGCATAGACGCCCTGCCCGGTCCGATCACCGGAATATCCAGTGCCGAGCGCAAGGCAGCCACGCCGGAATCGCTCATGGTATCAATACAAACAGCATCATACCCCCGCGCCTGGGCTGACAACCCTGCCTCCAGCATCCCCACATCAGCCAACACGAGATCATATTGGCTGACGTAGTTTTTGGGTGCCACGAGCACAGATTCAAAGTCGAACTGGATATCGGGTCCAAGTTCGACAGCTTTTACCTGGTCGCGTCGTTGCTGTCTGTTTTCATCGCTCATGGGAAAGGGAACGAGGACGAGGACCTTGGCCATAATGATCTCCGTAGTGATTTGCTTTTTGGCGAAGTTAAAAGAAAGAGGCGCTTGATATTGCCCCAAGGGTTGTGATGGAGTGGAATATATCCCCGAAACACCTTGCGGACATATATGCATGAGCAATCTATCCTATACCGACGGCAAGTTGCGAACGATCCTGAATGATTGCAAGACCATTGCCGTCGTCGGGGCGTCGGCTAACTGGAAGCGCCCTTCATTCTTCGCCATGAAATATTTGCAGGGAAAAGGGTACCGGATCATACCGGTGAACCCCGGCCAGGCAGGCAAGAAAATCCTTGGCGAGACCTGTTATGCCAACCTTAAAGATATCCCGGAACCTGTTGATATGGTTGATATATTTCGAAATTCCAATGATGCCTATGGAGTCACGGAGGATGCCATAGAGATCGGGGCAAAGGTTGTCTGGATGCAGCTTGCCATCATCAATGAAGCGGCGGCCGAGATGGCGCAAAATGCGGGACTGGAAGTGGTCATGGATCGCTGCCCAAAAATTGAATATAGCCGCTTGTTTGGTGAACTCGGCTGGAGCGGTATCAATACGGGCGTGATTTCAAGCAAACGACGCAAGGTAGGCCGGAAATGAGCAACAACAAAACGAGCGACAATAATGACTTTGGTTTTGAAACCCTGGCCATCCACGCCGGTGCGGCCCCTGACGCAGAGACCGGTGCCCGTTCAACGCCGATTTATCAGACCACGTCCTATGTCTTTGATGATGTCGATCAAGCCGCTTCCCTGTTTAACCTTCAATCATTTGGCTTTATATACTCGCGACTGACCAACCCGACGGTCGCTGTGCTGGAGCAACGCATTGCTGCCCTGGAAGGCGGTCGTGGTGCCGTCGCATGTTCTTCAGGTCATGCTGCCCAGCAATTAACCTTTTTCACACTGATGGAGCCCGGGGATGAATTTATCGCGGCGACAAATCTGTATGGCGGCTCGATCACACAATTTGGACAAAGTTTCAAGAAGTTCGGCTGGCACTGTCACTTTGTTGATCCCGTGGACCCGGAAAATTTTCGCCGTGCCCTGACACCCAAATGCAAGGCAATCTTTATTGAAAGCCTGGCTAATCCCGGCGGTGTTATTGTCGATATCGAGGCCGTTGCGGTCGTTGCCAAAGAAGCCGGCATTCCATTGATCGTCGACAACACCATGGCAACGCCTTATCTGTGTAGCCCCTTCGATTGGGGCGCGGATATTATTGTGCATTCCATGACCAAGTTCCTGGGTGGGCACGGCAATTCCATGGGTGGTGTGGTTGTCGAATCCGGCAATTTTGACTGGGCCCAAAACGACAAGTTTCCGGGCATGACCCAACCTTCAGAATCTTATCATGGCCTGGTATTTTACGAGACCTTCGGCGATTTTGGCTTCACCATGAAAGCCAGGGCAGAAGGCTTGCGGGACCTGGGCCCGGCCTTGTCGCCATTTAATGCTTTTCAGATTATCACCGGCACTGAAACCCTGCCCTTACGCATGGATCGCCACATTGCCAACGCCCGAACTGTCGCGGAATTCCTCGACAATCATGCAAAGGTCGACTGGGTATCCTATGCCGGTTTAAAGACCAGTCCGTTTTATGATCTGGGTAAAAAATATCTGCCAAAGGGGCCAGGCTCTGTCTTTACCTTTGGCGTCAAGGGCGGGTTTGATGCAGGTGTCAAACTGGTGGAGGCCTGTGAGCTGTTTTCCCACCTGGCCAATATCGGCGATACCCGCAGCCTGATCATTCACCCGGCATCTACCACCCACCGCCAGCTGACAGAAGAGCAATTGCGGGCCTCAGGATCGGGTCCGGAAGTAATCAGACTATCCATTGGTCTGGAGACAGTTGACGACATTATCAGGGACCTGGATCAGGCCTTGGCGGCAACGTGATATCTGCCCGGGCGATTCCGGTCTTGATGGAGTCTCTCCGATTATCGCATCTTGGTTGAACCTGCCCTTTTGCGATCTGCATCAATCCAGGCTTCGTCGCGGGCAACGCATTTGTCAAAATCAGCCGTGCCTTTGCTAAGCCCTATTTGCTGACAACGTTGTTCGTACCAGGTTACTTCTTTTGAAACGCAGGCAGTGACCAATGCCAGCGCCCCCGCCACAATTATTACCCTTGTCAGCTGTCTTTGCATGTCTCCGCCCTTTTCTGTCTCGCAATATATTATTAATGTGGTGATGTCGTTGTCGGCAAGCAAGGTAAACATAGTTCAATCACGGCTTCAGGTAACTTGTCTAAATTCAGAAATATAGCAATCAGGGGATATCAGTGAACCTTTATAGCAAACTGGCGGCACGGGCCGCCAATCAAAATCCCGTCACCGTCGGTGTGATCGGTGGCGGCAAGTTTGGCTCTATGTTTCTGGCGCAGGCCCGTTTGACAATCGGCCTGCAGGTTGCCGCTGTTATTGACCTCGCGCCGGAACGCGCTCACGCCAATCTCGCCGCGACCGGCTGGTCCAAAGAGCAATATTCGGCCTCTTCGATTGCGGATGCCCTGAAATCAGGCGGAACTTATGTGGGTGACGATGCCGCTGCCATGATTGCAACCGGCGGCATTGATGTTGTCGTCGACGCCACAGGCGATCCGTCTGCCGGTATCCGACATGCGCTGCTGTGCTGTGAGCATGGCAAAAACGTGATTATGGTCAATGTTGAAGCTGACGCCCTGGCAGGACCTTTGTTGGCCCGTCGGGCAGAAGAAGCCGGGGTGATTTATTCTCTGGCCTATGGTGATCAACCGGCCCTGATTTGTGAGCAAGTTGACTGGGCCCGCGCCATTGGTTTCAAGGTCGTATCAGCCGGAAAAGGCACGCGCTATTTGCCAGAGTTCCATCAGTCCACGCCGGACAATGTGTTCGAAAACTATTTTGTTGATGCGGAAGTCGCCAAACGCGGCAACATGAACCCCAAAATGAGCACCAGCTTTATCGATGGCACCAAATCAGCTATCGAAATGACGGCAGTTTGTAACGCCACCGGTTTGACCCCACAGCCGCATGGCTTGAGCTTCCCGCCTGTGTCCTGTTACGAACTGGCCGACGTACTGAAACCTTCCTCAGCAGGCGGTAGTCTCAGCCATGCCGGTACAACAGAGGTGATATCCTGCCTGCATCGCGACGGCACCGACGTCGAACATCATTTGCAAATGGGCGTCTATGTCGTGGTGGAAGCCGACAATGACTACGTTTCCCATTGTTTTGAGGAATATAACCTGCTGCACGACAAGTCTGCCAAATATTCAGCCATGTACAAACCAACCCACCTGATCGGACTAGAGCTTGGCATTTCCGTTGCCTCCATTGCCCTGCGTGGCGAAGCGACCGGCACACCAACCGGTTTTCGCTCCGATGTTGTGGCGACGGCGAAACGCGATCTCAAACCGGGTGAAATGCTGGATGGTGAAGGCGGATACTGTGTCTGGGGCAAACAAATGCCTGCTCACACATCAGTCTCTATGGGCGCCTTGCCCTTGGGGTTGGCTCACAATGTCAAACTCAAGAACGAAGTCAAACAGGGCCAGCAGGTTTGCTGGACCGATGTTGAAATCGATGAAACTGATATGGCTGTGCGTTTTCGTCGTCAAATGGAGCAAGCCTTCTCGGCCGACGAAGCTGCTGAATAATCATGGATCCATAAGCCCGGTGTCTCGCTGGCGTTCCACAGAAAGGTGAGGTAGTTTGCGCTTATGCGAACAAATATTCTAATCAGCGGTCTCAGTTTTTTGCGTCGCTTTACACCTGCGGCTCTGTTGCTGGCCATGTTACTGAATGCCCTGCCTGTCATGGCCCAGGCGGGATTCGAAGAAGCCACTGCTGCTTTTTCTGCCGGTAAGTTCGATCACGCCTTGAACGAATTCCGCTCACTTGCCGAGGGTGGTCACAGCGAAGCCGAGTTTATGTTGGGCGTGATGTATTTTCAGGGCCGGGCTGTTGCGCAAAACCGTGCCATCGCCGCTGTCTGGTTTCACAAATCTGCTCTGAAGGGACATGGTGGCGCGCAACTGGCACTGGGGTCCGTAAATATTCGCGGTGTTGGCGTTTATCAAAACCTGCATGAAGCCTACAAATGGCTGACCCTGGCCGCCTTAAGTTCCTCATCGGACATCAAGGAGAAGGCGGTTATTCTTCTTCAGGATGCAGGCAGGCTTATGACCCCGGATGAAATCAGGGTCGCCAAATCAAGTGCAAGTGATTTCGAGCCCTTCAAGTCCGGACTTACATCGAATTAGGGCGTTTCCGTTAAATCCGAAAACACTCTATTCCGGAAGCTTGATACCCGTTGCCAATGCCTCAGCCCCCCAGATTGCCAGGTAGCGACCGCGAAAGGGTTGCTCGTACCGCGCCTTCAGGCCAGGCGGCGGCGGATTGCGGTGGATCATGATCATCACACCATCGGGATTTGCCGCAAACCATTCTGACAGCGGTTGGTTTTTCACGACCAGGATTGGTGTTTTCAAACGCCCCAGAAAATGAAACTGGCTGTGGTATTTTTTCCGCCAGGCAACGGGTTTCCCTTCCAATTGCCGGGCAGCAATCCATTGCGAAACAGCTTTAAGGTCATAGGCGGGTGCCGCGGCACTAAAGACAAACAGATGGATCACAGCCACAATCACAGGGCCGACCAGGGTCATTTTCCGTATCGTAACGAAGCTTGGACCGGTATTCCATCTCAGCATCAAACCGGCAAGGATGATTAACACCAGGCCGCCGAGCGGTGAAACGTCGGCCAGCCAGCCAGGCGTATGCACATTCATCCAAAGATCCGGTGCAACCTGGAAACTTGCAGGAACCAGCGTCAACACAAGCCCCGTCAACAACACCATGAGTGCCGGAAGGCGTTGATCCCATCGTCCATTTACTTGCTCATCGGGCACTCGCTCATCGGGCATTTGATCTTCGCCCAGTTTGAATGCAGCTAACAAGGCCAGGGCCGGGAACATTGGCAGCAAGTAATGCGGTTGTTTACCGCTGATAAAACTGAAGGCAATAAATGCAGGCAGGAACCAGCAGAGGGCCAACCTGACTGGCCAGGCTTCCCGACCTGGCAGAGCAACTTTCAAGCGCCACAGCCTGGGCCACATTATCCAGGGGAAAAGCAACAGTGGCAGCAATGGCAGGTACCACCACATGGGGCGACCATGGGCGAAACTTTTTTCGACCCGCCCTGCTGTCTGACCCCAGAATATTGCTTTGGCATAGGCGTCACCACCTGCCAGAGCTGCCGGCAATGCCCAGCATAATCCAATGACGGCCCCCAACAAGATTGCCGCCAGCGTGGCCAGATACCAGTTGCGCAATTTGATTGTGCAGTCAGAGGGCAGCCACCAGGGGGCCAGCAGGACGGGCGGCAAAGTATAAAGCAGGATAACCGGTCCCTTGGCCAATACGCCGAAACCAATGGCCAGCCCCAGGATGCCAAAGCCCTGCACCATCTTGCCGCGCACGGCCAGAACGACGCCAAGCAAACCGACAGTCGCCAACAGGGCGTTCCACATATCAAACATTGTCACTGTCCCGAACAGGGACCAGAACAAGGTCCCCGTCAGCAGCCAGGGAACAAGTCCGGAAACTTCCGGTTTGCCGGGCCACAGATTTGCAGCCAAGGCACGAGCGGCAAAAATTGCACCTAGTCCTGCAAGAGGAGATACCAGCCGGGGCCACCAGTCATTGACTCCGAACAGGGACCAGCCAGCGTGAATGCTCCAGAACATCAGTGGTGGTTTGTGGGAATAGGTTTCACCGTTCAAGTGAGGCACCAGGAAATCCCCCCTGCTCCACATTTCCCAGGCGGCAGAAACGTAGCGGGTTTCGTCGGAAGGCAACAGGGGCCGGACCATCAAGGCAATCAGTAGACCAATCGCCCAAATGATGATCCAGCCATGATCAAGGCAGAATTTCCGGATCATCTCAGGGGTTGCCTTGCCCAGACTGATCAGCATCCTGATCACTGACTGAAACGTCCCGACCATATTGCCGATAAAGCATCAGGCCGACGCCGCCTGAGATTAAAAACAGCAAGGCACTGATGGCAATCTGGATTTCGGAAGAGACGCTGGAACCACTTCCCACAAGCGCAAAAATCACGGTTTGCGGAATGTAACCAATGCCCGAGCCAACAACAAAGCTGACAGCACCGATGCTTGAAACACCGGCAGCCAGACAAGTCAGAAAGTTACTGCCAACCGGCAATAAACGGATCACCAGGGTCATGACAAAGGGAGACCGACTGAGAAAGGCATCGATTTTTCGGATGCGCCTTGGGGCCCGTTTGAGAACAACTTTTTGCCCCATGATGCGGGCATAACTAAATGCCAAAACACATCCCAGGACTGTGGCCAGCAAGGCAAGAGCAACACCGCTGACAATACCGAACGCGTAGCCGCCCATAAAAGCAACGATCTGGCGCGGCAGTCCAATGGCCGTGAAGGCTGTGCCGATTAAAACAAACAAGGCCTCACCGGCAATGCCTTGCCCGCGAACTTCTGCATCGATCCAGTTTGTTGTTAACAAAGACGCAATGCCCGTCTTCTGTACCAGCCAGCCAATCGCCGCCAGAGACACCAGAAACAATGCCGCCTTGCCCAGCGAGCGAATATCCCGGCTAGCTTTCATGGTCTCTGTTGTCTTCGAAAGGGACAAGGGTCACAGATACCGTTCGCCGCTTCAGCCAAATCACACCAATGATATCAATGATCCCAACCCATAATCTGTTGCCGATACCGTAATGAGAGCTGCCACCGCCACGGGGCCGATGATTAACGGGAACGGATGTGATTTTGCCGCCTTGTCGACGGATCAAGGCCGGCAGAAACCGGTGCAAATGATCAAAGTGCGGCAGCGCCAAAAAGTCGTTCCGGCTGAAAACCTTTAGGCCGCACCCCGTGTCCGGCGTATCATCACCCAAAAGGCGGCTGCGGACGGTGTTGGCAATGCGGGATGACCAGCGTTTGACAAGCGTATCTTTTCGCTTGTGACGGTGGCCACAAATCATGGCAAATCCCGGTTCATTTAAATGCATATTCCACAAGGCAGGAATATCCGCCGGGTCATTTTGCCCGTCGCCATCCAGGGTCGCAATCCAGGCCGCCCTGGCCGTCCTGACACCTGTCAACACAGCCGTACTTTGACCGGCATTTTTAGCATGCTGGCGCAAGTGTAACCAGGGCCGGTCTGTTGCGAGGGCGGCGATTACAGCTGCCGTATCATCCGAACTACAATCATCTACAATGACCAGTTCAAATGGTAAGCACCCTGTGAGTGACGCTTCAACTTCATCAATCAGGGAATGAATGTTGGCGGTTTCATTGTGCACAGGAATGACGACCGACAGATCAGGTACCAGCCGCGTGTCGGCCTGATCCTGGTTATGTTTAACCGATTCAGTCATATCGTATGGGGTCATTTCGGTTTTGGCGACAATTCAACGCTGTTATACCTTCCAGGCAGGCCTGCGGGCAATGGCTCAGGCAGTCGGCAAACCTGGTTTTACGACCTCATGGTAAACCATGTCGGGCGTAACCCGGTGGATATCCGCGCTGTCCGAATTTACAGGCACTATTCAGTCAGATTAAGCAAAGTGATGGCCATCGGCAAAAACCCCGATGGCTGGACGATTGCACATGGCCGAAAGGTTCAAGCCAGAACCATCGTTGCTGATACAGGCTTCAAAGGTTTGCAATAACGCGTGGCTGTGATGCAAGGGAAGCTTGATGTTTGTCAGGCGGGCTGGAGGGCAGCTGCGCTCTGATAGGCTTGGGCAGAGCGGGCAAATTCGCTTAAGCCATACAGGCTTGGGCTGTCTTGAACCTTGCCACCAGAAGCAACCCCGCTTTCTTCAGAATCCGGTTTCTGATGCATGGCCTGCCGCTCTTCTTCGCGGGCTTTTGCCATCTCGGCTCTGGCGGCCTGGGCGGTCGCATTGGCCTGGGCAGCGACTGCACGATCTGCACCTGATGGGTCAGCTGGCGCGGAGGCAGCCCGTTTGATAACTTCCATCTTGCGGATTGTCGCCTCCGGATCACCGGCAATGGGCGACACGTCGATTGATACCTCTCCACCAATGGCATATTGCCCGCCATCAGGCCCTCTTTGGAATTGATAACCTGGCGCACCGCCATAAGGACCCGCTGCCCGGGCATGGGCTTCCTCGTGGCGCCGGACTTCAGCATCCTGCGCCTTCAATTCCTTGACGGTTTTTTCTTCTGCCTCAGTGAGTTCACCTGGCTTTGAAGCCTCGCCTGGTTTAGCCGATGAAGTTTCTGCCGATGAATCATGTGACTTTACTTGAACTTGTGACTGGGCCTGAAGAAGATTGTCGGCATTCAACAGCGACCCGGGTTGGGTTTTCCCCCCATGACGTTGTGTATCCTGCACCGCCGGCACGCGCGACAATACCCCCGCCTCCTCACCCCGTGCAGTGACGGGAAGAGAGAGCGGATTGGTCGTGCGCATCCCGGCAAATGGCATTGCCGGAACAGAGTTGACAGATATCCCGATCATGGAAATATCATCCGCAAAAATAATGAATCAGTCGTTAACAGACAGGCAGCTACGTCTGAAAAGTGGGCAAACGTCAGCGGTAAAGTGCCAGGATGCTTTGTCAGGAGGCTTGTCAGGAAGCGTGGATCAGATCTTTGAGGCGCTGTCGGTCCAGAATATAGAGCGTCTTGTTCCGGCGTTTGGCGATCTCGACCTTGAGCAGCTGACCGATGGAGCGGGCAACGGTATCAGGGGTCGTGCCAGCCCAAACAGCGATTTCCATATGTTGCGGCATCTTCGAAACCATCCAGTGTCCAGGGGACTGTGGATCGGGTTCGGCCATATTCAGGATTTCCGAATAAACGCGCTGCACATTGGTCATCGAGCTCAAGCCCACAACCCGTGAATTCAATGTCCGGATGGTACGCACAAAATGCGTCATCATGCGCAGTGACATCTCGGGATGACGCGACAGGAATTCAACAAAGGCTTCGCCAGACACATAGGCGACAACGGTTTCTTCCAAAGCATAAACTGTCGCCGAACGTGCAGCTTTGTCGATTGCAGACAATTCACCAAAGACTTCACCTGCCGGAATATCAGAAAAAGCGACTTCCTGGCCAGATTTGGAATGATCAAGAACCCTTACAGATCCGGAAACTATGAAATAAACATCCGTGCGGGTATCGGTGCGGTCAAATATCCGCGCCCCTTCGCTGGCGACTTCCCAATGACACAGCCCTTCAAGCGCCTCGATAACATCTTCTTCAAGGGATTGAAGTAAAAAGTTGTCCTTGAGGCTACCGGGATCGGTCGGCACCATCGTCCCCGAATTTGTGGCTTCTTCTGTCTCCGACATCACACGCTCCCCACGGTAATGAATTCCCCCAGGGCGATCCCGGTTCAGTCGGAATCGCTTCTACTTTGCTATTTGGCGAACACCATGACGGCCATACAGCACAGCGTTTCCGTCACCCGCGGAAATGCCCTGATTTATCAACATCCTGACAGACGTTATTGCCTTAAGGCAATCTGCTATCGCAAAAAATATAGACTTGTTCTACCAAAGCGGAAAGGAATTCGTGTTTATTATGAAAGAGATGCCTTAAAGCAACTTTCGTCTGGCAGGTTTTTTCTCAGCTGGTGCATGGCCTACACCATCGATACGCGCCTGAAGTTCCGAAACAGTATCTTCAAGGATTGAAATTTTCTTGAAAAGCTCAACCTTTTCGTCATCTTCAGTGAGTAGATCGACTTCTTTGTCCAACCGTTGGACGGCGCTGGAAATGTCCTTGACCGTTTTCACCAATACCTTGACCATATCTGAAATACCGCGAACGTGCGAATCGAAGAACTTTTTATGTTGAAACTCTGCGCGCTTATTCGCCTCTCCGGCGAACCACAGGGCTCCGAAAGCAACAGCTAAAGCAAAAAAGGATATTAATGTCCCCAGCATCCGGATCGCTTTACAGCACCCTCTTGGTTTGATTTTCAGGCGGAGAATTCTCCTCCATTATTTAGCCGCTCCATGCACCGTAGGTCAACAGAATCAGGGTTTCCGAACTGTAACAATTTTGACATGTTGTAACTCAAGGGAAACAAACTGTTCCGAACTGAAATAAATACCCTGAAAACAAGTAGTTGAGTGGATTGAAAGTTCTTGATCAATCTGGAATTCATCTGATACTTGCCGTGAAATCAGCCCGGATTTTGCCCCGACAAGGCAGTGCTGATCTTGCCAATGGCATCACCCAGATTGTCAACCTTTCGTTCCATTGTCGACAACCGCTGATCAAGGGCTTCAACTGCCTTGTCATCCGCTTGGGCTTTTTTGATTTCCACAATTTGCCCGCCAAACTCACCAACTGTTCGAGACACATCGCTCAAGGCAAGTTTGAGGCTTTTGATATGAGCCTCATAAAATGAATGGTGTTGCGTTTCGGCTTTGCGGGAGGCGCCACCTGCCATCCACATCGCTACAAGCCCGATCAACAATGCAAGGAACGATACCATTGTCGCGACGATCATCATTGTTCAAATCCCTACTAAAAAAAAATGTTTACAAATTACCTTTAGCCAAATTTAGTTGCAATCCACGCACAGAATGAATTGTCAGCGCTGTTACGACGATCGCGCCACCTGTCAGGACCTGGGCATTGGCACCTTCTCCCAAAACCAGCCATACCCAAAGCGGGCCGAGGGCCGTTTCCAGCAGCAGGATTAACCCGACTTCAGGCGCAGGAATATAGCGCGGGCCCAGGGTTACCAGTCCAAAGCTGATCGGCAGCACAACCGCCCCCATGAGAACAACCCAAATAACCTGATCCTGGTTCAACTCCAAAGGTGATGCGGAACCAAAGGCAATGGCAGCGACTGCAGCAAAAACACCACCAATTGTCGTTGCCGGTATCATGTTGATCGATTTTGCCCGCCGCACAAATACAAATGCTGTGGCCATGACAACAGCAGCGCCCAGCGCCATTAAACCACCAAACAGATTACTGTCCCCGGGCTCGTCACTGACAACAATAATAATGCCAACGAAGGTCGCGATAATGGCAAGGACAGTCCGCATGGGAACACTTTCGGACAGCACATACCGGGCAAGGATTGCTGCAAACATCGGGGCGGAAGCGACGATGATCAAGGTGTTGGCAACACCGGTATAATTGATGGCGGAAACGAAGAAAACAGATCCAAGGCCATAACAAGTCCCGACAATCAAACCGTTTCGCCCAATGCGAACAAAGGCTTGCACAGTGCCGCGCCCCTGATGCCAGACAATCACGCCGAACAAAACGGAAGCCATGAGGGCACCGCGCCAGAAAACCAGTGTCCATTGATCAGCCGCGGCAAGGCGGATCAACAATGTGTCAGGCGTTAAAACCAAAACACCGACAATTGTTAGCACCAGGCCTTTGATATGATCCTTTTCCACAGTTACCCCGCGCTGTCTCGTTATACGACACAATTTAATATTTATGCTTCAATTTGAAACATACTGATTCAGTTATTTGAAAACATCCTTTGATAAATAAAGGAAATTTGCCATTTGGCAGGCTCGGCATACCTGGCAGAACTTTTGCAACCCTCTTGCAGTATAGACCACAAATATCCATTCGCCGAAAGACATGGCGGTCTGGTTCTTGTCGATTATTCGATGAAAGTTCCAGGAAGTTATCACTCAGGAAGTTATCACAATGCGTAATATGTTTATCTTGGTATTCTGGATTGTTCTGGCCCTGCCGGTCAGTGCCCATGCTGACTTTTCCGCTGGCCTGCGAGCCTATCGGGATGGTGCTTACGCATCGGCCTTTCAAAGCTGGAAAGTCCTGGCGGAAAAAGGGGACGCCAAGGCCCAGAACAACCTGGGCATCCTCTATCGCAAAGGTCTGGGAGTAGAAAAAAATGCTGCTGAGGCGTTCAAGTGGTACAAACGGGCTGCCAACCAAAACTTTGCCAAGGCGCAATTCAATCTCGGCCTGATGTACAAACAAGGCAACGGCATCAAGCAAGACCTGAAAAAGGCCCTGAAGTGGTATCGGAAATCTGCCATTAACGGATACCCACGGGCCCAATATGCCCTTGCCTTGCGCTACGAAAATGGCAGAGGCGTCAAGCGCCACCGGGTTAATGCCTTGAAGTGGCTAAACCTGGCCCTGAACAAGGCTTCCGGAAAATTTCGCGTGAGCGTTGCTGCGGCCCATAGACGTGTAAGTGAAAGATTGACGGATGCTGAAGTAGAGGAAGCGCGTCATCTGGCCGAGGACATTAAACAGGAAGGCTGATTTGTCGTCATCGCGTTCCGGTCAATCCAGCTCGAAGCTTTTCAAAACGGCGCCGTGAGGCCTCAGTCAGTCCTCCTCAGCAACGTCGGTACCTGCCCGTACATAGTCGATGTTGACACCGGCCTCCGTCAGCATTTCCTCACAAAGGCGAAAATCCTCGCCCCACCGATCCTCAAAACCCGGATCATCCTGGAACGCTGCGTTAACAACGACCCGTTCAATCCCGACCTGAACAATGGCCCGGGTGCAATCTGTGCAGGGAATGTGCGTGACATAGATCGTACAGCCCATAAGGGGTACGCCCGTGCGAGCCGCATTGTAAATTGCATTGCGCTCGGCGTGTTCGGTCCATTTGTATTTGGCCGGCCGATTATGGCGTTCTTCGGCCTCATCATCGATTTGCCGCGGAAAACCGTTATATCCGTATGGGCCAGGTGCGCGGTCTTTCATGACGATAACGGCACCAACTTGTGTAGATCGGTCCTTGGACCAGGTTGCAACTTCGTCGGCCAACTTCAGAAAACGCTGGTCCCATTTGATTGAATTCGTCATGCCCTGCCCTAAAAAATGCCGATCTGGATTGATCAGTCCTTATTGTCTTTGATTTTCGCGAAATCCGGGCAAGAGTCCATATGCCAGTACAAGATCCCCAGCGTCAGATACATCAAGGCTGATTTCTCCAGACACACCTAAAACAACGAATGTTGCTCGGCAATCACCAACCTGTCGGCTGGAAACCTGATTGTCATCTTCGTCCCCTGACCAACAGTGCTTTGAACGTCAATCGAGCCCCCGTGCAGCTCAATTTGAGACAAGACAAGAGGCAACCCTAGCCCGGTCCCCTTTTCTTCCCTACTCAGATCACCCTCGATCTGTCCAAATTTCTCAAAGGCCTTTTCGATTTCATGGTCCGTCATACCAATGCCAGAATCAGTAACCGAAATTCCAGCCCAGCCCTCTGGTTCCAACTCAATATCAACGTCTACCCGGCCCCCGCGTGGCGTAAACTTGATCGCATTGCTCAACAGATTAGACATCATTTGTTTGCATATCCGTTTGTCCGCTCTCAGGGCAATTGACGGGCTGGTGATTACCCTGAGCGAAATGTTTTTTTCAAATGCTCGCTGTTTAACCAGACGGATGGACTGGTCAATCATTTCGTCAACCACAAATTCTTCTTCGTAAAGCTCTGATTTTCCGGCTTCAATTTTGGACAGATCAAGAACATCGTTAATCAGTGACAGCAAATGGTCACCCGACATCTCAATATCCTTGATATATTCGGCTTGCTTGTCCGACAGCGAACCACCCAGCCCCCCTAAAAGGGCCTGAGAAAAACCAATGACCGCATTTAGCGGTGTGCGCAATTCATGGCTCATATTCGCCAGAAACTCGGATTTGGAACGATTGGCGTATTCCAGATCCTGCGTCCGGCGCAACACTTTGTCCTCCAGTTTTTTCTGATAATCCAGCAAGGCTTGCTGGGCCTCCACCCGACGGGATATATCCTTGAGCAATCCACGGATACAGACAAATTCACCCGCCCGGCTAAATATTGGCAGGCCGCTTAACAGGAAATGCCCTGTTTTCTGCCCCGGCAAAGTCATTGTTGCTGGAACGTCCCGAAAAGGTTTTAGCGCAGAAAGCTCAACACCAGGTTCGACTTGCCAAAAATCTGCCAGATTTTCGCCCAACAAATCCTGAGGCAACAAGCCAGTTGCCTTCAAAACCGAGTTGGAGATACTTGATATCCGAAAATCGCGGTCTGTCTCCCAGACAATGTCCGAAGTAAGACGGATCAGATCATTAAGGCGGCGATTGGCTTCTTCAACTGATAAATGTCCCTCGCTTACCAAATTACCCCCTTACCCTTTAAGCGCCCCCGCCAGAGTGTTTCAGTTTCCCGTAAAATCCTGTTCGAAAATCCTGATCACAAATTATGAGGTGTATTCATTAACAATATTTCAATCCGCACCGGCAAAAACAGGGTTTTTTTGACAAAAAAAATCAGCGACTGTTAAGTCACTGATTTAAAACTAATGTTTTTAGTAATGGTAGGCGCGACAGGATTCGAACCTGTGGCCGTTCGATTAAAAGTCGAATGCTCTACCAACTGAGCTACGCGCCCTCAAGGCTCGGGGAACATAAGGGCACTAATTGCTTCGGTCAATAGCATTTACAGACGAAATGAGAGGATTTTTGTATGAAAATCAGAAGTTTGCCACCAGAGTAAATTTGCTCCTTGTCGATTTGCATTCACCATAAAATCGATTGCCATCCCCGCCGACATTTCTGCGCTGTGTTTTCGGAAAAAACCGGAAACACCCTGCACATTCAAGGCTTGAGATAGTTGTCCTGAATTTCCCTTTTCAGGGTCTTTCCGGCAACGTTTCTGGGGAATTCTTTCAGGGCAAAACAATTCGCAATACGCTGAAATTTTGCGCTGACCCGTTCGTTGGTCCAGCTGATCAGGGTTGCTGGTTCCAGACGGACGCCATCAACCAACGTGACGGCGGCTATGGGCACTTCGCCCCATTTGTCATCCGGGACACCAAACACGGCGACCTCGGTGACATCCGGGTGGCCGACCATGACTTCCTCGATATCCTTGGGATAGACGTTCACGCCGCCGGAAATGATCATATCCTTGATACGGTCAACCAGATACAGGAAGCCGTCCTCATCCACATAACCCACGTCACCAGAATGAAGCCAGCCATCAACAATTGTTTGTGCCGTCAGTTCAGGACGTTTGTAATAACCGGGCGTCAGTAGCGGTCCCCGGCCACAAATCTCACCCACCTCGCCGGTTGGCACTTCATTGTCGTTGGCGTCAACAATTTTCATATCGCAAAAAGTCAGAGGCACGCCGACCGAGCCTGCTTTGCGGGTCGAATCTGTCCGGTCGAGAACTGTAATGAAGCCCTCGGTCAAACCATAAAGTTCGTAGAACCGTCCTGGCAGTAATTCATTCAGCCGGTTTTTATAGTCCAGCAACAAGGGCGCACCCAGGCTTTGGATCATTTCCAGGGAAGCCAGCTTATCGGCGTCAAAATCCGGATGATTAAGCATGGCCATGACCTGTGAAGGCACCATGATGACATGGGTTACCTTGTTCGAGGCAATTTCATCAATAAAACGCTCAGGGTCAAAAGCTTCGTGCAAAATATAGCGACAGCCCAGATACATCCACGGCATAAAATCGATCATGGCCCCGTTAAAGACCATGGAGCCGGCATGCAGGATCACAGATTCGGGCGTCATGCGAAAAGCACTGGCAAACAAGGTGCAATATTGTGAGCGCACAAAATGGCTGTGCATGATCCCCTTGGGCAGGCCTGTCGTGCCACTGGAATACATAATATTGTAGATATCGTCGGCTTTGAGATCAGCGTCAGGCGGTTCAACATTCGGGGCCGCCTTGACGAAGTCTTCATAGGTGGTGAAGCCGTCCGGGGGATCGATGCTGCCGGCCAGTACAAAGCGGTCGGACTGGATACCAGGCAGGTCATGCCGGATCCTGTTCAGGCTGTCGACAAAACCGGCGTCCGCGATCACCATCGCAGAATCACAATCCAGAAAAAGTGTTTTTAATCCTTCGTCCTGCAACATGGGACTGGAAGGTACAATGATGATGCCGGTTTTTGCCGCAGCCCAGAACATTGTTACCAGTTCCAGACGATTGCTCATCACGGTCGAAACCTTGTCACCTTTTTTCAGGCCCGCCGCCAGCAGCGCGTTCGCCAGCTTGTTGGCCATTAAATTGAATTCTGAAAAGGTCAGGTTGTTGTCACCCACAATAAGGGCAAGTTGGTCAGGTCGAAAGCGGGCCTGGTGTCGGGGCAATATGCCAATATTGATCATCTCTCACTCACCATCTTTAACGAATAATGTTGCACAACTATGTCAAAGATGATCAGCGATTGCCACCTGCCAGGCGTGTTGCATCTGGATGCTGACGCAGACGTGCCATGGCGATGACACCCAGGAAAGGCCCGATCGCCAAGGGCGCAAAGGCGTAAGCCCAGCCGAGGACGTCAACCAGAGGCGGGATCATGTGAATGGTCAGCAAGGTCAGAAGAAACCCGATGCAGGTTTGTGTCGTTAGCATGGTGCCAAGATATTCCGGTTGGGAAAGCTCGATAATGCAGGAAGAAAACTGGGCAGAATCTGCGATTACGGAAACACCCCAGATCATGGCAACGATCACCAGCAGCGTGATATTGCCACCAAACAGAAAGCCAATGGCAATGGCGCAGATGCCACTGATGGCCATGGCCGCCATGGTCAATGTTGTGCGCCCCAGACGATCTGCCAATAGGCCGCCAAACAGAGCCCCAAGGGTACCTACACCGACGACCAGGAAGGTGACCAGTCCGGCGAGGTGCGAGGCCGCGTCGCCCTGCCCCGCTCCCAGGCTTTGTGTAAAACTGGCATGCAGGAAGACACCAATCCAGGCCCACATGGCATAGAGTTCCCACATGTGGCCAAAGTATCCCAGGTTGGCCAGGCGCAAGGGCTTGTCCGTCCAGGCGTGCAAGAGATATGCGGGTCGAAAAGGCGGTGACTTTTTTTCCAGCGGGCCGGGCTGGAAAAAATTGATCAACAAGCCAGCGACGATAGCCAGCACCGAAGCCAGGCCTATGGCAAAGCGCCAATCCACGCCGCCGGTTATCTTGAATAAATGTGGTGAGGCCGACCCCAGCGTCAAGGCACCGACCAGCAAACCAACCAACAATCCGGTATCCCCCCTGGCCCAGCTGGCGACCATTTTCATGCCCACAGGATACAGGCCCGCCATGCAGGCCCCGGTCAAAAAGCGCAGGAAGATAATTAGCATGGACGTCGGCGGCAAAACCAGAATCAGGCCGTTGGCGATGGCGGCAATGAAGGCGGCAATCATAAAAAACCGTTTGGAGGGGATGCGATCAGCAAGACCCAGGATTGCGCTGGTCATGGTGCCCACGACAAAGCCCATGGCGACGGCACTGGAAAATAATGACGCCTGCCAGTCCGGTAGATCGTACGCCGACTTTAATTCCGGTATTACCGCTGTGGCAGAAAACCAAAGAGACAAAGCCAGCACTTCACATAAAGCCAGCAGAAAGATATTCGGCCACTTGCCAGCCAGGCCCGCCCCGGATGGATCAACTACCGCAGAATTGTTCATTTCCCCCCCCCCCAAAAGCACCGGAATTTTTATGGCCGATCCGTCAGCGTACCGCGTCGATAATCATCTGCTGCCTTGAATAATTCGGCCCGTGTATTCATCACAAAGGGTCCCATTCTGGCGATGGGCTCCCCAATCGGCTCGCCCGCCAGAAGCAGGAACCGCACACCCTCGTCAGTGCCCGTGACCGTCAATTTTCCATCACCTGCCAGTATGGCCATGGCCTGCTGAGGCACAACACACGTTGAATCATTTACGCCGAAAACTGTCGCAGACCCCTGATATACATAGATAAATCCGTTCCACCCTGCTGGCATTTCAAAGTCAAAACCGGTGCCCGGATTTCGCCGGACATCCAGATAGCAAACTTTTGTCATGGTTTGCGCGGCACCTGTGATACCGCCATATTCGCCCGCAACAAGGCGAACCAATCCATCGTCTGTTTTGACTTCCGGAATGTCTTTTGCCGGGATGTCCTGATAGGCCGGGGCCGACATCTTTTTGTCGGCAGGCAGATTTACCCACAATTGGTACCCCCACATCATGCCGCCGGTCTGTTCCGGCATCTCGGAATGAATAATACCGCTACCTGCTGTCATCCATTGCACAGACCCATCTTCCAGCAAGCCGGACTGGCCAGTAGAATCCTCGTGACGCATACGCCCGTGCAACATATAGGTCACGGTCTCGAAGCCACGATGGGGATGCGGTGGAAAACCGGCGATATATGCGTCCGGGTGTTCGTTGCGGAATTCGTCCAGCAATAAAAACGGATCGATATGATCGATTTTTTTGCTGCCGATAACACGATTGATCTCGACGCCTGCGCCATCACTGGTCGCCGTCCCGACAATAATATCACTGACGGATATCATCCTGGAAAGGCGACGCGACGATGCCGGAAATTCATTTCTGGTTCGTCAAAAATATATATTGATGAAAATTCAGAAGCAGCCAAAGCGCATGCTTTGACCATCCAGGATCATAACCATTTGTGTTTCGAAGACATAGCGAGCCATATCGGCCAGTCCATGCGCCACGGGAATTGCCCAGGACGGGCCCGTAAAACCGATGGCGAGCGCTGAAACCACAGCCGCTGTCAAAATCAACTTCTTGTTCATTTATCTATAATAATCACTGATCCGCTCATTTCCAAGCTTTCATTTAGCGACAGATAATGATGACGAAGGCTTTTATGATTGCACCGATATCCGAAAGCAGGATTCACCCGTTTCCTTGGCGGCGTACATCGCCTTGTCTGCGCTTGTCATGAGTTCATCCCGAGTTTCGCCGTGCTCAGGGTGAAGGGCAATGCCCATGGCAGCCCCCAGTGACCGCGGGCCGGATGAAAATTCAATGGGTTCGGCAATTTTCCCCAGGAGTTTCTCTGCAACTTGTTTAACGGAATCAAGGTCAGGGACATTTTCAAGCAGAACCACAAATTCATCTCCACCGACGCGCGCCACTGTATCGGTTTCGCGGACACAATCCTTCATTTGCCCGGCGACAAACAGCAGGGCCTTGTCACCGGCATCGTGGCCAAGTTCATCATTAATCGGTTTGAACTTGTTCAGATCGACGTACAACAGTGCAAATTTATGATGCCCTCGATGGCTACGCTTGATCGCTTCTTCCAGTCTGTCCGCAAGCAGGTTTCTGTTCGGCAACGTTGTCACACTGTCGAAATGCGCCATTGTCCGAATTTGTTCTTCAATGCGTTTGCGTTCCGTGATGTCCCGAACTATGCCGGTAAAGGACATTTGCTCACCATGTTGCAATTCCCTGACAGCCATTTCCATGACGAACTCGTCACCGCCCTTACGCCGTCCCGTAAGTTCCTGAAGAGTATCAAGTTCCCGAACCCAATCGGACTGTTCCTTATTTTGCCATGGCTTGGCAGCAACGACTTCAACAGGCGCGTCTTCAGGTACAAGTGTGCGTAAATTTTTGCCGATCATTTCGCTGGATGAAAAGCCGAAAATCTGCTCGGCTGCAGGGTTAACTGACCGGATATCTCCCTGATCATCTATGCTGATAATGCCGTCAGCGACCGTATTTATAACACCCTCGAGCCACTGTTCTCTGGAACGCAGGGTCTTGGCGGCACGTATGTGACTGGTGATATCGCGGACTTCAATCATGAAACAGTTGATATGGGGCAGTTCACTGACCCACATTTCAACATCCAGCACATTGTTGACTGCAGTAATTAATTTGAGTGACACAAGCGATTGCTCAGCTGCCAGTTCATGCAAGGTGATTTCTGCAAAATCAGAATAATCCGGATGCAAAAAATCCGTGATATTTTTGCCTGCGATTTCCGCACTGCCCTTGTATCCCAGCATCTTCAGGCCAACAGGATTGATATAGTCGATAGGGCCACCCTTGCACAGGCAGATCAGGTTATTCATACGGTCCAGAATGGACTCAAATGCCTTGTCTGGATCAGTATTAATAGTCACCACCATAATTTACTCCAGCTCTGAATTTGCGTATACAAATGTCAAATTCAGTGCCCCCCTACGCGCAGTAACGTAGTCGTGGGGTTTGCAGTTTCAATATAGATTAGCTGCTTTTTACACTTACTTTATGAAACAGTATCACACGGGTTCGAGATTCAGCCATTCCCCCTACCCGGTTGCCAACAAACGTATGCAAACGCTGACCACCTTGCCAAAGCAGAACTGCTTCTTCATTAATAATTTTTACGATATTACACAGATTTTTTTCCCGTTTCCGGGGATTTGTTGATCCTGCAATTGCGGCATTCAACGCATCTATTTTGTCGTTTTTGATTCCAATCAAGTTATAAGCGGACGCTGATCCAGTCAAAGCTGCCATCTGGGTTGCCTGATCAACATCACCAATAATTCGCCAGCTACTGGACATGTAATTACGGGAAAAAACCGATTTCAAAAGTTGTTTTTCTCCCAATTTACTGAGGCGGACCTTGATCCCGGCTTTTTTCATCTGGGCCTTGAAAGTCTTTGCCAACAACTTGCTGATCTGGGCACCAGTGTGAACATACTCGAGGCGAATTGCCTTGCCGTAGGCAGCCACAAGTTTTTTGGATTTCTTGATGTCATATTTTCTAAAAGCCACATCACCGCATTCGAACAAACCCTGGTAAGGGTTCGATACAGCCATAATATGATTGCCGTAGATATTTTCGATAATGCTTTTCTGGTTCCAGGCATGCGCAATCGCCTGACGCACGCGCCAATCATTCAGGGGTTCACGTCGGGTGTTCAGAAGAATAACCTCAGCGCCCGGCCCGTCATAAACCAGCGTATTCACGTCCGAATGTTCCGTCGCCGCGTCAATGTGAGCCGGTAAATTGCCCTGCACAATATCCAGTTTACCTGCGCGAAGACTGGCAAACCGGATCTTTTCATCCGGCTCGATTTCAAAAACAATCCTGGAAAGTTTCGGCTGCCCTTTAACCCGATAGTCGGGATTTTCTTCCACAACCAAACGACGATTGTTTTTCCATGAAACAAATCGGAAAGGCCCCGTTCCAACAGGTTTGCGGTGATGTTTTCCGGATTTGACCGCCCCGACGGGAGGTATCAGGCTAATGGAGCTGCGGGCAGCCAATGTTTGTAATATTGCCGGCCAGGGTTTGCGCAGGACAAAGCGCACGGCAAAACGGCCTGCGGCTTCTACTTTCCTGATCGGGGCAAGCACGCTGCGGATCGCCGACTTGTTTTTCGAACTCAATAGTCTTTTGAAATGGTAGACCACGTCCTGGGCAGAAAAATTGTTTCCATCGTGAAACTTTACATCCTGTCGCAGTTTGAAAGTCCAAATCAATTTGCTGGATGAAACCTTCCAGGATTCAGCCAGCACAGGTAAATAGGCGCCATTTTCGCTTCTGTCCAACAGGGGTTCCATGATTGCACTGGCAATATGAACGCCGGATGTTCCAAAGGAATTGGCTTTCCAGATATCGAAGCTGCGAAGATCACTTTCGAGCCCGACCATCAAGGTGCCCTGTCCGTCGGCCACTGATGCCTTCGGTAATACCAAGGCCAGCATCATCGAAACAATACTGGCGATAACCAAACGGTAAACCAATTTACTACCCTTCCCGAAGGTCAAATCAATCTAAAGCACAACTTCCCCGCACCAGGTGCTCAAAGCTGCATTATTATATTATTATAACATTTATTAGATTTGGTCGATATCTCCAGCCGCTTGAGCGGCATAGAAATCACCTGCGAACCGATCCAGTTCTCCCGCCGCAATGGCTTCGCGCAGCCCCGCCATGATTTGCTGGTAATAGGTCAGATTATGCAACGTCAGCAAGGTGTAACCGAATAGCTCCCTGGCCTTGAACAAATGGTTCAGGTACGCCCGGCTATAGCTTTGACAGGCGGGACATGGACAGGTCTCGTCAATTGGCCTTGGGTCATCCACATGGCGGGCATTTTTCATGTTCAGCGTGCCGCGCCGCGTAAAAGCCTGGCCCGTCCGCCCGGAACGGGTTGGCATGACGCAGTCGAACATATCCACACCGCGCAAGACGGCACCGACGATGTCACCAGGTTTACCAACGCCCATCAGGTAGCGCGGCTTGTCTTGTGGCAAGGCGGGCGTTGTGAAATCCAGGACCCGGAACATTTCTTCCTGGCCTTCACCCACAGCCAAGCCACCGATGGAATAGCCTTCAAATCCGATATCTGTCAGGGCCTCAACCGATTCAAGACGCAAATCTTCATATACCCCGCCCTGGACGATCCCGAACAAGCCGCGCCCTGGTGCCCGCTGAAATGCATCGCGTGAGCGCTTGGCCCAGCGCATGGACAGGCGCATGGACTTGGCGGCGACTTCACGGGTTGCCGGAAAGGGTGTGCATTCGTCAAAAGACATCACCACGTCAGACCCCAGCAGCGCCTGAATTTCCATGGATCGTTCAGGCGTTAGTTCATGTTTTGAACCATCGATATGCGATTGGAACGTCACACCCTCTTCCGACATCTTGCGTAATTTGGTCAGCGACATGACCTGGAAACCACCGGAATCCGTGAGAATGGGTCCTGACCAGTTCATGAATTTGTGCAAACCACCCAGTCGGGCAATTCGTTCGGCTGTCGGTCGCAGCATCAAATGATAGGTGTTACCCAGAATGATATCGGCCCCCAGCGCCTTCACCGCGTCGGGCGACACACCCTTGACGGTTCCTGCTGTGCCAACCGGCATGAAGGCTGGCGTGCGCACAACCCCATGGGCTGTTTCCAGGGTGCCGGTTCTGGCTCTGCCATCTGTCGCCGAGATATTGAAGGCAAGACCTTCCGCCAATTCTGTGTTCGTCATCGCTTGTTTGCTTCCAAAAAACTGCAATCCCCGTAGGAATAAAACCTGTACCCATTTTGTCGCGCATGAGCATAAGCGGCCTGCATGCGGTCCAGACCAGCCAACGCCGAGACCAGCATAAACAAGGTCGACTTTGGCAAGTGGAAATTAGTCATCAAGACGTCAACGGCCTTGAATTTATATCCGGGTGTTATGAAGATATCGGTCTCACCCTCGAACGGTTGGACGTGACCGGCTTCATCTGCGGCACTTTCCAATAACCTGAGGCTGGTTGTTCCGACGCAGATGATACGGCCGCCGCTTTGCCGGGCTGCATTTATTGTATTCGCCGCCGCACTGTCGACACTGCCCCATTCGCTGTGCATCACATGATCACGGGTATCCTCCGCCACCATCGGCAGGAAAGTCCCTGCCCCTACGTGTAGGGTAACAAGAACCCGTGTCACGCCAATCGCATCAATCGCTGCCAACAATTCTTCCGTAAAATGAAGCCCGGCTGTTGGCGCCGCCACCGCACCGGCTTCATCAGCATAAACGGTTTGATAATCTTCCAGATCGCGGGCATCGCCCGCGCGTCCCATGTAAGGCGGCAACGGCATCTGGCCTTGTTGTTCCAGGATATTCAGCAAATCAGCACCATCCCGATCAAAGCGAACGATAACGTCCGGGCCGTCGCGCGATTCCACAGTGGCAGAAAAGCCTTCGCCAAACTCGATTATATCTCCCGCGCGCAGGCGTTTGGCGGGCCGGGCCAAGGACAACCAGGCACCATCGTCAGTGGGCTTCAAAAGGGTGATTTCTGCGTTCGATTGTCCGCGTTCCGCCCGGCGTATGCCACTTAATCGGGCTGGAATGACGCGGGTATCATTGAATACCATGACGTCACCGGCACGCAGTAAATCAGGTAGTTCATTTACCACGCGATCCACCAATTCATCGCCCACAACCAGCATCTTCGCCGCATCCCGCGGACTGACAGGCCGGTCCGCGACCAACTCACGTGGCAGATCAAAATCAAATATATCAGTTTTCATTTTCGTAGTGTCGCGGTCCCAAAGTAGTGTCGCGGTCCCAAAGTAATGTCGCGGTCCCAAAGTAATGTCGCGGTCCATAAAAAGAGGGACAGGCTGATCGCGTAAGCAACCAGCCTGTCCCCCAAAAACAAAAAGGTTGTGTTGGAACTCTATTCCTTGACGTCAGCAGCAACCTGCATTTTGACGATCTTGTCCGGTCCATCAACCATACCACTGCCGGGCGCGCCCTTTTTGATCAGATCGACATTGTCCATGCCTTCTACAACTTTGCCCCAAACCGTATATTGGCCATCCAGGTGCGGGGCCCGGTCAAGGGCAATAAAAAACTGGGAATCAGCACTATCCGGATGACCGGAACGGGCCATGGATGCGGATCCACGCACATGCGGCTCCTTGCTGAATTCGGCTCTCAGTTTTTGCCCGGAACCACCAGTTCCTGTACCGGTAGGGTCACCGCCCTGGGCCATAAAGCCTTCGATAACGCGGTGGAAAACGACGCCGTCATAAAAACCTTCGCGGGCCAGTTCCTTGATCCGGGCAACGTGATTGGGTGCCAGGTCAGGGCGAAGTTCGATTACGACGCGACCGTGTTCCAGATCGAGATAGAGAGTGTTTTCTGGATCGCCAGCCATGGCTTCCCCCGTCATTATTGTTAAACATAGTGCGACTGATAGATATCGTGCGAATATTGATAAGAAACGTCTCAACATTAGGCTATTCTTCCTCATTGCCAAAGAGCCGGAATAAAAATTCCTGCGCTGATCAATTCCCTGCATTTTCGTCGATAACACGTTGGCGCAAGCCATCGGCAACGAAGGGAGAAACAAAACTGTTAATATCACCGTCCAGGCGGGCGATCTCTTTGACCAAACTGGAGGCGATAAACTGATGGGATTCAGAGGCCATCAAAAAGACAGTCTCCACGGTTGAATCCAGACGGGCATTCATACCTGTCATTTGAAATTCAAATTCAAAATCCGAAACGGCGCGTAAACCCCGAATGATGATGTCGGCTTTCGCATCGACAACAAAATGCATCAGCAAATTCTGAAAAGTCCGGACTTCAAGGGTACATCCATGCAAGCCCTGCAAGGGGTCAATCTCACGCTGGACCATATCGGTCCGCTCTGCCAAAGAAAACATGGGTTTTTTCGATGGATTATGGGCCATACCAATGATCAGGTGATCAACGATCCGGGTTGCACGGGATATAATATCCATGTGCCCGTTGGTAATCGGGTCAAAAGTACCGGGATAAACGGCAACGCGCTTATTGGTCAAAGGGGACTCCCTGGGTTATTCAAGCGACTTCACATCGTCGGAATTGTTCTATACCTAAAGAATTGGAATGGGTCGACCTTTATTCAGTATCATTCTCTGAATTTACGTCAACATTTTCGGCATTTGAATCATCATCATTATCTTCTTCATCGTCGCCGTCATCTTCAGTACCGACCAGATGGGCTACCGAGACAACCTGCTCGTCATCCGATGTCTTGAACAAGGTAACACCCTGGGTGTTGCGACCGGCAATCCGGATATCATGAACCGGGCAGCGGATCAGCTGGCCGGCATTTGTCACCAGCATGATTTCGTCATCGTCAGCAACAGTGAAAGCGGCCACAACACCACCGTTTCGGTCTGAAGTTTCAATGTTGATGATGCCCTGTCCGCCACGCCCGGCGATACGATATTCGTAGGCTGAGGTGCGCTTGCCGAAACCGTTTTCTGTGACAGAAAGAATGAATTCCTCGCGTTCCGCAATTTCAGCCAAACGCTCAGGCGCAAGACCCGTATCCGTGACCTCTTCGCCACGACGATTGGCATTGGACCAGCGTAAATAGGCGTCTCGTTCTTCGACATCAATTTTTTCGTGGCGCACGATCGACATGGAAAGGACTTTGTCATCCTTGCCAAGATTAATGCCCCGGACGCCATCTGAGGTGCGGCTTTTGAACACACGTACGGCCGTTACCGGGAAGCGAATACATTTGCCGCCATGACCGGCCAACAATACATCATCTTCTTCCGAACAAGTGGCGACACCAACTAGGGCATCGTCATCATCAAGACGAATGGCAATCTTGCCGTTGGCTTTCACTTGCGAGAAATCATCCAGTGAATTGCGCCGGACCTTGCCGTTGGACGTGGCGAACATGATGTGTAGTTCATCCCACGTCGTTTCGTCCTCGGGCAACGGCATAATCGTCGTAATTGTTTCGTCCGTCGACAAGGGCAGCATATTGACCATGGCCTTGCCGCGGGCCTGGGGGGTGCCTTGCGGTAATTTGTAGACTTTTAATTTGTAGACCTGGCCAATCGACGAAAAGAACAGCATTGGCGTATGGGTATTGGCGACAAAGACGTTGGCAACAAAATCCTCGTCCTTGGTCGACATACCTGAACGCCCTCTGCCGCCGCGCCTTTGGGCGCGATATGCGGACAAGGGAACGCGCTTGATATAGCCGCCATGACTGACCGTCACAACCATGTCTTCCCGCTGGATCAGGTCTTCATCTTCAACACCGCCAAAGGCACCTTCAAGGATTTCACTGCGTCGTGGATTGGCAAATTTTTCTTTTATTTCAACAAGTTCTGCCCGTAGAATACTCATCAGGCGGGGCCGGTCATCGAGAATATCGAGCAAATCCTTGATCTTTTCAGCAAGCTCGGTCAGCTCGTCAGCCACCTCATCACGGCCCAGAGCTGTCAAACGCTGCAGGCGTAAATCAAGAATGGCACGCGCCTGTGTCATGTTCAGGCGATAGTGGCCTTCTTTCGTTGCCTGATGTCCGGGATCATCGATCAAGGCAATCAAGGGCTCAACTTCGCGGGCGGGCCAATCACGATCCATTAAAGCAGTACGGGCAGAGGCCGGATCACTTGCGCCGCGGATAATGGCAATGACTTCATCGATATTGGCCACAGCAATCGCGAGGCCAACCAAAACTTCTGCCCGGTCACGGGCCTTGCCCAGATCGTGGATAGTGCGGCGGGTAATAACCTGTTCTCGAAAATCAACAAAGGCCGTAATGCAATCCCGCAAGGTATGCAGAATTGGACGACCGCCGTTCAGGGCCAGCATGTTCATGCCAAAACTGGTTTGCAGCTGGGTGTGGCGATAAAGCTGGTTCAGCACAACATCTGAATTAACGTCACGCTTTAATTCAATAACAACACGCACGCCATCGCGATCACTTTCGTCGCGCAGGTCACCAATGCCTTCGATTCGCTTGTCCCGGGTCAGATCGGCAATTTGCTCGACCATGCGGGATTTATTGACCTGATAAGGGATCTCGGTCACCACAATGGCTTCCCGGTCGCGGCTTAATTCTTCAATATGGGTGCAGGCGCGCATGATGACGCTGCCCTTGCCGGTGTGATAGGCCTGACGCGCCCCGCCGCTGCCGAGAATTAACCCGCCGGTCGGGAAATCAGGCGCTGGCACATATTCGATTAATTCTTCAATGGTGATATCGGGATTATCCACGCAGGCACAACAGGCATCAATAACTTCGCCCAGGTTATGCGGTGGAATATTGGTCGCCATGCCCACAGCGATACCGCCGGCCCCGTTGACCAACAGGTTCGGTACACGCGACGGTAAAACCAGTGGTTCAGATTCGCTGCCGTCATAGTTATCCTGAAAATCAACGGTCGACTTGTCGATGTTTTCCAGTAGCGCTTCGGCGGATTCGGCCATGCGGATTTCGGTGTAACGCATGGCAGCAGCCCGGTCGCCGTCCATGGACCCAAAATTGCCCTGGCCATCCAGCAGGGGCAGGCGCATGGCAAAGCTTTGGGCCATACGCACCATCGTATCGTAAATCGATTGATCGCCGTGGGGGTGATACTTACCCATGACATCACCGACAATACGCGCCGACTTGCGATAGGACTTGTCGTGGGTGTAGCCGCTTTCGTGCATGGACCACAGCACGCGCCGGTGCACAGGTTTCAGGCCATCCCGAACGTCAGGCAAAGCCCGGCTGACAATCACACTCATGGCGTAATCGAGATAGGATGTCCGCATTTCCTCTTCGATGGAAATGGGCTGAACGCCCTGCGGATTAACAGGCGGTGGTGGTGGCGGAGCTTCGATATCGGTCAAAACAATGTGTCGATCAAAATAAGGGCCGTTATTCCGGCCGGTTTTTCATATGTGTTTCAGGCGTATTTTGGTGCAAAACGGGGCGAATTCCCCTCTTGTTTGCACCGCAATATCCAGCATGGCTACAAAAACACCTGAATCGCGACATATAGCGCTTCAGGATCCCTGAAATATACAAGGTTTTGTGTTTTTGGGCAAGCATTCGCAGGTGCAGAATACACCGGTCCGGACACCAGAATTGAGGGTCGAAAACAACTTGATTCAAGATGCCCGAACATTACCTTGTTATATAATATTTGGGTTTCTGATTATTGGTGCTCAAGGCTGGTTAAACCTCGAATTATTCCTAAAATACAATACATCTTCTGAGTTGCCGTTTTTCTAGCAAATGGTGAGAATTCGTGTTTTCGATAAAAAAAAGCATTCGCCTGCGTTTTCTGGCCGCAACAATCCCTGTTATGGCTGTTCTCGTCATAGGCTCTTTTTTGGTCCTGGATCGATTAATAACCGATGTTGTCGACAATCTGAGTGTGCGTTTTGCCGCCCAACAAGTCCATTATGATCGCGGTCGCACCCTGCAACCTTTGCTACAAGAAATCGTTCTGGCCCGTAAACTGGCGCGATCACCTGCGGTTATTTCCTGGGCCTCGGACGAAGAAAATCGCCTCAAGGCAGAGAGAGGCCTGGTTGAACTTGAAAGCTTTCGCCAGGTTTTCCAGGATGGCAGTTACTTTTTTGCTATTCGCAAGTCAGGCCATTATTTTTTTAATGACGCAAATAATGGTTATGCCGGCAATCAATTGCGCTACACCCTGTCCCCCGATGCGGAAAAAGATGCCTGGTTTTACGTAACCATCAAGAACCCCGTTGAATGCCAATTGAACGTCAATAACGACAGTGAACTTGGGGTAACCAAAATCTGGATCAACTGTTTGGTCATGAAAGACGGCCAGGTCGTCGGCGTCATCGGCACAGGCATTGAACTAACCAAATTTATCCGGGCTGTCCTGGACGTCGATCAAGAGGGCGTCTGGAATATGTTTATTGATGCCACTGGCGCTATTCAGGCCCACCCGGATGTCAAGAAAATCGACTACCATACGCTGACAAAAAGCGCCGGAGACAAGAACACTGCCTTTCAATTGCTTGATGATCAAAAGAGTAAAATTCGCCTGAAAGATCTGATGGGGCAACTTAAGTCTACACCCGAAAAAATAGAAACCGTTTCCCTGAACATAGGTGGCAACAAAACCTTGGTGGGCGTTGGCTATCTGAAGGAAATTGATTGGTTCAACCTGACTGTCATGACCCCCAAAGTATGGGCCCTGGGGCAAAACTTCGTGCCCCTCGCCGCCTTGATGGTCATTGGCATGTTGTTGACCCTGGTCTTCAGCGCCATGGTCATTAACCGGGTCGTCTTGTCTCGCATTGACCGGCTTGACCAGGCCGTCGGCCAGATCAAGGAGAATGACTACACTCTGGACCTGAAGGACGACGAAGTTGACGAACTGGGTCGCCTGACCACCAGTTTTGTAGAAATGGCAGAGGGCGTACAAAAAAACCGCGCCAGCCTTGAAGCTGAAATTGTGGAACGCACCAGGGATCTGGTCGTTGCCCGCGATGAAGCCCAGGCCGCTAATCTGGCAAAAAGTGAATTCCTCGCCATGATGAGCCATGACTTGCGCACCCCTCTGAACGCCGTGATCGGTTTTTCCGATATGATCAAGTCGGAAACTTTTGGCCCTGTTGGCGACGCCCGCTACGTCAATTACCTGAATGACATCAACGACAGCGGCCAATTACTGCTCAGCCTGATCAATGTGGTGCTGGATATTTCCAAAATTGAAGCTGGCAAGCTGGAGCTGATCGAAACAGAGGTTGATCTGCCGGCCTTCCTGCAACGTTCGGTCAAACTGATTTCCCCGCAGGCCGATGATCGCCAGATCACGCTGAAGGTAGAATGTGATGCCGACGGACCTGCCCTCATGTGCGACCAGAGACCTTTGAGCCAAATCGTCAACAATCTGATGTCAAATGCCATCAAATTTTCGGATGCTGGACAATCCATTCTCATCAAGGCGACCGCTGACGACAAACAAGGGTACGTTATCCGGGTGTCCGACAACGGTATTGGTATGGATGGAGACGGCATCCGCAAGGCGCTGGAACCCTTCAGCCAGGCCGATTCCAGCATCGCCCGCAACCAGGATGGCACTGGCCTCGGGCTTTATGTCTCGCGCCTGCTGATGAACCAGCATGGCGGCACGCTCGAGATCGAAAGTGCCCTCGGCAAAGGCACCACCGTGACGGTCACTTTCCCGCCAGACCGGATCATTGTTTCCTGATTTTTACTGGCCTTGGGAGACTTCTCCCGACTGAAACAATTGAAACCATATAAATGTATTAAGCCCGGCGCTGATCCGCTAGGGTCTACGGATTGCCGGACATTTTTTCGCATGGCCCGGCACTTCATAAAGGGGGAGAAATGACACAAAGCATACAAGTAGACGCGGACCTGTTGCGACGTGAAGTCAGCAGCAAATACAAGGAGGTGGCGCTTAATCCCGGTGGTGATTTCCATTTTCACACCGGACGAAGCCTGGCGGCGAAACTGGGCTATGACCAACCAATCGTGGATGCCCTGCCCGATGCTGCCGTGGAGTCCTTTTCAGGTATTGGCAATCCGTTTTTGCTGCGCACCCTGGACAAAGGCGAAAACGTTGTTGATTGCGGTGCCGGGGCAGGCTTTGACTGCTTCGTGGCCGCCAGCCAGGTCGGGGACACGGGCCGGGTTGTCGGCATCGACATGACCGCAGAAATGCTGACTAAATCCCGCGCCACAGCAGCGTCCATGGGCCAGGACAATGTCGAATTCCGCGAAGGTTACCTGGAGGCTATTCCGGTTGAAGACGGCTGGGCCGATGTTGTCATCAGCAACGGTGTGCTCAACCTTTGTGCGGACAAGCCGGGCGTATTCGCCGAAATATTCCGCATGATGCGCCCCGGTGGCACCTTGCAGTTTGCCGATATTGCCAACAGCAACGATGTACCGGAATCTGCCCGCAACAACGTCGATCTGTGGACGGCCTGAATTGCCGGAGGCCTGCCGTGCGCAGGTTGGCAAGCATTAATTGAGGCCAGCGGTTTTATCGACGTGCAAATCAGCTCAGGCGTCGACACGTTCGGCGGCGCCAGTGGTGAACCCAACGCCCGCTTGTTTGGTGTTCAGGGCTATTCCTTTATGGCCAGAAAGCCGGGGTAGTCGTTAAACGAAAAATGCCAGGCCCAATGAATTGGTGCCTGGCATTATTTTGAAGTCTGCTATGCCTAGAACGGGATTTCGTCGTCGATGTCGGGGCCACCGCCGCCGAAGTCGTTGCCGTTTCCGCCGCCGCCACCGCTGCCGCCGTCAAAGCCTCCACCACCACCGCCACCGCCGAAGTCTCCGCCGCCGCCGCCGCCGCCGCCATAGCCACCGCCGCCATCACCGCCGCCTGAGCGACCGTCGAGCATGGTGAGTTCGCCATTGAAGGGGCGCAGCACGATTTCTGTGCTGTAACGATCAGCGCCAGACTGGTCCTGCCATTTGCGGGTTTGCAGTTGGCCTTCGATATAAACCTTGGAGCCTTTTTTGAGGTACTGTTCGCAGATATCGACCAGGCCGCGCTTGCCGCCTTGCGGGTTCCAGATGACGACCCGATGCCATTCTGTTTTCTCGCGTTTTTCACCGGAAGTGCGGTCGCGCCAACCTTCACTGGTTGCAATGCGCAAGTTGCACAGCTTGGTGCCGTCGTTGGTACTGCGCACCTCTGGGTCTGCGCCCAGATTGCCGATCAAAATAACCTTGTTGACACTACCCGCCATGTCTTTTCCTCATGTATTAGTTTAATTTTTGGTTGCCGCATAATAGAGGGAATCATCGCGAAAAAACTACCGACAAACCAAGATTAGTTGGAAGATTTTTTGATCATTTTCATTTAGATTGCCGCATTCAGGGGCGACGCAATACAACGTACCCTGCTTACCCTTGATTCTGCTTAACATTTTCCGGATTACCTAAACGACCATGCAAAAATTCATCTCTGTTCGTGGCGCCAAGGAGCATAATCTCCGTGGCGTTGATGTCGAAATTCCGCGTGATACCCTGACTGTGATTACCGGCCTGTCCGGTTCCGGCAAATCCTCGCTGGCGTTTGATACGATCTATGCCGAGGGCCAGCGGCGTTATGTGGAAAGCCTGTCGGCCTACGCCCGGCAATTCCTTGAGATGATGCAAAAACCTGATGTAGAAAGCATCGAGGGGTTGTCCCCCGCCATTTCCATTGAACAAAAGACCACGTCGCGCAATCCACGTTCCACCGTGGGTACGGTGACGGAAATTTATGACTATCTGCGCCTGTTGTTCGCCCGTATTGGTGTGCCCTACTCACCCGCCACTGGCTTACCCATTGAAAGCCAGACGGTGACCCAGATGGTCGATCAACTGCTGGATATGCCGCAAGGCACACGATTGTATTTGCTGGCCCCCATTGTGCGCGGCCGCAAGGGTGAATACCGCAAGGAACTTGCCGAACTGATGAAGCGCGGCTTCCAGCGGGTCAAGGTCGATGGCGAGCATTATGAAATCGCCGATGTGCCCGCCCTGAATAAAAAGCTGAAACACGAAATAGAAGTCGTCGTCGACCGTATTATCGTCAAAAAGGATATCGGCAACCGCCTGGCTGACAGTGTGGAAACCGCCCTGGAATTATCCGACGGCTTGCTGATAGCAGAAGACGTCAGCGATGGTACCCGCACCACCTATTCGGCCAAGTTTGCCTGCCCGGTATCCGGCTTTACCATTGAAGAGATCGAGCCGCGCCTGTTTTCCTTTAACAACCCCTTTGGGGCCTGCCCCAATTGTGATGGCCTGGGCACACGCTTGTATTTTGATGCCGACCTGGTCGTGCCCGATGGTCGCCTCAGCCTGAAAGAAGGCGCACTTGCCCCCTGGTCCAAATCGGCTTCACCCTATTACCGGCAAACCCTGGAAGGTTTGGCGAAACACTACAAGTTCAGCATGAACACACCCTTTGATGACCTGGAGGAAGAAGCCAGACAGGCTGTGTTGTATGGCTCGGGCGATACCGAAGTCAAAATGACCTATGACAACGACAAACGCCAATACAGCCTGAAAAAGCCCTTTGAAGGCGTGGTCAAAAACCTGGAACGCCGCTGGCGGGAAACAGATTCGTCCTGGATGCGCGATGAACTGGGCCGCTATCAAAGTGCGGCACCCTGTGACAGTTGCAAGGGTGAACGCCTGAAGCCGGAAGCCCTGGCTGTGAAGATCGACGGCCTGCATATCTCCCAGGTCGCTGGCATGTCCATTGCCGGGGCCGGTGACTGGTTTCTGAAACTGGGCAGCAAGCTGAAAGCCAAAGACCTGGAAATCGCTGAACGCATCCTGAAGGAAATCAACGAGCGTTTGGGCTTTCTCAACAAGGTCGGCCTTGAATATCTTTCCCTGTCACGATCTTCCGGCACCTTGTCGGGTGGCGAAAGCCAGCGTATTCGCCTGGCGTCGCAAATAGGCTCCGGGCTGACCGGTGTGCTCTATGTCCTGGACGAGCCAAGCATTGGCTTGCACCAACGCGACAATGCCCGCCTGCTGGAAACCCTGGTGCGCCTGCGCGATATCGGCAATACGGTAATTGTTGTTGAACATGACGAAGAAGCCATCATGGCCGCCGATCATGTCATCGACATGGGACCGGGTGCCGGTATCCATGGCGGGGCCGTTGTGGCCGAAGGCAAGCCCAAAAAGATTATGCAAACAGCTGACAGCCTGACCGGGCAATATCTGGTTGGCACCCGCCAGATTACACTGCCGCTGGAGCGCCGCCCAGGTCATCCGGGCCAGGCCATCAAGGTGATCGGGGCATCCGCCAACAATCTGCACAATGTCAGCGCGGAAATTCCACTTGGTACCTTCACCGCCATTACCGGCGTTTCTGGCAGTGGCAAATCCACCCTGACCATCGAAACCCTGTACAAGGCCGCCGCCAAGCGTTTGAACAATGCCCGTCATCACCCCGGTGAGCATAAAGACATCACGGGCCTGGAGTTTCTCGACAAGATAATCGACATCGACCAGTCCCCCATTGGCCGCACACCCCGTTCAAACCCCGCCACCTATACCGGTGCCTTCACTCCCATGCGTGACTGGTTTGCGGGTCTGCCGGAATCCGGCATCAGGGGATACAAGCCTGGTCGCTTCAGTTTCAATGTTAAAGGTGGACGCTGTGAAGCCTGCCAGGGCGACGGCCTGATCAAGATCGAAATGCATTTTTTACCCGACGTTTATGTGCAGTGCGACGAATGCAAGGGTCGTCGTTACAATCGCGAAACCCTGGAGATCAAGTTCAAGGACAAGTCCATCGCTGACGTGCTGGAAATGACCGTGGATGAAGGAGCTGATTTTTTCACGGCCGTGCCATCCATCCGTGACAAGCTGGTCACCCTGCAACGGGTGGGTCTGGGTTACATTCACCTCGGCCAGGCCGCGACAACCCTGTCCGGTGGTGAGGCACAACGTGTGAAACTGGCCAAGGAACTCTCACGCCGCGCCACAGGCCAAACCCTGTATATTCTGGACGAACCCACCACCGGTTTGCACTTTGAAGACGTCGCCAAGTTGCTGGAGGTTCTGCACACCCTGGTGGACCAGGGCAATACGGTGCTGGTTATTGAGCATAATCTCGACATCATCAAAACCGCTGACTGGGTCATCGATCTGGGACCCGAAGGCGGCGACAAAGGTGGGCGCATCGTCGCCGCCGGAACACCCGAGGACGTGGCTGAGGTGGCGGAAAGCTATACCGGCATGTACCTCAAACAAGTCCTCGCCAAAGGCTCGCGCGCACCGCGGAAGGTAATCAATCATCCCAACGGGCGCAAGCCACAGCGCCCCCTGTCTCCCAAAGCCATGAAGGCGGCCATGAAAGCCGACAAGGAAAAGAAAAAAACAGAGGCCAAAGAAGCCGCGAAGGAGGCCAGGAAGAAGGCCGTGAAGAAAAAAACTGTAGTGAAAAAACCGGCGGCAAAAAAGAAGGTTGCGACGAAGGTCTCACGGCCCCGGAAGAAAGTAGCCTAGGCGCATTGTCAAACGCCTAAAAATTGAAAACCTAAATCGCATTTTGGGAAACGGAACAGGAAACAGCAACTATACTCTACGTCATCCCGCACTTGATGCGGGATCCATGCGGCGGCCCAATTGGGATGCAATGGTCATAACGACACAGGCGTAGACCCCGGATCAAGTCCGGGGTGACGTAGTACAGTGGCTTAAGGGGGCCAAACTCTGCATCGTCAAGCACGGGCATGATGAGTTATGTAGTTTTGTCTCCACCGTCTCGAATATATTGATAGACCTGCGTGAAATCGCTGCCGGGTAAGGCCTTGTCGCATTCGTCCCAGATGTTGGCGACCAGTTCACTTAAACGACCGGGGGTGCCCGCACTGGTCAGGGCTTCCATATAAAGCTTCAGATCCTTCGCTTCCAGGGCGGTTCTGAAGCCGGCGTCGAAGGTCTCTGTCATGACGCGTTTGGGGAATTTGTCGAGAGAGGCCGTGTTCTGGCCCGTGGACACATTGATCAAATCGAGCATGACCTTCATATCCAGGCCTTGCGACAAACCAAACAAGATAGCCTCGGAAGTTGCCACCAACGCCGTACCAGAAAGGAAGTTGTTCAGGACTTTCAGGGCCTGCCCCTGCCCCGCATCATCACCCACATGAAAAACATTGCCGGTGAAGCTGTCCAGAATATTTTTGTGCCGGGTCATTTCCGCTTCGGGTCCGGCCCACATCAGGGAGACAGTGCCTGCCCTGGCCCCCGCCTGGCCACCACTGACCGGCGCGTCGATATAAATAATCCCGGCGCCAGCAGCGATCTCATATGCCTGGCGGGAAGCGTCCATGCCGGTTGTCGACAGATCGATCACACAACGAACGCGGCGCTTGGACATCACTGCCAATTCCTGGAGGATGGCGATGGAAACGGGCCCGTCGGGCACGCTGAGGAATATGGTGTCGGCGGCATTTGCCACGTCGGCCAGGGTATCCACCACTGTTGCACCCGCTGGCAATTGCGCCGAGGCGCTCGCCTTGTCATAGGCAACGAGGGGAAACGTTGCGGCGATGTTGGCAGCCATAGGGGCACCCATCTGGCCAAGGCCAACAAATCCCGAATTTATTTCTGTCATTTGACTTGATCCCCTGAATTTTTTATCGCCGATACAAGTTAAACAGCACTGACAAGGCTGTCACTGACGAACAGACATTTCCCACCGGCGAAAATGTTGCTACGGTTAATTCCAAATACAAATTCAACAGAAGCGTTTCCGGGTTTCACGGAAACGCCTTAGTTCAGGGAAGAAAACATGAAAGCCTACCAGGTCACAAAATTCGCCGCCCCCATCGAAGCCAGAGATATCGCCACTCCTGAACCAACCGGCACCGAGGTTTTGATCAAGGTTCACAAGGCGGGCGTTTGTCACAGTGACCTGCATATCCACGATGGCTTTTACACAATGGGTGGCAATTCGAAACTCGAGCTGGGAGAGCGCGGCCTGAAACTGCCACGCACCATGGGGCACGAGCTTTATGGCGAAGTGGTATCGGGTGGACCGGATGCTGGCGACCTGCCCATCGGCGAAGGCCGCCTGATCCATCCCTGGATGGGCTGTGGTGAATGCGCCGTCTGCCTCGCCGGAGATGAAAACATCTGCATGGCCCCCAAATCCATCGGTGTCTTTATGGACGGAGCCTATGCCGATTATTGCCTGATCCCCCATCCCAGATACCTGGTTGATATCGGCGACCTCGACCCTGCTATTGCCACGCCCTACAGTTGCTCAGGTGTAACCGTCTACAGTGCCTTGCAAAAGGCCTTGCCGGTTGCGGACAACGAATGGCTGGTGATCATGGGCGCCGGTGGACTTGGCCTGAATGCCGTTGCCATCGCCAAAGCCCTGGACGTCAAAAATGTTTTGGTCTGTGATCTTGATGACAGCAAACTGGAAGCTGCCCGCGAAATGGGCGCCTCTGAGACGCTGAACTCAGGCCAGGCCGATGCTTTCAAACAATTGCAAAAACTGACAGATGGCGGCCCGCGTGCCGTTGTCGATACGGTCGGTGCTGAAGCCACATCGCAGCTGGCCATCGGAGCTCTGCCCAAGGGCGGGCGCTATGTCATTGTTGGCCTTTACGGTGGTGGCCTGACATTACCGCTGCCGTCCCTGCCCTTGCGGGCAATTTCCATCATCGGTTCCTATACCGGTAATCTGGCTGAGTTGAAGGAACTGATCGAGCTTGCCAAGAGCGGCAAGGTCAAACCCTTGCCCGTCAGCACACGCCCCATGTCAGAAGTGGGTGATACCCTCAATGACCTGCGGGCCGGTAAAATTGTCGGTCGTGTCGTTCTTTCCAATTAGGCAGAAAACGCTAATCAAGCAGAAAACGCCCACTAAGCAGAAAACGCCCACTAAGCAGAAAACGAAAGATCCGCAACATGGTTATGGAAGCCCAGGATTTTAAGATTGAAGATATCTATGTGCCGGTCAAACTCAAAAAGGCGTTTGAGCCGGCCAGCGTCGAAAAGTTCACTGACTTGCTCATGAACGGCGAGACTCTGGCACCTGTTCTGGTTCGCAAAGACCCCAAGAAGGGCCACGTTCTGGTCAAGGGCGTACATCGCCTGGAAGCCTGCCGGGATGTGGGCGATGTCACGATCAAGGGGTTTCTGGTGCATGCAAGGCTCACTTGATTCATGACAGATAAACCATCCAACATTGCCATTGCACAAACCCTCTTCAACGCCGACCCTGCTGTTAACGATTTGGGTCTGGAACTGGTTGCCAGTGAACCAGGCGCTGTCACGATTGCCCTTGTGGTCGAGGACCGACACCTGAACTTCAACGGGACCTGCCACGGCGGCGTGATTTTCACGCTGGCAGATACGGCCTTTGGCTTGGCGGGCAACACCCACGGCATCGTTGCCGCTGGAATCAACACATCGATATCTTATCATGCTGGATCGAAAGCTGGTGACCGCCTGGTGGCACGGGCAACCGAGACAACGCGGTCACGCAGTCTCGGCACCTACTATGTTGAGGTGCATCGAAGCGACGGGAAAATTGTTGCGACGCTGACAGGTACCGGGTTTATCACTGGTGATAAACACGATCTCGACAGCGACAAATATCAACCAATCCAGAAAAATTAGCCGGGATCGATATCTTTCCACCAGGTCTGAAAGCTGTCGACGTTATGGTCAAGGTTCGCGCCGAGACCGCCGGAACGTTCCGTCCATAGCTCAAGTGCTGTTTCGGGCACAGCAATCAGCAAGGGGATATTTTCCGCAATGGCGTTGAGGATTTCGTCGTTCAGGCCACCGCCATTTTGCTCTTGTTCACCGAATTTTTCCAACACGATCAAATCAACCTTGTCTTCAATGGCCCGACGCAGCGCCTCAGTTGAATCAGCCAGGACATTGGTGTTCATGGAGCAGGTCTTACTCTCCAGATTCTCTTTGGAGGGTCGATTGATGGGAAAGCGGGAACCGGTTTCAACGTCGACCAGGTCAATGCCCATACGGCAACCACCGCCATCGACCAGTTCTTCCTGCAACAATCCTCCAACCCTGACACCCTTGGCCCTTAAAGTTGCCGTAAATGTCGCCAAAGCCTTACGGTCTTCGGTGCTACGCGAATAGACAGCCGCCGCGAAGGGCAGCTGATCCTGATTATCGTCTGAAGATGCTTTGTCCATACCCTGTCTTATACACAGGTTTGGGATTTGACAATCCATGACACAGGGCGTGGCCAATATGCCGCAGGTCTATGTCAGATATATCCGAACAAAGCCGCTGCCATGTAAATCAACCCGACACTGACCAGCACGACAACACCCCATACGACGGCCAATATTGTTTCTGGAGAACTATCAGCTTCCCGAATTGGCAGGTCTCTGTCTGTTGAACTATCCGTCATCGGTGCCTCCCCAAAAGGTAGCGACAAGCAATTATCTGGTTGTACTATGAAAAATATATTGAACTTACAGTCAGCATGGTTCAATACGCACATATGCCCAGATATCAGGACTTCCGCTTTTTCTTTCGGGTCGCGGCACTACGTACGCTGGCTTCCACATAGTCGATAACTGTGCCGGTAATATTTTTGCCCGTTGCCTTCTCGATACCCTGCAAGCCTGGGGATGAATTGACTTCCAGAACTTTAGGTCCGTCGTTTGATCGCAACAAATCAACGCCGCCCCAACGCAAGCCCATGGTTTTCATGGCGCGAAGGGCTGTGGCCCGTTCCTGGGCGGAAATGCGGACCTTGGTTGACAAGCCACCCTGATGCAAATTACTGCGAAAATCACCTGCCGCAGCCTGGCGTTTCATGGCCCCAACGACTTTGTTGCCGACGACCATACAGCGGATATCCGCACCATTGGCCTCTTCGATAAACTCCTGCACCATGATGTGGGCGCGCAAGCCGCGGAAGGCTTGAATAACTGATTCCGCCGCTTTCATGGTTTCCGCCAGCACAACGCCTTTGCCCTGGGTGCCTTCCAGTAATTTCAGCACGAGCGGGGCTTTGCCTACGGTTTTAAGCATATCTTTCACATCCGACGGCGAATGGGCGAACCCCGTCACCGGCATACCGATCCCGGCCCGGGCCAACAGTTGATGGGCATAGAGTTTGTCGCGTGAAGCACCAATAGCCGCCGAGCCGTTGAGGCAATAGACCCCCATCATCTCGAACTGACGCACAACGGCCATGCCGTAAAATGTCACCGACGCACCGACGCGCGGAATGACCGCATCAAATTTCGGCAAGACGTCGCCTTGATAGTGAATTTCAGGTCGGGCAGAGGTGATGTTCATATAACAACGTGTGGTGTTGATCACCTGGACCGTGTGCCCACGTGAGACCGCAGTTTCGACCAGGCGCGATGTGGAATAGCTGTCCGGCTCGCGGCTCAAGATTGCAATCCGCAGGGGGCGGGATTCATCGTCATCGACATCTGATTTATCATAGAGCGTGGATGAGAGTTCACCGCACATCATGGCTTCAAACGGATTAACAACCAGCTTGTCCTTCATGGCGGACCGCCCGAGCAACATCCGGTAGGACATGCTCTCGCGGTTGGTCAGACTGATTTCGATAGGCCATTCCTGACCATCCAGGCGGACGACGGTTCGAATGACCGGGCGAATTTCAGAATGACCGTTCGAGCTGGTGACTTCGCGCTCCCCCACCCATTGAGCCGTGCAATAGATTTCGATTTCGGGCTGTTCGGGAATGGGATGGATACCAAAGCGCACTTTGCGGTTTTTGCCGGTGCCGATTTCTTCGATGGAGAAGGCATGCAGGGCCGATGTCCGCGCACCTGTATCGACCTTGGCCTTGATGGCATGCAGGCCAAGCTCTGGCAAAGCCATCCACTCTTCCCAGCCCACCGTCATCAATTCATTTTTGCGCGCTCGCTTCGCCATTCCACCACTCCGGCAAATTTAACCAATATGGCCAAATCTAGCGATTTCTCTCAGTCGCGAAAAGCCCGCATATGACTTAATGGAGCGAGAAGCTCTGATCCACCATTTTGAGTTCCGCTGGTTTCAGCAATTGTGAACTCATGACCCGAACCGTATGGATCGGACCATCCAGCTCGCGCTGCCAGAAATCGAGGAACTTGTGCAATTTGGGATATTTGGGTGCCTGATCCAGATGCTGCCATATGAATTCCTGCAATAAATGCGGATGATCCGGCATGTGATAGGTAATTTCCGCCGTGGTACGCTGAAAACCCTTCAATCGTAATTCAAGCGACATTCACACCTCCATTTTTACCTGTAAACAAGATGGGGTGTGCTGACGAATTCGTCAAATAACACTTATATTACAACAAGTTACTATCACTCATGGAGTGAGAGTGCCAGGTTTTATAGGAATACTTCTCCATTGTCGTCATGCGCGGGCTTGACGGTATTTTGGAATTGGATTCGGACGACGCCTACTTGCCCAGAATGATCAACTCATCCGCATGGGCCAGGCCCAGAACCTCGCGGGAGCGTTCATCCAGCATATCCCTGGACAGGCCACTATTGCGTAAAAGGGAAACACGATGCTCCAGACGATCAAGCTCGGACTTGTTTACGGCTATCCGGGCTTCGACGCCTTTGATCTGCTGACCAAGATTTACCCAGGCCGACATGCCCCGGTCACCCTGCACCGCGTGATAGCCGAAATAGCCCAACACCGATGTGCAAATCAGGGGCACAACGGCATAACAGGCGCGGCGACGTATTTGGTGCATCAAGCTCATACTTGAATCGAATCACACCTGAGTCCCTGGGTCAACAGGAAAACCCTTTAGAGTCTGATGTTTACCCTGGTTTGTTGCCAAAAGGACTCAGTTTAACCGTGACAAATTCTAATGTGATTCAGAATGGAGCACCATTGCGTTAACCTTCGTTAAATAGTGCCTGTCACTATTTAACGAATTCAATCAGCCAAACGTGCCGCGCCGGAACGCTTTGGCGCCGGCGTAGACAGCAGCAGCGCCGAGCTCCTCTTCGATGCGGATGAGCTGGTTATATTTGGCCATGCGGTCGGAGCGCGACAGTGAGCCGGTTTTGATCTGGCCGCAGTTGGTGGCGACGGCGAGGTCGGCGATGGTGCAGTCTTCGGTCTCGCCTGAGCGGTGAGACATGACGGCGCGGTAGCCGGCCATGTGGGCCATCTCAACAGCCTCCAGAGTTTCGGACAAAGTGCCGATCTGGTTGACCTTGATCAGGATGGCGTTGGCAATGTCGCGGTCGATACCGTCTGACAGGCGGGCTGGATTGGTGACAAAGAGGTCATCACCGACCAGCTGAACCTTGTTGCCAATGGCTTCGGTCAAGGCTTTCCAGCCGTCCCAGTCATTTTCATCGAGGCCGTCTTCGATGCTGATGATGGACGGATAATTGCCGATCAGGTCTTCATACATGGAGACCATACCGGCGGCGTCCAATTCCTTGCCTTCGAATTTGTAGACACCATCGTGGCAGAATTCACTGCTGGCCACATCAAGGCCCAGATAGATATCCTTGCCCGGCGCAAAGCCAGCGGTCTCGATGGCCTTGTTGATGTAATCAAGGGCTTCATCGGCGCTCTTGAGAGAGGGTGCAAAACCACCTTCGTCGCCGACATTGGTGTTGTGACCGGCTTGGGTGAGACCCTTTTTCAGGGCATGAAAGACTTCGGCACCCATACGCACAGCTTCGCGGATGTTGGGGGCACCAACGGGCAGAATCATGAATTCCTGAAAATCGATGGGGTTGTCGGCGTGGGCACCGCCGTTGATGATGTTCATCATCGGTGTGGGCAAGGTGCGGGCATTAACGCCGCCGATGTATGAATAGAGCGGTAAACCGGCTTCCTGGGCGGCGGCCTTGGCCACGGCCATGCTGACACCAAGAATTGAATTTGCGCCCAGGCGCTCTTTGTTTGCAGTGCCATCCAGATCGCGCATGGTGCGGTCGATGACTTCCTGGTTTTCAGCTTCCATTTCATAAAGGGCTGCGTAGATATCTCCGTTCACGGCTTCGACAGCTTGCTCAACGCCTTTACCAAGATACCGGTCGCCACCATCGCGCAATTCGTGGGCTTCGAACTGACCGGTTGAAGCACCTGACGGCACAGCAGCGCGGCCAAAGGCACCGGTTTCCAAAAGCACGTCAACTTCAACGGTCGGGTTGCCACGGCTGTCGAGAATTTCGCGGCCACGGATTTCGATGATGGCAGTCATCAGGAATTACTCCGGTAAAAATGGATTAAACAGAATGTTTGTGCGGGATGTTTAAGCTGATTTTGACAGGTCGTCAAAGGCCTTCAGGCGGGTCATCAAACTTTCCATCTGATCGATGGGTACCATGTTGGGACCATCAGACGGGGCGCTGTCGGGATCGGGGTGGGTTTCCATGAAGACGCCCGCCACACCAACAGCCACAGCGGCGCGCGCCAGCACCGGTACATATTCGCGCTGGCCACCAGACGTGGTGCCCTGCCCGCCAGGTTGCTGCACGGAATGAGTGGCATCAAAAATCACGGGGTGGCCTGTTGCGGCCAGCTCAGGCAGGGCACGCATATCAGAAACAAGCGTATTATACCCAAAGCTTGCCCCGCGCTCCGTCAGCATGACCTTGTTGTTGCCAGCACCCGTGACTTTGTCGGCCACGTTCTTCATATCCCAGGGAGCGAGGAATTGACCTTTTTTTATGTTCACGGCTTTGCCAGTGGCAGCGGCGGCCAGCAACAAATCGGTCTGGCGACACAGGAAGGCCGGGATTTGCAGCACATCGACAACTTCCGTCAATGTTGCGCACTGGCCTGCTTCGTGGACGTCGGTTAAAACCGGACAGCCAAATTCAGCTTTGACGTCCGCAAAAATTTCCAGGGCCTTGTCCATGCCAATACCGCGCGGCGTGTCGGCACTGGTGCGATTGGCCTTGTCGAAAGAAGATTTGTAAATCAGGCCCATGCCGAGCTTGTCCGTCAGCCGCTTCAGTTCACCGGCTGTCGACAACGCCAGCTCGCGGGTTTCCATGGCACAGGGCCCTGCGATCAGGGCCAGCGGCAGGTCGGTGCCAAAAGTAACATTGCCGATGGTTACGTGGTTATAGGTCATAGTTGTTTCTTTAAGTGGTTAATCATAACAGCACGTCCTTTAACGCGATTCGTCACCCCGGACTTGATCCGGGGACCATGCTTCCGGATCACAGGTACACCCCTCGGCAAAAGCATGGATGCCGGATCAGGTCCGGCATGACACAAGGGGTAGTTACTGCACTATTACCGTGAACATACAATCTTGCCTTATTCTAAACCAGCCGCGATTGGGTCACGGCGGCCTTGATGAAGGAGGCAAACAGAGGGTGCGGCTCCATGGGTCTGGATTTTAGTTCAGGGTGGAACTGCACACCGATGAACCAGGGATGGGCCGGGTTTTCAACGATTTCCGGCAGCACACCATCCGGCGACAGACCGGAGAAAATCAGGCCTGATTTTTCCAGTTTTTCGCGATAATTGATGTTCACTTCATAACGATGGCGATGGCGTTCCGAAATGTTGGTCTGACCATAAATATCGTGCAGCTGGCTGCCGTCTGTGAGCAGACAATCATAGGCCCCGAGACGCATGGTGCCGCCGAGGTCATCATCTTCGCCGCGCTCCACTTTTTGGTTGCCCTGCACCCATTCGGTCATCAAACCGACAACGGGTTCATCACATTCACCAAATTCAGTGGAGTTGGCATTTTCAATGCCTGCCATGTTGCGGGCCGCTTCGATCACGGCCATCTGCATGCCAAAGCAAATGCCAAAATAAGGAATGTTTTTTTCACGGGCGAGTTTGGCCGCTGCGATCTTGCCTTCGGCACCGCGTGCGCCAAAGCCGCCGGGGACCAGAATACCGTCGACGCCTTCCAGCTCGTGCAGTTTTTCAGGATCCTCGAAGACTTCGGATTCAAGCCATTCAATGTTGACCTTGACCCGGTTATCGATTCCGCCGTGCGTCAGGGCCTCGGCCAAGGATTTATAGGCATCCTGCAGGCCGACATATTTGCCAACCACGGCGATATTCACTTCACCTTCCGGCTGGGTGACACGTTCAACAATTTCGTTCCAGCGCGTCAGATCGAGTTCCGGCGCGTCCTTGATACCAAAGGTTTTCAGAACTTCGACATCAAAGCCTTCTTCGTGATAACGCAACGGTACTTCGTAGATGCTGCTCACGTCCAAAGCCTGGATCACGGCCTCTTCGCGCACATTACAGAAACGCCCGATCTTGCGTCGTTCATTGAAAGGAATCTCTCGGTCGCAACGACACAGCAGCAAGTCTGGCTGAATACCAATACTGCGTAATTCCTTGACCGAGTGCTGGGTGGGCTTGGTCTTCAGTTCCTTGGCGGACGGAATATAGGGCACCAGGGTCAGGTGCACATAGGCCACCTGGTCGCGCTCCAGATCGTTGCCGAGTTGGCGAATGGCCTCGAAAAAAGGCAAGGCTTCGATATCACCAACGGTGCCGCCAATTTCGCAAAGTACAAAATCCACATCGTCCACATCTTTCAGGACGAATTCCTTGATGGCATTTGTCACATGCGGAATGACCTGAACGGTGGAGCCCAGATAATCGCCCCGGCGTTCCTTTTCGATGATGGTCTGATAGATCCGGCCGGTGGTGACATTATCGCTCTGGCGGGCGGAAACCCCGGTAAAGCGTTCATAATGGCCCAGGTCAAGATCGGTCTCGGCACCATCGTCCGTCACGTAACACTCACCGTGTTCGTAAGGGTTCATGGTACCCGGATCAACATTGAGATAGGGGTCGAGCTTCCTGAGCCGGACTTTATAGCCCCGTGCCTGCAGAAGTGAACCGAGTGCGGCTGAAGCCAGCCCTTTTCCAAGGGAAGAAACCACGCCGCCGGTAATGAATATAAACCGCGTCATGGACGCAGACCATACATCAAGTTTTTGTCCTCACAAAGCATCAACTTACTAAATGTGGTATTTTCTTGTGGATAAATTCAGAAAACAATATGGCTCAGGCAAAAGAAGAGGCGGCCCGGAAGCCGCCTCGATTCCTGTATGCGTTTGCGCTTACTGCTTCGGCACCGATGGCCCTGCGGGTACGATTGGTGCCTGCTGAGCCGGGGCACTGTCAATCACTGATGTCGGCGCCCTGTCACCGCCAGCCAGGATAGCCAGTGTGATACTGGTGGCAAAAAACCCGGCGGCCAGAAAAGCTGTTGTACGGGTCAACAGATTGGCTGCACCACGGCCTGTCATCAGACCACCGCCAGCACCGCCGCCGCCGCCGCCAATTCCCAACGCACCGCCTTCAGAACGCTGAAGAAGAACCGTTACGATCATGGCCAGAGCCAACATTACATGAACAACAAGAAGAACCGTCTGCATGGCTCGAATGCCTCAAATCAAAAATCAGAAAAAGCCGCACAAATAAGCAATCTGGCAGCCCGTTGCGGGGCTTATACCCCGCCCGGCACTGGAATGCAAAGGGGGAAAGGAGAAGTCAAAGGCGACATTTCACATTCAACTGTAATAATTGCCCTGTCACGCTGCCTCTGAAACGCGTTTTACTTTGCTCTTGTTTGCTTCTTTCATTGCTTGGGCAAGATCAAAAGCGGCCTGCAGCCTGTACCAGGTCTCGGCCCCGCCACCAAAAGCTTTATCCAGACGAATAGCCATTTCGGGTGAAAGCCCGGAAAAAATTAAATAGTGCCAGTCACCATTTACTTAATAAGCATATTCCTCGAACACTGGATCGACGGAGCCGTTCCAGCGACCGTGGTAGGCTTCCAGCAGTTCTTCTGCCGGGGTGCGGCCGTCTTCGATGACGAGTTTGACAGCTGAGAGGAAATGGCGTTCGTCGTCGCCGAAGCTGTCGGTGCGGTTGCGGGCTTTGAGGCCATCGTTGGCGATCTCGATGACGTCGGCGGCGAGGTCTTTTACTTTGCGGCCTTTAAAGTCGAACTGGATGCCTTCGCGGGCGACACCGGTCATCAGGTCGGCGCGGTCTTGCGTGGTCCAGTCCTTGCACAATTCCCACGCGGCGGCACACGCGGCATCATCGTAAAGCACGCCCGTCCACAGGGCAGGCATGGCACAAAGCCTGCGCCATTGGCCGCCGTCGGCCCCGCGCAATTCAATGAACTGTTTCAGGCGCACTTCCGGAAACAGGGTTGTCAGGTGGTTTTCCCAGTCCAGCATGGTGGGTTTTTCACCGGGCAAGGCAGGCAGTTCACCCTTCAGGAAATCACGGAAGGACTGTCCGAGGGCATTAATGTAATTGCCATCGCGATAGACAAAATACATCGGTACATCAAGGGCATAGTCGACATAGCGCTCAAACCCAAAGCCATCTTCAAAGACAAAAGGCACCTGGCCCGTGCGATCGGGGTCCACGTCAGTCCAGATGTGGCTGCGGTAGCTGAGGTAGCCGTTGGGTTTGCCTTCGGTGAAGGGTGAATTGGCAAACAAGGCCGTGCCCACGGGCTGCAAAGCCAGCGCGACGCGGTATTTCTGCACCATATCGGCTTCGGAGGCGAAATCGAGGTTCACCTGAACCGTTGAAGTGCGGAACATCATATCCCGGCCCAGCTTGCCACGGGTCGGCATATAGTCGCGCATTAATTTATAACGCCCTTTGGGCATGATCGGGATATCGTCGATGCCCCATTTCGGCTGAAAGCCAAGGCCCAGAAAGCCAACACCCATTTCACCGGCCACTTCCTTGATCTGGCGCAAGTGCGTGTTGACCTCGTCGCAGGTCTTGTTCAGGTTTTCCAGCGGTGCGCCTGACAGTTCGAACTGGCCGCCTGGTTCCAGGGTGATGGATTGACCGTCCATGGCCATGGCGATGGCTTTGCCGTCTTCCAGTATGGGCTGCCAGCCAAAGCGCTCCATGCCTTCGAACATCTTGGCGATCCCCTGCGGGCCGTCATATTCCAGAGGGCGCAGATCATCGAGGCGAAAGCCGAATTTTTCATGCTCGGTGCCAATGCGCCAGTCGGCGGCAGGCTTGTTACCCTTTTCAAGGTATTCGACCATCTGGGCCTTGTTTTCAACGATAATGCTGGATTTAGAACTATTTGCCACGTGCTTTCCTCAGCCCTGAATATAGGTTTGTTAACGAATATTAACATCACTTACAGGAACAAAACATGGTCAGCAAGACCTTGTGATACAAGTGTATATTCAAGAAGGCGTGAGGTCCCAGTCTCCGACCCAGGCCTGCCAGATGCTCAAAGCCGCGGCTGCCGCTGTATCTGCACGCAATAATCGCGGGCCCAACGTCACCGCCAGGGCATCAGGAAAGTCGATCAATCGACTGCGTTCAACTTCATCAAACCCGCCTTCTGGCCCGATCAAAATGGCCCAGGGATCACGCTTTGCGGCGTCATCCAGTTTGGCCAGGGCCTGGGCAATGGGGCCACCGCTGGCCCCTTCGTCACACCAAAGGATCCGTCGACCCGCAGGCCAGTTATCCAGTAATTTATCCAGTTGCTGTGGCTCGAACACTTCAGGCAGGTCCAGACGCTCACACTGTTCCGAGGCTTCCAGGGCGTTGGCAACGAGGCGACCGGTATTCACCCGGGCCATAACCGTGCGCCGGGTAATCACGGGCCGGATTTGCGCCACCCCCAGTTCGGTGGCCTTCTCGGCAACAAAATTGATGCGGGCGCGCTTGATAGGGGCGAAAACCAGCCAAACGTCCGGCATGGGTGATTGCGGCCTCGTTTGATTTTCCAGCGCGACCGTCGCCGCACTTTTCGACAGGGTTTCAATCCGCCCCAGCCATTCACCATCGCGGCCATTGAAGAAAGCAATATGCTGGCCGGGTGCCAGACGCAGGACATTTTTGAGAAAATGCGCCTTGTCTTTTGATAATTCGACAGAAGCACCTGCATTCAAGGGTGCGTCTATATAAAGCCGGGTTTTTACGTTTGAAGTCATGTTGGAAAAATCATGTTGGAAAAATCATGGGAGTGAGAATTTTCACGATCTGTTATCTTGATAGCAACAGGATAAGAAGCTACAGCATTAGAGATGCCAAAACACCCCTCCTCCGGACCTGAAACAGTTATTGCCGATGCCGGTGCTGACAACCCGGTCGACCGCTATGCACCAGACTGGTCAAAGCCGTATCTGAAGCTTGCTCGTTTTGACCGCCCCATCGGATCGTGGCTGTTGATGTGGCCGTGTATGTGGTCGCTGGCTTTGGTAGCATCCGAGGTCAGTATTTACCGTTGGCCTACGGCCCCGGCCCCTGGCTGGCCCGATCCTTTGCTGATCGCCCTGTTTTTTGTCGGAGCCTTTGTCATGCGCGGGGCCGGTTGCACCCTGAATGATATCGCCGACCGCAATTATGATGGCAAGGTCGAACGTACCGCCCTGCGCCCCATCCCTTCCGGCCAGGTCACCGTTTTGCAGGCCTCTGTCTGGATGGGCTTGCTGAGCCTTGTGGGCCTGGCGGTTTTACTGACGTTCAATGCCTTTGCCATCGTGACAGGCGCTGCGTCCCTCGTCATTGTCGCGGTCTATCCGTTTATGAAGCGCTTCACCTATTGGCCACAGTTCGTGCTCGGCCTGGCTTTTAACTGGGGTGCCTTGCTGGGTTGGGCCGCTGTCACCGGCACGCTTTCGGCCGCCGCCATTGCCCTTTATGCCGCCGGTATCGCCTGGACCCTGGGCTACGATACGATCTATGCCCACCAGGACAAGGAAGATGACATCATGATCGGAGTGAAATCCACAGCCTTGCGGTTTGGTCCCACAACCAAAAACTGGCTGGTGGTGTTCTATCTGATCGCCCTGGGTGGTATCGCAGCGTCCGGCTGGATTGTGCAATTATCCTGGATCTTTTATGTGGGGCTGATCTTCGCCGCGGTGCACATGGCCTGGCAAATTATCACGCTCGACATCGATGACTGGGCAGATTGCCTGGCCAAATTCAAATCCAACCACCACTTTGGCTTGATCGTGTTTCTGTCCATTGTAGCCGGCCAGGTCTTGTAAAACCTGGCGAGCCAGTAATTGGATATGATCGTTAATATATGAATGAATAACTGCCATTTTCCCGTGATTAATGCATTATGCAGAGAATTCAGGTCGCCAACATACGCTTTCGGTCTACCTTCTTAAGTTGAGATACATTTTGCGTTAACGACAGGGTATTTTCGAAAAGTTATTTTCCTTTAGTGAATTGGTACGTAGAAAGGTTGGACGTTTATTTTAATGTTCGGTTTTTTCAGTCAAGAACGAAATCAGGAAACAGGTCTGTTTCGGTCAACTTTGGGGCGGCGAATAGCAGTCGCCGTTTTTGTTTCGATCATCGCCATAGAAATCGTTGTCCTGATCCCTTCCTATTTACGTCAAACAGACAGCCTTCTGGCAGAACTGGAACGCCAGGGTGAACTGCTGATCGAGATTCTGCGGGATTCTGACCACCTGACCCAGGCTGAAGCAAAACAGCATGCTGGCATTATCATGCGGGCCGAACGCATAACCGGTGTATTAATAACACCTGGACACGGGGAGCCAAAAGTTTCATCTGGTGCTGTGCCCACCCTGCCAGACCCCGATAAAATCAGTGACCATGTACAACACAAGCGCAGTCCCGACGGTCTTGTCTACGATGTCTATTGGCCACCCAAAGCGACCAATTACCACCATGGCATCGCCCTGCGGTTTGATGCGTCACATGTTGACCGGGAATTAATGGCTTATGTAACCAGGATCAGCTTTCTGGTTCTGATCATTTCGCTTTTTGTTACCTTTGTCACCTTGTGGGTTCTGAAACGGCAGGTCCTGGACTCGTTGTTTGCCCTGCGATCTGGTCTCCTCAAAGGCGGTGGCCGGGACGCAACTGTTCCCAAAAAAGGACTGGAACGGGACGATGAGCTGGGTGACCTTTATCGATCTGTTCGCACCATGCTTGACGATGTCAACAAGGCCCACGCGGATGACAGGAGCAATCTGGAAGCTTTCAATGACGAGCTGGAATCCAGGGTTAAACGGCGGACGGAACAGCTGCGACAAAATGAAATCAGGTTTCAGTCTTTTGCGAATGCTGCTTCCGACTGGTTTTGGGAAATGGATGACCAGCTGAGGTTTTCCTATTTTTCGGATCGCTTCACCGAAATATCCGGCGTTGAGCAATCAGCGTTGTTGGGCAAGACACGACAGGAAACAGGTATTCCCTATCTCACGGATAGCCTGTGGAAAAACCACCTGGAAGACCTCGCCAACAAGCGGCAAATCCATGATTTTGTTCATCCCCGAACGAAAGCTGATGGCAGCGTTGTGTATTTATCTATCAACGGTCTGCCGGTCTATGATGACGACGGAAATTTTCAGGGATACCGGGGTACAGGCAAGGATATTACGGAACAAATTGAAGACGAGATATCTTTGCAGCAGGCCAAGAGCCTTGCCGAATCCGCCAACCAAGCCAAGTCGGAATTTCTCTCCGCCATGAGCCACGAATTGCGGACACCTTTGAACGCCGTTTTTGGGTATGGGCAAATAATGTTGACCGATACCGAAACGCCACTAAATGACGACCATCGTGAAAGTATTGAGCAAATCCTGAACGGTGCACGGCATCTTCTGGAGCTGATCGACCAGGTGCTGGACCTCTCTGGTATTGAGGCAGAAAGACTACTCATTTCAGCAATCCCTGTTGTACTTGATGAAATCTGTCAGGAATGCATGGAAGTTATCGAAGTCCAGGCGGCCAAAACCGGACAAATTGCCCACAATGAAATTAGAACGTCGCGCGTGATCAGGGTCGATTACAATCGACTGCGCCAGGTCATGCTCATCCTGCTGTCCAACGCCGTTAAATATAGCGAGCCCGGAGATACCGTTTCACTGATTTGTGAAGACGTCCCGGATGGCAAAGTCAGGATCAGCGTCAGCGATACAGGCCCTGGTATTACCGCGGATGATCAGGCTGAGGTCTTTGAACCCTTTAGTCGCCTTGGCCGTGAAATCAGCGAAGTTGCAGGCGCAGGCATTGGCCTGACCATTGCCAAACGACTGGTTGAAGACATGGGTGGAACAATTGCCCTGCAAAGCGAAGTGGGCAAAGGGTCAATTTTCTGGATCGAATTCCCGGCAATCGAAAAAGCAATCGAAACGGCAAACGTCAACCAAGCCTCTGCTTAATCCTCACGCGCCCAAAGCTGTTCGGCCAAAATACCCACGTGGTTTTCGATCACCTGGGCCGCATCCAGGCACAGGCCTTCACGGAAGGACTGGCCGACAATTTGTACGCCCATGGGCACACCATCCACCAGACCGGTTGGCACAGCCGCAGCGGGCAGTCCCAGATGATTGATGATGTACATGGGTGCCTGTGCATCCAGCATGGTTTTTAGTCTCGTCTGGCCTTGCAAATCATCGTGCTGCGGCATGGGCTTTTCACCAGACACAGGCATCAACAACAAAGGGTTTTCCTGCATGAAGGCAGCCCACAGGCGACGCTGTCGGGTGCGGTCAGCCAGCGTGCGCATATAGCCCGGCATATCCAGCAGATCAACACAAGAGATATAGTCGGCAAAGACCTGGCGGCAATTTTGGGAGGCCATGTTGTCAACGGCTGAAATCAGCAACTGATCGGCTTCCGTAAAAATAAGCTTGCGCCAGTCCTCGGCGATTCTAGCGGCTTCAGGTGGATCGACTTCGACAATTTCATAACCCGCTGACGACAACCAACTGGCCGCCTGCCAGACGGCTTCAGCAACAGCAGGATCGACACCAACACCGATGGGGTCTGCACTGACGGCAACCCGAATGGGTGTTGCAGGCATGTCCAGCAACATGGCTTCCGGGGCCTGCCAGGGATCGCGCCAGTCTGCCTGGGCCATGACCTCAAGCCCCAGACGTACATCTGCAACAGACCGCCCGATGGGTCCTTGCACCGACATTTGCTGCTGCGACGGGGTGCGTTCTTCGGGCGCACTGGCGTTATAGGCTGCAACACGACCAAGGCTCGGGCGGATCGTGGCCAGACCACAACAATAGGCCGGATAACGTAAACTGCCGCCAAGGTCATTGCCATGGGCCAGACACCCCACCCCTGCCGCCAGCGATGCCGCAGCACCGCCACTGGAACCACCTGGCGTAAGACTTTTATCCCAGGGGTTCAGGGTCTGGCCGTGCAGATCATTATCGGTGAACCAGCGAAAACTGAATTCCGGCGTATTGGTCCGTCCCAGGATCACGGCACCGGCATCTTTCACGTTGGCAACAACGGGCGAATCAGATGTGGCAACAGCTTCGTTCAGAGCAACGATACCGTTGGGGGTTGTGCAGCCTGCCTGATCAACATTTTCCTTGATGGTCATGGGCACACCATGCATCAGCCCAAGATCATCCCCCGCCGCCTGAGCCTGATCGGCTTCAATGGCAGCGACCCTGGCAGAAACCGAGAGATCATTGGTCACCGCATTCAGGGCCGGATTAACCGATGCCATGCGCGTCAGATGTGCCTCGGTAACATGCGATGCGCTGATCTCACCCGCTGCGATTTTTGCTGCCGTTTCAACCGCACCCAACTGCCACAATTCTTTAGCCATTCATTCACTCCCTGAATTCTGTTCGCGACATCATCAAAAACTAAGGCGATTCCGGTTAAAACGGAACCGCATCAGTTTCATTTGTTGGCGCACACCTTGAGTTTGCGGCAACGCTGCGTTTCCGTAAAACCCGGAAACGTTCTGCACAAGGCAGGTCAAGGGACCAGTCGCACAAAATCCGGGAATTCAAGGGCGTGGGCCGTGGCCTTTAATTCAGCGCCCCAGCTTGATCGACTGGCAGGTTCCTCAACAATTGCGACAATGAATTCCTCAAGATCCAGATCAGGGGCCAGGCGGTCCCGCACGGCTTGCAGCACATCAAGTTTGTCGCGAGCATCGAACACACGGTTTGCGGCCTCAATGCGGGAAAAAGCCAGGGGGTTTTCCGTTAGCGCAAGGGCCCCATAATTCGACAAATAAACCCCAACCGATGCAACTGGTTCGACGACGTCTTCAATCGTCAGGACAACATCCTGCAAATAACCATAGGCATAGTTCACATCGGCCCCACCGCCCTTGTCGACTTCACCGGGGCCCATTTCAGTCGTGTGCATGTGGGCCAGTTGTTCGTCATCCAGCCAGGTGATCCAGGTCTGCAACACCGTGTCCGGGGATGGTGCCAAAGTGGCGGGCACGGCCCCGTAAGAAGTCAGGTGGGCCGAGTAAACCACGTCGTAGTCCTGCAACGTCGCCTTGGTGACAACAAAACTGACATCCGGCCAGTCGCGATACTTTCGTTGTAGCTGTTCCGGTGCAGCGTTTGAGCCAAAAGCCAACACGGGATGTTTTCCGTCGAGCATATTATCTACCCCGTTGGGCAAAGGCTGGATTTGGCCGCCATCAAACAAAAAGGAATGCGGTGCCCGTTCATAGGGATAATTTCGCGCGCGATGTTGAAGAAGGTCATTGCTCATGGGCCGACCCTAAAGCACCCGTGTCCCCATTTCCATTGATGCGATGACGTCAGGCCGATGACGTCAAGTTTGGCCCATGCGGGTACCTGTCGTGATCGCGCCATCCAGAATAGCCCCGCGCATATCCGCGTTTGAAAAATTGGCGTCGCTTAAATCTGCACCGGCAAAATTGGCCGGAAACTTGTGGCCGGTCGGCTTGCCGTCTGGTCCGCGAATAATCATTTTGCCAATGATGGCAAAACTGGCGTCTGCCTTGACGAGGATCGTCTTGACCATTTTAACGCCGTTCAGTTCGGCTTCGCGCAAATTACTGCCGGTCATGTCAGAACCACTGAAGTCCGCCAGCACAAGTTGGGCTTTGGAAAGATTGGCCTCGGTTAAATTACAGGCCCCGAAGTCCGCACCGGACAAATAGGCATTGGCGAGATCAGCGCCACTAAGGTCATAATTACGGAAGCTGGCGCGCTCGCCATCGATGCCGCCGGTGTCGGCCCACATGGCGTGACGGGCCAGCATTTTTTGAACTTCGACCGGTAGTTGTCCCGCACCCTTGCTGACTTTGGTATCGCGCAAGTCCGCTGTACTCAGATCAACACCCGCCAGCACAGTGCCGCGCATGTTCGCCCCGGTAAAATCAGCACTTTCAACCTGGGCATTTTCCATATTGGCCCCGGTCAGATCGACATTCTTCAGCTTGGCTTTTTCCATATTTGCGCCTTCAAGATCGGCACCGGAAAAATCGACACTGTTGGCTTGCATACTGCGCATGGAGGCGTTTTTCAACGAGGCATTTCTAAGCTTGGCCTTGTCCATCTTGGCGCGATCAAGTGTGGAATTTTCAAGATTGGCGTCACTAAGATCAACCGGCGCATTTTGTGATGAAACCAAAGCGCCAGGCCGCATGTCAGCATCCGTCAAATTAACGCCGGTCATGGTGGCTCCCTTGAACTGGACACCACGCAAATCAGCCCGGTAGAAACTGGCACTGGTCAAATTGGCCTTGGTGAAATCAGCCCCGAACAGGTCAGCTGAATCAAATTTGACGCCTTCAAGAATACAATTGCTGAAATCGCTGCCGGTTAACACCGCATCTGTCAGGTCAACAGCAGGCAGGCGCAAGCCCGACAAGTCGACTTCGCGCAAAATGGCACGCTTGCCCCCTGATTTGCCACTGACAAATCGTTGATGCTGTTTCAGAACTTCAGCGATTTCGCCGACATCCATACGCTTTACCCCCGTGCCATATAACCATGATTTTAACTAATATTCAATCATCTGCTGTATTAGAATCGTTATAACAAAGAATTTCTCCTGGCTGTCGCGCCACCCGAAGGCAAGCGATATACTCTCCTTAAAACCCCTTCTGCGGAAAAATTCATGGCTTACAGTTCTCTACGCGACTATCTGGACAAACTTGAGGCCGTGGGCGACCTTGTGCGGGTAACCACACCCGTCTCCACAAACCTTGAGATGACCGAAATCCAGACCAGATTATTGGCTTCAGGTGGCCCGGCCGTCCTGTTTGAGAACCCGGTCAATGAGAAGGGCGAAAAAGCCGGTATGCCGGTGCTGGTCAACCTGTTCGGCACGGTCAGCCGGGTTGCTTTGGGCATGGAGCGCGAACCTGGTGCCTTACGTGAGCTGGGCGAAACCCTGGCCTTTTTGCGCCAACCCGAACCACCAGGCGGTTTCAAGGAAGCGTTGGGTATGTTGCCCATCCTGAAGCAAGCCATGGCCATGAAACCCAAATCTGTCTCAAAAGGATCCTGTCAGGATATTGTCTGGACCGGTGATGAAATTGATTTGGCTAAATTACCCATCCAGACCTGCTGGCCAGGAGAACCAGCCCCCTTGATCACCTGGCCGCTTGTTGTCACCAAAGGCCCCGGCGACAATAAGGAAGATGACTTTAACGTCGGCATATACCGCATGCAGGTGACCGGTAAAAATACGACCCTGATGCGCTGGCTGAAACATCGTGGCGGGGCCCAGCATCATGCGCGCTGGAAAGACCAGAACCCGGAACCCCTGCCCGCCGCCGCCGTCATTGGATCGGATCCGGGCATGATCCTGGCTGCGGTCACACCGGTGCCGGATACCTTGTCCGAATATCAGTTCGCCGGATTGCTGCGCAACCAGAAAGTCGAACTGGTCGATTGCAAGACCGTGCCTCTGAAGGTGCCTGCCAATGCCGAGATCATCATTGAAGGTCACGTCTCCTTGCAGGACTACGGCGACGAAGGCCCCTATGGCGATCACACGGGCTTTTATAATTCCGTGGAACAATTTCCGGTCTTCACCGTGTCCGCCATCACCATGCGCAAGGACCCGATCTATCTCAGTACCTTTACGGGACGCCCGCCGGATGAGCCAAGTGTGCTGGGGGAAGCCCTGAACGAGTTGTTCATCCCCCTGTTGCAGCAACAATTCCCGGAAATCACCGATTTCTGGCTGCCACCCGAGGGCTGCTCCTATCGTATCGCCGTGGTCTCCATGAAAAAGGCCTATGCCGGTCACGCCAAGCGCGTGATGATGGGTGTGTGGTCGTTCCTGCGCCAGTTCATGTACACCAAATTCGTGATTGTGGTGGATGACGACATTAACTGCCGCGACTGGAAAGACGTCATGTGGGCTGTCTCCGTTAACATGGACCCGGCCCGCGACATCACCCTTGTGGAAAACACCCCCATCGACTATCTCGACTTCGCCTCACCGGTTTCAGGTCTCGGCTCCAAAATCGGCCTCGACGCCACCACCAAGCTTGAGCCGGAAACAAACCGCGAATGGGGCCGCAAACTACGCATGAGCGACGATGTCGTGCAAAAAGTCGACGACATGTGGGCGGATTTGGGTTTGCCGGGCAGCGGCAAGGCGATCTGGAAGTGATAGCCGTTAACAATCATTAAATAGTGCCTGACACTAATTAATAGCTCAGTGTGACGATATTAGGTGGCCGTCATACTGGTGAAAACCAGTATCCATCGTGAGTTCGAATTATTTGGTGCCTAATTAAATAGTGCCCTAATTAAATAGTGCCCTAATTAAATAGTGCCTAATTAAATAGTGCCATGTACTAATTAACGAAAGTTAACCCAGGACTTCTGCTTCGTCTTCGATAAACCAGGACGGAGTGCGATAGCCGGCGGATTTGCGTTTTTTCATGAAGGTTTTGAAGATGGTCATGCGTGTCTTATCGCCGTTGGCCTTGTGCTGATAGGGACAGACATCGACACATATATGGCAATATTCATCGCGAAATCTTGAGGCTTCGTAGCATCGTGGTATATCGACCTGCCAGCGCTTGATGCCTTCTGTAATAATGAAATCGGGTGCCAGTTGAATGGCGGCAGGTGGGCAATTGCTTTCACACAAACGGCAGGTCTCACAGGTTTTTTGCACGCCGAATATGTTTGGCTGATTAAGCTGCACAGGCGCGTCTGTAATGACGAAACCTGGGCGAAAGCTGGCCCCAAAGTTGGGATGAATGACGCTGCCGTGACGACCCAACTCCCCCATACCGCTGGCATAGAGGGCGGGCACGGCTTGAATATCGCCGGTGCCGTTGTGATCGGCGATGGCAGCAAAGCCCAGGTCCCGTATGTAGGCGGCCAGTTGGGTCGAAATTCGGGCGCACTCGACATAAACCTCAAAGGCTTCGACCTCAACGGCCAAGGCCCCTTCCAGCACCTTGGCGTATTCTTCCGACACAACGATGGAGACAATGTTTTTAAGCTCGAAGGATGACCCCACATTGATCATGATCGGCGTTAGTTCTGCGAAACCTATGTCACCGGCCCCAAGCTCAATGCCTTTGCTTTTGATCAACGCTGCCAAATGGGCGGGATCGTTACCTTCGGTTTGCTGCTTGTTCACAGGTCCGTCCCGATCTGGTGTCCACGCCATCCAGCGCTGCATACAAGCGTGCAGATCAAACTTTTGTGCCTTGGGACTGTCCTGGCGGTAAAAAGGAACCTCGGACAGACCCTTTTGTTGCATGATTTCCCGCACCAAAGGATCGTCTGGACCGCCCCTGCGAAATTCTGAAATGCCCTTCATGCTAAATCATCCTTCTGACCAAGTTCTGTTTTGTGCTGCAAGATCGTGCAATCTCACTTAGACGCTACCACTTTTTCTCTAATGCGCTAGTTTAGGGCGCAAATCTGTATCCTAAAAACAAAGTCTGAATATGTCTGAAGCACTTGAATTCCTGAATGATCTCTTTGCCAAGGCCAAAAAGGCCGGGGCGGATGCGGCGGATGGCCACCATGTGGTGTCGCAGTCCCTGTCGACCTCCATGCGCATGGGCCAGCGCGAAGACCTGGAACGGTCTGAATCGCTGGATATGATGCTGCGTGTCTTTGTCGGCCAGCGCCAGGCCTGTGTGGCCTCGAGCGATACATCGGCCCAGGCTATGGATGAATTGGTGGAACGTGCGGTTTCCATGGCCAAGGTCGCACCCGAAGACCCTTATTGTGGTCTGGCTCCGGAAGACAGGCTGGCGAAAACATGGCCCGATCTGGACAGCTATGACGACTATGAATATGACACCGAAGCGCTGTATGACATCGGCGCAGAGGCCGAAGAAGCCGCCCTTGCCGTCGACGGCGTCACCAATTCCAACGGGGCCGGGGCCGGATGGTCCAGGGCTGAAGTCGCCATCGCCACCAGTCATGGCTTTGCGGGCAGCTATAAATCCAGCAGCTATTCCTTCAGTGCCTCGGTCCTGGCCGGCGAAGGCACGGACATGGAAAGCGATTACGATTATTCCTCCAAGCGCCACCACGAGGAGCTGGAAAGTCCCGCCAGGATCGGCCGCAATGCTGGTGAGCGCACGGTTAAACGCCTGAACCCGCGCCAAATGGCAACATCTGAAGTGCCGGTGATCTATGATCCGCGTTGTTCAAACGGCTTGCTCGGCCACCTGGCTGGTGCCATCACGGGCGGCTCGGTCGCCCGCGGTACCAGTTTTCTGAAAGACTATATGGACAAAGCGGTGTTTGCTGACGGCATTAATATTGTCGATGATCCGCATATCTTGCGCGGCCAGGCCTCGCGTCCTTTTGACGGCGAAGGCGTGGCCAATGCGCGGCTTGATTTGATTGAAAATGGTGTCCTGAAAACCTGGATCATGGATACAGCCTCGGCCCGCCAGCTGGGTCTTGAGACCACAGGACGCGGCAGTCGTGGCGGCGCATCGCCTCCCCATTCTTCAACCACAAACCTCTATATGGAAGCCGGATCACAAACGCCCACCGAATTGATGTCTGACATTAAATCTGGCCTCTATATCACTGATTTAATTGGATTTGGTGTAAATAGTGTGACGGGTGATTACAGCCGAGGGGCCGCCGGGTTCTGGATTGAAGATGGTGAGATCACCTTCCCTGTCAGTGAAATGACGGTGGCCTGGAACCTGAAAGACATGTTCCTGAATATGTTGCCAGCCAATGACCTGACTTTCAATTATGGCACCAATGCACCCACCATCCGCATCGATGGCATGACCGTCGCGGGCGCCTGATTTTATGGACCTGAAAGATGATATCGCCCTGCTGAAATCAGCCGTTCTGGCTGGCGGTGTCGTCGCCCATGGCTTCTTTAAGGGTCATGCGGAAACCTGGGAAAAGAACCCTGGCGATCCGGTGACGGAAGCTGACCTGGCGGTTGATGCCTTGCTGAAAGAACAGCTGTGTGCGGCCCGGCCCGATTATGGCTGGCTGTCGGAAGAAACGGTTGATGACAAAATCCGCCTGGAGCGTAAACGCTGCTGGATTGTCGACCCCATCGACGGCACCCGCGCTTTTGTCCAGCGCAAGCCGGAATATACCGTTTGTGCAGCCCTGGTCGAAGACGGCAAACCCATCCTGGGCGCTGTTCTGAACCCGGAAACAAATGACTTCTGGTTCGCAGAAATCGGCCAGGGAGCGACGCTGAATGACCAGCCCCTGAATTTAGGCCCCGTCCCCTCAATCGTTGATGCCCGCCTGTTGTCTTCCAGCGGCATGCTGCAACGAAATGGCTTTCTGCCCATCCCTAAAGCCCAGTTTCATTTTCACAATTCCATCGCCTTTCGCATGGTGCTGGTGGCGCAAGGACGTTATGACGCGACGATTTCCGTGCAGCCGAAAAGCGACTGGGATATTGCCGCTGCCGATCTGATTTGCACAGAAGCGGGTTATGAAGTTACCACGCCCGATGGACAGGGCTTTACCTACAACCAGCCCGATGTGCGCCATACCGGCATTATGGTTGCCGGTAAGCCGCTGCTGGCGGAATTGCTGGACCGTCTGGAAGGCATTGAACTGGACAAGGAGCGAAAGCCCCACGTTCCTGGCTAAACCATTACTGGTCAAAATATTTCCGTGGGAAGTAATCCTGGCTGCCGTCAAGCACAATTCAGCACCAGATGAATGCATTTTACTATCGTTTTTGATGGCTTTGACTACAATGCGCTCCATAAAAACAAATAATGGGAGCGCAAAAATGAAATTCACAAACAGAATTCGCAAGACAGCTTTGTCCGCCATCGCAGCGACGGTTCTGCTGGCCGGGCCTGCAATCGCCGCTGATGTCGACAGTATTCACTTTTTGATCCCCGGCGGCGCTGGCGGTGGCTGGGACGGTACAGCCCGTGGTACCGGCGAAGCCTTGACCAAGGCTGGGCTGGTGGGCACAGCAACTTTTGAAAACATGTCCGGCGGGGGCGGTGGCAAGGCCATTGGTTTTCTGATCGAGAATGCCGCCTCCAACCACGGCACCCTGATGGTGAATTCAACACCGATCGTTATTCGTTCGCTGGTCGGCCGTTTCCCGCATAACTTCCGTGACCTGACCATGATCGCCGGTACCATCGGTGATTACGCCGCCTTTGTTGTGCATAAAAACAGCCCCATCAAAAGCTTTGCTGACCTTCTGGCCGCCTACAAGGCCAACCCGCGCAAAGTTGCCATCGGTGGTGGCTCAGTGCCAGGTGGCATGGATCACATCGTTGTGGCCCACGCCATGCAGGCTGCCGGTGAAGACCCCACCAAGGTTAAATACATTCCCTATGATGCGGGCGGTAAAGCCATGGCGGCCTTGCTGTCGGGCGAGATCAAGGCATTGTCCACCGGCTTTTCCGAAGCCGTCGGTATGGCCAAGGCCGGTGAAGTTCGCATCATTGGCGTGACCGCTGACAAACGTAATGCGGCTGCCCCCGATGCGCCCACCCTGAAAGAGCAAGGCGTGAATGCCGAGTTCGTCAACTGGCGTGGCTTCTTTGCAGCCCCTGGTTTGCCAGCTGCCAAGGCCAACGCCTATCGCGCCGCCATCGCCAAGATGTATGCAACGCCAGAGTGGGAAGCCGTGCGCGCCCGCAATGGCTGGGTCAACATCCACAATCCCGGCGACAAGTTTGTTTCTTTCCTGGAAGCCCAGGAAAAGGTCATCAAAAGCCTGATGAAGAAATTGGGGTTCTTGTAGGTTTCAATAAAATTTGACAGTCACCGATTATGATTTCGATTATGGTTCATAGTTGGTGACTGTCATTTTTTTGGAGAAATGATGTATGGCACTCGATAAATGGATTGCGGTGATTTTTCTGACAGTCGCCGTCGCCTATGGCTATTCGGCCTATACCTACCCCCTGCTGCCGTTCGAACTGAACATGGTGTTTCTGCCCAACACGATGCCCATGGCCCTGTCGGTCATTGCCATCATCCTGTCCCTGATTGTGATCCTGTCACCCAAACCGGCCGCGGCTGAAGGCAGCGACGAAATCGATCTTTCGAAATTACGTGACTACAAGCTGGGCCAGGCCTTCATGTTGATCGCCGCCATGGTTATCTACGCCCTGGCCTTGCGGCCCATCGGGTTCCTGACAGGCACCGTTGTCTTCCTGGTGGCCACGGGCTGGATTCTGGGGGAGCGCCGCTTGCACATCATGATTCCCGTGGCGCTGCTTGGTACGGGCGTCGTCTGGTTCCTGGTGCAACAGGCCCTGGGTATTTTTCTGCGCCCGCTTCCCTGGTTTATGAGCTAAGGGGCCGGACATGTATGACGGCATCATGCTCGGCGTTACCGCCGCTTTCTCCCTGACAAATCTGACCATGGTTGTAGCAGGCTGCCTGATCGGCACCTTCATCGGCATGTTGCCAGGCCTTGGCCCCATGTCGATCATCGCCATCATGATCCCGGTTGCCATCAAGATCGGTGACCCTTCCGCCGCCCTGATCCTGTTGGCCGGCGTTTATTATGGTGCGATCTTTGGTGGCTCGACATCCTCCATTTTGATCAACGCGCCGGGCGTTGCGGGCACCGTTGCCACATCTTTTGATGGCTACCCCATGGCCCGCATGGGCAAGGCGGGCAAGGCCCTGGCCATTGCGGCCATTGCCTCATTCTGTGGCGGCACCGTGGGGGCCATATTGTTGATCGGCTTTGCCCCGGCCCTGTCGTCCGTAGCCTTGCTGTTTCACAGCGCCGAATATTTCGCCCTGATGGTTGTGGGCTTGTCGGCCATTGCCGCCTTTGCCGGTGAAGGCATGGTGGTCAAGGCCCTGCTGATGACGGTCATGGGTTTGATCATGGCCACGGTCGGTGAAAGTGCTTTATTCAATGCGCCGCGTTTCACCATGGGTGTGCAGGATTTGCAGTCGGGCTTCAGCTTCATCACCCTGGCCATGGCTTTGTTCGCCCTGCCCGAAGCCCTGTTCCTGGTCATGGACCCGGCTCGTGCCAATCAAGACGATGCCGACAAACAGATCAAGGATCTGAAAATCACGCGCGCCGAGGCCCGCGCCATAGCACCAGTGATTGCCCGGCAATCTATCCAGGGCTTTTTGATCGGCGTCATGCCAGGGGCCGGGGCCACCATTGCCTCGTTCCTGGGCTATGCAGTTGAGCGCAACATCGCCTCCGAAGAAGAACAGAAGGAATTCGGCAAGGGCTCTATCAAGGGTCTCGCCGCGCCCGAGGCCGCCAACAATGCCGCCTGCACCGGATCCTTTGTGCCACTGCTGACCCTGGGCATTCCCGGCTCTGGCACCACGGCCATTTTGTTAGGCGCGCTGATCGCCCTGAATGTGAACCCCGGCCCGCGCCTGATGATCGACAACCCGACGATTTTCTGGTCGGTGATTATTTCCATGTATATTGGCAATGTGGTGTTGATCATCCTGAACTTGCCGCTGATCCCCTACATCGCCAAATTGCTGACCATCCCGCGCAACTATTTGATTCCATTCATTCTGTTTTTTACCTTGATCGGGGCCTATATCGGCCAGAATAACGCCACTGAATTGCTGATCCTGGTGGGCCTGGGCGTCGGTGCCACCATCCTGCGCTTTGCCAACTTCCCGCTGCCGCCGCTGCTGATCGGCTTTATTTTGGGCGGCATGATGGAAGACAACTTCGCCCGTGCCGTCAATTTAACCGACGGTATCCAGTTCATGTATCAGCGCCCCATGACCCTGACCCTGTTGCTGATCGGCGTCGCCCTGATCGCCCTGCCGATCTGGCGCAGACGCCGGGCCAAGCTGTCGGTTGCCGACGGGGACTAGATATCCTCACCCGACACCTGTGTCGCGTCAAACTTTAATCTTGTTTATTTTCAGTGCCTTATGTACCTTGGCGGGTGCGTGTCGGGTTCGTGACGTGTTCAGGTTGGCTTGTGATCACTAGATAACGGGTCACAGCAACAAGGAAAAGTTTGATGGATATCCAGAAATTACGGACGGATCGCGGTTGGACGCAGGAACAGCTTGCCCTGCATTCGGGTTTAAGCCCCCGGACCATTCAGCGCCTTGAAAGTGGCAATGCCGCCACCCTGGAATCCCTCAAATGCCTTGCGGCTGTGTTTGAAACATCCGTAACAAATTTGATGCAGGAGCCAAAAATGATCCCCGACAGCAGCCCACCCAGGAAAACCGACAAACCCGAAGCAGAAACCACAAGCGACGCGCAAAACACCGGCCAAGAAACAAACAAGACTTTCCAGCAACGCAAGGAAGCCGAAGCCATCGACTATGTGCAAAACCTCAAAGGTTTTCACCTGCACTGGATGTGCTTTGTGGTCATCATCCCCTGCCTCTATGCCCTCAACCTATACACCTCCCCCAACAACATCTGGATCGGCTGGGTCATCGCCCCCTGGGGCCTCGGCATCGCCCTGCACGCCATCATGCTCTTTGGCCTCTTCGGCCTGTTCGGCGCCAAATGGGAACAACGCCAGTTCCAGCGGCGCATGGGTTTGTATGATTGAGGGGGTGGTCCAAGTGGCCGCCCTTTCTTTTCGAAAAGTATGGACACACTCAATCTGAAGGTTATTGATTTCAGCTACCGGGAGACCTCACCAGTTTCTTGCAGAATCGTTCAACCAGTCTCCACACCCAAAATTGGATGCAGCCCATGACTGAGTTATTTTTACAACGAAAGTGATGTCATTGGCGTCGATTTTACTTTTTAATCCATCTCGAATGACAGCAGGGGTTTTCGCCGTGTCCAGGAGCCAAACAGATTCCATTTTCTTGCAATGTGTAAATGTCTTTAGGTAGTCGTGGACACCCTGATAGTTTCTGCCCGGTGCCTTGAGGTCGTATGTAACTAAAATGACCGCCATTTTCTTGTACTCCACTTATCTGAGAAGCTGAAAGCATGGCCTATAAACAACTTTTGAGTCAATTACATACATTTGTATGCTACCAATAGTATATTGCAGTTTTCGTCAAGTACCGTGGACACGATCCCTTTATTCTTGTGCCGCCATCCCACTCACTCGATGGATATGATCCGGCCCGATCCCGCAGCACCCGCCAATAATTGACGCGCCCAAATCCTGCCATGCCTTGGCGTGGGTCTCGTATGCATCAACGCCCAAAATTTCGTCGTAGGTGATGCCGCCCTCCTCCAGGGTCCAGCCTTCGGGGACCGGATTAAACGCGTTGGCGTAGGCGCCGATGGGGCTGTCGGTGAGGGTTTTTAAGGTTTTGATGCCTGCGGTGATGGCGTCGGGGGTGCAGCAGTTGAAGAGCCAGGCGTCGATCTCCAGGCCCTTCATGGCGGCGACGGTGTCGGCGAGGGTTTCGCCGGATCGCAGGGTGGCGCTGTCATCATCGGTCAGGGTCAGGGCGAGCCAGACGGGTTTGCCGGTCTCGGCGGCGGCTTCGGCAGTCATGCGGGCCTCGGCTATGCTGGACATGGTTTCGCAAATCACCAGGTCGATGTCATCTGTCAGGGCTTTGGCTATCCTGCGGTTGATGGGGTTCGAGGTGGCGGCATCCTGGACGTCGCCCGGATCATAACTGCCGCCCAGGGGTGGCAAGGCTCCGGCGATCAGGGTGTTACTGCCGGATTGCTCAACGGCTTCACGGGCGAGGCGTGTTGAGAGTGTGGTCAGTTCTTCCATGCGATCTTCGATGCCGCGCCTTTTCAGGTAATAGGGTGTGCAGGAATAATTGTTGGTGGTGATGATGTCGGCCCCGGCGCGGATATAATCGGCGTGTAATTCACGCACGACATCGGGGGCTGCCATCAGGGCATGGGCGGACCAGATGTCGGTTGGCACCTCGACGCCTTTGGATTTCAGGGACAGGCCCATACTGCCGTCGAGGATGAGGCGGTCACGTCCCTGCCAGATGGTTGGGTTCATATTGCACTCTTTGAATTTGCTAGTAGTGACAAAACCAACTTCACACACTCCGTCATGCCGGACTTGATCCGGCATCTACGCCTACGCCACAAGGAGTGCCTTAATCCGGACGCGTAGACCCCGCATCAAGTGCGGGGTGACGGAGCGCTTAGGACAAAGCCGCTTCGACGATTGGCCAGAAGGTCTCAGCCTTCAGGGCCGCGCCACCGATCAAGCCTCCGTTGACGTTTTCCACCGCCATGATGCTGTCGGCGTTTTCCGCCTTCATGGAACCGCCATACAAAATGCGCATGCCGTTGCCGTCATCGCCAAAGCGGGCCACCAGGATGGCGCGGATATGGTCGTGCACTTCCTTGATTTCGTCTGTATTGGCGGTGCGGCCGGTGCCGATGGCCCAGACGGGCTCGTAGGCCACAACGGTGTTTGCTGCCGTGGCGGCGTCGGGCATGGAGGCGGCGAGCTGGCTTTCAACGATCTTCAGGGCATTGCCAGCGTCGCGCTCTTCCAGGGTCTCACCGATGCAGACGATGGCATTCAGGCCGGCGCGGTGGCCGGCTTCGGCCCGGGTCTTTACGGCGGCGTCGTCTTCGGCGTGATCGGCGCGGCGTTCGGAATGGCCGACAATGACATAAGTCGCGCCACAATCGGCGATCATTTCAGCCGAGATGTCACCCGTA
>JABIFY010000053.1 GCA_018650465.1 Alphaproteobacteria bacterium
GATGCCTTGTTGCAAATCTCGACGGCTTTAGTCCGCCCGATCCCGAATATGTAGGTCAAACCAATTTCGACCCGCTTATTGCTCGGAATGTTAACGCCAGCTATTCGCGCCACGTCCGGAACTCCTCGTTAATACGTCAGCGGGATGATCCCGCAAACGCTTATGTTTAAACACAAAACGCCCCGTGCCGAGTCTAATTGACCCGGGGCATGAGGCCCAGAGAAACGCAATAACCGCGGCTCTGTTGAAAAGGTGCCGGATTATCTTGAAACGCAGGCCTCAAGTCAACCTATTTAGCAGCCTTTATCGCTGCTTTGATCTCTTTTTCGACCACATCCATCTCTGCCATACCGTTTACCGCAAATATCTTGTCGCGTTCCCGGTAATAAGGGAGCAATGGGGCCGATTGGTTACGATAGGCATCCAGTCTGATTCGCACTGATTCCGCATTGTCATCAGCCCGACGGTCAAACTTTTTACCACCGCATTGGTCACAGACACCTTCAGCCACCGGCCTTTTAAAGGCATCATGATACCCCTCACCACAGTTCCCGCACGTATAACGTCCGGAAATCCTTTCGATCAGGGCTTCATCTTCCACCGTCATTTCCACAACGGCACCTATTTCTATTCCCTTGCCTGTCAGCAAGGCATCCAGGGCTTCTGCCTGCGCAACAGTGCGCGGGAAGCCATCCAGAATAAATCCTTTTTCGCAATCTGGCGCATCGATGCGCGCGGAAAGCATGGCAATGACAGTTTCGTCGTCGACGAGATTGCCCTCAGCCATAATACCTTTTACCCGGTTGCCAAGCTCTGAGCCGGAAGCGATTGCAGCCCTTAACATGTCACCCGTTGATAACTGAACAAGCCCGGTATTGGCTTGCAAACGCTTGGCCTGTGTTCCCTTGCCGCAGCCAGGGGGGCCAAACAAAACAATAATCACCGTTTGCGTCCTCGTAACTTGGATTTCTTGATCAGCCCTTCATATTGATGAGCCAGCAAGTGAGACTGGATTTGCCCCACGGTATCCATTGTCACTGTCACAACGATCAACAGAGACGTACCACCAAAGTAAAACGGTACCGAATATTGTGAAATCAGGATCTCGGGCAGCAGACAAACCGCACTCAGGTACGCCGCGCCCAGAACTGTCAAACGTGTCAGAACATGATCCAGATAGTCAGAAGTATTTTTACCGGGCCGGATACCAGGGATAAAGCCGCCGTACTTTTTCAGATTGTCGGCAGTATCAACCGGGTTAAAGACCACAGCTGTGTAGAAGAAACAGAAGAAGACGATGCCGCCCATATACATGGCCATGTACAAAGGCTGTCCGCGACCCAACAAGGCCGTCACAGTCGTCAGCCACTCAGGTCCCTGCCCCGCCGAGAAGTTGGCCATGGTGATCGGCAACAACAGCAGCGAAGAGGCAAAGATTGGCGGGATAACACCGGCAGTATTCAGTTTGAGCGGAATGTGGGAGCTTTCGCCACCCGTCATCTTGTTGCCCTGCTGACGTTTGGGGTATTGCACCAGAATGCGTCGTTGAGCGCGTTCCATGAAGACGATGAACATGATCACGCCAATGACCATGACGAACAGGAACATGATGAACAAGGTATCCAGTGCACCGGTACGGCCCAGCTCGAGAGTCCCCACCAAAGCACTTGGCAATTCAGCCACAATACCAGAGAAAATCACAAGTGAGATACCGTTACCAACACCGCGGGCAGTGATTTGCTCACCCAGCCACATCAGGAAGACGGTACCGCCTGTCAGGGTAATGACGGTAACCAGACGGAAGAACATACCAGGTTCAGCAACCGCGGCACCCTGCGAGCTGGACATACCTTCCAGACCGACCGAAATGCCATAACCCTGTACAACCGCCAGCAAAACTGTGCCGTAGCGTGTGTACTGGTTAATCTTCTTGCGGCCTGATTCGCCCTCTTTCTTGAGTGCTTCCAGTTGGGGAGACACTGTCGTCATCAACTGAATGATAATCGACGCAGAAATGTAGGGCATAATATTCAGGGCAAAAATGGTCATCCGACCCAGAGCACCACCCGCGAACATGTCAAACATGCCCAGGATGCCACTTTGATTTTGGCTAAAAATGTCCTGCAGGACCGCCGGATCAATGCCCGGCAAGGGGATATATGTCCCCAGCCGGTAAATGATCAATGCCCCCAACGTAAACCAAAGACGTTTCTTCAGTTCAGTTGCCTTGGAAAAGGCACCAAGGTTTATGTTGGCTGCAAGTTGTTCAGCGGCTGAGGCCATGAAGGTTTGTCCCGAAGTATGCCGAAGCGATTATTCAGCGACTGCTTTGGCGGCAGTCGCAACAGTTACCTTGCC
>JABIFY010000005.1 GCA_018650465.1 Alphaproteobacteria bacterium
TGATTGGCCCGGCAGGCCGATATGGCTTCGTTGATCATAGGTGTAAAGAAGCCCCGCGGCAAATCCAGCGCCAGGGCAAACAGCCGCATCAAGCGCTGTGCCAGGGCGTCCATTTCCCGCACATAAGCTTTGAAGGCCGGACGCAGTCCTGAAGGATTTTCCGGCCACAGGTTGGGGGCATAGACAAAACCCGCCTCCTCATCATCCAGCTGGCGATCGGGAACCTTCAAAGGACCTGCTGCAAATCCTTCTTTCAGGTCGGGTGGGCTGTCTTCTCCTAATGATTTGGTCAGTGTTTCGCTGGTCAGCGGAGCATAACCGTAGGGATAGCCAGGATGAGGCAGGGCAATTTTCATGCGCTCAGCCAAAGGCAGGTCAAAAAAGGCCAGACTTTGCTGCCAGCAGTCCTGAATAATATTTTCCGGGATACCATGATTGCGGATCACCAGAAACCCGATGTCGCAGCAGGCTTGATCAATGATCTGCGCGATATCCTGATCAGCCTTGGCGTGATCACGACCGCCAAGGTCGATTACCGGAATGTCTGCCACGTCGGCTGGCCCTTCTCTGGAAACAGCATGTGGGGAAGAAACAGCAATCCCCTAAACGAAAACAAGGCCCCGAAGGACCTTGTTTTTGCGCCCCTGAGAAGCGCGCCTCCCCGATATCTTCCTGGCTAAGCCTTTCAGCCTCGCAATTTGATCCGGTTATATTTTTTCTTGAAGCGGATGTTACGCCAAACAATTTATGGCGTCACCCAGAAAGTACGAATTTGGGTAAAATTGTTGCTTTTTTTTGAGTGAAAACGACTTTTTAAGGTTTTACGGCCAAAAATGTTTCCATGGTAAAGCTTAATCACATCTTTTTCATCCTTGGTTGCTTCCTGATTGTGCTGGCTTCTGTCGCAAATGCGGGGGAAACACGCATTGTCATTACAGACAAGGACTGCAAACGCCTGTTGTTGAAACAAGCCAACATAAGCGCTGATTATGTCCCGGGTGTTGACGTAAAAGGCAATAAGGTCAAATCAGCGGCCCTGCCTGATCCCAACAGGATCGAGCTGCCCGATGAACTCAGTTTTGATATCAGCCCGAAGATCTATCAGATGTTGGGGACCACGCCGCCAACGGGACTGGAAGATACAGCCGTCACAGTCGGCACAGTGACGGTCAAGAAGGGTGGTGGCGTTTTCTTTAACGGTAAACAACTGAACCACCGCACCCGTAACGAACTCAAGCGTTATTGCAAAAAGAAAAACAAAAAAGCCGCCAAAAAATAAATCAGGCCAACGGCCCGGATATCTTGCTCCCACAGGGGGCATTGCCTATGGTGCGGCGAAGCGACCTGCTGGAATTTATGGCAGGTCACATCCCTGTTTAGATTTCCGGAGCCTGTAATGCGTCTTTCGCAGTTTTTTATGCCCACCCTCAAGGAAACACCGTCCGAGGCACAGATCGCCTCGCATCGTTTGATGCTGCGCGCCGGTATGATCCGCCAGTCCAGCGCCGGGATTTATTCCTGGCTGCCCATGGGCCTCAAGGTTCTGAAAAATATCGAAAATATTGTGCGCGAAGAAATGGATGCGGCGGGCTGTAACGAAGTCCTCATGCCGACGATCCAGCCCGCTGATCTGTGGCGTGAATCCGGTCGTTATGACGACTATGGCAAGGAAATGCTGCGCATCCAGGATCGCCACGGTCGAGACATGCTGTACGGTCCCACGAACGAAGAACAGATCACCGAAATCTTCCGGGCCAGCGTGCGTAGTTATCGAGACCTGCCCAGCAATCTTTATCACATCCAGTGGAAGTTTCGTGACGAAGTTCGGCCCCGGTTTGGCATCATGCGCGGGCGGGAATTCCTGATGAAGGACGCTTACAGTTTCGACATCGATCACGAGAGTTCCAAACGTGCTTATAACAAGATGTTTGTCTCTTACCTGCGCACCTACGATCGCATGGGCCTGAAGGCTATCCCCATGAAAGCGAATACAGGTCCAATCGGCGGCGACCTCAGTCACGAATTTATTCTCCTGGCGGAAACGGGCGAATCAGAAGTTTATTGCCACGGCGATTACCTCGAATTTGACGTGCCACCTGAGGGCATCGATTATGACGGTGACATGCAGGCCATTGTCGACAAGTGGACGTCTCTCTATGCCGTGACAGACGAAAAATATGTTGCTGATGAATTTGAAGCTGCGGTGCCAGAAGAAAAACGTTTGCATACCCGCGGCATCGAAGTCGGTCATATCTTCCACTTCGGCACAAAATATTCCGAGGCCATGGGCGCGACCGTGCTGGACAAAGAAGGCAACGCCACCCATCTGCAAATGGGTTCCTACGGTATCGGTGTTTCGCGTCTGGTGGGTGGCATTATTGAAGCCAGTCATGATGACGACGGTATTATCTGGCCGGAAGCTGTGGCCCCGTTCCACATTGGCTTGATCAATCTTCGTCCAGGTGACGAGGCAACCGATGCTGCCTGTGAAAACCTTTATGGCAAGCTGCGCAACGCTGGTATTGAGGTGCTCTATGATGACACTGAAGAACGGGCAGGGGGCAAGTTCGCCAAGATGGACCTGATCGGATTACCCTGGCAGGTTGTTATCGGGCCACGCGGTTTGAAAAACGGCGTGCTGGAAGTCAAGAACCGGGCCAGTGGCATCAAGGAAGAACTTTCACTCGACGCTATTCTCAACCGGTTCGTTGGATAGGACTCAGATGCTTTCCCGCTTTGAATGGATGATCGCCGGTCGGTATCTGCGGCCCCGCAAGGAAGAAGGCTTTATCTCGGTCATTGCGGGCTTCTCCCTGCTGGGTATCGCCCTGGGCGTCGCCACCTTGATCGTTGTAATGGCGGTTATGAACGGCTTTCGGGCTGAATTGCTGGGGCGCATCCTTGGTCTTAATGGTCATGTCATGGTCCAGGGCATCGGCCGCAATATCGAAAATTACGATGGTGTCGCGGAAGCCCTGAAGAAGGCGCCCGGCGTTAAATCAGCAACACCCATTGTCGAAGGCCAGGTCATGGCCATGGTCAAGGGCGAAGCCCGTGGTGCCCTGGTGCGTGGTATCAAACCGCAAGACCTGAAAAGCCGCGAACTTATCTCTTCAAAAATTGTTTCGGGTGAACTGGCGAAATTTGGCGGCAAGGACAAGGCAGTTGTCGGCCATCGCCTGGCCCAGCGTTTAGGCGTCTTTCCGGGCGAACGCATTACCCTGGTTGCACCGCAAACAAGTGCAGGGCCTTTTGGTGCCGTGCCGCGCATGCGCTCATACGAAATCGCCGCCACCTTTGAAGTTGGCATGTATGAATATGACTCGACCTTTGTTTATTTGCCGCTGAAAGCCGCCCAGGTATTTTTCAAAACTGGTGACCGGGTCACGGCGATTGAAACCTTTGTCACCAATCCAGATAATGTTCCGGCCACCCGCAAGGCGATAAAGGAAAGTCTCAAGCGACCCTATCGTCTTTATGATTGGCAACAGGCCAATTCGCATTTCTTCAAGGCGCTGCAGGTGGAACGTAATGTGATGTTCCTGATCCTGACCCTGATTATTATTGTGGCTGCCTTCAATATTATCTCCAGCCTGATCATGCTGGTGAAGGACAAGGGCAGCGACATTGCGATCCTGCGCACCATGGGGGCGACGCGTGGTTCGGTCATGCGGATCTTTGTGATTTCAGGTGCCAGTGTCGGGATATTGGGTACAGTGCTGGGCGCAATTCTTGGCATTTCTTTCGCCAGCAATATCGATCTGATCCGTATCTGGCTGGAAGGTCTCACAGGCGCTGAACTGTGGGCTGCTGAAATTCGTTTCCTGTCACATTTGCCGGCCCGCATCGAAAGCAGCGAAGTTATTGTCGTTGTCCTGATGGCCCTTGGATTGTCTTTCCTCGCCACGCTTTACCCTTCTTGGCGTGCCAGCCGCCTCGATCCGGTGGAGGCCCTCAGGTATGAGTGAAGCAGCTCTGGTACTGGATGGGATTGAGCGCACGTTCAAACAGGGCGGTGCCGATATCCGCGTCCTGAAAGGCGCACAACTCAGTATTCAGCCTGGAGAATTTGTCGCTTTGCTGGGGCCTTCCGGTTCCGGCAAATCAACATTGTTGCAAATTGCCGGTTTGCTGGAACGGGCCGACGGTGGCGATGTACTTCTTTCGGGGACGTCTTGTAACAAACTCAGTGAACGTAATCGCACGGCAACGCGCCGCGACAAACTGGGCTTTGTCTACCAGCACCACCATTTATTGCCGGAATTCACGGCCCTTGAAAATGTCATGATGCCTCAAATGATCGCCGGCAAATCCAAAGCCGCAGCGAAACAACGCGCGACCGATTTGCTTGGCCGTTTTGGCCTTGATCATCGCCTCAGCCACCGACCTGCCAAATTGTCGGGCGGTGAACAACAGCGTGTCTCCATCGCTCGCGCCATCGCCAACCAACCTGCTGTGCTGCTGGCTGACGAACCCACGGGAAATCTCGACACACATACAGCTGATGATGTCCTGAAAGAATTACTGCAACTGATCCGCAGTCAGAAACTGGCCGCCTTGGTCGCCACCCACAACGCCGACCTGGCAGCCCAAGCCGACAGGGTTGTTCGTCTCGAAGATGGTGTCCTGGTTTCCGGTTAATCTTGTCGTCCTGTATTTGAAGGAAAGAAAATGTCCGAGATCGTATATGTGAATGGAAACTACGTTGCCAAGGAAGATGCGGTAATTTCTATATTTGATCGTGGTTTCCTGATGTCGGATGCGGTTTATGAAGTGGCGTCTGTGATCGGTGGCAAGTTGCTCGATAATGCCTCTCATTTGGCGCGTCTTGATCGATCTCTTGGTGAGTTGTCCATCAAGTGGCCCATGTCAAAAGACGATCTGGTCGGTCACATGGAAGAACTGGTGACGCGCAACGACCTGGACGAGGGCCTGGTTTATCTCCAGGTTACCCGTGGCGTGGCTCCACGTGATTTTTCCTTGCCCGATGTTGAGCCAACCCTGGTCATGTTCACCATGGTCAAGTCCATCCTGACCAGCCCGGCCGCGGAAAAGGGCATCAAGGTCATTACAACAAAAGATATTCGCTGGCAGCGCCGCGACATCAAAACGACCAGTTTGCTGGCGGCCTCCATGGCGCGGCAAGAAGCCCTCAATGCCGGGGCGGACGACGCCTGGCTTATTGAAGATGGTCACATCACCGAAGGCAGTTCCAATAACGCCTTTATTGTCACCACGAATGGCGTGTTGGTCTCACCATCGCTGGCCCAAGGCATGTTGCATGGCATCACCCGTCGCGCTGTTCTGGGGCTGGCAAAGCAAGAAGGCCTGGAAATTGAAGAACGAACGTTCACCCCGGAAGAGGCCTATCAAGCCGCCGAAGCGTTCTCCACCAGCGCCTCCAGTATTGTCATGCCCGTCGTGCAAATCGATGATCACATCATGAGCAACGGCGCGCCCGGCCCCATGGCCAACAAACTGCGCAAGCTTTATCTGGATATGGCGGTTCAGCAGGGCGGAGTTGCCGACCTGCAATAGGTTTTGCTCAATCCAGAAAGGCCGGGTAATGTGTCGGCATGAACATTCGCATGCTGAAAGCCATTCTGATCTTACCGGGCACCGCACTGGTTTGGGTACCGGTCCTTGCCATCTGGTTCAGTCGAAATACGGTGTGGGCGGCAGACTTCACACCTGACGACACAGGGCCGTGGCTTATGGCATTGCCGCTTGCCGCTGTCGGTATCTGGCTGATGAGATGGTCAGTGAGTATCTACAGGACAGAGGGCGGCGATGGCACCCCGGCACCGTGGGACCCGATCTCAAACTTCGTCGCCTCCGGGCCTTACCAATATGTCCGTAATCCCATGTTGATCGGCGTTATCCTGTTTCAGGGGGCAGAAGCGGCATACCTTCAGTCCTGGCCCGTATTCATCTGGATGCTGGTTTTTATCATTACCAACATGTTTTACTTTCCTCTGTCCGAAGAACCAGGCCTGGAAAAACGCTTTGGCGAAACCTATGTGCGCTACAAAGAAAATGTACCCCGCTGGATTCCACGCCTGACGCCATGGCAGCCACCTGAGCAATAACTTACCCAGCATCTGGTGTTCGATTCACACCTTATCCCCAACAAATTGTGTCGTTCTTACTCCGTTCTGCTACTTCTGGAATTGCTGCCGTGCGATGATGAAGCGACACGATATTAAGGGAAATGCCACACATGGCGCACGCTGAATTTGTTCATTTAAGAGTCCACACGGCCTATTCCTTGCTTGAAGGTGCCTTGCGCGTGGGAGAGCTTGTAAAGCTCTGCCAGGATAACGCCATGCCAGCGCTGGCCATGACGGATTCTGGCCATCTGTTCGGTGGAATGGAGTTCGCCGGGACCTGCATGAAAAGCGGTATTCAGCCGATCATGGGCACGGCTCTGGCAATTCGGCGTGAAGGCGGTAGTAGCGGTGCCTTCGCCGGAAGCGGGCAGGGCGCGCGCAAGCCGGAACCTGACCGTCTGGTGCTGCTGGCTGCGAATGATACCGGTTATGACAACATCTCCAAACTTTCCTCAAAAGCCTTTCTCGATACACCGGCCGGAGAAACACCCCAAGTCTCTATTGCCGACCTTGAAACCCATGCCGAGGGCGTCATTGCCCTGACCGGTGGGGCAGACGGCCCTGTGGGAAGGCAATTGCAAGACGGTCAGCGCGACGCGGCCTTTGAACTGACCAAACGTCTGGCCGCCATTTATCCAGGGCGCTTGTATATCGAGTTGCAACGCCACGGCCAGCCGGAAGAAACCCGCACCGAGCCTGGTTTGCTGGACATTGCCTATGATCTTGATCTGCCTCTGGTCGCCACAAATGAATGCTTTTTTCCGGACGAGAGCACTTATGAAGCCCATGACGCCCTGATTTGCGTCTCGGATGGTGCCTATGTGTCTCAGGCAGACCGCCGCCATCTGACGCCGGAACATCGCTTTAAATCCGCGGAAGAGATGAAAGTCCTGTTCGCGGACTTACCTGAGGCATTCCACAATACTCTCGTCATTGCGCAACGTTGCGCCGCCCGTCCACCTTTGCGGGATCCGATCCTGCCTGGTTACGAAAGTGCCGAAGGCCGTGACGAAGAGACGGAAATGACGGCTCAGTCTCAGGAAGGGCTTGATCGATGCCTTGAAGCCCATGTTTTCACCGAAGATATGGATGCGGCGCAGCGTGTAGAAGCCGCCAAACCCTATCAGGATCGTTTGAAGTTCGAACTGAACGTGATCATCGAGATGGGGTTCCCCGGCTACTTCCTGATCGTCTCGGACTTTATCAAGTGGGCCAAAGATCATGATATTCCGGTGGGGCCGGGACGTGGTTCGGGTGCGGGCTCGGTTGTGGCCTGGGCGCTTAGCATCACCGATCTTGATCCTTTGAGGTTTGGCCTGCTGTTTGAGCGGTTTTTGAACCCGGAACGTGTGTCCATGCCGGATTTTGACATCGATTTTTGCCAGGACCGCCGCGATGAAGTGATTTCCTACGTCCAGGACAAATACGGCCACGACAAAGTCGCCCAGATTATCACATTCGGTAAGTTGCAGGCCCGTGCTGTGTTGCGGGACGTGGGCCGGGTGCTGGAGATGCCCTACGGCCAGGTAGACCGTATTTGTAAGATGGTGCCCAACAATCCGGCCAATCCCATGACCCTGGGCGAAGCAATCCAGGCTGAAAGTGGTTTGCGCGATGAAAGGGATTCCGATCCGACCGTCGCGCGCCTGTTGCAGGTCGGACAGAAGCTGGAAGGGCTTTATCGCCATGCCTCCACCCACGCCGCCGGTGTGGTAATCGGCGACCGGCCACTGGATCAACTGGTACCGCTGTATCGTGATCCGAAATCTGATATGCCGGTGACCCAGTTCAACATGAAATATGTCGAAAGCGCCGGTCTGGTCAAATTTGACTTTTTGGGCCTGAAAACCCTGACCGTGATCGACAAAGCCGTCAAATTGATCCGCCAGCGCGGGGTTGAACTGGAAATTGATAAATTACCGCTGGATGACGCCAAAACCTATCAAATGCTGTCGCGGGGCGAAACGGTTGGCGTGTTCCAGCTGGAAAGTTCCGGCATGCGGGACGTGTTGCGTGGCATGCAGCCGGACGTTTTTGAAGATATTATCGCGCTTGTGGCGCTCTATCGTCCCGGTCCCATGGACAATATCCCGCGCTTTATCGCCACCAAAAAGGGCAAGGAACAGCCGGATTACATGCACGAGATGCTGAAGCCCCTGCTGGAAGAAACCTACGGCGTTATTGTCTATCAGGAACAGGTCATGCAAATCGCCCAGGTTCTGGCGGGCTACAGCCTCGGCGATGCTGATCTGTTGCGACGGGCCATGGGCAAAAAGATCAAGGCCGAAATGGACGCTCAGCGTGCCATTTTTGTTAAAGGGGCGGTCGAAAACGGCGTCGAAAAGAAGCAAGCAAACACCATCTTTGATCTGGTGGACAAGTTTGCCGGTTACGGTTTTAACAAATCCCACGCCGCCTGTTATGCCCTGGTGGCCTATCAAACGGCCTGGCTCAAAGCCAACTATCCGGTGGAATTCCTCGCCGCTTCCATGACGCTCGATTTAACCAATACGGACAAGCTGGGTATCTTCAAGGAAGAGGTTGAACGCCTCGGCATCGAATTGCGCAATCCCGATATCAACAAGTCAGAAGCCTTTTTCACGGTGGAAGATTTGACGGGTGAAAACGAAGGGGCGGTACGTTACGCCCTGGCTGCGGTCAAGAATGTGGGTCGCGCTGCAATGGATAGTGTAGTTGAAGAACGTATTGCAAATGGTTCATTTAAAACGATATTTGATTTTGCCGGACGCCTGGAATCTCGAGCCGTAAACAAGCGCCAATTGGAAAATCTCGCTCGTGCCGGTGCCTTCGATAATCTGGAAAAGAACCGTCACCGGGTGCATCAGTCCGCCGAAATCCTGGTACGCCACGCCAGTTCCGCGGCAGAAGATCGGGCCAGCGGCCAGGAAAGTCTGTTTGGTGGAGCATCGGCTGGCATCGATGAGCCTGAACTGCCGACGGTTGCAGATTGGTCCTCAATGGAGCGTCTGAACAACGAGCGGGACGCTTTGGGATTTTATCTCTCGGCCCACCCGCTGGATATGTATGAACGTGATTTGAAACGCTTGGGCGCCAAAACCTGGGGCGAAGTGCTACCGACCCTGACCGAGACAGACAAAAACATTCGCCTCGGCGGTACGGTCATGGCCAAACAGGAACGCATGTCCAAACGCGGCAACCGCTTCGCCTTTGTGCAGTTCTCTGATTCCAGCGGTACATTCGAAGGCATGTTCTTCGCCGACGCGCTAACCAATGCCCGGCCCTTGCTGGAAACCGGTACAAACGTCGTCGTCGACATCGAAGCCCGCCTGGAAGACGACACGCCGCGAATTGGCGTGACGCGCATTCAGTTAATCGACAAACTGGTTGCAGATACGGCTGCAGGCTTGGAGATTCGCCTCAACTCACCCGACCCCCTGGCCCATATCTCCGAGGCGTTAAGCAAGGCGAAATCAGGCAAGGGCAGGGTAAAACTCTGGCTCAGCATCGAAAACGGCACCAGCGAAGTCGAAATCGACCTGCCTGGACGCTTTGCGATTACAGCAGAAGTCCGCGACAATGTGGCTGCGGCAGACGGGATACTGGAACTGCGGGACGTGTAGGGCGTTTCCGTTATGTTCGGAAATGCTCTAACCGGTTGCAGCTTCGGAGTCTATCAGCTCCACACTCTGCTGTGATTTTTCCCAGAACTCACTGACATTCACGCTACTTTTGCTCTGCGCCTCCTTGCAGACCCTGTCCACGCGGGCATAATTTGTGTGCAAAATATTGACAATGCCAGCATCAACTTTGTTCCCGGCAAGCAATTCCTCGAAAATTTTCTCGATTTCATCGCGCTTCATACCTTTGCGATAGGGGCGGTCTTCGGTCAAGGCTGTGAAGATGTCAGCAACCATGACGATCCGCGAACCCAGGGGCAATTCTTCTTCAGCCAAACGGAATGGATACCCATCGCCCGAAAGTGATTCGTGATGGTGTGAGGCCCAGTCGGCTATCTCTTCAATGCCTTCAATCGATTCAAGGATACGTTGGGTATGATAGGTATGGGCCTGAATTACACGCCACTCTTCAAGATTAAGCTTGCCATTTTTTTCAAGAATTTCATTGGGGACAGCCAGTTTCCCGAGATCGTGTAAATAGCCTGCGATCAATACTTTCTGACAATCAGTGGGCGACATGCCACACAATTCGGCCAGTTCTCTTGAGCAGGCTGCAACGCCACTGGTGTGAAACGCCGTGAAACTGGAGCGCGTGTCGATAATAATCGCAAAAAACCGTGAGAGTTCAGCGAGGTCATCAAGATCAAGTTTGATCTCAGGTAACCTGGACAAATCATTCAGCTTTTTGTCAAGCGGCGCGAAATACATATCCAGCCAGAAAGCTTCCTTGCGGGAGACAGTCATAAAGGCCTCTACAAATGCTGGTACAAACCGGCTCCCTTCGCTGTCACTGATTATCTGCCGAATTTCCTCCACTTGTGAAAAAACAGGCTTGGACTTGTCGATCAGGACAGCAACCCTGTCGGCAAGGTGGATAATATGGCTGGCTTCAGGCACATCAATGCCCTGGAACTGTTGGCCCTCACCGTCATTCCAGTCAACGTGATGAAACTGAATAATGGGGGCGAAGCCCGCGAATGGGGGAAAGCCGGAAACCAGTATTTTGCCAAGTTCTGCATGTAAATGGGGTGATTTTTCTTCGTATTCCAGCAGTTTCAAACGATCTGCCACGGCAATGGCACCAATGTCATGAAGAACGGCAGCCATGAACATATCATTATATTCATTTTCAGGCATATCCAATTCCCCGGCAATGCTGCAGGCGATGTAGCAGGTCAATTTGTGATGATCATTCAGCGCCGGGTTTATGAGATCAAGGGCGGCCGATAAGGAAGTCATCATGCCAAACAAGGAAACCGAAACAGGGCCAGTGGCTTTGCCTGTGTTCTGTTTCATTTAAAACTGGTCACTTTTGGCGGGAAGTACCGATTTGTAAAATGCACGTCTAGTTTCCTGTAAATGAGGCCTGATGATCTGCGACTTACCAATAATGAGAGATCACGCCTGTGGATTTCCTGACACAAGTAGTATTCGGGATGTTTGTTTCTGGCGTATTTCAAGTAGATGTAGAAATGTGTCAGTAATATTTTGCCCCTCCCCAGGGCCGATGATCGTGCCAGTGATCAGGAAAGCACGTTCGGTGGACCAGGCCATGTGGGATCGACGACCCGGAACTGCCCACAGTCTGCGAAGCTCTCAGCAGGGCGAAATCAGGCAAGGGCAGGGTGAAACTCCGGCTCAGCGTCGAAAACGGCACCAGCGAAGTCAAAATTCACCTGCCAGGCCGCTTTGTGATTGCAGCATAAGTGCGGGACAACGTTGCTGCGGCGGCTGGGATACCGGGGTTGCGGGACGTATAAACGCACGAAACGGGTGAACATTACCCGTTTTGTGATTTTTCCCTTGCGGAATTGTCCGCCAGGACGGCCGGTAAGGTTATCTTGGCGGTTACAGCCGCTGTTACTTGTCCTGCCATTCGGGCATGTCACGTTTATTTAGAAAGGCGTCGATGCCATTGCGGGCATCTTCCTTTTGCAGGTTTCGTACGATAGCGGCGGCGCCTAATTTATAGGCTGTGTCCAGGCCTTCGTTGATTTGGGCGTAAAAAAGTTCCTTGCCAATGGCAATGGCAGCCCTTGATTTTGAAGCGATTTTGATTGCCATTTCATCCACAGCGGCATCAAGTTCGTCCAGTGGCACGACCTTGTTCAAGAGGCCCCATGACAGTGCCGTCGGGGCGTCAATCAGATCACCGGTCATCAACAACTCCATGGCCTGCTTGCGCGGCAGATTTCGGGTCACTGCGATCATCGGTGTTGAGCAGAAAAGGCCCAGATTAATGCCGGAAGTGCCAAAGCGTGAGGAATCCGCCGCGATGGCAAGATCGCATTGGGCCACCAACTGGCATCCAGCCGCGGTCGCCACGCCCTGAACCTTCGCAATAACAGGCTGAGGGATCGAAACAATGGTTTGCATCATGTGGGCGCACGTCGCCATCAGATGTTCCATGGGATCAACCGATGGATCCGAGTTGACTTCTGCGAGATCGTGCCCGGCACAAAAAGCGCGCCCGTTCGCCGCAATAACGATGACTTTTGCAGCTGGATCCTTGGCAATATTGTCCAGTGTTTCCTGCAGCATATTCAGCAGTCCCAGAGAAAGGCAGTTAAATTTGTCCGGGCGGTTCAAGGTCAGTGTCGTAATACCGTCTTTGTCTTCACGTAGAAGAGGTGCGGAAGTTACATCATAATGGGCGGATTTATTGGCGTTTTGGGGCATTGGGCGCGTCTCTCTTGCTGGATTTTTGGGTCGCTTTGCCCATTTATATCTGAAAAACAGCGGAGGGTGTCAATATTTAAGCTGTCCAGATGATACAAGTCGCCAAATCCCTTGCATTCCTTACCAAACAGGCGTAGAAACCCGGCTCGTGTTGCAATGTTGCGGCGCGATAAACCTCACGCGAGGACTGGATGCCCGGATTAAAAGTCCCGGGATGTCCCTCCGGTGTTTGACCCAAGACTAATTAATAGGGGTCGGATCACTTCCTCGCGGCGGATAAACCGGAAAAGGAGTTTCGCAGTATGGCACTGCCAGAATTTACTATGCGCCAGCTATTGGAAGCCGGCGTTCACTTTGGTCACCAAAAACATCGCTGGAATCCCCGTATGGGCCGCTATATCTTTGGCGCGCGCAACGGCATCCACATTCTTGATCTTCAGCAAACTGTACCGCTGTTGCGCAACGCCATGCAGGCTGTGCGCGACGTCGCCGCCAATGGCGGTCGTGTACTGTATGTTGGTACCAAGCGTCAGGCATCTGAAGCTGTTGCTGAAGCTGCCCGCATCAGTGGCCAGTATTACGTCAACCACCGCTGGCTTGGTGGCATGATGACCAACTGGCGTACCATTTCCAACTCCATCAAGCGTCTTAAAGTCGTTGATGAGCAGCTGGTAAGTGGTGATAGCTCAGGTCTGACCAAAAAAGAATTGCTGCAATTGACCCGCGAGCGCGACAAGCTTGAGCGCGCCCTGGGCGGCATCAAGGAAATGGGCGGTCTTCCGGACATCATCGTTTGTATCGATACAAACAAGGAAGAGCTGGCCATTCAGGAAGCCGTTAAACTGGGTATTCCGGTTATTGGCGTGATCGACAGTAACTCAAGCCCTGCAGGCATCACCTATCCGATCCCCGGCAATGATGACGCCCTGCGCGCCATTACATTGTATTGTGATCTGATTGCCCGCTCGGTTCTGGACGGTATTCGTGAAGAAATGACTTTGCTGGGTGAAGACCTGGGCGAAGCCATGGAAGCACCGGTTGAAGACCTTCCGGAAGAAGTTGTTGAAGAAGTCGCACCTGAAGCAGCAGCGGAAGTTGTTGCTGAAGTTACCGCTGAAGAGCCAGCAGCAAGCGCCTGATTTAAAATAATAAAATCGGTATCTTGACCTTTTGGATTAAGGTGTCTGTTTTGGTGTTTACGAATACGAATATCGGGGTGACGGAAACGTTGCCCCCTTATTCCATTCAGGTGATCCGTTGAAACGAACAAATTGTGAAATCGCTTTGATAGCGTGAGGAAAAGAAAATGGCACAGATAACAGCTGCCCTGGTCAAAGAACTGCGTGAGCGCACAGGCGCCGGCATGATGGACTGTAAAAAAGCCCTTGGTGAAAACGACGGCGACATGGAGCTGGCAATCGACTGGTTGCGCAACAAAGGCCTTGCGGCTGCCGCCAAGAAGGCCGGCCGTGTTGCTGCTGAAGGCCTTGTTGGTCTCGCCAGCGGCGACGGCATTGGTGTTCTCGCTGAAGTGAACTCGGAAACAGATTTTGTTGCCAAGAACGACACTTTCCAGGAATTCGTGAAAACCGTTGCCGGTATGGCGATGGACGCAGATGGCGATTACGACAAAGCCATGGCAACCGCATTCCCCGGTGGTGAAGGCACGTTAGCCGATGAGGCCGCCAAGATGGTCGGCACAATCGGCGAAAACATTCAGGTGCGTCGTATGGCGGCCCTGAAAGCAAATCCCGGTATTGTCGCTACTTACATGCACAATGCCACTGCCGCCGGCGTCGGCAAAATCGGTGTTCTCATTGGTCTGAAGTCGGAAGGTGACAAGGATCAGTTGATGGCGCTGGGCAAACAGCTGGCCATGCACGTTGCAGCCACCAAGCCACAGGCAGCAACAACAGCTGAACTGGACCCGGCTGTTGTCGAGAAAGAGCGCACATTCCTGATCGAGCAAGCCAAAGAATCCGGCAAGACCCAGGAAATTGCTGAAAAGATGGTTGAAGGCCGTATCCGCAAGTTCTTCTCAGAAGTTGTTCTGGCCGAGCAAACCTTTGTTATTGATAACGAAACAAAGATTTCAAAGGTCATCGAAAATGCTGCCAAGGAAATTGGCTCACCTATCGAACTGGTTGGTTTTGTCCGCCTGGAACTGGGTGAAGGCATCGAGAAAAAAGAAGAAGACTTTGCCGCTGAGGTCGCTGCTGTTGCAGCAGGCTAAGTCTCCAGAATAATACCATTTTTCGCCTTCGCCGGGCTTCGCCTGGCCAGGAGATTAGTGTAGAGTTTGAGCGCCCGGCAGTGGTTACACTGTCCGGGCGTTCTGCAACCCGCAGACTTGTCAAATTACCAGTCGAGAAGACCCTTATGCCTGATGCTTTCAAATACCGCCGCGTCCTTCTGAAACTTTCAGGCGAGGCGCTGATGGGTGATGGGGAGTACGGCATTGATCTGGCGACGGTTGAGCGCATTTCCGCTGACGTGAAAGCTGTCCATGACCAAGGCGCAGAAGTCTGTCTGGTTATCGGTGGCGGTAATATATTCCGTGGCATTGCCGGTGCTGCCGCCGGTATGGAACGCGCTAGCGCAGATTACATGGGCATGTTGGCGACAGTCATTAATGCCTTGGGTGTGCAAAATGCCCTTGAGCAATCCGGTGTTCCGACCCGTGTTATGTCGGCAATCCCCATGTCGACCGTTTGCGAGCCTTATTTGCGCCGGCGTGCCGTTCGACATCTGGAAAAAGGCCGGGTCGTGATTTTTGCTGCCGGGACAGGAAATCCATTTTTTACGACAGACACGGCTGCCGCCTTGCGTGCCGCCGAGATGAATTGCGATGCGTTGCTTAAGGGCACGCAGGTGGACGGCGTTTATACTTCTGATCCAAAAACCAACCCTGATGCCACCAGATATGATAGTCTCAGCTATCTTGAAGTTTTGGCGAAGGATTTGCGGGTCATGGATGCCTCGGCAATCAGTCTGGCACGGGAAAACAAAATACCAATTCTGGTCTTTTCCATTCATAATTCCGGTGCCTTCGCAGAAGTGCTGAAGGGCGGCGGACTTCGGACAATAATAACAGAAGGGGAGACGGATCGTGGCTGAACCCGATATTGACGATATTGAGCGCCGCATGAAGGGTGCCCTGGAGATGCTGAAAAAGGAATTCGGCGGTTTGCGGACAGGTCGTGCATCAGCCAGCCTGGTGGAACCCATCGTTGTCGACGCCTACGGCAGTCCAACTCCTTTGAACCAGGTCGCAAATATCAACGTGCCCGAACCACGTATGTTGACGGTTCAGGTCTGGGACAAGACCTTGGTCAAATCCGTCGAAAAGGCCATAAACAATGCCGGTCTGGGGCTCAATCCATCCACAGAAGGTCAGCTTATCCGCCTGCCTATACCGGAACTGAACGAAGAACGACGTCTGGAATTGAGCAAAATTGCTGGAAAATATTCTGAAGAAGGGCGGATTTCTGTCCGTAACGTGCGTCGTCACGGTATGGACGAGTTGAAGAAAATGGAAAAAGACGGGGATATTTCCAAGGACGAACATCACATGTGGGGTGATGAAATCCAGAAATTGACCGATGATACCATCGCCAGTATCGATGAAGCGCTGGCGGCCAAAGAAACGGATATCATGAAGGTCTGATCATGGAAGCCGTTTCGCCTACATTCGAGGATCTTCCGCCGCCCGTTCATGTGGCTATCATTATGGATGGTAACGGGCGCTGGGCCAAGGCGCGTGGGCTTCCCAGGGTTGCCGGGCACCAAAGGGGTGCCGAGGCTGTTCGTACCACGGTCGAAAGCTGTAAATCCATTGGTATCAAGTATCTGACGCTCTATGCCTTCTCGTCCGAAAACTGGAAGCGTCCGGCGACGGAAGTCGATGATCTGATGGGGTTGTTGCGGCATTATCTGTCTCGGGAAATTAATCAGTTGAACAAGTCCGGTGTTCGCTTGCGCTGTATCGGGGAGCGCCAGGGCCTGGCGCCGGATATCATTCGACTTATCGATGAAGCAGAAAGTAAAACCGGCGGTAATACCGGTCTTACTTTGCAAATTGCGGTCAATTATGGCGGCCAGAACGAAATACTCAACGCTTGCCGGTCCATCGCCAGCGAAGTCGCGGATGGCAAACTTTCTATTGATGAAATAGACGACGAAGCTTTTGCCGATCATTTGCATACAGCGGGTGTGCCTGATCCGGATTTGCTTATCCGTACCAGTGGTGAAAAACGTCTGAGCAATTTCCTGCTGTGGCAGGCGGCTTATGCCGAACTGGTATTTGTCGATACTTTGTGGCCTGATTTCACAAAAGACGAATTGCTGCGTGTCATCGACGAATTTCACAGTCGGGATCGACGCTATGGAAATACCAGTGGTTGAGGTGAAATCCGACTCCATCAAGACACGGTTTCTGTCCGCCGCCATTCTCGCGCCCATCGCGCTTGCGCTTGTCTGGTTAGGTGGCTGGTTTTTTGTTGGCCTCATTCTTGTGGCAGGCGTCTTGATGGTGGGCGAATGGGATCGCCTGTGTGGCGGTAGTGGGCGTGGACTTCACGTCTGGCTGTTGTCGGCGGCGGTGGTGGCTGTCAGTGTTTTTTCAGCCACGGGTCAATGGAATCTGCTGATACCCGTGGTGGTAGGCGGCATTCTGCTGGCTTCGGTGGCCAATCGCAAGAATAGCAGCAAATGGACGGCCTTGGGCGGTCTCTATATTTTGCTACCGATTGTCGCCTTGCTCTGGATTCGCAGTGATGTGCAGTGGGGGCTGATATCGATTGTCTGGGTGTTGGTCGCTGTCTGGGCCACGGATACCGGGGCCTATTTTGCGGGCAAGTCGATTGGCGGTCCGAAGATGGCCCCGCGAATAAGCCCGAACAAAACCTGGGCAGGGTTGATCGGTGGCGTTATCGCTGCCGCCTTTGTCAGTGTCCTGACAGGCAAAATTGCCGGTGCCGGGACATTGCAAAACCTGGCTCTGTTTGGTGGCTTTGCTGCCGTAGTTGGACAAATTGGTGATGTGTGTGAATCCTCGGTAAAACGTCATTTCGGTGTAAAAGATTCAGGGAATATTATTCCCGGCCATGGCGGTTTGTTTGACCGTCTCGATAGCTTGTTGATTGTCGCCCTTGTCATTGCGGGTTTGAATTTGGCCGCTGGAAAGGCTGTCTTGTGGCAATAACTGCAATTGATTCTCAACCGGGTATAGAATCAGAACCTCGCCGTCTATCCATATTGGGTTCAACGGGGTCTGTCGGCTGCAGCACCCTGGATTTGATCAGTCGAACACCGGATGCCTTCGAAATAGACGTCCTGACAGCGCACCGCAATGTCGCACTATTGGCCAGCCAGGCTATTCAGGTTGGCGCAAGTCTGGCCGTTATTGCCGATGAAAGCTGTCTGGACGAACTCAGGCAAGCACTTGAAGGTTCAGGGATCGAAGCCGCAGCAGGTGCAAATGCTTTGCTGGAGGCCGCTGCGAGGCCTGTGGACTGGATGATGTCGGCAATTGTCGGCGCAGCGGGTCTGGCTCCAACCATGTCTGCGGTGCGGGAAGGGGCTGTTGTGGCCCTTGCCAACAAGGAATGCCTTGTCTGCGCCGGTGACCTGATGATTGAGGCCGTTGCCCGGCATGGCGGGGCGTTGTTGCCGGTCGATTCAGAGCATAATGCCATATTTCAGGTTTTCGAGCAGGATCGCCGAGAGGCCATCGAGCGAATTGTACTGACGGCATCAGGTGGACCTTTCCGGGAGATGAGCCTGAAGGACATGGGGCAAGTCACACCGGCACAGGCCGTGGCCCATCCTAACTGGGATATGGGGGCCAAGATATCTGTCGATTCTGCCACCATGATGAACAAGGGCCTGGAACTGATTGAAGCGCATTATTTGTTTGATATGTCCGGCGACGACATCGAGATACTGGTCCACCCCCAGTCCATTATCCACAGCATGGTCGGTTATACAGATGGCTCGGTACTGGCCCAACTGGGATCGCCTGATATGCGCACACCCATTGCCTATACCCTTGGCTGGCCGCGCCGCATGGCTGCACCGGTTGAGCGCCTCGACCTGGCGAAGATAGCCCAACTGACTTTCGAAGCACCAGATGATGTTCGCTTCCCGGCCTTGTCTCTGGCCCGCCAGGCGCTGGCCGCTGGTGGCCAGGCACCAAATGTTTTGAACGCTGCCAACGAGATTGCCGTTGCCGGCTTCCTTGCGGGGCAAACGGGCTTTTTGGATATTGCGGGTATCGTGGAAGATACATTGGCCGCAGTGCCTGGTTCCTCGCCTCAATCACTTGAGGACGTCATGGCTGTGGACAGTCACGCCAGGCGGATCGCAAATGAAAATCTGTTAAAACGACAAAATTCGGGTGATTTGAAAGTATGATTGAGTTTTTAACCGGAACCTGGACCTATGTCGTTCCATTCGTGATACTTCTGACCATTTTGGTCTTTATTCACGAGATGGGACACTATTCAGTGGCGCGCTTCTTCGGTGTTACCGTCGAAACCTTTTCCATTGGTTTTGGACGAGCGTTGTTAACCTGGAAAGACAAGGCGGGCACTGACTGGAAAATTGGCTGGATACCCCTGGGCGGTTACGTCAAGTTTTTGGGGGACGAAGATGCAACATCCGTCAAAAAAAGTGACGCACCAGTCGTGTTGGCTGAAGGCCAACGCATGTTCCACGAACAACCACTTTATGCCCGGGCAGCGGTTGTTGCAGCTGGTCCAGCCGCAAACTTCCTGTTTGCTATTGTTGTTCTGGCCGTCATATTCGCGACCTTGGGGCAATCCTTTACGCCCGCTGTTGTCGATGCCGTTATTGAAGACACGGCGGCGTCGGATGCCGGGGTCAAGGCTGGTGACCGGGTGATTGAACTGGATGGTCAGACCATCGAGCGCTTTGAGGAACTGCAGCTTATTATTTCCTCCAGTCCCGGTATTGGTTTGGAAATGGTTGTGCTCAGAGACGATGTACCGGTCTCTCTGAGCGTCACACCCCGAAGTCGCACATTTAAGGACCGTTTTGATAATCAGCAAAAAATCGGGTTTCTGGGTGTAAGTCGATCTGGACAACTGGAACATATTCGCCATGGCCCGGTGATGGCCGTCTGGTATGCGACGCGGGAAACCTGGCGCCTAAGTGTTCTCACACTAAAAAATGTCTGGCGTATGATTGTCGGCAGCCGACCGGCTGATGACTTGCGCGGCGTTCTGGGTATTGCTCAAATGTCGGGACAAGCGGCCCAGATGGGATTTGAAACTTCCATCAGTTTAATGGTCGTCATTTCCATAAGTTTGGGTTTAATTAATTTGTTTCCCATACCCATACTCGACGGCGGGCATTTGGCGTTTTACATTTTTGAAGCCGTGCGGGGGAAACCTTTGGGCGAGAAAGCACAGGAAATTGGTTTCAGGGCGGGGCTTGTTCTCGTGATGAGTTTAATGCTGTATGCCTTGTGGAACGATCTTGTTCATCTCAATGTGATCGGATATTTGAATCAGGTGTTTTCTTAATGGAATTTCGGGGGCGCGCTTTGGGGAGTTTATTGGTGCCGTTGCGGTTGTTTGCAGCGAAACGGCATTTCCTTTCCGTGGTTACGGTACTGGTGGCGGGGCTGACCTTTGGTCAGGCTGGCGAAGTACGAGCGCAATCGGCATCAGCACCCCGGGTCGAAGCCATTGAAGTGGAAGGTAACCAGCGGGTCGAAGCCGACGCGGTGCGTTCCTACATGACCCTGGCACCTGGTGACAACATAACCAATGACAGCATTAATCGATCCCTTAAAACCCTTTATGGCACAGGACTGTTTGCCGATGTGACCATCCGGATGCAGGGCCGCAAGGTGGTTGTGAATGTGGTTGAAAACCCGATTATCAATCGTATGGCTTTTGAGGGAAACAAGCGGGTAAAGGCCGAAGAACTGGAAGCTGAAATCCAGCTACGCCCGCGAATCGTTTTTACCAGGACCAAAGTACAAAGCGACGTCCAGCGTATGATCCAGATCTATCGCCGCAAAGGGCGTTTTGCCGCGACGATAGAACCAAAAGTTATCCAACTGGCCCAAAACCGTGTTGATCTGGTTTTCGAGATTAGTGAAGGACCTGTTACGGGCATTCGCAAGATCGATTTCATTGGAAACAAAATGTATCCGGATGGTCAGTTGCGTTCGGAAATTATCACCAAGGAAACACGCTGGTACCGATTTCTCTCAAGTGATGATAATTATGATCCGGATCGGATGACATTTGACCGCGAACTTTTGCGCCGGTTCTATCTGTCCAAAGGCTACGCCGATTTCCTGGTTGCATCTGCTGTGGCGGAATTGACCCGCGACCGAAAAGACTTTTTTGTCACCTTCACCGTCGATGAGGGCCAGCAATACAAATTTGGCACCGTTGAGGTCACATCGGGGATCAAGGACGTAGATACCGGCCATCTTCTGAACTTTGTTGGTCCCAAGGTCGGCGAGATTTATAATGCGACCAAGATAGAAAAAACCATCCAGGATTTGACCTTTGAAGTTGGCCGTCTGGGTTACGCCTTTGTTGATATTCGCCCCCTTGTGAAACGTAACAAGGAAGACCTGACAATTTCCCTAACCTTCAATATTGCTGAAGGACCACGGGTTTATGTAGATCGCATTGAAGTTGAGAACAATGTCCGCACCCTGGATGAAGTTGTCCGACGGGAATTCCAGTTGGCGGAAGGGGATGCTTTCAATACAGCCAAATTACGAGAAACCCAGCGCCGGCTTCGAAATCTCGGATTTTTTGACAAGGTTGATGTTAGTGATGACCGCGGTCTGCTTGACGATGAAACCATGGGTGGGGCCAAAGGTGAATTTGGTAACGACCGCACAGTTATCACTGTCGACGTCAAAGAAAAATCAACAGGTGAACTTAGTTTTGGCGCCGGCTTTTCAACCGCTGAAAACATTGTTGGCGACGTTAGTATCCGGGAACGGAACCTCTTGGGACGCGGTCAGGATCTGAAGTTAGGGGTCAATTTTTCCAAATCCCGGCAACAGGTCGATTTGTCCTTCACCGAGCCCTATTTTCTCCAGAGAGATCTGGCGGCAGGCTTTGACATCTTTAACATTCGGCGGGATTTCCAGAGCGAAAGTTCTTATGATTCTGCCGCATTGGGCATAACACTTAGAAGCAATTTTCCGATCGCCCAGCACCTGCGCCAGAATGTGCGATACACGCTTCGCGAGGATGTCATAGAAAATGTTGGCGCAGATGCGTCGCGGTTTATTTCTGAACAGACAGGCACACGCATCACGTCGTCAGTCGGTTATACCCTTGCCTACGATCTTCGTGATCGCCGGGTAAAGCCAACACAGGGTTATCTGGCGAGAATTTCCCAGGACCTTGCTGGTCTGGGCGGGAATGTCGCCTACATCAAAAGCAAGTTTAATTTCAGCTATTACTATCCTATAAATGATACCTTCACAGGTATCCTTGCGACAGAAGAAGGCTATGTTCTCGGCTTGGGCGAACGCGTCAGAATAACAGACCGTTTTTTCCTTGGCGGCGGTTCTTTCCGCGGATTTGAGAGTGCTGGTGTTGGTCCCAAGGATACATCCACAGATGATTCACTCGGCGGCAAACTATTTTATGTTGGGACGGCTGCCGTGCGTTTTCCCTTTGGACCCTTTGATGAATATGACATTACGGGCGATATTTATACCGAAATTGGAAGCCTCATGGACCCCGACCTGAGCGACAATACAGATGTGTTTGACGATGGCGCCCCAAGATTTACGATAGGTTTTGGTATGTCATGGCAATCACCCTTCGGGCCAATTCGTCTCGACTTTACCGAGGCCCTTGTCGCAAAGCAGTTTGATGAAAAGGAATTTTTCCGTTTCAGTTTTGGCACACGATTCTAGATCAGGAACAAATAGTTAATATGAATACAAACAGCAAACTCAAGTCCTGTGCCTTGATGGTCATCGTGGGCTTTACAGTGCTTGCAGCACCCTTGCTTAACAATAATGCTGCCCGGGCTGAAAAACTGGCACCAGCTGTCATAGCCTTTATCGACTATCAACAGATTCTGCGCGATGCGGTTGCAGCAAAAAGTATTCGACAACAAATCCAGGTCTTTCGCGGCGAGTTTCAGGGGGAACTGGCCCAAAGTGAACAATCCCTGCGTAACGAAGAGCAGGAATTGAAACGCCAGCGGCCTTTGTTGGCGGCAGAAGTTTTTGCGTCCAAACGTCGTGCTTTTGAGGACAATGTCGCCAGAGCGCAGCGAACAGTCCAGGATCGCAACCGAATGCTGGATCGCAGCTACTCTCAGGCCATGAACCAGATCAGCGTCACCGTCCGGAAAATTGTTGCCAGCATGTCTGAAGGCTTGGGTTTTAACTATGTTGTTGAACGCTCGCAAATCATGTTTGCCAAGCGCGATTTTAATATTACAAAACAGGTTCTCGAACAGTTGAACGCCAAACTGCCAACTGTTGAAGTCCCAAGACCGGTTCAGAAAGCAAAATAGTGGCTGACCCCCGATTTTTTACCCGTCGGGGTCCGTTTACAATTGCCAAAATTTGTGAATTAACGGCAGCAGTTGCAGCGCCGGGCTCAGATGCGACCAGTCTGGTCACTGATGTGGCACCACTCGGGACGGCGACATCAGATGACTTGACGTTTCTCGATAATACCAAATATCTGTCGGACCTTGGCGAAAGTGGCGCGGGATTTTGCCTGCTACGGGAAGAGCATGCCGGGCGGGCTCCGGTGGGCATGACATTGCTGTTTTCAGCCAACCCGTACAAGGCCTATGCCTTGGCGGCGCAAACCTTTTACGCTGCGGATGAAAGCGCTGCCCCAAGTGCCTATGTAGCACCCGGTGCCTTTGTTGATGCCACCGCCAGGTTGGGAGAGAACACGCGTGTAGATGCGGGGGCAGTTATTGGTCCGGGTGTTGTCGTCGGATCGAATTGTGTTATCGGAAATGGTGCTTCCCTCAGTCATTGCCTGATCGGGGACAACGTCAGGATTTATCCGGGCGTGCGCATTGGTCAGGATGGCTTTGGTTTTGCCCCCGATCCTGCAGGCCACGTGAAGGTTCCGCAACTGGGTCGTGTGATCATTGAAAACAATGTTGAAGTCGGCGCAAATACCTGTATTGATCGCGGCTCGGGCCCCGATACAGTTATTGGGTCAGGAACCTGGATCGATAATCTGGTTCAGATCGGCCATAATGTTGTGCTGGGCAAAGGCTGCATTATCGTTGCCCAGGTCGGCATCAGCGGTAGTACCAAACTGGGTGATTTTGTGGTCGTCGGCGGGCAAGCGGGCATTGCCGGACATTTGATAATTGGCAGCGGGGCGCAAATTGCTGCCAAAAGCGGTATCATCGGAAATATTGAGGCAGGTGCCGTCGTCGGCGGCTATCCTGCCCAACCACTACGCGACTGGCATAAACAATCTGTCATACTTGCAAGAATGGTTAAGGAAAGAAAGTCAGGCAAATGAACGAACAAACAGCAACAACTGAAATGGGCGCAGCGGACATCCTGGATATTCTCGCCATGATCCCGCATCGCTATCCCCTGTTGCTGGTGGACAAGGTGATCGACATGGTGCCCGGCGAAAGTGCGACCGGTATCAAAAATGTCACCATGAACGAGCCTCATTTTCAGGGACACTTTCCAGGCAAACCAATCATGCCCGGTGTGATGATTGTTGAGGCCATGGCGCAAACTTCTGCAGTTCTGGTTGTGCATACCCTGGGTGATGAAGGGCGCGACAAACTGGTCTATTTCATGAGCATCGACAATGCGAAGTTTCGCAAACTGGTCGTGCCGGGTGACCGCATGTATATCTATCTGGTCAAAGAACGCCAGCGTGGTAGCGTTTGGAAGTTTTCCGCCGTTGCAAAAGTTGATGATGAAGTGGTTGCCGAAGCCACCTTCACGGCCATGATCGTCGACCCTGAGGAAGCCTGATGTCAGTTATCCATGCAACTGCGATCATTGAAGATGGTGCCGTAATCGGCGCTGATGTCGAAATTGGGCCTTATTGTTGTATTGGACCAAACGTCGTCCTGGGTGATGGGGTTGTCCTCAAATCCCACGTCGTAATCGATGGCCGCACATCCATTGGCTCCGGAGCTCAGATTTTCCCCTTTGCCTCTATTGGCCAGGTACCCCAGGATCTGAAATATGCCGGTGAACCCGCTCGTCTTGAGGTCGGTGCCAACACAATAATCCGGGAATATGTCACCATGCATATCGGGACTGAAGGTGGTGGCATGCTGACGAAAGTTGGTGACAACTGCCTGATCATGGGTTCTGCACATGTTGCCCATGACTGCATTCTGGGAAACCACGTTATTCTGGCCCAGGGCGCTTTGCTGGGGGGGCATGTCAACATCGACGATTATGCCATTCTTGGTGGTGGTGTGGCCGTGCATCAATTTGTGCGCATCGGGGCCCATGCCATGATTGGTGGAATGTCAGCAGTGGAACGCGATGTCATTCCCTATGGCTCCGTGACAGGTGAGCGGGCAGTGTTGGCGGGAATTAATCTCGTTGGCATGAAACGTCGCGGCTATGATCGTGAAAATATTCATGCCGTTCGCAACGCCTGGCCAAAGCTGTTTGATGGTGAGGCTGGTACATTGCAGGAACGGGTTGATCAGGTTTCCGGTGAATATGATGGCCTTGATGCTGTCGCCGAAATCATCGATTTCATGCGGGCCGATACGTCGCGGGCTTTTTGTCAGCCCAAAAGCGAAAGCTAGGACCTGTGGGCCGCAAACTCGGCATCATTGCCGGGCGCGGCGATTGGCCCCGCCGCCTGGCTGACGCTTGCGCCGGGCAGGGGCGTGACTGCTTTGTTATCGCCTTGAACGGGTTTTGTGAGGCTGAGTTGCTGGGGGATCTGGATCATATCTGGGTTGACCTGGGGGCTGTGGGCAAAACCTTCAAATCTCTCAAACAAAAGGGCTGTGAAGATGTTGTCATGGCCGGACCCATTGATCGGCCGTCCCTGTCCACTGTCAAACCGGATATGCGGGCCCTGAAATTGATGCCAAAATTGCTTAAGGCCCGTGGCGATGATGGTCTGCTTTCAGTCCTGGTTGAGGAATTTGAGAGCGAAGGTTTTGTCGTCGTCGGCATTGATGATGTCATGGAAGATGTTTTGGCCGAAGTCGGCGTCATGGGTCGCGTTCAGCCGGACGAGACCCAAAAGGCAGATATTCAACGCGGTATCGACGTCGTTAAAGCTCTGGGAGCTTTGGATGTGGGCCAGGCCGCCGTTGTCCAACAAGGATTTGTCCTCGGCGTTGAAGCGGCGGAAGGCACGGATGGGCTGATCGCCAGGTGTGCAAACATGCAACGACCAGGATCAGCGGCCATTTTGATCAAAATGACAAAGCCACACCAGGACCGTCGCGCGGATTTGCCAACGATTGGATTACGCACGATTGAGGCCGCCGTTCAAGCTGGCCTTGCCGGCATTGCTGTCGAAAAGGACAATGTCATTATCGTTGAACGCGAGGCTGTAATCGAAGCCGTCGATGAGGCTGGGTTGTTCCTCTACGGCGTCAGTGCTGCGACGGATTGAGGACCGGGTTTACCGATGAACAAGCGCATCATGCTGGTTGCCGGTGAAGCCTCAGGTGATGCCCTGGGTGGTCCCTTGATGGCGGCCCTGACCGCTCAATCGCATAAGCCACCTGAATATATGGGGGTGGGTGGGGAAACCATGATGGCTCAGGGGCTGACATCCCTGTTTCCAATTTCTGATCTTTCGGTTATGGGGCTGGCTGAAATTCTGCCGCGACTGCGACTGATTTTCCGGCGTCTGAAGCAAGCGGAATTGCTGGCCCGTGAACAAAAACCCGACATTATCATCACCATTGATTCGCCCGGCTTCAATTTTCGTCTTGGTCAACGGCTGAAAGACCTGGACATTCCCCTGGTTCATTATGTGGCGCCTACGGTATGGGCCTGGAAGCCAAAACGGGCCAAAAAAATAGCTGAATTTCTCGATCATCTTCTGGTGCTGTTGCCCTTTGAGCCACCATATTTTGAGATTGAAGGTCTGGCTTGCACGTTCGTTGGCCACAGTGCTGTCAGTCACCCTGAGGGAGATGGCGCTGCCTTTCGAAACCGTCACGGGATCACAGCAGATGCGGTCGTACTGGGGCTGTTGCCAGGGAGCCGCCAGGGCGAAGTAGCAAGACTGCTGCCGATTTTTGTTGAGACGGCTGAACGATTGTCGAAAGCGACCGAAAATCTTGTCGTTGTGGTTCCAGCCGTGGATCACGTTGCTGATTTAATTCGACAGGGGTTTCAGGGTAAATCGGTTGACCATGTGATTGTTGCAGCAGCTGAAAAAAGTGATGCATTGGCCGCAATGACAGGTGCATTGGCGGCTTCCGGTACTGTAACGTTGGAACTGACCCTGGCGGGAGTGCCCACGGTGGCGGCCTATCGCATGAATGCCCTGACGATGATGATTGTCAAACGCATGACCCGTGTTTCAAGCGTCTCCCTGACCAACCTGATTCTGGAGCAGGATATTATCCCTGAATATTTGCAGGAGGACTGCACAGCCGCTAATCTGGTGCCTGCGGTTCACCAGATTTTGACGGACACCGGGGAAAGACAGAAACAGACAGAGGCAGCGGAAAAAGTTGCATTGGCTCTTGGCGCAGGCGGCAAACCACCAGCGATGCGCGCAGCGGATGCCATTCTCAAATTGCTTGAAAACCAAAATGCATCGGGCGCAAATGCCTGATGATCTGAACACAACAGCAAATTAAAAAGGGCTGACAAAATGAACGATGATACACTTGATGCCAGCGGTTTCCGACTGTTGCACACGATGATCCGGGTCAAGGACCTGGAAAAATCAAAGGACTTTTATACCCGGTTTCTCGGCATGAAAGTGATGCGCGAAGCAGATAATGAAACCGGAAAATATACCGTTTGCTTCGTCGGCTATGGTGATGAGAATAAGGATCACGTTATTGAGCTGACCCATAACTGGGGCCAGGAAGAGCCCTATGATCTGGGTTCTGCTTTTGGTCACCTCGCCATCGCGGCACCTGATGTCTATGCCACCTGTGCGGCGCTTGAAAAAGAAGGCCTGAATATTCCACGCCCTGCTGGTCCCGTCATCGGTGGTACGCGTGTCATCGCTTTCATCGAAGACCCGGACGGGTACAAGATCGAGCTGGTCCAGCGCGACTGAGTCCTGTTTATGCAATACAAAGGGCGGCTGTCAGAAATGGCAGCTGCCCTTATTGTTTATCGAATAGTGTTTTTGTCAAAAAAACGGAAATGGCTGGTAATACCAGGCTCCACCAGCAACGATGACCGCAGCAAAAGCCGCCCACCGGACTCTGGTTTGTTGCCAGAGCGGGGGGCGGTTGTCATTTATGGGGGGCGAGAAAGTGCGGCGCTGGGGGGCAGGGGCCTGACCGGGGTCATTGGCTGCCTGCGGCAACGATGCCTTTCCAAGATATGAATTGCCCCGCATGGGTTCGCTCCTAGCGATCCGAAACCGGGACGTAGGAACGTTGTGTGGCACCAGTGTAGAGTTGACGGGGGCGACCGATTTTCTGGGTCGGGTCACTGATCATTTCATTCCATTGAGCCACCCAGCCCGTGGTCCGGGCAAGGGCAAACAGCACCGTAAACATGGAAGTTGGAATGCCCATGGCGCGCAGGATAATGCCGGAATAGAAATCAACGTTGGGATAAAGCTTTTTCTCAACGAAATATTCGTCTTCCAGGGCAATGCGCTCCAGCTCCATAGCCAATTCCAGCAAAGGCTCGTCACGAACACCAAGTTCGTCCAGAACTTCGTGGCAGCTTTTACGCAGAACAGTGGCACGAGGGTCATGGTTTTTGTAAACCCGATGGCCAAAGCCGAACAGACGGAAAGGGTCGTCCTTGTCCTTGGCTTTGTTGACATATTCCTGAATACGATCAACCGAGCCAATTTCTTCCAGCATATTCAGCACGGCTTCATTGGCACCGCCATGGGCTGGGCCCCAAAGGCAGGCTATGCCCGCAGCGATACAGGCAAAGGGGTTGGCACCAGAGGAGCCAGCCAAACGAACTGTCGACGTAGACGCATTCTGTTCATGATCTGCATGCAGAATGAAGATTTTGTCCATGGCACGGGCCAGAACCGGGCTGACTTTGTACTCCTCAGCCGGGACGCTGAACATCATATGCAGGAAGTCTTCAGCATAGGTCAGGTCATTGCGTGGATAGGCAAAGGGCTGGCCGATGGAATATTTATAGGCCATGGCGGCAATTGTCGGCATCTTGGCGATCATGCGATGTGATGCGATCATGCGCTGGCGCTCGTCATTAATGTCGGTGCTGTCGTGATAAAAGCTGCTGAGGGCGCCAACAACGCCACACATGATTGCCATGGGGTGGGCATCACGACGAAAGCCGAGGAAAAACCGGTGAAGCTGTTCATGCAGCATCGAATGATAAGTGATGTTGTGGACGAAATCGTCTTTTTCTTCTTTGTTGGGCAGCTCACCATGCAGAAGCAAATAACAGACTTCCGGGAAATCACTTTGGTCAGCCAGTTCATCAATGGCATAACCGCGATACAACAACACACCTTCATCACCATCGATATACGTGATAGCGGATTCGCAACTTGCCGTCGAAACAAAACCGGGGTCATAAGTGAAACGGCCAGTCTGGCCATAAAGCTTGCGGATATCGACAACTTCCGGGCCAATGGTCCCGTGAAGTACCTGCATCTCGATGCTATCTCCGCCTGCGCTATCGGTCATTGTGACCGACTTGGCAGAATCAACCGTTGCCTTTTCTGAGGCCATGTTTCGTCCTTCCTGCTTTATTATTTTACCATATGGCTGTCGCCATAATCTGACCAAGTGGCAACCGACAGAATACGGGGCCACCCGAGTTAAAAAGATTATACTTGTTTTTGGCCGCTGTGGGAAACGACCTCGCCGGATTTAAGCCGGTTTATTGCTGATATCAGCTATCCGGGCAAGGCTTTCATCCTGTCCCAAAATCATCAAAACATCAAAGATTCCGGGGGTTTTGGCCCGCCCTGTGAGGGCCGCTCGTAAAGGCTGGGCAATGACGCCGAATTTAATGTCCCTGTCTGTGGCAAACTGACGCACGCAGGCATCTACAGCTTCGCGGGTCCAATCCTCAAGAGCCGCCAGTAACGGGCTTATTTCTGCCAGTAAACCGGGCGCATCTCCGGCCACCGCGGTCGCAGATTTATCATCCATTGTCAGGGGTCGAGAGTCTGTCAAAAACAATGCATTTTCAATGAGTTCCGGGATAGATTTAGCACGTTCCTTCAAGGCCGGCATGGCCGACGTCAGGCGCTCGATATCAACGGGTTCAAGGTCCCTGCTTGCTGCCGTCGTCAGACCCGGCAAAGCCAGGTCCAGCAGGGTCTGATCGTCGCTCTGGCGCATATAATGGCCATTAACGTTGTCCAGTTTCTTGAAGTCGAAACGTGATGGTGATTTGCCGAGGCCATCAACATCAAACCATTCGATAGCCTGTTCCGTTGAAATGAATTCATCATCGCCATGAGACCAGCCGAGACGCAGTAAATGGTTGCGGATGGCTTCCGGCAGATACCCCATATCCCGATAGGCGTCGATACCCAACGCACCGTGTCGCTTGGACAATTTTGCGCCATCTGCGCCGTGAATAAGGGGGATATGGCCAAAGACTGGTATGTCCCAATCCATGGCCTTGTACAGTTGTATTTGCCGGGCGGCATTATTCAGGTGATCATCACCGCGCATAATGTGGGTAATACCCATGTCATGGTCGTCAACAACGACAGACAACATATAGGTTGGGCTGCCGTCTCCGCGCAGCAAAACCATGTCATCCAACTGGTCATTACGAAATTTCACGCTGCCCTGGACCTGGTCTTCAATTAATGTTTCGCCCTGGCGCGGCGCTTTCAGTCGCACAACAGGGTCAATGCCTTCTGGCGCTTCTGACGCATCGCGATCCCGCCAGCGTCCGTCATACATGATTGAGCGGCCTTCAGCCTTGGCCGTCTCGCGCATTTCTGTCAGCTCTTCCGGGGTGCAGTAACAATAATAAGCGTTGCCTTCAGCCAACAGTTGACTGGCAACTTCGGCGTGACGTCCGGCCTGTTTCGACTGGTAAACGATCTCGCCGTCCCAATCCAGTCCCAGCCATTTCATGCCATCAACAATGGCTTCCATGGCTTCCGGGGTTGAGCGGGCCCGGTCAGTGTCTTCAATGCGCAGGCGGAATTGACCACCATGGTGGCGGGCATACAGCCAGTTAAACAGGGCAGTACGGGCACCACCAATATGCAGGAAGCCGGTGGGTGAGGGGGCAAAACGCGTTATCACGGTCATTTGGGCAGATAAATCCGGTGTTATTGAAGAAAGTCAGCAAATTCCGGCCCAGATCACTGCATATCTCTGTATGCCGCGCATTTGTCGAGGGCGCGTCCAGACGGGCACTGTTTAGCACATCCTCTTATGAGGTGCGACAGCTGGCTATTTTTTTAACGGGCACGTGCTTTGAAACCGAGGGAGCGATGAACTGACAAATCCAATTCGGGGCTTATCCCGGACTTTGAACATCCTGATCAAACCAGGCTCTGATCTGACAGGGTTTATGACCCAGACAATGAACCGGCAGGCGCTCTGGCTGCCGGTGGCTTTTGGCTGCGGTATAGCGCTCTATTTCTCCCTGCGTCTTGAGCCCCCGGTCTGGCTGGTGCCTGCGGTTTTCGTGGGCTTGTCAGTGCTGGTTTACATTGTTCGCCATAAACAGTTTTTGGTCATACTGACAATCCTGGGGCTTTTTGTTTCTGCCGGTTTTGGGGTTGTGCAATGGCGGGCCCATGACCTTGCGGCACCGGTCCTGGCACGTAAAATGCCTGCAGTTGAACTGACGGGAACGATCAGCAACATCGACTTACGCAAGAACGGCGTGCGTCTGACCCTGGAACAACTGTTGATCCCAAGGCTGGATCCCGCAGAGACACCCGCGAAGATCCGTATCACGTCGCGTATTGACCAGCCGCATATTCGGCCTGGCGATCAAGTGAAGGTGAGGGCCGTTCTTATGCCACCGCCGGAAGCCGCCATGCCTGGTGGTTTTGACTTTGTCCGCAAAGCCTGGTTTCAGCAAATTGGTGCCGTTGGGTATACAATCAGCAAAGCCAAAGTCACCGGCACAGCAGAAGAGAGCCATTGGCGGCGCAACGTTGCCGATATTCGGCAACGCGTCACCCAACGCATTTTGCGGGCTTTTCCGGAAGATTATACTGCGGGCAATCTGGCAGCTGCCTTGATGACGGGTCATCGTGGCGGGGTTCCAAAAGAAGTTGTACAGGCGTTGCGGGACGCCGGACTTGCTCATTTACTGGCCATATCCGGTTTGCATATAGGCTTGTTGGCGGGGCTGATATTTTTCACCAGTCGCGCGATCATGGCCCTGATCGAACCGCTGGCCCTGCGCCATCCCATAAAAAAATATGCAGCTTTTTTGGCCCTTGCGGGTGCCTTTGCTTATTTATTGATGACCGGGGCGACAATACCGACGCAGCGGGCGTTCTTGATGACAGGGCTTGTGTTGGTCGCAGTGATGCTCGACCGACGGGCTTTGTCCATGGGCCTTGTTGCCTGGGCCGCCGGAGCGGTGTTGTTTCTATCCCCTGAGAGTTTGACCGGGCCTGGTTTTCAGATGTCCTTTGCAGCGGTCGTTGCCTTGATCGCTGTATATGAACGCAGCCAGGCGCGCCTGGCGGCCTGGCGGCAGGGGCAGGGGTTTGGCCGACGAATATTATTATATGTTCTGGGCGTTTCTCTGACGACAGTTGTCGCCAGCTTGGCCACATCACCTGTTGCCATCGCGCATTTCGGCCGTCTTGCCGCCTGGGGCCTGGCAGCAAACCTGATTGCTGTCCCGGTGATGGCCTTGTGGATCATGCCGTGGGCATTGGCAGCATTTGTTTTAATGCCTTTCGGTCTTGAGCATCTGGCTCTCGTTCCCATGGGTGTCGGAATTGAAGTGATGGTGGAAGTGGCCCGGACGGTTGCAGCATGGCCGGGGGCCGTTCAGGTGCTGCCCGCCATGCCAAGTTATGCTTTGGCCCTCATGGCTTTGGGTGGGCTTTGGCTTTGTTTGGTTCGCCCGGCGAAAGCCAATAAAACTGGTCTTCTAGCTGGGATTGCGGTTATCAGTATGGGGTTGGGATTGTGGTATATGGCTACGCCACCCGTGGTGATGATCGATGGCGACGGCCGTTTGTACGGCATGGTGACGGCGGATGGACGGTTACGGGTCAATAACCGGCGGGATAGCTTTACCTTGCGGACCTGGCTGGCCGGGCAGGGTCTGGCCAAGGCTGACAGTCTGCATACAAAGAGCCGGAAAGGCAGCGGCAGCGCCACAAGGGATCAGGATTTGCGTTGTGATTCTTTGGGTTGTTTGTATCAACGACAGGGCCGGACTGTTGCTGTCGTAAATGATCTGCGAGCCCTGGCGGAAGATTGCAAAACAGCCAACGCAATTGTCAGCTCATTGCCATTGCGAAAAAACTGTTTGCAGCCACAAATCCGGATTGACCGCTTTGATTTGTGGCGCAGGGGTGCCCATGCCTTGTGGATTTCGGATGACGGTCAGATGACCATGCAGTCCGTCGCCAGCGAGCGGGGGCAAAGACTATGGACACCTGAAAGACAGAGAAATCCTGAAAAACAAGAACCAGGCAAGCCAAAATACGCAGCCCGTTCAAATAGCAACCGACTTTTAGCTGTCAAATAGAGAAGGTATCAATACTGGCGCAATAGTCCCGCCAGCTTGCCCTGCACCTGCACCCGGTCGGGACCAAAAATACGGGTTTCGTACTCAGAGTTGGCTGCTTCCAGCGCGACCGAATTTCCCTTACGGCGAATGCGCTTCAGGGTAACTTCCTCACCATCCACCAGCGCCACAACTATGACCCCGTTTTCAGCTGTTTCACCACGTTCAATGATCACTGTATCACCGTCCATGATACCCACATCAACCATCGAATCACCGGCGACTTCGAGGGCATAATAATCGCCCCGACCCAGCATGCCACCGGGGACATCGATCATATTATTTTGATCGCGCAGGGCTTCAATCGGTGTACCGGCGGCGATCTTGCCATAAAGTGGCAAACTCACACTCTCTGGCCCTGGCTCAACTTCGGTCACCCGCTGACCAAATTCGCCCTGGATGACGCTGGGTGAAAATCCCGTCTGTCCAGAAACTGGCGGTGGCGGTGACCCAACTGTTTCTGGCAGCTTGATGACCTCCAGCGCCCGCGCCCGATGGGGAAGGCGACGAATAAAGCCACGTTCTTCAAGGCCTGTAATCAGTCTGTGGATGCCGGACTTGGACCGCAATCCCAAGGCATCTTTCATTTCATCAAAGGAAGGAGAGACACCATTTTGTCGCAGATGGTCATGAATGAACAAAAGAAGTTCGTGTTGTTTTCGCGTCAGCATAGCCCCTCGCCATCATTTACCTAGATTACCTATTCGGTCAGATAATCGGATCATAAAATCTGATCAAACAGTCCAATCAAACAGTCCAATCATACCGTCATTCAGACGCGTAACGCGGGAATAAATCTCTACGCTACGCAGAAAATTCAACCTCTCAATTACCTGGTTGTGAGAGTTTTCCCCAGATATTGTGATGGGGAACAAAAGCAAAACATTATCTATGTTCTACTTTGGTTCTCATGGGGGGTCAAGCGGAAAAATGACGATCAAGACAAAATTTGTCCACAGGACATCTGTTTACCACTAACCATGAATAATGTTACTACCATTCACATGGGTAATTTTAAAAAGCCATGAGCGCTTCAAAACGCGCCGGTGAAAATCGCGATGGCGAAAAACGCGGTTATCATCATGGTAATCTGGCTGAGGCTTTGGTTCAGGCGGCTCTTGATCTGATCGCCAAGGTTGGCCCTGCCGGATTCAGCTTCGCGGAAGTTACTCGTGCCGTGGGCGTTAGTCCGGCGGCCCCCTATAGGCATTTCAAGGACCGTGAAGCACTGATGGCCGCCATTGCGAGCCGTGGCTTTGACAAGTTTGCCGAGGCCTTGGCAAAGGCCTGGAAAGATGGCAAGCCGGATGCACTGTCGGCTTTTAAAAATGTTGGTCAGGCGTATCTGGCTTTTGCCCGCAAGGAACCAGCCTATTTCGCGGCCATGTTCGAGGCCCGGTTATCGCCGGGCAGTACCCGTGAGTTAACCCAGGCTACGGAACGCGCCTTTGGTGTTCTGCGCCAGGCTTGTGACGCTCTTATCGAAGGTTTGCCAGATGGAAAGCGCCCGCCGTCACTCATGATGGCGCTGCACGTCTGGACCATGTCACACGGCATTGCTTCGCTTTTTGGACGTGGTGATGCTGCCCGCCGGGCGATTCCCATGACCCCGGAAGAGCTGCTGGAAGCCAATATTCTGATTTATCTGGATGGCCTTGGTTTGAGCGACAATTGATCTGAAGTCGGACGAACATCACTTTTTTGGAAATAACACCTTGATGCTGGACGACATGCTCCCCATCTTCAATAATGTAAATAACATTTACATGAGGATATGATGGACATAGTCAACAAACTGGATGAACACGGAAAGGGTGCCTGGATCGGTGTGATGATCCTCAGCTTTATCCTTTTCTGGCCTGCCGGACTGGCAATCCTGGCTTACTTATCATGGAGCGGACGAATGAAATGCTGGAAGATGGGACGCCGCAAATGGCGCAATCACGGTGGACACCACCACAATCACTACAACGCAGCCACAAGCGGGAACGCGGCTTTCGATGACTACCGCCAGGAAACGCTAAAACGCCTGGAAGAAGAACAGGTGGAATTCGAAGGTTATCTGGAGCGCCTGCGTCAGGCCAAGGACAAGTCAGAGTTTGACCAGTTCATGGACGATCGCCGCAACGCCCCGCCACCCCCGGAAGGGCCGGAGCCCTCTGCAAACGCCTGATGACGAAGGCCGTCACTTGCTAATCCGCTCGGGCAATTATCGGTGACAAACAAAACAAGGGTGACACGCTATTCCAGCGTGTCACCCTTTATTTGTAGCCAGGTTCCTTCGGAAGTTTAGTCGGTGCGACTTGTAACTTCCAGCAGGTGATAACCAAACTGGGTCTTTACAGGACCCTGAACGTCGTTGACGTCAGCGCTGAATACGACCTTGTCGAATTCCGGGACCATCTGGCCGGGGCCGAAAGAACCAAGATCACCGCCCTGGGCGCTTGATGGGCATGAAGAATGTTCACGGGCCAGATCGGCAAAGTCTTCGCCACCGGCAATTTTGGTTTTAAGCTCTTCGCAGAGGGCTTCGTCGTCAACGAGAATGTGTCGTGCAGTGGCTTGAGCCATTGGTTTGCTCCTGTGGAAATAAAGGGAATTTTACTTAACCGCAGTTATTAACCGGGTTCAGCCCGTTGGGCAACCATTCAGGCAGCAGAAATTGGCAGCAGAGTGTGGTGCTGTTGATTTGCCTATTGCCCTCTGGGGCACTCGGCATCACGAACCCGAACGTTGGTGACGAAGCGGCTCTTTTTGTCTGTATAGATATAAAGATAAGATGCGCCTTCTTTCAGCAATTTGCGCACGACGGGGTGCTGACAGGCTTGATCCGTCAACACTTTCCTTTGCAGGCTGTACCATTTCGGCGGAATGTGCTGCTTCAGGGTGTTTAACTGAAAAGCATATTTCGCCACCTTTCCCACGGCCTGAACCGAAACAAGTGTCGTATGCTCATCAACCCGCACCGGCAATCTGGCCTGTAGTCGCCCAACCGCCGCAGCAACTGTCTCAGCCACCTGATCAGCGAGCGCTGTACGGGTCTGGACAGTGAACAGTAAACACAGGAACAGCGGCGCAATTGTCGCCAAAATCCATCTGGTTTTCATGTCAGGTTCCTGTTTCAACCGGAATATTCATGACACCAGATTACAACAGAATGATGTCATATTGATTAATAGTTGATCCGGGATGGCGAACCGGGCTCGAAGAAGTTTGTTTGTTGTAAAACAGACGATATCAGTCATTGTACATCCAATACGCGACCGCTCACCGAGGCCTTCGCCCAGATGGACCCAGTCCCGGTCTTGCACTAACATTTACATCCGGCCACTCAAAAGGGGGGCTATTATTACACGTATTTAGGTATATAGTTACGTATGTAATAATTCAAAACTAAAAACTGTCACAGACGTGCAAACAGGTGGATGATGCAGCAACGGGCCGAGGAAAAGTGGGTAACTTGTTTCGAACAGGTCTTTGAAATGAGTGGTGTCGGGGCAGGTGATCTGGTGGGTATCCTGTCAGAATCCCTTTCACGACCAGTGTTGGTCGAACTTGCGGATCGCGGTCTGCAACGACGTGGTGCAAGAGTTTTTCATATCCAGGTGCCAACGCCGTCGCTGACGGAACCTGTACCGGTAAGATCAACCGGGTCAACCACGGCCTTTGAAGGCTACGATGATCTGCTGTCGGGACTTGGTAATTGTTCTCTGGTGGTGGACTGCACGGTTGAAGGTTTGCTACACGCGAAGGAACGCGATGTCTTGTTGCAGGCGGGCACACGCGTCTTCATGATTTCCAACGAACATCCTGAAATCCTCGAACGCTGTATGCCGGACCAGGCTCTTCAGCCCCGTGTTGATCTGGCTCTGTCGACCTTGTCCAGTGCACGTGAAATGCGGGTTACGTCATCTGCTGGAACGGACCTGGTGGTGAATGTCACGGATGCGCCGACGCGCGGCGGTGCCGGGTTTCTCGGTCCTGATGACAAAGTCGCTTACTGGCCTGCCGGTCTGTGCCTGTGTTTCCCCCTGCAAAACAGTGTGAACGGCACTGTAGTGCTGGACGTCGGCGATGTGAACCTGACTTTCAAACGGTACGTGGAGTCGCCGGTTACATTCCGCATTGAAAATGACTATGTCACTGCCATCGAAGGCACCGGCCTGGATGCAGAATTGTTGCGCTCCTATTACGCAGGCTGGAACGATCCGCTGGCTTATACGGTATCGCACGTCGGCTGGGGTCTTAATCCCGGCGCCCGCTGGGATGCCCTGGTAATGTATGACAAGGACCAGACCAACGGCACAGAATTGCGCGCCCTTGAAGGCAGCTTCCTGTTTTCAACCGGGGCCAACGACTTTGCCGGGCGCTATACGGCCTGCCATTTTGATTACCCCATGCGTAACTGTGATGTGTCGCTGGACGGTGTGGCTGTGGTGGAAAAAGGAAGGCTGGTGTCGTGACGGTACCGTCTTATCTGCCCGGCAAGCCCGCCCTTGCCTATGACCGAACCGGGCAGGGCCCGGCTGTAATCTTTCTGCACGGTATTGGCGGCAACCGGTCAAGCTGGCGGACACAAGGTGAAGCGCTCTCCGGTCATTTCACGACGATCGCCTGGGACGCGCGGGGGTATGGTGCATCCGATGATTATGACGGACCGTTGGATTTTGCCAGTTTTGCCGCCGATCTGGTCCGGCTGCTGGACCACCTGAAGATTGAAAAGGCACACCTTGTGGGGCTGTCCATGGGGGCCCGCATCCTGATGGACTTTTTCCCCAACCACGGCGAGCGGGCCGCGACAATGACTCTGTGCGACTGTTTTTCCGGCTTTGAAGCAACACTCACTCCCGACAAACAAGCCGAATTCATTCGCCTGCGCCAGAAACCCTTGCTGGAGGGCAAAAGCCTTGCAGAAATGGCACCGGCTCTGGTTAAGTCGCTGGTCGGGCCAAACTGTTCCGACGACGGTCGAGCTGCATTGACTGAAAGTATTCTGGCCCTGCACGTTGAAAGCTATTTAAAAACCATTGCAGCCAGTGTTGGTTTTGATCGCAGCAATGATGTCTCGGCGATTGATGTGCCTGTGCAATTGATCTACGGCGAACATGATCGACTGACACCACCTGCCATCGGTGAAACCCTGCTCGAAAAAATTGCCGATGCCCGACTGGGTATTGTCGAAGACGCTGGCCACCTCAGCAACCTGGAACAGCCTGACCGGTTCAACGGCATCCTGGCCCCGTTTCTGGACCAACACGCGAGTCTTGCAACGAGCCTGACGTTATAACAATGAAAGACGAATGATGCTTTTTACGATCTTGATGATGGACAAACCCGAAAGTGCTGACTTGCGCCAGGCCACCGGCGCTGCACATCGTGACTACATGATGGCGAATACAGATGGTATGCGCCTGGGTGGGCCCTTGCTGGCACCGGACGGTGAAACCGTGAATGGCAGTATGGCCATCAAGGAATTTACCGACCGTAAGGCGGCAGAAAAATTCGTGGCGAACGAGCCGTACAACAAGGCCGGTTTGTTTGAGACGGTGATCATCCGGCCTTTCAAGGCAGTCGTTGATCAGCCGTCAGACAATTGACAAGGTGAGAGAGTAACAAGCGCATGAAACGGGTACCTGTATTGATTTGTGGTGGCGGTTCGGTGGGACTGTCATTGGCCGCTGAACTGGGCTGGCGCGGTGTTGAATGCCTGACAGTGGAGCGCATGGACGGCCTGAATATGCATCCGCGTGCCAACGCTGTGGCAAACCGGACAATGGAATATTATCGCCGCTGGGGCATTGATGGTGCCATTTCGGATGCCGGTGTGCCGCCGGATCTGCCCGCAAACTATTATTATATAACGACCCTGGCCGGGCGTATCTTACATGGTATTAACCTGCCGCCCTTTCGCGAGCTGAACAAACTGGCCGCCGCCAAGGGTGGATATGCCGCCAGCGAACACGGTTGGTCCCCTTACCTGAAAACCATTACCGGCCAACACGAAGTTGAAAAGGTGTTACTGGATTACGTGCAATCGCGCGAAAGCATCGATTTCCGTTTTGGCTATGAATTACGCAGTTTTGAGGATACTGGCGATGGTGTTGTCTGTCGTATTGCCAGAACCGGCGAAGTGGCGGAAGAGGAAGTTCTTTGCGATTATCTGGTGGGCTGTGATGGTGGCAAGTCCATGATTCGGCGCGAACTGGGCATTGACTTGAAAGGGCGCTCAAACCTGGCGGACTTTGTTTCTTTCTATTTCCGGGCGCCGGAACTTATGCAATGTCATGATTTTGGCCATGCCAATATCTTTTTCCCGCTGCACCGCGATCACCGTGGATTTTTACTGAACTGGGATGGTGGCACGACTTTTACCTATCACGTGATCCTGGATGAAGGCACGGACTGGCGCGACGTCGATGCCGTCAAAGCGGTGCAAGGCCTTGTGGACCAGGAAACACCGGTTGAAGTTATTTCGACGCAACCCTGGACCGCGCATGCCCTGGTCGCGGAACAATATGGCAAGGGCCGTGTTTTCCTGGCCGGTGATGCTGCTCACTTGTTCACACCAACGGGCGGCTTTGGCATGAATACAGGTGTCTCGGACGTAATCGACCTTGGCTGGCGATTGCAGGCAGGATTGGAAGGCTGGGCAGGCTCTGGTTTGTTCGACAGTTATACTCAGGAACGCCAGCCCATCGGCGTGCGCAATACGTCAGAAGCCGCGGACTGCTTTGACCGTTTGTTTGCTGTCATGCAAGAAGGGGATGATCTGGATGATGACGGCCCCATCGGGGATGAAGTCCGTAGCCGCCTCAAGGGATTGATTGAACAGCAAGAGAAACTGATCGTTTCCTCTGGAACACTGCTTGGTTATCGCTATTCCGATTCCGCAATTGTTGTGCCCGATGGATCTCCAGAACCAGACGACCATCCGCGCAACTATGTGCCAACGGCCCGGCCTGGCCACCGTGCGCCGCATCTCTGGTTGCAGGATGGCCGCTCAATCCTCGACCTGTTCGGGGCCGGATTTACCCTGCTGATCTTTGCGCCAGCCGGATCAGAAGCCAATATCTCTCCCCTGATTACGGCGGCCACTGCCGCTGGTTTACCGCTCAGTGTTTCGCTGGTTGAAGATGCCGCTGCTGCCACGCTTTACGAGGCCAGTTACGTTCTGGTCCGCCCGGACCTGATGGTCGCGTGGCGCAGCGATACACCACCCGACAACGCCGCTGACATCATTGAACGGGTGCGAGGAGCTGCCCAGGTTCTGGTTACAAATTAGGTTCCAGCTACTGGTGGGTGGGGTATTGCCATATCAATTTGCCTTCACCCAATCGCCTTCGCCGCATCCAGCCCGGCGAACATGGAGCTTTTGTAGAGGTGGTCATAAAGGCGATCACGGTCTGAGGTAATAGCTTGCAAGTCTTTTAATAATTCAGCGCGTTTGGCGGGGTCTTTCTCGGCCATGCGTTTGCGGTTTTTGTCGGCTTGCACCAGGATCTGGTTATAGGCCACGGGCTGGCGTTGTCGGGTGTATTGGTCAAGCAAATCTGCCTTGGCTCCGTTCCAGACGGTGGTCAGTTTTTCGACCAGGTTGAAGGCATCGTGGACGCCACCGTTCATACCCATACCGCCGGACGGGCTGTTGAGGTGCGCAGAATCCCCGGCCATCAAGACCCGGCCATGAACATATTCCTTGATGATGCGCTGGTGCACGCGATAGGGGCGGCGGTCGATGATATCGAAGCGATCATGGCCCGGCATGATCTGGCGTAACTGGCCTTGCACCCGTTCGTCCGAGGCGGCGTCTTCCATGCTCAGGTCGGGATTGTAATAAAGACTGCATCGCCAGAAGCCTTTCAGGCGCAGCAGGGAAAAATTGCCAGAGGCGCTCCAACAATAATTGACATTCGATAGCCCCTCCAGATGCTCGTGAAAGGGAAAGGACGTCGAGGCCAGCACCGTGGTTTCCGGATAGGTCTTGCCATCAAATTCAAGCTGCAACAGATCCCGAATTTTGCTGCCGGCACCATCTGCTGCAATGACGTATCTTGCCCGCATATCAACAGTATCCTGGTTCTGACCAATCATAAGTTTCAGGGTCACACCATCGCTGTCCTGTGATAATCCGGTTACGCGATGGCCAAAGCGAAAGTCAACATTGCCATCCCGCACCAGTTTGTCACGGATGATCCGGCAAAGCTTTGCTTGCTCGCATTGCAGACGATAGGGGTGGGCTGTGACATCTGCCAGAACCGACATATCAAAGACGGCTTTGTCGCCGGTTTCGTGCATACGAATTTGCCAGGTGGGGCAGGTCAGCCCCTCAGCCAGCAGTTGCCCGGTAACACCATATGCATCGAGCATGTCCAGCGTCGGTGGATGAAAGGTCGAGGCTCGAAGATCATCACTGATGTCGTCCTCGGCTTCGACAATCGTAACTGGAATTTTTGCCTCGGCCAGCAGCATTGCCGCCACGAGGCCCACCGGTCCGGCACCGGCTATGATAATCCGATCATCTGTTTGCAAACTGTTTACTCCATGGGCCGATACGTTTGTCTCAATCTGTTTATCCCGGTACGATCTGTTTGTAGAGAGCTGACACTGGAATATTGTATGACTGAAGATACCGGACTTGAATACGCCCCCAAAGGCTTGATCGGGGTTTTGACGCCCCAGGCCAATACAACGGTCGAGCCGGAATATGCCATCTGGATGCCGTCTGGCTTTTCCTGGATCAATGCCCGCATGACCAGTAATAAGGCAGAAATCGCGGATCGTTTGGTCGATTATACAGATGCCCTGGATGATCATATGAAGCAGTTCGCCAATGCGCCGGTGCAATCGGTGGCCTTCGGTACCACGGGCGCGTCCTATCTGATCGGGCATGAGCGTGAAGACCAGATGATTGCAGAATTTCAGGACCGCTATGGCATTCCCCTGGTGATGGCAGCAACGGCGATCTGTTCGGCGCTTGCTCTGTTGGGGGCCCGTCGTATCGGCCTCGTCAGTCCATACCCGCCGGGCCTGACCGAAAAAAGCATCGAATACTGGCAGTCTCGCGGGCTGGAAGTTGTCACGGTTTCCAGCGCCTGGGATGACCAGGGGGCCTTTCATCCGATCTATGCCCTGACGGGCGCGCCGGTCTCTGCGGCTTTGGAGCCGTTGTTGTCGCGCGATGATCTTGACGCCATTCTTTTGTTAGGCACAGGCATGCCCACCGTCCGGCCGATCCAGGCGGCGCGGGACAAAACCGCCACGCCGATTATTTCCTGCATGCTGGCCCTGGTCTGGGCGTCGGTCGCGGCGATTGATCCGGCGCACGACACAGCGACGGCACTCAAGTCATGGCTGGCGGGAGATCACTGGCGTGCCGACTGATTTTGAAGGCACGGTTTTCGAACCCGATGCCAATGCCCGTATTGTCTCGCTGGTTCCATCGCTGACGGAACTGGTTTTTGATCTGGGCTTGGGCACACACCTGGTTGGACGCACACATTATTGTGTGCATCCGGCAGACAAGTTGACGGCTGTCCCCAGCCTGGGCGGCACCAAGAAGATCAAGATGGATCGACTGGCGGAAGTTGGGGCCACTCATGTGCTGGTCAATGTCGACGAAAACCCTAAAGAACTGGCGGCTGAGATCGCCGCTACCGGGATCAAAGTCGTCGTCACCCACCCCAACGGTCCGGAAGATAATCCAGCACTTTATCGATTGATCGGAGAGCTTTTCGGCGCAAAAGACGCGGCAGAAGACATGTGCAAACGGTTCGACGACGCCCTCGCAGACCTGAAAGCGGCGACCTTGAACGCGCCGACAAAACGCGTGCTCTATCTGATATGGAAAGACCCCTGGATGACCATCAGCCAGGATACCTACATTGCCAACACACTTCAACTGATCAACTGGCAAACGGCGGGTAGTGACCCAGACAACCGCTATCCTGAAATTGATATGGCGCGAATTATTCTTGAAGCTGACCTGGTGCTATTTTCCACCGAACCCTATGCCTTTACGGAAAATGATCTCATCGAATTTTCCAGTTCCTTCCCGGATACACCCGCACAACTCATCGACGGCGAAATGACCTCATGGTACGGCAGCCGGGCGATTGAAGGGTTGCGATATTTGCAAAATATTGGGGAAAATCAATAACATACAATAGTATATAAAATAGAGAAAATATTTATAGTACTATCCTAATAAGTGTGTAATCGTTACTCTGTCCTGTAGCTGACGGAATTGATCTGTCATCTAACAGGGAGAGCGATATGGGAAAGAAGACAGGGTTCATCCTGATTGTTGCAGGTGTATTGATCGGGGCCGCTGCCATCGCCGGATCTTTTCTGGCCACAGACCATCATCACAGCGGCAATCAAATAGTTGGTCATGGCGGCGGCCTTGATTCCTGTGGCGGTCACACCAATCATAAAACCGGCCGCTATCACTATCACCGCGGGCCCTTCTGCTGAGGCCTTAACGAACATTAATTAGTGCCAGGCACTAATTAACGAAATACCACTTAACAGGTATGGTACGCCATGCTTGAAGCCCGGAAACTTTCTCGTCTGACACTTGGTCCTGTGGATTTATCCCTGGAGGCGGGGGAAGTCGTGGCGCTGCGTGGGGCGTCCGGGTCAGGCAAGACATTGTTGATGCGAGCCCTGGCAGACCTTGATCCGTGTCGTGGCGACGTTCTCCTGGATGATGTTGAACGCAGGGCTTTTTTTGCACCGGATTGGCGCAAGGCTGTGGCCTGGGTCCCGGCGGAGGCGGGCTGGTGGTCCGACACAGTTATTGAGCATTTCACAGATTGGCAGGTGGCGCTGCCTTTGATAGAGGAACTGGGGCTGTCGCCAGACTGTGGCGGCTGGCAGGTCTCGCGTGCCTCAACAGGCGAGCGTCAGCGTCTGGCGCTGGTGCGGGCCATTTCCCAACAGCCAAAAGTCCTGTTGCTGGATGAGCCGACGTCGGGCCTGGATCGCCAATCTGTTGCTCAGGTCGAAACACTGATTGCCAGATTGGCAGGTGCGGGAGCATCCGTTCTCTGGACCACCCATGACGAAGACCAGGCAGCACGTGTGGCTTCACGTGCCTTGTTGATCGAGAACGGCAAGTTGGCGGCTGCGGCATGAATTATGTTCAGCTTGAATATACGGACCTGGCGCTGGCGTCTTTGCTGGTATTGGCCAATGCAGGATTATCCCTTGTCCTGAACTTAGGGTTAGCCCGACGCATGTTGTTGGCAACTTTGCGCATGGTGGTGCAATTGTCATTGGTTGGGCTGGTCTTAAAGTCACTATTTGCTGTGGCCTCACCCTGGCTGACGGGTCTGGTCGCTGTCACCATGATCCTCTTTGCCGGGCGCGAGATTATGGCGCGACAGGAAAGGCGATTCGATGGCTTGTGGTCCTATAGTCTGGGAACGGGCAGCATGCTGTTTGCAGCCTCCCTCGTAACGATCTTTGCCTTGACCGGTCCGGTGCGGCCCGATCCCTGGTTTGATCCACGTTACGCCTTGCCACTGCTGGGGATGATTCTCGGCAATACCATGACTGGCATCAGTCTGGGCCTGCATACCCTGACCACCGGTCTGGTGCGTGATCGGGCAGGGGTCGAAGCCCAACTGGCGCTGGGGCACAGTCGCAATGAAGCTTTCCGGCCGATTGTGCAGGCAGCCTTGACCAGTGCCTTGATGCCCATTGTCAATTCCATGGCGGCAACCGGACTGGTGTCATTGCCTGGCATGATGACGGGGCAAATTTTGGCAGGCGTTGATCCGGCAGAGGCCGTCAAATATCAAATCCTGATTATGTTCCTGATTGCCGGTGGCACATCTCTGGGGGCCGTCGTTGCTGTTCTGGGCGGGGCCTGGCGTTTGAGTGATCAACGTCACCGACTGCGGCTGGATCGCCTGAAATAATCAAAACAGGTGCTTGTCTTGTTGCGCTACGCCCTTACTTTTTAAATGAGCAAAAACAGAAAGCCAAAAGAACATGATTGATCTTTATACCTGGGGCACGCCGAACGGTCAAAAGGCCGCCATTATGTTGGAAGAAGTGGGGCTGCCTTATCAGGTGTTCCCCATCAATATCGGTGCAGATGAACAGTTCCATCCCGACTATGTCGAGCTCAGCCCATGGAGCAAAATCCCGGCGATTGTAGATCATGACCCCCAGGGTGGTGGTGAGGCGTATAATGTTTTTGAATCCGGCGCCATACTGATGTATCTGGCAGAAAAGACCGGCAAGTTAATGCCTGATGATGTGCAGGGCCGATACAATGTGACGCAATGGCTGATGATGCAGATCGGCGGATTTGGACCTTTGATGGGTCAATTGGGTCACTTCGAAATGTTCGCCAAGGAAGATATCCCGTACGCCAAAAAAAGGTACCGTACAGAAGTGGACCGGTTACTGGGCGTACTGGAAGACCGCCTGGACGTAACACAATATATGGCCGGTAATGATTATTCGATTGCCGATGTGGCGACTTTTCCGTGGGTTCGATATGCCGACAAGGTTGGATTTGACTGGGCAGAATTCCCCAATACAAAACGTTGGGTCGATTCCATTGAAGCCCGTCCGGCTGTGCAAAAAGGCCTGGATGTTATTTAAGACCGACGGGAAGTTTATATGACTGAAGAATTGTTAAATCGGCCAGCGGTCAAGCGCGTTACTGAATGCCTTGTCGCAGCAGGCTCTGCGGCAAAAGTCATTGTGCTGTCGGATACAGCCCGCACTGCGCAAGATGCGGCCTCTAGCCTGAATTGCGAACTGGGGGCGATTGTGAAATCGCTGGTTTTTGCGATTGGCGGGCAACCTGTAATGGCCTTGGTGGCAGGTGACAGACAATGCAACACCAAGGCGTTGCCGGCGGCATTGGGCATGACAGGCAAGGTAAGGCGGGCAGATGCTGACGTGGTGCGCGAGATTACCGGGTTTTCAATCGGCGGCGTGGCACCGGTGGGACATCTGAACGACATCCCGCTGGTGATCGATCAAAGTCTCGAACGTTTTGAGGTTGTTTACGCAGCAGCTGGTCATCCGCATTGCGTCTTTGCGACCAGTCCCAAGGAACTGTCGACCCTCACCGGGGCCGATATCAGTTCACAAATCGCTTTCGAGCCGTCGAGTTAAACAAACCGACTAGACTGGTGTAATGTTGCCGTTTCAGGCAGCGGGGCCTGCTGAGGCAATCTGTTTTGGAACGCTTTCCCAAGCTTGGCCGCTGGCAACGACACAAGACATACCGTCGGTTTTTGTCATCAGGATTGTCCAGCTGCCTTTCATGGACGTTAATACTTCGATGACAGCGCCGTTATTGATCAGGCCGATACCCGAAGTGGTTTCCTTGTAGGTTGCGTCCAGACGTGTGACGAATTCGGCGCGTTTGCCACAAACCTGCTGTGCCTCTGCGACAGAGGTAAATGATGTGGCCATTAATGCGACGACGGTAACTCCATACAACAATTTAAACATAGTATCCTCCTTCACACTTAGGTGTTTCAGTTTTGTTCTGAAACCAGGTGACCGCAAGGCCTTGAAAGGCGGTGCAGGTATGAAACGAGGCGATTCGGATTAATCCGAAATCGCTTTAGCGGAACTGCCGGAAGGGGACCCGGCAGATACCGGCTGGTTGGGGTCCGCAGGAGACGACTGTGTGAGGGCATCTCCAACGGTCTCAGTAGAGCATGGCTTTGTATCTGCAATGTGCCAGAAACAGTTTGGTTGGTTTCTGTCAGATTTTTTATGTATCCGGCGCGTAACGCCAGTACTGCCCTATTGAAAATTCAGCCTCAGGCTGAGGGGCTTTTGACCAGCGTTTTTGGGACATCTTCCCAGGAACTGCCGGTCGCAACGACGCAAGACATCCCGTCAGGTTTGGTCACCAAAATCGTCCAGGAACCTTTTTCAGAGGTCAGAATCTCAAGAACACTGCCATTGTTGACCAGTCCGAGCGCGACTGTATTTTCTTTGAAGTTGCCAGCCAGTTGTTCAAGGAACCTGGCTCTTTCACTGCAGACCGCTTGCGCCATCGCTGTGGTTACGAAAGTTGTGGTCGCGAATGCCGTCAAAGCGATGGCAGTTGCCATAATACGTAACATGCTCACCTCCTTGACCCTTCCGGGTCGAAAATGCCCTGTTTTGGGGCGGTTCCCGTTATTACTGGCAATACTTATGCCAGATAAGCGTCAACTAGATATATTTCAAAGCAAAAATATTACTAAATAATTAACTATAGATGTCGATTAATTGCTTGTTAACTATTTACATTGATTTGCAATGTATATTTGGTATTTCTTGTGGGTGTTTTAAAGTGAAAGCAATTTATTGTGAGCATTCAAGGTTACTGTCTTTGTACTGACAAACTTGGAATTCAGGGTTTGTGAGCGGAGTGACAAGGCAGATTTTTCCTGGTTGCGCCATATCATGTGCCGTTGCAGTAGATCGTGCTTTGACGGCACTGCGGCGTTGCGATAACCATAAGGCAGGCAAAATAAACGGAGGCAGGAGCAGTTCGTCGAGAGCGAAGTTGCTTTGGTGAACCAAATGGCATCCCGAAAGATCACGCGCATGTACCAGAAAAAAGACCTGTGGTCTGAAGCGCAGGTCGCCAGATATATGGACTGGAACAGCCGCTTTCTGCATCGCTATCGCCGTCTGGGAACAGACGCCCTGGAGCTTCGGTTGGGCGACATCGTACTGACAGCAGAGTTAACCGCTGAAGAGGGCGTCGATATGTCGACAGCCGCCAATGCACTTGGCCTCTCACGACAAACGGCACGAGGTATGATCTCTAAATGGATAAACGATGGACATTATGCCCTGGAGCGGTCCGGGCGATCCGCATATATCAGACTCACGCCAAAACGCAGGGTGGAAGCTCTTAAACGTGCACGTGGTATAATCGACATGATGTTTGAGTGCATCGATGACGTCACGTCAGTTGAATAGATAAGCCGCTTTCAGACCCATAACCTGAATTGACAGTTGTATTCCAAAAAACTTTGTTTCGTGGCAAGAATTAGCCATGTTTTTTGTTCCCCGGCGGAACCTTGATGCCTAGGTTGATCTTGCATTTCTTGGCTGGCCAACAAAAGCAGGCCAGACCATTTCAGATAAGACGGGGAAGCTGACGCGATTGCAAAGGCAATCAGAAAGGGGGCCGGCAAATCACATGCCTTGGTCGACAAGGAAAACGAAGACAAGGGGAAACAAGGTCTTCGGGTTCAAGGGTTGTCGGCCTGAAACAAGGAAGTGATTTGATCAGCCCGTTATGGGGGATTGGGAAGAAAAGCGGGCGATCCTTATCCTGTCAGGATCACCCGCTTTTTTTATGGTTTTGCGAATTCCTGGTCCAGCGAAAAATCCGGTTGGGCTTTTTATCAAGAACCCTTGATAACCGAATATTTTCTGCTAAGTTCCGCCGACCGGAGAGTTGGCCGAGTGGCTGAAGGCGCTCCCCTGCTAAGGGAGTAAGGGCTAACGCCCTTCGAGGGTTCGAATCCCTCACTCTCCGCCATTTTCCGAATTTCCTTCGATATCATAACACCTTAACCCCACTCAGGGGTGGTGTGCTTCCCGACTGGTACAGAAAACAGGTACAGAAGGGGATATTAATGGCTATTCCGCGTGTTCGATAACAGGCAATTTTAACGCCCATATGCAAGCCAAGCTGTTTGTTCAGGCAGAAGAAGCTATTTGGGGCGGCGACAAAAAGGCCGAAGGAATTCTGAAAGACACTATCACTGGTGAAACGACCAATATCGAAAAAAAAGGAATTGACGTAATCACAGTTCGGAATTTTGCCCGGCTGGGCATAACCAGCAACAACAATTGGGTTGTTCCTGCGGGCCCGGAGGAACGGCGGTTTTTTGTTCTCGATGTTTCCGATACCCACATCCAGGACAAGACGTATTTCATGGCCCTCTATGATCAGATGGAAAATGGTGGCTACGAAGCTTTGCTCCACTACCTGGAAAACTACGATTACTCCGACATCGATTTGAGAGCCATTCCGTACACTTCAGCCCTGTTGGAGCAAAAAATTTACAGCTTGGGTCCGGTTGCAAAGTTTTGGTATGAAGCGCTTGAACGAGGAACAATTGGACCTGATGAGTATAGCTGGCCAGACTTCGTCGTAAAAGACGATCTGCGGGATAGTTATTGCGAATCAGCAGGGAAAGCTGGCCAAGGATATAAAGGTTGGCAAACAGAATTCGGTAAAGCACTCAATCAATTTTGTCCGGGAATTCAGTCGAAGCGGAA
>JABIFY010000054.1 GCA_018650465.1 Alphaproteobacteria bacterium
AGCCATTCCGCTGTTGCTTTCCGGCGGTTATATGGAGTGGTTCATGCCGCCGAGAGAACTCCAACTCGAAGGTCCATTCGTGGATGAAGACGGAACTCCCGCATTGCTCGCGGGAGTTTCCAAACTCGATCTGGATGTCGGCTCCTTCGGGGGCGTTCTCATGATTCAACAGCAATTGGGATCTTTTTTTGAAGGATTGCGCGATGTTAAATTTTTCAACGAAAATCTGATATGGGTTTTCGACGCCAAAGGGCAGGTGTTGCAGAGCCCCGAAAAAGAAGAATATCGTTTCGAACCCACCAGCTATCTGTCTGAAGTTTATCAAAGAAGCTCCAAGCTGATCGATGCGAAAGAGGGGCTGGTTGCATATCAGGACTTTTCCATTATTCCCGGAAAACCGTTTATCAGAGTGGTAATCAGCATACCGGCTCCCCTTTTACTCAAGGATTTTTCCACTCCCGTTCAATTTTTCTCCATAGTGCTGATATGCTCCCTGATTCTAGTGCTGATGGTCGCGCTATATGTATCGCGTTATCTCTCACAACCGATTATTGAGCTCGCTGATGCGGCGAACCGCCTGGCTGAAGGAGATCTAACGGCCAGGGTCGAAATTGAGACGACGGGCGAGGTTCAAACACTCGTCAACAGTTTCAACCAAATGACGAAAGAGTTGCAACAGACGATCCTGTTAAATGTTCGTCTGGACGAGGCCGCAAAACGGAAAGAAGAGCTCGAAGGAATAAACCGGGAACTTGAAGGGGCAAGGCAGACGCTTGCAGAGCGAGAGCAGAGATATCGGATGCTCACTGGAAATCTTCCGGGAATTGTCTATCGAATTGACCTCGAATCAAACAATGCTCTCACCTTTTTCAATGATATGCTTTATCCGATGACGGGTTATAGAGATAAAGACCTGAAGCAAGCAAAGGTCTGCGCTTTGGAGTCGATTGTCATTCAGGAAGATGGTGAAACTGTTGTTAAAAATGTCCAAAATTCGATTTCGAAAATGCAGCCTTTTGAAATTGAATATAGAGTGAAACATAAAGACGACGAAGTGCGACATTTTCTGGAACGCGGGAGACCGGTGTATGATTCAAACGGCGAACTCAGATATATCGATGGCGTAATACTGGATGTCACCGAACGGGAAGCGGCAGAAATCGAAAAGAGAAAACTCGAATCGCAACTCCAGCGCGCCCTGAAAATGGAGGCGGTGGGCACCCTTGCAGGCGGAGTGGCACATGATCTCAATAATATTCTGTCAGGCATTTCCAGTTATCCTGAATTGCTATTGCTGCAGATCCCAGAAGATAGTCCACTGAGAAAGGCGATATTGACAATCCAAAAGACAGGAGAGAAGGCCACTGCAGTGGTCAACGACCTGCTGACGCTCGCAAGAAGAGGAATCGCTGTTACGGAAGTCATCAATTTGAACGACATTGTCAGCGACTACCTGGAAAGCCCTGAGTTCGGAAAATTGAGATCGGATTATCCCGGTATCAATTTGTCGTAACTGTTCAGTTCCGCAGGGCACAGGAGTCTTGCTAACCCGGTTGCCATGTTTTATGTTAGCGGTCGTTTTTTGAAACTTCCTTCTCCCCAGCGACCTGTCTGATGGAAAAACCAGCGACGCTGCCCCTCACCGATGCGGATTGGCAACAGACGCCGATCGCCGCGCAAGCGTTGATCGTGACGCTGTGGAATGAGATGCAGCAGTTGCGCACTGAGGTGGCCTGGCTGCGGGAGCAGGTGCAGCAGACTTCGCACAATTCGTCTCGTCCGCCTTCGAGTGATCCTCCTTCTACTCCCTCCCGCAAACGCCGTGGCTCGGGTCGATCTGCTGGTGGCCAACCCGGTCATAAGGGCCGGGGTCGTCGGCTGTTGCCGGTCGAACAGGTTGATCATGTTTTCCCCATCAAGCCCTGCGCGTGCTCGTTTTGTGGAGGGGTGCTGGAGGGAGAAGATCCCCATCCAGAGCGCCATCAAGTGACCGAATTGCCCCCGGTGCGCGCCCAGGTGAGTGAGTATCAGTTGCACACCTTGCGCTGCCCTCATTGTCAAAGCCTGACCGAAGCAGACTGGCCGGAAGGCGTTCCGCACAGTGCCTTTGGTCCGCGCGTGCAAGCGCTGGTCAGCTTGCTGTCGGGGGCGTATCGATTGAGTAAACGTCAGATTCAGGCGCTGCTGTCGGATGGTTTTGGGATCGAGATGGCGGTGGGCACCGTCAGTCAATTGGAGCAGACCACCTCGCAGGCGCTGGCCGATCCGGTGGACGCGGCCCTGACCTATGTGAGAGAGCAGAAAGCCAAAAACGTCGATGAGACGGGTTGGCGTCAGCAGCGTCGTCGCGCCTGGTTGTGGACGGCGGTCACCCCCTTTGTGAGTGTCTTTACCATCCATTTCAGTCGCGGCAGCAAGGTAGTGCGCCAGTTGTTGGGAGATACGCCCCATGGCATCGTCGGTTCGGATAGGTATTCGGCCTATTCGTTTCTGCCAGTATCGCAGCGACAGGTTTGCTGGGCACATCTGCGCCGCGATTTTCAGAAGCTCATCGATCGAGGGGGAGAATCGGCTCAGATCGGTGCCATCCTGTCGGCGCTGACCGATCAGATGTTTGCCTGGTGGCATCGAGTGCGGGACGGCACCTTGCAGCGGCGTAGCTTTCAGACCTACATGGTCGATCACAAAGCGAAGATGCATCTGTATCTGTGGATGGGATCGCAGTGTGGTCATGCCCAAACCGCGCGCACCTGCCAGGAGATCCTCTCCGTTGAGCCGGCATTGTGGACCTTTGTTGGCAAGGAAGGGGTGGAGCCGACCAACAATGCAGCGGAGCGTGCCTTGCGGCATGGCGTGCTGTGGCGCAAGAGCAGTTTCGGCACCCACAGTGAAGCCGGCAGTCGTTTTGTTGAGCGCGTGATGAGTGTGGTGACCACCTTGCGCCAACAGGAACGGGACGTGCTGACCTATCTGACGCTGGCCTGTCAGGCTGCCTGCAGAGGACAGCCGGCTCCATCGCTGTTGCCCATTCCAACTCATGGCCTTTCCTCTGAGTAATTCCTCACCCTTCTGATCCAAGAAAATCCATAGGGAACTGAACGCTTAC
>JABIFY010000055.1 GCA_018650465.1 Alphaproteobacteria bacterium
AGAAGTTATGATACTTCTCGCCGTCCATAACATCGACTTCACCCAGAACATAGCCTAGGCACATTGCAAACTTATCTTTGTCATTGCACCACTCATGAAGGTTTGTGCCAGTGACCAAATTAACTTCCGCCTTCGGTTGACTGCCCATTCCAATCAATAGCACCAATGCCGCGACGAATATCCGCATTGTTTCCTCCCGTTTTTATAGATGCTAACACAAGTCACCTCAAACGACCGATAGCTGTTACAACATCCCATGCCCCGTTCAGACCAGCAATACACACCTGCCACCCTGCAAAACGTCCTTGATCACAACAACCGTATCCACATTTGCTGTGACGAATGTGGCCACGGCAAGGCTGGAATATGGTTGCGGCGTAACCTTAAGATTATTCCGTAGTCGATGTTGTGGTTGAGGTACTGCTGGTGCTGGTATCGTCATCATCACCCAAAATAGCTGCGAGACCCAAGGCGATTGCTGCGGCAAGCCCCATGCCGATTGACGTCACGACTTTGGAATTAATTTTCCAGTCCTGATCATTTTCTGTTTTTAGCAATTTTGCATAACGGCTTGTGCGGGCTGCGGGCTTAACAGGTTTCTGCGCAACCTTGTTAACTGATAACCCCGCTTGCGGATTGTTAACACGATTATAGGCTTCCAGGTGCGCCGCCATGTCCGTGACCAATGGCGGATAAGGAGCCACCGTTTGAGCCTGCGCACCAGTAGTCAAAATAATCGCAACGATTAAGATCGCTGACAGTCGTTTCAGGATCATTATCCGCATGACTTTCCCCCTTTTGCCTGACGGTAGCATTACTGCAACGGATGATACAGCTTTCCCGCCGCATCAAAATCTTGCAAATGCAAGAAAAAGCCACTGGTCTTGTGGCAGCAATAGCGGGCTATTGATATAACCCCGGCCATGAATAGAACCAGCAAGACTTACGTCCCCGCCACCCTCCAGAATGTCCGGGACCACAACAACCGTATCCACATTTGCTGTGACGAGTGTGGCCATGGAAAGCTGGTTTCGTTGATTGACCTGGTCGAGCGCTTTGGGCCCGACTACCCTGTCCCAGACCTTGGCCAGCACTTCACCTGTGCCGAATGCGAGCAGGTTGACGGCATCAAACGCCCGGGGGCTGCAAGGATCGTATCAAGGTAGCCGATTAGCGTGCGCTCGCCGTTCTGCTGCAGTTCGCGCTGGCACAGCGCACAGCGCACAGCGACAACGTCCAGTCATTCCTGTTGGCGCGGTTCACGAAGACGGCTACGCCTCGTGGGAGTGATAGCCCGCCCAATTAACCGCGTAGAGCTTCCAGCTGCGCTGCGTATCCGGTGGCATCAACTGTGACATCGACAACTGCGGGGCCGTCGCAATCGAATGCCGCCGTCAAAGCAGCTTCAAGATCATCTTCCGGGCCCACGCGCCATCCCCTGCATCCAAACCCTTCGGCGACCTTCGCAAAATTGCTCTGTGGATAGGTGACGCCGATCGAGGCCTGTTGTCGCCTCTGTTGTTTAATGTCGATAAGGGAAAGCGATGCGTCATTGAGAACGACGCACACAATCTTGCCCCCCGCACGTCTGGCAGTGGCAAGTTCACCAATGCACATCGTCATTCCACCGTCCCCGGTTATCGCGACAACCGGAACATCTGGCTGCTCCAGCGCCGACGCAATAGCAGCTGGCAGCGCAAAGCCCATAGATGAAAGTCCGTTTGACTTGAGGGCACCGAACGGCTCGGAAGCTTGCCACGTTGCCATCGCCGAGATCATGTGCGCACCAGCATCTACGGTAAGCCGTGTGCCCTGTGGAGCTGCTGCCTGGACCGCCCGGGTCACTGTCTCTGCATTCAGGCCAGGTGTCGACAAGGCAAGGCGCTCAGACATCCGCTTCCGCAACACTGATATTTCTTCTTCGGCCCAGTCCCCTGGTTTCAGTGTCGGTTGCAGGGAGGCAACTATGTTGTGCAAAGGACCATAAATGCCTGCTGCTGGCTTGACTGGCTGTTGGTGCCCGGCAGTGGGTGATAACTCAAGGACAGGTGCAATGTACGGCCAGGGTCCGGGGATAAGCTCCACAGGGTCCAAACCATAAAGAATAATCAGGTCCGCCTCGCTGATGCTCTCTCGCTCGGCAGCAGCCCCGGTGAACATACCAATCATCCGGGGGGCGTCGTCCGGGAAGACACCTTTGGCTTTGTACGTCGTCAGGACGGGCGCGTTGAGGCCTTCAGAAAGCAGACGCAGGTGCTGCGCGGCGTCGCCTGACCGGGCATCAAACCCGACCAATATTACAGGTTTTCTTGATTGCCGTAGAAGGTCATGCGCAGACGCCATATCACCTGTTATTTGCTCGATATTGACGTCAGGCAGACTGGAAGTTGGCGTGGCTGGCCGGGATGCGTCTTCCGCGGTGAGGTCAACATGTACAGGACCATAGGGATGAGCTGTTGCAATGCTCAACAAGCCCTGAAAGTCATCCACATTCTCACCGGTTAAATGACAGCTCCCTTTTGTCAGGGGACGGTAGAGTGCTTGCTGATCGAATACCTGGTGCAACGAAGGACCAGCGCCCTGCCGATCCGTCAGCAGGACGACCGGCGACTTTTCGAGTGACGCGTAGGCTATACCGTTGACTGCACTGGCAGCCCCTGGCCCAACACCCGTCAGGACGACCCCCGGCGCGCCTGACAATTCCGCGGTAACCGCCGCCATAAGGGCTGCGCCTGTTTCCGTTTGCGCGAGGACAAAGTCGACGCCTTCCCTTGCCCCCGCTTCAATGAGATCAAGGCTGGAACCTCCACCTGGCACGCCAAACATTCGCCTCGTGCCACGTTGCTTCAGTGATGTGATCACATAATCTGCTACAGTTCCCGACAAGACACTCTCCCTGCTGATTGCCTGGGCACGACAGTACTTCGGCAATCAACGCTCCGCCAGTTGCCCGTGAAAGAAGCGACCGGCGCAATCAAAAACCTTTTGCACCACGATCCAGTGACGTTCGACGGCCCGAAGTTGACGGTTATTCAATGTCCCTCGAACTGGCAATAACTGATATAACCGCGCCATGCCCCGATCCAGTGAAACATACACCCCTGCCACACTTCAGAACGTCCTGGATAGCAACTGCAGGCGTTCGGCGAATGCGTCCAACGAGGGGTTGGTCGCATATCGTCGTGACCTGTCAGACCCAACTGCCGCCTGGAAGGCCGTAGAGAGTCCGCTGCAGACTCACTACGAGCTTTTCTGCACCAGACTGGCGGAAAACACCAACGAGTCTAAAACCTGCCTTTGCAGCCGATACAGGGCACAACGCCACAAACCTGGTGAATTTCGTGCTTATCCATTTGTAGCGAGCGCGATGGTCCGTTGTGCGGGGTAGAGCGGACGTGGCGCAACATCGGCCAAAAGGTCGGTTGTTGACCCTAAGCGGACCTCCGGCAGGCCCATTGTTAACAATTTCTATGAGAAACGATATATAAAGAAGATTTCTCAAGACATATTTAAAAAGTTAACTGGCACTGGATCGTCGTCGCAGTTCGTTTTTGTCTATTTTGGCGGCAGGCGTTCGTGGCAGGGCATCGATGACAAAAACTTTGGCCGGAACCTTGTAGGCGGCCAGATTTTGTTCGCAGTTAGCAATGATGTCGACCTCATTCAATGCCTCGCCTTCTCGTGCGACGACATATGCGTGAAGAATTTCGCCGGTCTTATCTGATGGCGTGCCCACTGCCGCAGCCTCCTGAACGCCAGGATAGGCGAACAGAACATCGTCGACCTCACGCGGGAAAACATTATAGCCGTTAACGATGGCCATTTCCTTTTTGCGATCAACAATAACCACATAACCCTTTTCATCTAGGTGCCCGATATCTCCGGTATGAATCCAACCGCCTCGCATGGTCTCGGCGGTTTCCTCTTTACGGTGCCAGTATTCGACCATCATTTGTGGGCCCCGCACCCGGAATTCACCATTTTCCCCCTGGGCTAATACCTTCGTTCCTGTCTCAACGTCGACAACCTCGATCTGGGTTCCCGGGCAAGGTGGCCCGCAAGTTCCCAAACGGTTTTCATCGTGCCTGGGATTTAGCGAAAGCGGTGCCGCCTCCGACATACCAAATCCTTGGTGGATCGAACATCCAGTCACCGCCTCCCAGGCCTTGATAGTTTCTTCCGCAAAGGGTGATCCGCCACCACCGACCAGGCGCAATGTAGAGAAATCCGTCGACTTGTATTCAGGGTGCCCCATGATCGCTTGAAAGATCGGTGCCGGACCGCCCGCGAACAGTGTCACCTTATGCCGGGGTATGGCATGTAGAACCGCGTCGGGCCGAAATTGTTTGATCAGGACAAGTGTATCCCGGCCATAAGTCGGCACTAAAGCCGTCATACACAGGCCCCAGATGTGAAACTGAGGTGCCACGTCCAACCACACGTTGCTGGCTGGCTCTTCGGACCAGGACCAGGCGATTTGCCGGGTCATGTTTACGATGCTGCCATGAAGATGGCGTGCGCCCTTTGGCAATCCGGTTGTGCCGCCGGTATATTGCAGCGAGGCGACGTCGGTTGATTTTGGACGCGGTTCGGGCAGCGCGCACGCTTCGGCGGCCAGCCAATCGGTATGCATGGTGGCACCTGGACCCAGAGGAATGACGTGGTCGATCCCGTTTGTCTTGGCGATCGTCGAGACCATATCTTGAAGGGGTTCCGTGCAAATAACGGCGCAAGGATCGGCGTCCGCGATCAACGGCCCAAGTTCGTTCGCCGTATACATGGGGTTCAACAGCACCAGCACACCACCGGCGGCCCAGATCGCATAAATAGCGACGGACATTTCTATGGAATTTCCCATCAGCACGACGATGCGTTTTCCCTTGCAGTCCAGCGCCAGCAACTTGTCAGCAAATACAGCTACGGCATGACGATACTGGCGGTAATTGATCTGGTCGTCATCGCAGATGATCGCGGTGTGGTCAGGCGATAAATCCGCAGCAAAATCCAGTGCATCCACCATCGTCTCGATGTTCGGTTTGCCGTCGCCGTAATCTTTTAGTGGGTCGTTGTTCGCCATGGGTGCCTCCCTCAGGCCAGATAATTTTGTATGTCTAATTCGGTTCGCGGTCAGGCCTGAAAAGCCTTCTCTGAAATCGTCAGGTTTTCCTCGGCGGATGTAATCCGTTCGCTCAGGGATTTTGTCTCTGGTAACATCCAGTCGCGCACAAATGTAGCTGTGGTGCTGATACGTTCCGGATTGGGCGATTTGTCTGCGTTTTTCTGTAGGCGGCTCCAGGCCATACCAAGAGCAAGAAGTCCGGTCATTTCCATAAAGGGATAGGCCACAAAACCCGGGTCGGACTGCCTGGCAACAGCCTCCTTCGAAGCGCGCCAGGCGACAAGACCTTCCGACAAGGCGCCAGCCATGCCAGTCGCGCCTTGGGGCTGCGCGGCCAGGATTGCTTCTTCACAATCTTGCTCAAAAGCCCTGGCGCTGGCACCATCCTTGGCCGTCAAAGTGCGCGTGACTAGGTTGGTCGCATGCAAACCATTTGCGCCTTCAAATATCCGACCGATGCGGGCGTCGCGCAAAATCTGCTCCACGCGATATTCCTTGATATATCCATAGCCCCCATGGATTTGTATGGCAATGTTGGCGCACTCGACGGCTGCATCCGTGGCAAGCACTTTGCAAACAGGCGTCATCAGTTCGACCAAGGCGGGCTTGTGCCCCAATTCAATGTCAACGGCGCAGCGGTAAAGCATGCTGCGTAAACCTTCGACCCAGGCGGTTTGTGTCAACAAGCCACGCCTTACATCGCCGTGCCGATTGATCGGAACAGCACCGGCTTCGCGTTGGTCCGGCTGCAGTGCCCTGCCTTGCCGACGACCCGCCGCATAGCCGCGGCTGCGTTGGGCAGCGACCTGGCAAAGACCGGTCCCCTGGGCCGCCACATCAATCCGCATGGCGTTCATCATTGTGAACATGCGCATCAGGCCTTCCCCCGGCGCGCCAACAATTTCGGCGACCGCGCCATCAAAGAATACCTGGCATGTCGGGCAGGCATGTAACCCCATTTTATCTTCGATACGATCAATGCGGATGGTGTTTCGCTGGCCATCAGTCGAGACAGCGGGACACAAAAACAAGGACAATCCCCGGGCACCACTATCGGCATCCCCCGTGCGCGCCAAGACGCAATGAAGGATGTTAGGCGTTAAGTCGTGATCTGCGTTTGAAGTGAAAACTTTGTTGCCAGTTAGGTGCCAAACACCGTCGTCGTCTTGGTGGGCTTTCGTGGCAATCAGTGATATATCGGAGCCCGCCTGCGGTTCACTCAAGACGATTGTTGTGCTGTATTCACCGGAAATAATGCCGGGGATAAAGCGCCTTTTCTGATCTTCATTCGCCTGATCAAGGATCAGTCGCATGGCGGCTTCCGGACAGGCCACCAGCATCAGGAAATTGACACAGGCACCACCCAGCATTTCCAGAACAGCCGAGGTCAGAACGCCGGGCAGCCCTTGGCCACCGAAAGCTTCTGGAATGGCGAGACCGAGCCAGCCGCTTTTTGTAAATTCTCTCACAGCGGCGACCAGTTCCGGTGCAACCCTGACCCTGTTGTCGATCAATACGGGTGGGCTGATATCGGCAAGGGGATCCAGCGGCGCGATTGACCGATCAACGAATCGTCCTGACTGGGTAATGATATCCCGCGCAAGATCATCGTCCCAATCGGGAAGCCGGTCAGCCTCTGCGCCATATTTCAAGGCAAAGAGCATGTCTTCAACTGGCGTTTTGTAGTCCATATTCAATCCGCATTCATACCTATAATACGCTTTTCGACGATTTTTGTTTCCCTATTCGGCGTCCTTGCCGCCGCGCCACCACCAAGCCGGTTCTTTACGTTCTCGGTCAATGAACTTTACATCCAGCCAGAGTGCGAGACGCCGAAAGTGCGTGCCCGCCAGCCAGACCCAAAAGCGAAAATATTTTTTCTTCAGCCACGTCGATGTATCCATGTTGTAGGGGCAAACTCGGATGCAAATGCCGCAGTCTGTGCCCTGGTTGGTCCAGAACTTGAAACACTTCTCGTTGTTGATGGACCATTTGCGGATTCCGATTTGGTTGGAAATATTTAGCGTCTGATCGGTCGGACCGCCTTCCTGGATCGCGCCCGGTGGGCAGGCCTGTGCGCAGCGATTGCAAATTTCACAAAACTCCTTGATACCCCAGCGTTTGGGCTGGTCGTGCGCTAGCGGCATGTCCGTAAAGATTTGACAGATGCGCACTCGGGGACCGAATTCGGGGGTAATCAGCATGGAATGCCGTCCGTTTTCACCAAGCCCCGCCTGAATGGCGTAGGGGACTTTTTGTGCCGTATCGTTCAGAGAAGCGACCGCCCGGTAGCCCATACCCTGAATGAACGTGCCCACTGCCTGCATGGTACTGGCGTCCTTGGAATAGCCATAACCCACAGCCGTGCCCGCCGTTGCAGATGGGTAGGTCTTGATGATGTCGTGATCCATTGTGGTGCCGATGATGATGGTGTTGACCAGTCCCTCTGGCAGGTTTGCGGGCTTTTCTGCATTGTGATCGGCGTCATACCAGTGGCTGTAATGCCAGCGCTCATCCTGCGAAGTAATGCCGATGATTTCAGCGCCAAAGAGCTTCGCCACACGCTTCAGCTCTTCCGACATTATTTCTGGCGATTCGATCTCGACTTTGTGCTTGGCGACGCTCGAATAAATTTCGATGTCGTCCTGATAACCGTCGACCCGACCATTTTTGATGTTCCGTTCGATCAGAAGATTAGTGCCAACCCAACCGCCGAGGCGAAAGGCAAAGTCCTTGGCCGTGTAGCCATCACGGTTACGCGCGGCGATATCGGGGCGGTACATGCCTCGAAACCAGTCAATGACCTTCTTCGACATGATGCGCTCGTCCCAGCGACCTCGGTTGTAGATGTCGTTATTCTTGTTGAATCTTTCAAAGTTATCGAGGATCTCGAAATTGCACACTTCGTCGCGAGGATCATGTATGGGTCCCTGATAAGGCCCTTCACTCGTCGGCGGATTGTCGATGGAAAGCGGATTGGCGGCACTTTTCGAGGCGTCGTTATTCGTCATCCCAGCTCTCCGATCCAGCGTTTTTGATCTTGGTAACTTTCTGGCAACTCGGCTTTGGCCATTTCACCTAGACGCGCAGTTTTTTCCGGCGTTTCCTCAGCGATTTCATCGACCCACTTCTTTAGCAATAATTCATAGTCGTCTCCCACGGGGCAGACGTCGGCGCACCGACGGCAGCCGGTGATGATGCCACTGCCGCGCAGCATGGCTTGAAAAAGTTCCGATGATTCCATGCTGCGTAACATGCCGATTTGCTTTTTCTGGTCCGGTTCGGCCATGACACCGGTCAGATAATCGGCTGCAAATTCAAACCCGAACGGCGAGCGAAACGTATCGCAGTTTTTCCAGTCGCGATCCCAATGCTGAACAGCATCCGCCGGGCAGGCCTTTAGGCAACGACCGCATTCCGGGCCCAGACACAAGGCCTGTTCCATTTTGCGATCTGGTTCAATATCCGCCGATGTCATGACCATGCCCAAAATGACCCTGGGGCCATATTCGGGTGTGATGAGTTGATGGTTTAACCCTAGCGTGCCAAGCCCCGCTTCGACAGCGGCGTGGGTTGCCGATATGGGATGGGTCGCTTGGGTGTCCTTGCCTTTCAGAAACTTTGTCGGGTCGACATGATGGTACGGGACCAGCAATCCCGGCACGCCATTGTCTTCCAGCCAGAACACCAGATCGAGCGCCAGTTCCTCGAGCGCCGAGATCAGAAGTTCATCGCCATAAAACTTGTGTTGATCATTCCAAGCAGGCAGGCGCGATGTGGCGAAGCTGATCCGTTTGGCCAGCACGATCACCCGGCCACCATCGATTTCTGTAATATCTGACGGCCCCCTAGGGTTGGCAGGGTCAGGTGGGTTTTGGTCCATCACAGCGCCATCGGCAATCCCGACTAGATCAGCGCCCAAAGATTTCGTTTTTTGTTTGATGGCGTTGGATGTCAGCGTGGTCGGGATCAGCTCGTTCATAGTTTTGGTTCCTGCAACTTGATCTGCTGACTAAGTCTGAATTTTTCACGTTGTGCCTTGGCGGCCTTGCCAGTGTAGCCGTCCGGGCCAACCCAGCGGATGTTCCAGTCATTCATGCCAGGGATATCATCCCCTTTTCTGAGCGCCGCCTTATAGGATTTGCCTTTTTCAACACGCGCCGGCGTTGATTCAGGAATGACTTTTTGCGGCGTGGCTAAAAAGGCGTGATAGTCATCACCCACCGGACAGACCGCCGTGCAACGCGGACAGGTCCCGAAACAACCCCAGACCCGCGTGACGCCCTGCCAGAAGGCCATCAGCTCGCCGGAATTCAAGATCGATCGTCGGGTGTCGACGTCCGATTCAAGGTACCGATGAAAGAGGTTGGATACGCCGTAGATTCCCGTGACCTGGGCTTCGGTGGAGCAACCGCGTTTGTCGATATTGAAGTGCAAAACGGAATCTGTCGGGCAGGCATAAAGACAGCGCGAGCAGCCCTCTCCGATGCACAGCTGTTCAGTCATCGGCTGGTCAGGTTCCAAATCCAAGTCCGTTACAACAACAGCCAAGTTGACCCGCGGGCCATATTCCACACACATGAAATTGACCCCCAAGCCCAAGGTCCCCATACCAGCTTCAATGGCCAAATGACGCAGGCTGAGCGGCCCATAGGTCCCTGACTTTAATTCCCAATCCGACGAATTGTTGTTCATGACCAAACCGAAAAAGCCCTGACGCTCCAATTGTTCCGCAACCTTGCGGGCCTGTTTATCCAGCCGCCGATTGATCATCATGTTGACCATCTGATAGGGCTCAGGTTCTTTGGTGCGAAAGCTGGCGACAGGAACTCGCAAGGCCAAGACGATAACGCTTTTTGCATCACCGGACAGCCGACCCGGGGTTTGCGGCCAGCGCGGATCGGGCGGAAACTGATTAAGTGTTTTGGCACTGGCAATGCCGACCAAATCTGCACCGGCGTCAAGCGCCATGGCCTTGACGTCAGTCGCGGTCAACTCAGTTTTAACGGTTTTATTGGCACTCATGGAAATCTCCATACCCCACAGTACGGAAGGTTAGGGCCAACAATTGCCAGAGTCAATACCCTGAGGTATGGTGCAGAATGACAGTGCCTCACAGAATACCGAACAACACGCCCTCGCTTAGTCGCGATGGCTGGATTGACTCAGCACTTGATCGACTTGCCCTTGACGGTGTCGACAAAGTTCTGATTGCGCCGCTGGCCCGTGAACTGGGTGTGACCAAAGGTAGTTTTTATTGGCACTTCAAGGACAGGCAGGATCTGCTGGACGCCATGCTGACGCGGTGGGAAGGCGTCGGCACCGTCGACATCATTGAACAGGTTGAAAAGGCCGGCGGCACTGCCGATGAACGCCTGAGGCGAATAATCGAATTGTCGTTGGAACAAGTCAGCGTCAGGCTGGAACCTGCATTAAGGCAATGGGGACGGCGGAACAAAGAGGTCCGCCAGGCCCTGCGCCGTGTTGACGAACAACGCCTGACTTACTTGAGGCAACTCTTTGGTCAGATTTGCCAGGATCAATCCGAAGCCGAAGTACGGTCGTGGCTTTTGTATTCCTTGATCACCGGCAGACATTTGATCGCGGCGAAACCCGAGCACATCGACCGCAAAGACCTGTTGCAATCCTGCCTGGCCGTCCTGACCCGCCAATGAACCCCGCTATTGGCCAGGGTGCCGAAATGTCCGTTTTTGGCTAACAATCTCCGTTTCCGATGTCCTCCGTCAACTTCTGGATACGGGCTTAAAGCAGACATGCATTGGCATTAACAGACGTTAATGTCCTGAACTTCCAAACCTAATAAAAGTAGCATTTTCTTAGGTTCTGCTGCGAACCCGCAGGAAACTGCGATCCAAATGAAACCTTGAGTTCTGGTCATTCAGGAAACATAATAATAAGTGTTCAATTACAGCCACTTATGAGGTTTTTGGATGAAGCAGGCAAAAGTTATCAACGAAACAGAAATGAAAAGGCTTCTTGCTGTCATAGACG
>JABIFY010000056.1 GCA_018650465.1 Alphaproteobacteria bacterium
CAAGTCTGGGAACTGGCATCGCCCATCAAGATTCGCATCGATGAATATCAAATGGTCGATGATGAGATGTCCGATCTGAACCTTGGATTAAGTCGGGTGCCGAAATCGATCGAGGGTATCAAGCTGACAGGAAAGCAACAAAACATGCTGGTGCTTCTGGCCAACAATCCACCAGACGGCGGCAACTTGCTCGAGGATCTGAAGGAGATGATCCTGTCGCCTGAGTATCAGGATCTGTTGCCCGGATTCCGCATTACAGAACTGAGGGCGATCGATTCAGTGTACTGGTCGAATGCAAGGAAATATCTCCTCGAGATGGACCCGGATCTCAGGGCCCGGGTTGATGAGCGCAACGGAATCAGGGATGTAACCGGCAAGGCACCAATACAATGATTTCTTTTATCAAGAACGTCCACATGCTATATGGTACGACAGGAGCGATGAACAATGGCTGATATCCCTATCTCGGCGGTCACCCGTCGCGTTCAATACACAGTCGGTGGAACAGACACCGGCCCTTATAGCTTCACGTTTAACGTGCTGGCCGACACAGATCTGGCTGTCTATCTGAACTCAACGCTCAAGACGATCACCACACATTACACTGTGTCTCTGAACGCAAACGGCACCGGCTCGATCACCCTGACATCGTCGCCATTAACGACAGACATTGTGACTATCATCTCTGCGGTTCCCATCGCCCGGGTATCTGACTATACGACGGGCGGTGACTTTACCGCGGCGGCAGTCAACGCGGATCTCGACAAGCAGACAATTTTCTCCCAGCAATTGTCGGAGCGAATCGATCGTTCCCTGAAGTCTGCCACATCTGAATCCGCGGTTACCGATTGGGATCTGCCGGCACCAGAAGCCGAGAAGGCCCTGAAGTGGAACAGCGCCGGCACAGCCCTCGAGAACTCGACTGATGACATCGATTCATCGGCAACTGATGCTGCGGCATCGGCGGCTGCGGCACTTGTGTCGGAGAACGCAGCGGCGGCAGATGCCGTCCTGACCGCAGCGGATGTGGTCACAGTCGCAGCAGATTTGGTCGCAACAAATCAGGACACGATTGACACCGCAGCAGATTTGGTCGCGACAAATCAGGACACGATTGATACCGCCGCCGACGTTGTTTTGACCGCAGCCGACGTTGTAAGCGCAGAGAGCGCAGCCGGTGCCGTTGCAGTCCCATTCACCTTTGATAACTCGACTTCAATGGCTGATCCGGGCACGGGCGATTTCCGCTTTAACAACGCTACGGTGGGTTCAGTAACAGCGATCACCCTGGACGCCAATAGTGCCGACACCGGCAACCCTGATGTGTCTGACTTCATTGCAACATGGGGTGCCTCTGACAGTGGTGACAAGGCGCACATCACGTTCAAAAAATCTGGTACACCCGCCACGTTCGCCACGTTCAAGATCACAGCGGCAGTCACAGACAACACGACCCACCTTGAACTGACAGTGACACATGTCGATAGCAACGGGACATGGACCGCTGCCGATAAAGCCTATGTCGCATGGACGCGCACCGGTGATGCTGGTGCCGCCTCACCTTCTGCCAGTGAAACGGTTGAAGGTATAGTCGAGACAGCCACACAGGGCGAGGTGGATGCTGGAACCGATGCCCTGCGCTACGTGACACCTGCCACGCTGGCAAATACCACAGTGGTCGGCGGCGATCCGGCAGCCTTTTCAGGCGTCATAGAGACAGACGCCACCTACGTTGCGACCACACAGCCATTCGTTATGCCAGACGGTTCAGGCACGTACATAGCCACAGTTAAAGACGCTGGTGCTGATGGTACTGTCGAGCTTTGGAAGGTAGATACTTCTGATGTCGTAGCTGGCTCTGCTACTGCAAGCGTAACCCTGACAGGTGCCGCGACTGTAACCTCTATTGCGGAGAGCATGGGCTACATTATCGTCGGCTCAGAGGATGGTATTCATATCATCCACAAGTACGACACTGGAAGTTGGGCTGAAGCTACAACAGGCTGGCCCCGGTCCTTGTCTACAAGTACAACGCCAGCACTCGTAAACAATGATGTGCAACGAGTAGCAGCGACAGTAGGTTGGGATGTCCCGGCCAAAGACCCAAGAACAGGTGGTATCATTCCCACCTTTGGTATTCATTATGGTACAGGCACAGCATCTCATTCGTCGCTATCGCCTGACGGAACAATCAGTTCTCGCACAGCTACAGCCAACGCGAACTTGGGTATTGCTGCTGTATCTGGCGGCTTTATCCATGCAGATACTACCTCTCGTATGCTTCATTCTAACCGCTGGTTCCAGATGGATAATGATGAAACAGTTATCCAAAACTCAAGCGGTGCGCCATATACTTTCCACCCTGATAACAACCTCGCTGGTGCAGATGGTTCATGGGGGTCTAAGGCAGCTATCGCGTCTGCTGAGGGGCTTGGCCTGATTTACCCACACGGTAATGAAGCACATGGTACAGGATCAGGGGCCACAATAACTGCTGCGATTAACAGAACCTACAACACTGGCTGTATGGTTGATGACATCCGTGGCGCATGGCTTGCAAACTCTGCAACGGCTGATCGTAGCTACAAGGCCAACACGCTGACTGAGAACGGCACTGTGCCATCGGCCTCCGCAGACGGTGCGAGTGGTGAGTTACTCTGCTATGGTCCGTATACTGGCAGCAACTATTCATACTTACCAACTAGCACAGACCTTGATTTTGGCACTGGTGATATGAGTATTATCACGTGGTTCAAACTCACAACAGCAACGACATATGAACGCTTGGTAAGGCGCAGAGCATCCGGTGGTGGTGGTCCGTTGTGGGAACTGCGCATGACAGCCACAGGGACCATGTATGGCTATGTAAACGATGGTTCTGTTGGCGGCGTAGCTGAAACTACTGAAAGCTATGATGACGGTGTTTGGCATATGGCCGTTATGACCTTTACGGGGTCAGACGACATCACAACGGTTTATGTGAACGGCACTCAACGAGCGCAAGTTGATAACGCTACGATGGGAACGCTAGACATGACAGCTGCCCCTTGTGGTATCGGCTCGGACGGACAGACCTTGGGTTCAACCCCATTCTCAGGACAGATGGCGTTAACTCGCATATCAGCAACAGCACCATCTGCCGCACAAATCCGTGCCATGTACGAAGCTGAAAAGGGTATGTTTGAAACAGGTGCCTTGGTACTCCTGCAATCAGGAACTACTGATGCTGTCTTGGATGTTGACGTAGACCCTAACGGCAAGGTCGCTGTTACTCAGACAGATAGCATGACGATATGGGATGGCCTGACTTGCACAACACAGGCAACCTTGGGTGCCAACACAGCCTTTGAACATCTTAAGTCTTGGAACGATACGCTCATTGAAGTTGGCGCAACGGACCTGTCGATTAGTCGCCCTGCTGAAGTTATCAGGACGGTGTTTGATGAAGTGAAGGTGTTGCAGGATCAGTTTGCTGGTGTTGATCTTAGTAAGGCAGCGGCTTGGATCATATGGGAGATTGGCTACGGCGGCAATCCAATAGCCGCTTCTTACAATATTGAGAGTGCATCAACGGCTGGCACTGGCATCGGTGATATTGTATTTGCCACGCCATTCAAAGCAGGTAATGCGTCCAATAGCGATATGTCCTACGCAGTTGCTGCCTCTGCATCAAACGGCACGACACCGGGGTGGGGTATAGGGTTTGACCAAAGCAATTCAGACGCCAACGGCTGTCGTCTGCTTACGGACAACGCATCTGACACTGCGGGAAATCTGAACGTAATTACCGCTGTGTTCTTTGGCGAATTGGAGGGCGAATAAAATGAATGAGCTAATCGTAAACGCTGACGGCACAGTAACCTGTGTAGGTGACGCTGGCTCTGTATCCGGCATCCTCGCCAAGCGTGTGAAAGCTGCAACAATCCCAGCAACACATGACGTTGACGGTGTTGAGCTAACACCTGAGATTGTCCCTGACGCCGACACACTGGCCCAAGAGGTGGACGCTGAGACGCTCAAGACACATGCTTGGAGATTACCCCGTGTCCGTGAAGACCGATTACTACAACTTCGTATCATGCGTAATGCCAAGCTGGACAAGATGGACGACGAAATCAAGGACAACCTGATCGAACGTCCCGGTGCTAATCGTACAGTGGCTAACAGTGCTGTTGAGAAGCAGACGTTGCGTGACTTGCCTGATGTTATGGGGCCAGCTTTGGACGCTATGACAAACACGGATGATATGGACGCATACTTACCTAGTGAGTTAATATGACTGATCTACTATCATTAGCTAATGCCGTTGGTATGCCTGTTATGGTACTACTAGGCTTCTTGTATTGGAAACTAACTGGACGTATTGAAGGCAATAAGGACGCTCTTAATAAGTTTAAGTTATATATAGCTGAAACATACGCAACAACTAATGTAGTAGAAGGTATGGAGGCCCGTATCCTAGCTTCACTAACACGTATTGAAACTAGGCTTGATTCTCACTACTCAAGTGATAACAACAACTAGGTGCCAGATGGACCTGACCACATTCGAAGGGTTGATCCCGATAGGTGTAGCCGTCTTCAGTGTC
>JABIFY010000057.1 GCA_018650465.1 Alphaproteobacteria bacterium
TCTTCCATCATCATTCGCATGGTGTGATCAACATCCACCAGAACCTGCGGTGCCAAATAAGGCGTCCCTGGTTTGTCAGCCGGAAAAGTTGATGCGTCAATCAAGGTCGCGGCACCCTGACCCACAGCCTCAGCAACCTGGGCCCGGACAAAGTCTGCCGCTTTGGCGCTGACCATGGGACCGAGATTTGTCGCCGCCAGGGTCGGATCACCCAGAACATATTTGGCAACCAGCGCGGCGGCACCTGTGACAAATGCAGAATAGAGATCCTTGTGCACATAAATGCGTTCAATGCCGCAACAGGATTGGCCGCTGTTGAAAAAGGCCCCGTCAACAACATTTTCGATGGCGTGTTCCAGGTCAGCATCTGCCCGCACGTAGGCTGGATCCTTACCGCCCAGTTCCATACCTGTGGCGATGAATTTGCGTGATACAGCTTGCTGAATGGCATGCCCGCCCGTGACAGAACCTGTGAAATTAACAAAGCTCACACGATCATCGGCCACCAGCGTCGCGGTTTGATCGTGATCAAGATTTACGTATTGAAAAACCCCCTCCGGCAATCCAGCCGCGGCAAAAGCATCGGCAAACCGTTCGGCGCACAGAGGCGTTTGATGGGAATGTTTCAGGACGACGGCATTTCCCGCGGCCAACGCGGGAATGATGCCGTTGACGGCGGTCAGGTAAGGAAAGTTCCAGGGGGCCAAAATGGCCACCACACCCAGAGGGACCCGACGGATAAAGCGGTTAAACCCTGGTTGCTGATCCGGCACAACATCTGCAAGGGCTTGCGGGGCAATCGCAATCATATGCCGGGCGCGCTCTTCCAGGCCGCCGACTTCCCCCGGTGCCTGGCTGATGGGACGCCCCATCTGCCAGGTCAATTCTTGTGCAATGCGATCCTTGTCAGCGACCAAAGCATCAATTGCCCGGGACAAAATAGCTTGTCGGTCTGAAAGTGGCTGGGCCTGCCAACTTTTTTGCACGGCAACGGCTTTCGCCAGGACAGCGTCAATTTCGTTGGTGGCCGTATAGGGCCGTTCACAGTAAATGCTGCCATCAACAGGTGATATGGTCTGGAAGGTTTTTGCCATTCAAGGTCTCAACAGAAAGCTGGATTGATATCGGAGTTTAAATTATTTCGAAGTAGCGCTGCATTTCCCAGTCCGTGATAGCCTTGCGGAATTCGCGTTCTTCCCATTCACGTGACTGAGCATAATGCTCAACAAAATCGGCGCCGAATAATTCAACAGCAGCGTCGGAAGTCTTCAATCGACCGGCGGCTTCAATTAAAGTTTTTGGCAAACCGTATTCTTCGGCAAAAGTCCTGGCATAGGCATTCCCGGCAACAGGATCGCCTGGTTCAATTTTGTTTTCGATGCCCCAAAGACCTGAGCCAATGCTGGCGGCAATTGCGATATATGGGTTTATATCAGCAGCTGCAATCCGGTATTCGACGCGTTGGGATTTTTCCGTTCCGGGTATCGCCCGCAAGGCTGTGGTGCGGTTGTCGATGCCCCAGGTCGCATCTGTCGGTGCCCAAAAGCCTGGGATCAGTCTTGAATAACTGTTTACGGTACAGGCAATCATGGACAAAAGTTCGGGCATCAGGCGTTGCTGTCCACCGACAAACCAGCGCATTTGATCTGACATATTATGCGGCTTCGATGCATCGTGGAAAACGGCACGACCATCCTTGCCTTGCAGGGAAATATGGATATGTCCGGATTGGCCGGGATAATCCGGAGACCATTTGGCCATAAAGGTTGCCATCAGCCCCTGTCGTTGAGCCAGGATCTTTATGAAGGTCTTGAACAGGGCAGCCTTGTCACCCGCATTCAAGGCTTCATCATAAACCAAAGCGGCTTCAAGAACACCCGGCCCGGTTTCCGTATGCAGACCCTCGATGGGAAAATCCATTTTGGTGCAGAGCTCAAGATAATCGTGATAGATCTCGGCATGCACTGAATTGCGCAGAACCGAATATCCGAAGTTCCCTGGCGTCAGGGTATTCAGGTTTTTGAACCCCTTTTCACGCACACTCTCAGGTGTTTCGTCAAAAAGGAAAAACTCAAACTCACAGGCAGCGGAGGCGGCCAGACCCATATCATCTGCCCGTTGTAACACCCGACGCAGCGTGCCGCGTGGACAAATCGTTTCTGCCCTCTCCGTGAATTCACACAGGAAAAAAAGTGTGTTTTCTTCAAAAGGAATTTCACGACAGGTTTCCGGCAAGACTTTTACCCAGGCATCGGGATAGGCCGTATGCCAGCCGGTGTACACAGCGCTGTCATAAAGCTGGTCATCGGAATCCCAGCCCAGCACTACATCACAAAACCCAAATCCGCTTTCGAGGGCCGAAAAGAATTTGCTGCGATTGATATACTTGCCCCGCAGGATGCCATCCATATCGAACACACCCAACTTGATGTAATCAATATTTCGCTCTTCAACAATTGCATGGGCATCTGCAGCCGTTTTGACTTGTCTTGCATCCATCGTGGTACGCCTGACTATTTGTTCTTGATCCCGGCGTTCCTGAATGTTTGTGTCAGGAGCAACCATGTTGAGGATATCAGAAACATGACCCGGTGTCAGATGGCTGCAATTTACAAGGCGAACACCCAAACCGCCAGGCAACGTGCTTCGCATTTTTTATAAATTTGGCCAAACGTGGGTTAAACATCTTCAGGTGGCCTTCCCTCAAACATGGTTATTCCATCAGGGATAACTTCCCAAGTTGCCTTGGAGCCCACGAAAATATGTTGTCCAATTTGAATGTCTGGATCTCCGTTGACACAACCGAGCGTCACGCCATGAATCCTTCCATCATGTACACCACAAAGAGTGGAACCACATCGGCTACAAAACCGCATACCAAAGCCATGAATACCAACATAAGACGTTAAAAGCTCTTCGCCTGTGAGCCACCTGAACTCGTCAGGATCGACCAGCGCATAAGCCGACGCCTGCGAGCTAAAGGCTTTGCGGCACCGGGAACAATGACAAGACCTGGCATCCCTTAGTCTTCCAGCGACTTCGTATGTAACATCTCCACAGAAACACTCACCGGATATCGTCATTGACAACCTCAAATATTCGTTCAGCAGCCCATAGGATTGCGACCTCACGCAGCTCAGCCTGGATCGATCCAGTCTGCTGTTTTCATAACATCCAACTGGCCCAAGACCCAGGTTTTATCCGTCTATTAGCCATCACTATGCTCAAGGATATGATCGACGAGATCGGCGTCTCGTCCGCACCAAAAAACAAGGCGGCCTCGATATCGAAATCGAAGGCCGCCTTGCCTGTATCCACCACCGCAAAACTCAGCGGCGGGGTAATGATGGTCGGGGGAACAGGATTTGAACCTGCGACCGCTCGACCCCCAGCCGAGTGCTCTACCAGACTGAGCTACCCCCCGATAATGGGATTTTCAAGCAAATCCTTAGGGTCGAAGCGGGCGCACTATAACGCCGGTTCGGGGCCACTGCAATGCGCCAGGGTCGCTAAAATACCCCAGAGTGTTTTCAATTTTGATTGAAACACCTAACGCCCGTAAACAGTTGCAAAGTATGGAAGATATGAGACGAGACGATTCCGGTAAGATTGGTATAGCTCTATCGTTTGCGTCTTATCAGAAGTTCTTTCAGGGCCTCAAGCTCGTCCACGACGGCCTGCAGTTCACGGCGTTTGAAAGCGCTGATTTGCAGCGATCCGTTACCAGTGTCATCGCCATTGCTGGCAGATGCCGCTTGCGATTCTGATGCGTTGGTCTCCGCACCACTCCCTGCAGACTTGCGTCCGGACGTTTCCCGTAGCAGTTTTTGCACACCCTTGATTGTATAACCATCATTGTACAACAGTGTTCGTATACGCTCCAGCAGCGCGACGTCTTCGGGGCGATAGTAGCGCCGACCGCCGCCACGCTTCATGGGCTTGATTTGCGTGAATTTGCTCTCCCAGAAACGCAACACGTGCTGCGGCACATCGAGCTCGCTGGCGACCTCGCTAATGGTTCTGAAGGCACTTGGAGATTTTCGAACCCGACGACCTTCGGTGTCACGTTCGGCAGCATTGCTCATAAGGTGAAATCTATTGTTAGCTGATTATTATTATTGCAGAAAGCTTGAAACTGGAAAACTTGAAACCGGAAAACTGGTTACAAAATGTGCCGGAAAAAGACGTTTCCGCATGCACTATTTTGCGACAGGTTTCGACAAGGTCTGATTGATACGATCTTTCAGAACATGGGACGGTCGAAACACCAGAACACGCCGCGGCAGAATAGGAACTTCCTCCCCGGTTTTGGGATTGCGCCCAACACGCTGGCCTTTTTCGCGCACGTAAAAACTGCCAAATGATGACACCTTTACGGTTTCCCCACCGATCAAATGATCTGCGACTTCGTCCAGAATTGATTCAACAAGGTCCGCAGATTCATTGCGTGACAGACCAACTTCCTGGTAAACCGCTTCGCTCAGTTGAGCGCGGGTGACTGTTCTTCCCGACATTGTAAAACCCTCCCGTCAGATAGTAACCCTAACGCCCTCTAATAAATGCGTCAATATCAAAGGGATGCGAGACGACGTTCAATTACAATGAGATTCAAAAATAAAGCCGAAAAACCAGCCTGAAAGACGGTCGCGGGGGTTCAGTAGCGAACCAGACATGCACCCCAGGTGAATCCGCCACCCATAGCTTCCATCAACAACAAGTCACCAGACTTGATGCGCCCGTCGTCAACCGCGGCTTTCAAGGCCAAAGGCACGGAAGCAGCGGAGGTATTAGCATGTTGGTCAACGGTCACAATGACTTTGGCGGGATCAATCCCGAGTTTCTTTGCCGTGCCGTCAAGAATACGTTTATTCGCCTGATGTGGAACAACCCAATCAATAGATTCTTCTTTAAGATCAACTAGGTCAAGTGTTTCCTTAACAACGGAACTCAAGTTTCTAACGGCGTGTTTAAAAACCTGGCTACCTTCCATCCTGAGAAAACCGGTTGTCTGGGTCGATGATGGTCCACCATCGACATACAGCAAATCATGATGCCGACCATCTGAATGGAGTTTCGAGGCCAGGACGCCATGGTCGTCTGTCGTCCCATTACCCTCTTCAGCCTGCAGAACCACAGCGCCGGCACCGTCCCCGAACAACACACAGGTTGTGCGGTCTTCCCAATCCAGGATGCGAGAAAAGGTTTCAGCGCCAATAACCAGGGCTGTTTTTGCCTGGCCTGCCTTGATGAAATTGTCGGCTGTTGCCAGCGCAAATACAAATCCGGAGCACACCGCCTGAACGTCAAAGGCAAAACCATGTGTCATGCCCAATTTATACTGCACAGTTGTTGCAGTTGCCGGAAAGGTTTCGTCTGGTGTTGCCGTGGCAACAACGATCAAATCCAAATCATCGACTGACAATCCTGCATTGTTCAGTGCATCTTTGGCCGCTTCCGTCGCCAGATCAGAAGTCAATTCACCGTCCGCGGCCACGTGCCTGCGGGTAATACCTGAACGAGAAATAATCCACTCGTCTGTCGTGTCGACAATGGTCGACATCTCGGCATTATCGATAATGCGTTCCGGCAAATAACTGCCACAGCCCTTGATTCGCGACCGGATTACACTCACGTCAAACTACCTTTGTCGAATTTTCAGGCTCCGCCACACTCTCGGGCATAACCGAATTTTCAGGTTCAACGCCATCGTGATGTAAATCACGGCTGATGCGCTCTGCGAAATCACTTCGGACCATATCGACAGCAACGCCAATTGCGTTGGCAAAACCGATTGCATCCGTACCGCCATGGCTTTTGACGACGACGCCATTTAAACCAAGGAATACAGCACCATTATAGGCACCTGGATCGACCTTGGCCTTGAGGCGGTTCAAAGCCGGTTTGGCCAGCAAATAGCCCAGTTTGGACAACCACGAGCTTTGGAAGGATTCTCGCAGGAAGCTGGAATAGAGACGTGCGATGCCTTCTGCCGTTTTCAGGGCTACATTGCCGCTGAAACCATCCGTCACAAAAACATCCACTGTGCCTTCGCCGATGTGGTCTCCTTCGACAAAACCGTAGAAGTCGAAAGCAAAATCGCCATCACGCAACATCTGCCCAGCTAACTTGACGGTTTCATTGCCTTTTGCGTCTTCAACACCGACATTCAACAACCCCACAGTCGGTCGCTTGATGCCCAGTTCGATGCGGGCGCAAGCCGCGCCCATAATAGCAAACTGCACAAGGTTTTCAGCATCACATTTGACGTTGGCACCCAGATCCAGCATGGCACTCTCGCCGCGAATCGTCGGGAAGAAAGAAATCATCGCCGGACGATCAATATCGGACTGGGTTTTCAGCACGAATTTGGCCATGGCCATGAGGGCACCGGTGTTGCCCGCGGACAACACGCCCTGGGCGTCACCATCTTTGACGGCGTTGATGGCCAGCCGCATGCTGCTCTGCCGGCCGCGGCGCAAGGCCTGGGCTGGTTGATCATCACTGCCGATGGCTTGGTCCGTATGACGAATTTCAGCCCGGCCTTTCAAGCCAGGCCGAGCATCCAGCAACGGCTTGATCCGCGCTTCGTCACCAAACAATAATACGTCAAGGTCCGGATAGCGTTCACACGCAACGACAACGCCACTGACGACCATAGCGGGGCCACCGTCGCCCCCCATGGCGTCCAGAGCAACGACACTACGTTTACTCAAAACGGTTCACTCCGGTCATTTCCGGGTGATCCGAAACTAGAGTGCTGCCGAGGCGTCGACTACTTCACGACCATTGTAATGGCCGCATTCACCGCAGACGTGGTGTGGGCGCTTCAGTTCGCCACATTCCTGGCATTCTTCATGAGAAGTCGAAACCAGACTGTCATGTGATCGTCTTTGTCCACGACGCGAAGTCGAGATCTTACTTTTAGGTACGGCCATAACTCAATTGTTCCTCTAGTCAGTTCCCGGTGCAATACAATATTACGCCGGTACGCTTTTTCACTGCCCTGAATTTCACCAAGCGGAAACCCAGAACCTTTTTCTATTGTCTCAGTCAGGCTTTTCAGTCGGACTTTTCAGTCAGATTTCAATGAAGCCAATACGGCGAACGGATTATCCCGAACGACATCACCTTCATCATTGCCACTCTGGGTCTTTTCCATTTCCACATCTTTATGACGCGGATAGGGATCCAGAGACAGAGACAGGTTTTCAACAATCAACTCGCCGATTTCAACGACCCCGGCCCGTAAAATCTCGGGTGGATCCGCCTCTTCGGAATCAAAAACCATTTCACCGTCTTCGAGGCCTTCCAGCCAGTCATCGACGGTTTCTTCCTTCTTTTCTTTCTTCTTATCTCGTCTGCCGGAATGTCGCGGCGTTCCGGTGTCGATTACATCGGCCGGATCCGCGCCCTTGGGCAGGAAATCTACTTCAAATTCGTCAGACACCGTCGCCGCAACGGGCTCCAGTGTCACCACGCAAGACTGTACCACATCCGCCTTGAAGGCGACATGTAGATGTATCCCCTTGTAGGGACCGCGTTGTTGTCTTCGCGACAGCAGCGGCGACGCAGTAACGTCTGCCTGCAAACTGTCCAGCGCCAGTAAACCCATTCTGGCTGCCAGAGTTTCACGCTCAGCATCTGTTGCTGAAAACGCAATAACTTCCCCATCTTCCGAGATATTATCAACACGGATGATACGGCTGAACTCTGCTTCCTGAATGACATTACCGTTGTTATCGGACATATCGTCCTCCACCGGTATCTGCTCCCCAAATATGGTAAGCGGGCGGCAAAATACGCAATGCTTCGGTCCGGGTCAACGGCTTTTCTTAACGATTTCACCCAAGAAGGCGATTTTTCCGTCCAAAAGTGGCTCATAGCCCTGTTCACCTAGAAAATCAGCCTGTTTGCGCACGTAATCGGCCAAGAATTTCGACTGTATGTCGAGCGTTTCCAAATCTATATCAACCTTGCCGAAGACATTCCGTTTCAGGGCATCTTCCAGGGTCGCAGCCTCGATTGCAGTATCATAGGCATCAAGGCGTCCATAAAATGCTTTGGCCATGGCTTTCATATGTTTGCCTACGCGGACATCTGAAATACCGATCTGGCGCACATTGCGGTCAAAATCAAGAATCATGTAATCAAATATGGCCTGACCCAACTTGCCACTTTGCCTTTGCAGGGCATCTGGCGCTTTCCTGATATGTGCCAGGACCAGCCAGACATGCAACACGATCATGTCAAAACGACCATCGACCGTATCAGGCACACTGCGTTGTGCATAAAAGTCCGGGGTGCGGGCCTGGCTCACAGCCGCATCATAGATGGTGCGGGCATCTGCCTTGAGTTTTGAGGGCCTGAACAGGCTGCTAAGAAACATGAGATATCAAACTTTTACATTATTCTGACATTGCAGACAGTGCTGTCGTTGACAGGGACCGGAAGGCAGTGCAATTTTGCCCCAAGTGGTAATATGAACGATGTGCCTGCTGGCTGGACGCAGTGTCTAGCACGGGTTTAACCAAAACGATAGCTGATGTTTTCTGACCTGACGATTTTACGAAAAAAAGCGGGCCGTGCGGCAATGACATCTGTTGTCGCCCTGGGCCTGTTAACGGCTGTCGGCGCCTGCACGCCCACCGAATATGTTCGCGGGTATGTCCCGACTGAAGAAACCATCAACAAGCTGAAGACCGGCGTCGACAACAAACGCAAGGTCGTCCGCCTCGTCGGTTCTCCAACCAGCGTTTCGACTTTCGAAAGCGGTACCTGGTACTACGTTTCCCGCCGCAGCCAACAGCTGGCCTTTTTTGAAGAAGAATTACTGGACCAAGAAGTCGTGGCAATTGACTTTGACAAGAATGGCCTGGTCAAAGGCCTGCGCCGATATGCCATGGACGATGCCCGCAACATCATCCCTGTGGGTCACAAAACGATTTCACATGGTCGAGAGATGGGTATTATGGAACAATTGTTCGGCAACCTCGGTCGTTTCACCAATGACAGCGGCAGTGGCGGCGTGTCGGAGTGACAGTAATCAGCCCTGGATATCGCTGAATATTAATTTTTCTGTATTGCTGAACAAAAAAACCCCGCGCCGGTTTCCCGACGCGGGGTCTTTTGTTTCAGACTTTCGTCTGGCTTGGCGCAATCTCAGAGAAACAAGTCTTGTTGTTTCGTCAAAGATTGCGCAAACCAGACAATCCTGACGCTTTCAACGAAAGCGTTTTAGTGAGCAAGCATCGCCAGAAGCAGCAGAGCCACGATGTTCGTGATCTTGATCATCGGGTTCACAGCAGGACCAGCGGTGTCTTTGTAGGGATCACCTACGGTGTCACCGGTTACCGCAGCGTGGTGGGCGTCTGAGCCCTTACCGCCGTGGTTGCCGTCTTCGATGTACTTCTTGGCGTTGTCCCAGGCACCGCCGCCAGCCGTCATGGAGATGGCGACAAACAGACCTGTTACGATTACGCCCATCAACATTGCACCGACAGTCGCAAACGCGGCGCCCTGCCCGGCAATGAAGAAGAAGACGTAGTAAACAACGATAGGTGCCAAAACCGGCAGAAGTGAAGGCAGCATCATTTCCTTGATGGCGGCTTTGGTCAGCAAATCAACAGCACGACCATAATCGGGTTTGGCTGTGCCTTCCATGATACCAGGGATTTCCTTGAACTGGCGGCGAACTTCCACCACAACAGAACCGGCAGCACGGCCCACAGCAGTCATCGCCATGGCACCGAACAGGAACGGCAACATACCGCCAATGAACAGGCCAACAACGACAAACGGGTTGCTGAGGGAGAAGTCGACAACAACGTCCGGGAAGAACGCCTTGAGGTCTTCTGTGTAGGCTGCAAACAGCACCAGGGCAGCCAGACCAGCAGAACCGATGGCATAACCTTTGGTGACAGCTTTGGTGGTGTTACCAACAGCGTCCAGGGCGTCAGTGGTTTTACGCACTGATTCGTCCATTTCAGCCATTTCAGCAATACCGCCAGCGTTATCTGTTACCGGACCGTAGGCATCAAGGGCAACAACCATTCCGGCCAGGGCCAGCATGGCAGTCGCTGCAATCGCGATGCCGAACACACCAGCCTGCATGTAAGTAACAATGATACCGGCACAAATAATGATGGCCGGGATCGCAGTCGCTTCCAAAGAAACCGCCAGACCCTGGATCACGTTCGTGCCGTGACCGGTTTCAGAAGCTTTGGCAATCGAACGAACAGGACGGTATTCGGTTGAGGTGTAATATTCGGTCACCCAAATGATCAGACCAGTAACCACCAGACCAGAAACTGCACAGATGAACAGGCTCATACCCGTGAAGGTTTGACCGGCCACTGTCATTTCAGTGCCCATACCCAGGACATATTCAATGGTCGGGTAAATGGCTACTGCTGAAAGCACAGCTGAAACCACAAAACCTTTGTACAAGGCACCCATGATGCTCTGACTGGCGCCAAGCTTCACAAAGAAAGTACCAATGATCGAGGTAATGATGCAAACGCCACCAATGGCCAAAGGCAAGGACATGGTTGCAGCACTCAGGGCACCATCGCTAACGAAGAAGATCGAGGCCAGAACCATGGTTGCAACAACTGTCACAGCATAGGTTTCGAACAGATCAGCAGCCATACCGGCACAATCACCAACGTTATCAGCGATCACGGCAGGGTTACGGGGATCATCTTCGGGAATACCAACTTCAACCTTACCTACCAGATCAGCACCAACGTCAGCGCCTTTGGTAAAGATACCACCACCCAGACGGGCGAAGATGGAAATCAGGGAAGCACCGAAGCCAAGGGCGACCATGGAGTCAATAAGGACACGACCACTGACGTCCATGCTCAGCAAAGCGCCGTAGTAACCACCGACGGCCAACAGGGCCAGACCGGCAACCAGCATGCCGGTAACGGCACCCGCTTTAAAGGCGACGTCCAGGCCTTCAGCCAGGCCCGTACGGGCGGCTTCAGCTGTACGCACGTTCGCGCGTACAGAGACGATCATGCCGATGTAGCCAGCAGCGCCTGAAAGAATGGCACCAATAGCAAAGCCAATGGCAGCCATAGAGCCAAGGGCTGCATAAGCAATAATGAAAACGACAACGCCTGCCATGGCAATTGTCCGGTATTGACGGTTCAGGTAGGCAGATGCGCCTTCCTGAATGGCGCCAGCAATTTCTTGCATGCGTTCGTTACCGGCGCTGGCGGCCATGATCGAACGACTGGCATAGATGCCGTAAAGTACTGCTAAAACTCCGCAGCCGATTACGAACCACAACAACATTGGCATGGTTGGTATCCCTTTATGTTAATTCAGATTATTTGGTTAAAGCCCCGCGGCCCCGTAAAAAAGACAAAATCAGGTCAATTCGCGACAAAAAGTCACTCATCCCCCCAAAAAACAGGAAAGCCGCACTTAAAGTCGGGCGGGAACATAAGCGAGAACGACGAAAAAGGCAACCGCAAGCAGAGCGCTATGTTGCGCCGCAGCAACCCGAACCAAAATTCTCCCGAAAGTAGCTTTGATATCGCTCTTTAAACAGCGAGACGGGCTTCTTTTCGGCGCTTCAACATTAACCAAAGTGTCGCCAGGAAAGATATGCTCAGGAAGGGGATAGCGACAAGATTCAGCGACTCCCACCCCATGAAGTGAAAGATAGAACCAGAAGCCAATGAGGCCAGCGCCACTGTTCCGAAGACCAGCAAATCATTTACACCCTGGATTTTGAATCGTTCGCTTCCGGTTCCAACTTCGGTCAGCAACGTGGTGCCGCCAATAAACAGGAAGTTCCAGCCGACACCAAGAATAATAAGGCCAATAAAATATTGATGCAGTTCATGTCCGGTCATGGAAATGGCGACACAGCCTGCAAGCAAGACAGCGCCGACCAGCATGACATTCAACACACCATACCGCTTTATCACAGCACCTGTGATAAATGACGGGCCAAACATGCCGACAACGTGGGCTGTAATCACATCAAATGCCGCCCCGCTTCCGTGTTCATGTGCCACCATGGATAAGGGTGTCGAAGTCATTATCAGGCTCATGACGCCATACCCCACCATGGCACCAATAACTGCGACAAAAAATGTCGGCTCTTTAACGATTTCGCTCAGCGGTCTTCCAGGTTGTTTCTTTTCAGCCGCTGTCAGCGTGGGAATGCGCACGAACATCATCAACAACCCAGCGACCAAGGCCAGGCCAATAACAGATATATACGACCCGAGATACAAATTGGGTGCGAACAGGTCTTGCGTCAATTTAACGCTTTGGGGGCCCAAAAAAGCAGCAACAACGCCACCAAGCATGACTAGAGAAATCGCAGTTGCCTTAAATTGAGAACTTGAGACATCAGCGGCGGCGAACCTGTAGGTTTGAACAAATGAATTGTTCACCCCATATATTCCTGTTCCCACACAAAACATCCAGAAATTCTGGGCGTATATGGCATAAGAGCAGATTGCAGCGCCTGTCATGCCAATAAGCAACCCGACCAGGTAGCCACGTTTGCGCCCGATCGCCCGCATCAAGTTTGCTGCAGGCATGGTACCCAGCATGGTACCAATCATCACGGTCGCAACAGGCAGGGTCGCCAATAGTTTGTTATCTGCAAGGGAGTAGCCAATCAACGCCCCAATTGCGATCAGGATCGTGTTGTTCGTATTCGCAAATGCCTGACAAATCACAAGAAGAGTGACGTTGCGTTTCATATGTTCCAAAGCGAATTTCTCCACCGGCCAACTATACAGGTCTGCCGGTTCTGTTTCAGGACTTGAAGCTATTTCAGGATCAGGTCGGGTAAGGACTTGCCCAGACGGCGAAGCTAGCGTCCGTCTTTGGCGTGCAAATAATATAATCTTCTAATTAGAGGATAAAATCATCTTTGTCACGAGCACACCGTCAACGACTGTTTCGCCATACAATTCAATTGCCGTCTTGTACATGTGCTCTTTGACCGCCCTGATGTCTATACCAGGTACGCCATCCTCACGGCCAACTTTTTCTTTATGCAGTTTCTTCATGATCATGTCGCGGTAAAAAGGCAATTCGGCAAAAACCATGTCTGAGTCCGAGCGATCCTTGAGCACGATCTTGGCGTCCATAAACATGTAATGGGAAAATTTCCGGTTCCGGGCTATCGGCAGGCTGACACCATCAACGGCGACGTAACCAGGCACTTTTTCAAATGTCAGGCCTTCTTCTGACAATTGTTCAAAGTTACCCAACACAAGAAAGATCGTCCCCCCTGCTGCGGCCAGCAAGAAGATAAAGACAAATGCAGCGATGATGATCTTTTTGGAACTCAAGGTTCACCCGATGAAATTGTTGGAGTTACTTATTGTTTTGGACTATGCCATATGTTGCACTTTTCATCCAGGCCTATCCGTGCGTCAGGCGTTAATCAAAAATGGCTAAAGCCTCTGTTAATGACCGGCAACAAAGTACCATCCTTGCCTTTGACATCTACTGACCCACCTGAAACAACCTTCCCGATCGGCGTAAGGGCCAAATTGAGTTTGCGGGAAATGTCACTAATAGTCTTTGTTTCTGATGCCGGGGCTGTAAAGGCGAGTTCATAATCTTCACCACCAGTCAACAATTTCAATTTTGCCGTTTCCTTGTTTCCGATAACACGAACGGCTGCATCCGAAGCCGGAATAGCAGACAAATCAAGTTCAAGCCCAACGCAGCTGACTAAAGCGATATGTTCCAGATCGCCGATTAAACCGTCGGATATATCGACTGCAGACGTAGCAATACCAACCAGTGCCTGGCCCAGGGCGAGGCGTGGTTCCGGGCATTGAAGACGGGCAACAAGTTCATTCGTTTCTGCTCTGGAAAGACCGGTCAGATCGCCGGACGTATCATGGGTATCATTGTTTCGAACAAGCTCCAGTCCCAGACCTGCATCGCCAATAGTGCCAGAAACATAAAGGATATCTCCCGGCATCGCACCCTGTCGACGCAAGGCCTGCCCCTTTGCCACGTGCCCGAGAGCGGTCAGAGATAAAACCAGAGGTCCGGCAGTCGACACGGTATCTCCACCACACAGACCAATGCCAAATGTTCGCTGGTCGGCGGCAAGGCCATGGGCAAATCGCTGCAACCAGCTTTCGCTGGTCGTTGCAGGTCGAACCAGTGTCAATAAATAGCCAAGTGGTTTCGCGCCCATTGCGGCCAAATCAGAAAGATTGACCCTTAACAGTTTTTGGGCGACCAGATTGGCTGCATCAGCGGGGTAGAAATGAACATCTTCAACCATGGCATCAACCGTGGTCACAAGTTCACATCCAGCAGGCAGGTCAAGTATTGCGGCGTCATCGGTCAAGCCAAGTGCGCCGGGTATCGAAGAGGCCAGAGGAGAAAACAGATCGGCGATCAAATCGAATTCGCCGCGCCGCGCCACAGCGTTATTCCTTGCCTTTTGCTTTAGCTGGCGAGTTATCTTTCAACTCGCCAGGCCGAAGGTCCCGGCTTAGTCGATCCAGCACACCATTTACAAATCCAGGTTCCTGGTTTTCATAAAAGGAATGGGCCACATCAACATACTCATTAATTATAACCAGAGACGGCACGTCGACGCGGGCCATAAGTTCATAGGTTCCGGCACGCAATATCTGGCGCACTGTTCGGTCCAGTCGGTTGGTCGCCCAGCCGCCTGACAGGGCCCCGCCGATTTTTTCATCAATGGTATCAAGTTGACCGTGAACACCGTTAACAATGTCGGTAAAAAAATCTGGATCAGCGTCGGCGTATTCCACGCCTTCTATTTCTGAACCCAGCCGGATGTCGATAAATTCCTGAATAACGATGCTTGGCGTGCCATCAGCAGCTTCGATCTGGTAAAGGGCCTGCACAGCCCCCAGCCGCGCCGCGGAACGGCGCACGCCTTGTGAATTTTCGTTCATCGAGGTGGCAAAATCTGGCGTTTGACATCAATCATGCGGATCGCGGCACCAGCGGCAAATCCACCTTTGTTGCCTTGCTCCGGGTTGGCACGATACATGGCTTGTTCCTTGTTTTCACAAGTCAGCACACCATTGCCAACAGCGACAGAAAAATTCAGGGCAATGTCCATCAAACCACGTGTCACTTCCTGACAGACGTGATCATAATGGCTGGTTTCGCCACGGATCACGCAGCCAAGAGCCACATATCCGTCGAAACGACGGCGCCCGCCAACAAGTTCAAGTGACCGTACTGCCATGCGAATGGCACCAGGTATTTCAAAAGCACCAGGTACTGAAACCCGTGTATAGGTGCCACCTGACTTGCCTATTTCCGCCAACGCGCCTTTGACTAATTCTTCCGATACATCGGGGTAGAACAGCGAATCAATGACCAGCAGATAAGGACCTTCATCCATCGTCTTGTACCTTTAATCTGAAATAACCGTTATCAAGCTACGACTTACACGTTTACCAATGCTTACCAACCACAATAACTGTGGAAAAGCTATCTTTCCAGCGTTGGGAGGGACCGTTGATCAACAATCTTCAATCCATAGCCTTCAATACCGACAACACTACGTTTGGTATTGGACAGCAAAACCATTTCCTTAACCCCCAAATCAGCAATAATCTGGGCACCGATGCCGTAATCGCGTAATTGTTGGCCATCGTCAATAGGTTGTCCCAATCTCAGACGCACCTGATCTGAAAGGCTTGTCCGACGAGGCTCGCGCAGCAAGACAACAACACCTCGCCCTTCTTTTTCGATCTCCCGCATGGCTGATTCAAGCTGCCAGCCTGCCGGCCCATCTTCAGCCAGAACATCGTTCAGGACGGAATGGGCGTGCATACGAACAAGCACAGGTTCGTCTCCGCTGATATCACCTTTTACAAGGGCGATATGTTCTGCATATTCGACTTTGTTGACATAGACATGCAATTTAAAATCACCGCCGTACCGACTGTTGAAATCTGTTTCAATCGTCTTTTCGACCAGTTTGTCGTTGCGTCGGCGATAGGCAATCAAGTCAGCGATGGTGCCAACTTTCAGGCCATGGAACTGGGCAAATTTCACCAGATCCGGCAACCGCGCCATGGTGCCATCGTCATTCATGATCTCACAAATCACGCCAGACGGGTTCATGCCGGACAATCTGGCGATATCAACTGCGGCCTCTGTGTGACCGGCCCGCACCAATACACCACCATCCTTGGCCACCAACGGAAAGACATGGCCGGGGCTGTGAATATCGGCAGCGCCCTTGCCGGGATCAATGGCAACTTCAACTGTCTTCGCCCGATCAGCAGCGGAAATACCTGTTGTTACGCCTTCAACGGCTTCGATTGAAACAGTAAAGGCGGTACCGTGTCGGGTGCGGTTGTGGGCCGCCATCAAAGGCAGGTCCAGTTCCTTGACGCGGTCACTCGACAGGGTAAGACAAATCAGGCCACGACCATTTTTGGCCATGAAATTAATGACTTCAGGCGTCGCCATTTCAGCCGGAATAACAAGATCACCCTCATTTTCCCGGTCTTCATCATCCACCAGAACAATCATGCGACCGGCACGGGCTTCTGCCAGAAGCTCCTCCGGGGTGGACAAAAACTCGTGGTCACTCACGTCAGTTACTCCTCCGCCAGCCGCGCCACATAGCGCGCCAGCACATCTATTTCCAGATTGATAACATCACCGGCAGCGGCATCACCAAACGTTGTGACCGTCTGCGTGTGGGGGATCAGATTGACCCCGAATTGATTGCCCTCGACCTCGTTCACCGTCAAGGAAACACCGTTCAAGGTGACCGAACCTTTGGCAGCAATGAATTTAGCCAGCCTGTCAGGTGCCTTGAATGTGTATCTTTGAGAATCGCCTTCCGGCGTGATCGAGACGATATCAGCCATACCATCTACATGGCCGCTGACTATATGTCCGCCCAGTTCATCACCGACCCGCAAGCTTCGCTCAAGGTTGATTTTTGTGCCCACGTCCCAACCACCCAGGTTGGTCAGGGACAGGGTTTCACCGGAGGCATCAACAGCGAACCAGCCGCCGTCATTGTCCGTGCCTTTGTCAACGACGGTCAGGCATACACCTGAACAGGCGATGGACGCGCCGATATCAAAGTCATCCGGGTCAAAGGCTGTGTTAATGACAAATCGTGTGTCGCCACGTTTTTCCACGCTGCGTACATTTCCCTTGTCTGTGATTATTCCGGTAAACATCTTTGATCTTTCACTCTGTTCTTGCCGCAGGCAGCACGTCATAGACTTCCATCAAGTCCGGGCCAATTTCCTGCACATCAATCCGTTTGAAACGCGGGGCCTGGTGCAACCCGTCAACACCAAAGCTTTGTGCCGCCGGAACACCATCGCCACCCATGACCATCGGTGCATGAAACCAGACCAGTCGGTCAACCAGCCCGCTTCGAAAAAAACCGGCATCCAGACGCCCGCCTGCCTCGACAAGCAAACGGGTGATGCCCCGACTTTTAAGCGCCCTCAGGGCCTGATGCAAGGACGGACGACCATCTTCGTCTGCATCTACAGTAATCAGTTCCACACCGGCATCTTGAAAGACCCTGGCCCGCGTAGAATCGACACTCGTCAGGGTGATAATCCAGGTCTGAATTTCCTTTGCGGTCGCCACCAGTTTAGAGGTTAGCGGGGTCGCCAGTCTTCCATCCAGAACAACCCGAACCGGTGAGTGGGCAATCATTCCAGGTAAACGACAGGTCAATTCCGGGTTGTCACCTCGCACTGTGCCCGAACCAACCATGATGGCGTCATGTGTCGCCCGCAGCAAATGGCCTCTGGCGCGCGCTTCCGGGCCTGTTATCCATTGGCTTTCGCCGGTATGGGTAGCAATACGACCATCCAGCGTTGTTGCCGTCTTAATCGTAACAAAAGGCCGGTCTCGTTCAACCGTTGAAATAAACCCGGCATTCAGGGCCAGCGCCTCTTTCTCACAGATGCCGACGTCAACATCCAAACCTGCTTTTTCCAGAAGTTTGAGGCCCCCGCCATCCACGCGGCTGTCCGGGTCCTTGCAAGCCACGACGATGCGTTCGACCCCCGCATCGATCAAGGCCTTTGCGCAAGGAGGCGTTTTCCCCTGATGTGCACAAGGCTCCAATGTAACATAGGCCGTCGCCCCTTTGGCCAGGGGACCCGCCATTTTTAATGCTTGGGTTTCAGCATGAGGCCGGCCACCTGACATCGTGTGGCCACGCCCAACTACCCTTCCTGCCAATCCGGTTTTGATACCGAGATCAAACCGGACCAGGACACACCCAACCGCAGGGTTAGGTGCAACTGTCCCAAGAGCGCGCCGGGCCAAGCCCAGCGCGGCTTTCATATAAGCGCGATCTCCGGCGTCAATCCTCAATGCCGTTCATGCCGCGCAGGCCACTGAGGCCACCGACAAATTCCTCAAAATCCTTGGCTTCGCGGAAGTTTCTGTAAACGGAAGCAAAACGCACATAGGCCACCTGATCCAGGTTAGCCAAAGCTTCCATAACGATTTCACCAATGATGTCCGACTGAATATCACTTTCGCCAAGGCTTTCCAGACGCCGCACGATGCCGTTGATCAAACGATCAACGCGTTCCGGTTCTACCGGTCGCTTGCGGGTGGAAATACCGATGGACCGGGCCAGCTTATCGCGATCAAAGGCGACGCGTTGACCATTTTTCTTGACCACGGTCAGTTCACGCAATTGCACGCGTTCGAACGTCGTAAACCTGGAACCACAGCCTGGACAAAGACGGCGACGTCGAATGGCGGAGTTATCCTCCGTCGGTCGCGAATCCTTCACCTGCGTATCGTCGTTGCCACAGAACGGACAGCGCATGGCCTCCCCTTTCTAAACTTTATTCAGTCGTCTTTAATTCGATTAACTCAAAAACTCTTTAATTACCTTCGCCGTAGATCGGGAACCGGGCACACAAAGCGATAACTTCCGCACGGGTCGTTGCTTCCTGCGCGGCATTGCCATCTTCCCCGTTGGCGGCCAGGCCGTCCAACACATCTGCGATCATACGCCCAACCTCGGCAAATTCCGCTGTGCCAAATCCGCGCGTTGTCGCCGCTGGCGTGCCAACACGTACACCGGAAGTCACTGTCGGCTTTTCCGGATCAAAAGGCACACCGTTTTTGTTACATGTTATATGTGCGCGTTCCATGGCAGCTTCCGCTGCTTTGCCCGTCAGGCCTTTTGAGCGCAAATCAAGCAATTGCAAATGCGTATCCGTGCCACCTGAAACCAGGTCAACACCGCGTGCACCAAGTGCATCACCCAGCGCCCTGGCATTATCAACAACCGCCTGGGCATAGACTTTAAATGACGGTTGCAGTGCTTCGCCCAGGCCAACTGCCTTCCCGGCGATCATCTGCAGCAAGGGGCCGCCCTGAATGCCCGGAAAAATCGCCGAATTGATTTTTTTGGCAATGGCTTCATCATCCGTAAGGATCATACCGCCACGGGCGCAACGCAAGGTCTTGTGGGTTGTCGTCGTGACAACGTCCGCCAAACCAAAGGGACTTGGGTGTACGCCACCGGCAACCAGACCAGCAAAATGCGCCATGTCGACCATCAGTATTGCGCCGACATCATCCGCAATGGCCCGGAATTTTTTGAAATCAAAAGTGCGGGGATAGGCAGAGCCACCGGCCACAATAATTTTTGGTTTGGCCTCGGCCGCCTGCTCTGCCAAAGCATCATAATCAATCAGGCTATCTTGCTGGCGCACACCATATTGCACGGCATTAAACCATTTACCGGACTGGTTCGGTGGCGCGCCATGGGTCAGGTGACCACCAGCTGCCAGCGACAAACCCATGATGGTATCGCCTGGCTTGGCCAACGCCATAAAGACGGCCTGGTTGGCCTGGCTGCCGGAATGGGGCTGAACATTGACAAAGCCACAGCCAAACAATTCTTTTGCCCGGTCAATGGCCAGTTGCTCGATAATATCTACATGCTGACAGCCGCCATAATAGCGGCGTCCGGGATAACCTTCGGCATATTTATTGGCCAGGATCGTGCCGGTGGCTTGCAGAACAGCAGCACTCACAATGTTTTCCGAGGCAATCAGTTCAATCTCATTTTGCTGACGATCCAGCTCCTGATTGATGGCACCAAAGACAGCCGCATCCGTATCAGCGAGATTGCCTGAGAAAAAATCTTTAGTTGTCCCTGGGTTTTCAGCGACAGCGGTAGAGGACATGGCTTTGTTTTCCTGCGTGAATATTATCGAATTAGAAATTATCGAAATTAGCTAAGTTCAATCTTGTCGACCCGGCGTTCATGCCGCCCGCCTTCAAAATCGGTGGTGAAAAATGCAGAGACGGCGTCACGTGCTGTCTCAATGCCTATAATTCTTGCGCCCAGAGCCAGAACATTGGCGTTATTATGCTGGCGCGCGAGTTTTGCGGTTAAACCATCGTGGCACAGGGCCGCCCGCACGTTGGCATGTCGATTGGCCGCAATTGAAATGCCGATCCCGGAACCACAGATCGCAACACCATAGCGCGCTTTGTTATCTTCGATCGCCTGACCAAGGGCATGGCCAAAATCAGGATAATCGACGGAATCATTGCTGTTTGTGCCCAGATCAAGCACATCAAAGCCCAACCCTTCAAGGTCAGCTTTAAGCATTTCCTTTAATTCATAGCCACCATGGTCTGCGGCTATGGCAACGATTTCGCGAGACATCTGCCCATAATCTCCTGATTGGCCTTTTGATTACCATATGTCGGTTCGCCACGCCAGTATCACACTATAGAAGGTTTGTAGGCATTTGTTGTGAATGGTCAGATTAATTGCCTTTTTTGCTCTAAGCGGCGGAATTAAGCGTGTTGCCTGGCTCGACGAAATGCGGCTACACTCGGATTAACGGGCCGGTCCAGTATCTTACGCGACAAAACCCTGAGGCAATCAGGCAAGCGGCAGATATTCAAATACGGATTTAGGCCAGCCACCTTCGCCAAACGGCGGGGTATCGTTTCTGAAACGGTCGGTAATGCAGGGGAACCCTGCCCGGCCAGATACTGAGTTTACAGGGAGAATTTAAATGAAGACCATTTCAACTCGTGCCGCACTTGCGGGTGTTGCTGCAGCAATGCTGGTCGCAGCACCGGCACTAGCCGATGTCAAAATTGGCTCGCTGGGTGCCATTACCGGCCCGATCGTGAGCCTGGTAAAAGAAATCAATCTCGCCGAACAAGCTGCCATTGATGAAATCAATGCTGGCGGTGGCATTAACGGCGACAAGGCCGTCATCGTCTTTGGCGATACCGGCTGTAACTCACAAACGGCTGTTGATGCGGCCAACAAACTGGTCAATATCGAACAGGTCGTCGGCATCGCCGGTGCGCTTTGTTCCGGTGCAACAATTCCTGCTGCCAGTAACGTTGCCGTGCCAGCTGGTGTTGTGATGATTTCCCCGGCCTCAACATCGCCTGAAATCACCAACCTGAAAGATAACGATTATCTTTATCGTACTGCACCTTCAGATGCATTCCAGGGCGGCGTATTGGCCAAGCTGGTTCTCAGCAAGGGCATCAAGAAAGTCGCACTGACATACATCAACAACGATTATGGTGTTGGTCTTGCCGGTACTTTTCGTTCAACCTACAAAGCTCTGGGCGGCATCATTACCGCTGATCAGGTCCACGAAGAGAAGAAGCAGTCTTATCGTTCGGAACTGGCTTCACTGGCATCCGGTGGTTCCACCAAACTTGTCCTCATCGCCATGGGCGAAGGCAGTGGCATGACCATGATCCGTCAGTCGCTTGAAGGCGGCATGTTTGACACCTTCATCGGTGCTGATGGCATGCATACCGACAAGATGGTTGAAGGACTTGGAGCAGACAATGTGCGCGGCAAACTGTGGGGCACATTGCCTTCCGCAAAGCCTTCCAAGCAATTGGATAACTTCAAAGCCATGTATGGCGACGGCAAGAAGTTCAAGTTTGGCTCACCGTTCACTGCACAAGGCTATGATGCTGTAATGCTGGTTGCCCTGGCTGCACAGATGGCTGGTTCTTCAGATCGTACCGCGATCCGTGACAACCTGCGTAAAGTTTCAAACGCACCTGGCATGATCGTTGGACCAGGCCAGTGGGCCGAAGCTGTTGCTGCCATCAAGGCTGGCAAAGACATCAACTACGAAGGCGCTTCTGGCAGTCATGAATTTGATGCCAAAGGTGAAGTCGCCGGCGTATTTGCTGAATACCAGGTTGAAGGTAACAAACTGGTCGACAGCGCTCCACTCGATCTCAAATAAGCCTTTCAAAAAGGCACGGCTGTCTGTTTTCAGGCAGCCAACCTGCCTCCCTCCGCACCAGCGGTGGGAGGTATTTTTTTTATCGATCGTGCCAGTTGGCTTGACCTGATGCGGTTCAAGACCGACCATTGCGCTCCTGAATTTATCTGCTTCGAGGACACATCATGAGTACGAACAACGCGCCTGCCCTTCCCGTCCTGATCGTCGGCGGTGGCATTGGCGGCCTGGCGGTGGCTGTTGCCCTGTCAAAAAAAGGCATCGCGAGCCAGGTCCTGGAACAGTCAGAAGTCTTCGCCGAAATTGGCGCGGGTATTCAACTGGGGCCAAACGTCTTCCGCGCCTTCCGCGCCCTCGGTGTTTATGACGCTGTCTGTGACAAGGCGGTCTTCGTTGATGACCTGATCATGATGGATAGTGTCTCTGGTACGCCGATCAAAAAAATACCTTTGGGGGAGACAATCCGTGAGCGTTTCAAGGACCCCTATGCCGTCATCCATCGCGCCGATCTGCACCAGGCGTTTGTGTCCGCCTGTGAAGCCTCGGCGCTGATTACGCTGACAACAAACACGTCCGTTGAAAGCTATGCCCAGGCCGGTGACGTGGTCACTGTGACGACCAAAGGCGGTAATGAGATCAAAGGCTGTGCCGTCATCGGGGCGGACGGATTATGGTCGTCCGTACGGGCGCAAATGCATGGCAATGAAAAGCCACGTGTCTCTGGCCACATTGCTTATCGCGCTGTCCTGCCCATTGACGAAGTTCCGGAAAGCGTAAAATGGAATGCGGCCACCTTGTGGGCCGGTCCGCGAAACCATCTGGTGCATTATCCCTTGCGCAATTGGGAACTATTCAATCTGGTCGCGGTTTTTCACAGTGATCGCTATGAAGAAGGCTGGAACGCTGTCGGGGCCAAGGACGAAATGATGCGCTGTTTTGAGGGCGTAGATGAACGCCCCATGAGCATGCTGAAGAAAGTTGATAGCTGGCGCATGTGGGTCCTGTGTGATCGTGATCCCATCGAGGACTGGAGCGACGGCCGCGTTACCCTGTTGGGTGATGCCGCCCACCCCATGTTGCAATATTTTGCTCAAGGTGCTTGCATGGCGTCGGAAGATGCTGTCTGCCTTGCCAACATGGTTGAACAATCCGAGGGCGACTTTACGGCGGCCTTTTTGGCCTATCAAAAAACCAGATATCTGCGTACCGCACGCGTGCAAATGACGGCCCGTTTCCTGGGTGACGTCTATCATGCTGCCGGACCTGTGCGTGAATTGCGCAACATGGTTTTTGGCGGTATCACACCTGAAGATGCTGATCCCCACGCCGGTCTCGCCTGGCTCTATGGCGGAGGCCTCAGCACGGCAGGCTAATCCTTTTCAACAATCACCAATCATAATAAATTTGTGGAGCACCAAAATGGCAGTCAATAATTTCGCCAACATCGCAGAAATGAAAGAAGCCGTGGGCACAGCAATGGGCCCCAGTGAATGGGTCACCATCGACCAGGACCGCATCAATAAATTCGCCGAGGCCACCGGCGACCATCAGTGGATTCATGTGGACGTGGAACGCGCCACAAAAGAACTGCCGACCAAAGGCACCATCGCCCACGGCTTTCTGACATTCTCCCTGTTGCCCATGATGAACTACGAACTCTATCAGCTGGAAAGTGCCGTGCACGGCATCAACTATGGCAGCAACAAACTCCGCTTCCTCAACATGGTCCCCTCGGGCTCCCGCGTGCGCGGCCACCTGACTTTGAAATCCGTCGAGATGCACAAGAGCGGCGGCTATCAGGTCATCGCCGAAGTCAGCGTCGAAATCGAAGGCCATGACAAACCCGCCCTGATCGCCGAAACGATTGCGGTGTTGTACGAGTAGGTACGGGACCAATTGAGCAGCACAGCCAAAATCGGTGCCTGGCACGAGCGACTTCGCGAAGATGCCTGGCTCCGATTTTGGCGGTAGTTTCCGCCCCCGCAACACGACCAACTCGCAGGCACAAAAAAACCCGCCGGAATAACTGGCGGGGCTTACGGGTTGGTCGATCTGAATTTGCTTTAGGTCCGGCGAGATTTTTTATCTTTCCAGACACTGTTGTAAAACAAATCCTTGAAACGTGGGTTTTCCGGCAGCGGATAATAATCCGGGTCGTCCAGATCCTCTGGTCGATCAGGCACCATCGTCTGACTAACCGCAATCTGCTCTGGCAGTTTCGGAAATTTCTGCGTTGCCAAGGCGATGGCTTCATCCGGCCAGACCTCGTGTACATTTTCCTTGTAGGCCATGGCCGGATAAATCTTCTCACCCAAATCCAATGACTGCCCATCGAGTCGTACCAGGGGCGGCAATTGCGGTTTACCATTGGCCGAGGTCGGCAAAGTAAATTGCGCAGGCGGTATAGCAGTGGATTGCGGTGCTTCATAGGCTGGCACAACAGGTGCAGCTACCGGTGCAATTGGGTCTGGCCGGACAGCATCCTGTTTAATGATCAGGGAAGTCAGTCCGGTATCTTGTCCTTGCTGAAGTTTTCCGGATAGTCGTATTCTCATTGATGACGCAAGCCGTTCACCAGAAGTATTCACAAAGCCAGTCTCACGCATTTCCGGTATGATCGGGTTTTGTGATTTTTGATCAAGTTGTGAACTACTGTTTCCAGAAGATGATCCGAGTGCGTTTATTTTACCTTGAATTTTCCTAATTTTCCGTTGAACAAATTCGATGGCGAGCAGCGCCTTTCCTTTCTTTACTTCAAGGCCATCATAGATCCTTTTTAGATCTGCTCTTTTCTGTGTTCCAGGTTTGGCACCTGTGTAATTGCTATACGCTTGTGTCGTCCTTGTCTTCAAATCTTGAAACTCTAAACCTTTCTTTAGAAGCAATTGATTGTTTGCGGTGAGTGCCAATTTCAAATCGCTTAGTTCAGTAGATACGCCGGGCATTGATTTTTCTTTCGAAAAAAAAAGACCGCATGAAGCGGCCTTGGGATTGTTTGTTGGTAATATCTTGGTGATCAGGCATCAATATTTCTTACATCGTTTTCTTCCATCCAATTGTTCGCGTTGCAGTTTGGCCACAGCCGTAGAATGGTTCAATTCAAACTTAGGAACCAAACAAACTCACGCCGGTAAACAGATATATGTAGTACATGATCTGCCCAGTTAAATTCGTGATATTATCATTTATCAAATAAGCACCTCGCAGGTTCCCAATTTTCCTGAGTTTGACTCCATGGATATCAGACTCTGAAATCATGGAAACATGCTGACCGTCTATAGTTTTGAGTCGAGGGTCTGGACCTCCCAAAACGACATCGGGATAGTAATAGTCACCTTCCTCGCCTTTAATGCAAAAAAATCTGTATGCCGGAACAAACAAGGACAGCTTGCGGTCCCCTTCGCAAATATCTTTGGACGGCTGGTAAACAATTTTTGTTATGTAGGTACTGGGTCTTGCCCGATCGACCAGCACGTAATCACTTGTCGATATTTTGTCATTCTTGAAGTCCCTTGGGTCATATTCGATAACATCGTATTGGCAAAATTGCGGGCAAAGAAGATCATTGTTTTGAATGAACAGGTCCAAATTCCCAGCGTCGCGGGAGGGTATAAAAAAAAGGCCTGCCAGACTGACAAGCACCAAAAAAACTCCTGACCTCAAATTCACTTGCTCCACAGTCCTTAGATCAAAGACCAAAAGGAACCACGTTACGAATAGACTGCAAAAAGATATGTTCACGGCAATTTCTTGCGGCAGGTTGGTATAAGTCGACAAATCGTATGGCATGTAGGAATGGACATATTCCGCAACAAAATAAAGGGCCATGAGAAGTGCCCCCAAAGTTCGTCGTCCAACAGCTATTTGGTGCAGACCAGGCACGATAATAAACAGGACCAGCCTGGTTGCATATTTACCTGTCCGGGCAATTGTCCAGTCAGGCGGCAGGAGGGACATTTTTGAATTCAAAATTTCCATACCTACCTATATGCAAGGTTCAGGCGCTTTTTTTTGGTAATATCCACGATTTTATTGTTGGCAAATGAGAAAAGGTGTTTGTTGTAATTTTCTCGCGACCTACCCCACCACATCTTTTTGCATAATATATGTTTTATACGTACTCGTCAAGTGAGTGTTTACACAATTAATAAACCTTTTATTGGCATTATGAATTGGATACGCGGCAACCAATAAACGGAGTCAGGCAGCTTCGCGAAGGTGCTTGTGCCAGACACCGTTTTTCCTGGGTGTGTCTAAACAGCCGAAATTGCCCCTGCCCCTACCGTTTCGGCTTTGCGTCTTTGCCGCCGGGGTGGCGTTCGGGCAGGATACCCGCTCCCCACTTTTGCAGGACGATGTTGAGCACCAGGCCGATGATGAACATACGCATATAGGGCACGCGTACGGCAAATTCGCCGGTCAGGCTGAAGGCCTGGATGACCATTTCGGACATGGACCAGAGCGACCAGATAATAAGCGCGCCCAACAGAACGCCCTTGTTGTTGCCGCTGCCGCCGACGATCATCATCACCCAGACCAGAAACGTGGTGAGTAGTGGTTCGGTGGCTTCAATGCCGATGAACTTGAAATAGTGGGCACTGAGTGCACCGCCCAGGCCCATGATGGATGAGCCAATGATGAAGGCTTCCAGACGCAGGCGTTCAACATTTTTGCCTGAGGCACGGGCGGCCAGTTCGTTGTCCCGGATGGCCCGCATGATGCGGCCCCAGGGAGAATGCTGGCCGCGTTCCAGCAGCAGGTAAACAACCAACAGAATGCTCAACACAAGGGCCAGGAATGCCAGGGGGCCGGCAAGACCGCCGAGGCTTTCAAAAGGTTTTGGGATGTTGGAAATGCCACGGGCACCATTGGTGGCCCACATTTCATTTTTCAAAATCAGACGCAGGATTTCAGCAATACCAATGGTGGCGATGGCCAGGTAATCACTTCGCAACCGAATGCAAATCTTGCCAACGAAGAAGGCGATAATGGCCGACGTAATCATGGCGGCAATGGCCCCAACCCAGAAGGGCATGTCGAATCCACCGAGATGTTTGCTGGCTTCTTCCGTCGTCATGATGGCGGCTGTGTAGGCACCAATGGCGAAGAAGCCGGCGATACCCACATTGAACAGGCCGGTAACACCCCAGTTCAGGTTCAGCCCCAGCCCCATGACGCCATAAATGGCGATCATGGTCAGCAACGTTATTGCGTAGCTGGAATAGCCCATCATCTGGTCTGACATCAGTAGACCCTCCCGCGGAACAGGCCGCTGGGTCGCCAGATCAACATGATCACCATGATGGCGAAGGCAATGCCGGTCTTATAGCCGGGCGACAACAATGGTCCGTCGCCAAGCCAGGGATAGGCTGAAATTTCTTCAGCAATACCAATGACCATGCCGCCTGCCATGGCACCATAGGCCTTGCCGATGCCGCCTAAAATCGCGGCAGCAAAAATCGGCAGGATCAGGTCCCAGCCTGCATTGGCATGAATTTGCGAATCCCAGCCAATGAACACTCCGCCGATAGCGGCAAGCCCTGCCCCGATGATCCAGGTGGCCTGAACAACTTTTTCGGTTGAGATACCAGCCAGTCGTGACAGTTCCGGCGAATCACTGACGGCCCGCATGGCCTTGCCGATTTTGGTTCTGGACAGGGTCCAGTGAATACCCAGCATGATGCCAATAGTAATGAGCATCATCCAGATATGACGTTCGGCAATGCGGAAGCTGTCAAAGAACACCAGCGGCATGGTGATGCCGGAGGAATAGGTTTCCGTATTCACGCCCCATACGACCATGATCAGCGAGCGCAACATCAGGGCCACACCAAACGACGCGATCACAACAATGATCGTGGATTTCTCTCGCAACGGTTTGTAAAAAACCCGGTCGATACCCAGGGTCACCACAATGGTGCCGATGACGGCAAAAGGCAGCGCCAGAATTGGCCCAACGCCCAGAAAGCCGATGGCCGAGAAAGCGACGAAAGCGCCCAGGGTCATCATATCGCCATGGGCGAAATGGGCAAATCTGAGAATGCCAAAGACCATGGAGACACCAATAGCGCCCAAGGCATAAATTGATCCCAAAACAATGCCGGGTATCAAATAGAAATTCAGAAAAAGTAGTAGATCACCCACGATTCAACCTCCCAGAAACATTTCGGCGACCTCACGGTCGGCGATAAGCTCGGGTCCGCTGCCTTCGTGCCGGTTCTGGCCGTCGACAAGTACGTAACCGCGATGTGAAATAGCCAAGGCTTGCTTGGCGTTTTGTTCAACCATCAGAACAGGTGTTCCGGCAGCATTAACCTGAATGACCAGTTCAAAAATTTCCTGGGCATATTTGGGCGAAAGACCCGCTGTGGGTTCGTCCAGCATCAAAACCTGAGGCTCCAGCATCAAGGCCCGGCCCATGGCCACCATCTGGCGCTGACCACCCGACAAGGTGCCCGCTGCCTGATTGCGTTTTTCCAGCAAGGGCGGAAACAGCTCGTAGACATTTTTCAAACGACCTTCGAGCGGACCATCAAAAGTAAAGGCACCCATCTCAAGATTTTCTTCCACCGAAAGGTTCGGAAAAACATTGTTTGTTTGCGGCACAAAGCCAACGCCCTTGCCGACGACTTCTTCCGGCGGCATGCCGGTAATGTCGTGGCTGCCCATGGTGACTTTGCCGCTATGCATCACCAGCAAGCCAAACACGGCTTTCATGGCCGTGGACTTGCCAGCCCCATTGGGACCAACGATGGAAACAATTTCGCCCGGATCAAGTTTCAGAGACACATTGTGCAGGATGTTGGCGTCACCGCCATAACCAGCCGTGACATCGATCAGTTCAAGAACACTCATGCCGTGGCCTCCGTCGTTTGCGAGCCCAGATAGGCTTCCAGCACACGGTCATCTTTTCGGATATCGTCCATATGTCCCTGGGTCAGCACACTGCCCGCAGCCATAACCACAACCGGGTTACACAGGCGGGCGATCATGTCCATGTTATGTTCAACAATACAAAAGGTAATGCCGCGTTCCTGGTTCAGGCGTTGAATTTTTTCACCCAGCTGGTTCAGCAAGGTCGGGTTCACGCCAGCGCCCGGCTCATCCAGCAACACAACTTCAGCTTCCGACATCATGGAGCGGCCAAGCTCAAGTAATTTTTTCTGGCCGCCGGAAAGATTACCTGCCAATTCGTCACGAACCTGTGTCATGCCGAGAAATTCAAGGGTTTCTTCCGCCAGTTCCTGAACTTCAGCTTCGCGTTTGGCGACGGCCCCTGGCATAAACCAGGTCTTGAACAGGTTCTCGCCGTCCTGGTCGGCCGGGACGGCCATCAGGTTTTCCAGCGTGGTCAGGCCGTGAAATTCGTGGGGGATTTGAAAGGTACGCACCAGACCTTTGTGGAACAACTCGTGCGGCTCCTCTCCCGTGACGTCTTTGCCATGCAGCAGGACAGTACCAGAATCGGGCTTGATAAAGCCTGTAACGATGGTGAAAAGTGTGGTTTTTCCGGCCCCGTTAGGTCCGATCAAACCGGTTATCGATCCTTTGTTGACATCAAAAGAGCATCCGTCAACGGCATGAACACCGCCAAAACTCTTGGATATATCCTGGATCGAGACGACAGGTTGACCGTCGGGGGTACCGCCAAATGCGGCGTTCGTATCCAAACTCAAAATTGTTCTCCCAAGCGCGGCTATTATTTATTTGTGCCACATCACTTGGTTAAGCCGTAATGGATTTCAGGCAAGAATTCCACCTGAATCAGGTTTTTTTCTGTCTTTGTTCATGACGTATTCAAGTTTGCGTACTGCATTTTTGCTGAGAAGATGCTTGCCCGCATTGGCTGGCCCGACAATCGACGCCTCCATGCCCGTGACAGGGTCAACGGCTGTCACTTTCACGGAATTCCCAATGCGGTGCATTTCAATCAGATAATCACCGTCACCACCTCGGCTCAATCTTTAATCCCCCAACTTTTATCCTTCAACTCTCATGTGGCTCTCAGGCGGCCCTTTGCAGACCGATGCGGCCCCAGATTGCACACATGGCTTTCACAAGATCGTCCATCATTTCATCCGTATGCAACGGTGTCGGCGTAAAGCGCAAGCGTTCCGTGCCGCGAGGCACAGTCGGATAATTGATAGGCTGAACGTAAATGCCGTGCTCGTCCAGCAGCATGTCCGACGCCTGTTTACACAGCACCGGATCAGCTACCATGACGGGCACGATGTGGCTAACACTGTCCATCACTGGCAAACCGGCATCCTTGAACAAACGTTTCAGGCGGGCGGCTCGTTCCTGGTGGCGCTCACGTTCTACTGTCGACTGCTTGAGATGTGTCACACTGGCGAGGGCACCGGCTGCAATAACCGGGCTAAGAGACGTCGAAAAGATAAAGGCCTGAGCAAAAGAGCGAACGGCATCCAGCATGGCAGCAGGACCGGCCACATAACCACCGCCCACACCAAAGGCTTTGCCCAGCGTGCCGTTAATGACGTCGACGCGATCCATGACACCATCACGTTCGGCAACACCGCCACCGCGTTGACCATAAAGCCCAACTGCGTGGACTTCATCCAGATAGGTCATGGCGTTATATTTGTCAGCCAAATCACAGAAAGCCTCGATGGGGGCGATATCGCCGTCCATGGAATAAACAGATTCAAAGGCAATGATTTTAGGCCGATCCAGCGGCTCTGCTTTCAATTTGGCTTCCAGATCATCCAGATCGTTGTGCTCAAAAATCTTGCGGTCGGTCTCGGCGTGGCGAATGCCTTCAATCATGGAGGAATGGTTCAGGCTGTCAGAAAAGATGACACAGCCCTTGAGCAGTTTGCCCAATGTACTGAGGGCAGCTTCATTGGCATTATAGCCAGAGGTGAAGATCAATCCGGCTTCCTTGCCATGCAGATCTGCCAAGGCTTCTTCCAGCAAAACATGATAATGGTTGGTGCCGGATATATTGCGTGTGCCGCCTGCCCCGGCGCCCACTTCCCCCAATGCCTGACGCATGGCCTCCAGAACCTTTGGATGCTGGCCCATGCCCAGATAGTCGTTACTGCACCAGACTGTCACTTCGCTGGTTTCACCATCGACATAACGGGTCGCGCGCGGAAAATCACCGGCATGCCTGGCCAGTTCAGCGAAAACCCGGTAACGGCCTTCCTGCTTCAATTCGGCAATACGATCTGCGTAAAACTGTGTGTAATCCATAACCTGGCGCTCCACCTGATGCCACCAACAATAATAATTCTAATTCATATACCCCGAAAAAGCTTGTCAGCAAATGCGTCGCGATGACGCAGACGAGATTAAGCTCTTTTGACATCAGCAACCCAAACATATCACAGGGCAGTTGCCGGAAAATTACTTTAGGTTTAAAATAATCTTCACTTCCTAATCAAGATACATCTTGTTTTCCTGATATGCACCCTGTTTTGGCTCTATAGCGGACATAAATCAATGCAAACCTTGTTGCCTGAAGGCTGGCCCCGGCCCAGCGGATATTCTCTTGGCGTCGCGGCGGAAGGTCGCCAAATTCATGTGGCTGGCTTGATTGGCTGGTTACCGGATGGCAGTTTCCCCTCCTCGACACTGGGTGGCCAGGTCCGTCAAGCCCTGCAAAATACGGTCGATGTGCTGGCCGAAGCCGGTGCCGGACCTGAACATGTGGTGCGTCAAACCTGGTATATCCGTGACCGCGATGACTATATCGCAGAAATCAAGGATATAGGTGCTGCCTGGAAAGACATCATGGGCAAGAATTTTCCGGCCATGGCGGTAGTCGAAATTTCACGTTTGATCGAGAGCAACGCCTTGGTTGAAATAGAGACCTACGCCGTACTGCCAACGGACTAAGGCAATTTCCTCACGACTACCACTTAAAGGTCTTGTTCTACTGATCGGCCTGACACTGGTTTGGGGGGCTAGTTGGCCCATCATGAAGATCGCTGCCGAGGGCATGCCTGTCTTTGTTTATCGCTTCATCTCGGCCTTTGGTGCCAGCATTTTCATGTTGATTGTGACCAAAGCAACAGGCCATTCCCTGGCCCTGCCCCGACGTTTGTGGCGACCGATCTTGCTGGTCGCTTTTTTTAACGGCTTTACCTTTCTGTTTTTATCAGCACTTGGCTTGCTGATCCTACCTTCGGGCCATGCTGCCGTGATGGCCTATACCATGCCTTTGTGGGCTTTCCTGATCAGCATTCCCGTCCTGCACGAGCGCCCGCAAGCCATGCAGTGGATCGGCCTGGCCCTTGGCATGGCCGCCATTGCGGTATTATTGATCGATAGTCTGCACGGGGAAGACAATGCTGTGACGGGGATATTTGTCATGGGAGGCGCCGCGGTTTGCTGGGCCACGGGAACCATTATTGTCAAAAAAGTTGATTGGCAGCAGCCCATGTCACTGATCGTGACCTGGCAATTCCTGCTGGGTAGCTTGCCCTTTGGATTGTTAATGCTAAAGGATTTACCAGGCCTGGAGTGGCCTCCGACAGATGTGGTTCTGGCTGTTGTTTATACCGTCGTACTGGCCCTGGGCTTTGGCTTTTGGGCCTGGTTCAAAATCGTTGAAATGGTGCCAGCGTCCGTTGCCTCATTGTCCGTATTGGCCATTCCGGCCATCGGTGTAGCGTCCGGTGGGTTTATCCTTGGGGAGGTAATCGGGATGACTGAAATTATCGCTTTGGCATTGTTATTGGGTGCCCTGGCGACAGTCGTCCTGCCAAAGCCGCAATAGCTTCTATCCCAATCCGAGGGTCAGCGACCACCAAACCTTAGCTGATCTGCCCAGAAGCGCTCCAGGGTGCGTAGCGACTGGTTAATGCCGTCCAGTGCTTCATTTTCGATCACACCTTCATTCAGGGCGACGACATGCTTGTGGTAAAGTTTTTCCATGAATTTGTGCAGCACCAAGCCCTTGTCGCTCAACTTGATACGCACTGAACGCCGGTCATGGGCAGAGCGTTCCTGATCGACAAAGCCGTTTTCAACCAGTTTTTTCAGATTATAAGTCACGTTGGAACCAAGGTAATAACCACGCGTGGTTAATTCACCGACGGTCATCTCATCTTCGCCAATATTATACAATATCAGAGCCTGAACGTTATTGCAGTCCTTGATATCTTCGCGGTCCAGCTCAGCCTTGACCACATCAAGAAATTGCCGGTGCAAGCGCTCAATAAGCTGCAAGGCCTCGAGATACAGCCCTTTGCCGGTCTCGACCTTTTCTTCAGAATTTTCGTTGGTTGTGCCGTTATCCGACATCACTGGCGACCTCTTTATCGTTGCTGAACATGCGCTTGTCGTACCCCTGTCATTCTCAAGGTTAATCTAACCAAATATTGTCTCTGCCGCCAGCAAGATTGCGTCTCAAGATTCGAATGACTGTTTGATCTCGTTATTTTGTCAGGCAATCAGCCCAACAGCAGAACAAGAATTCCTGCAATAACCAATAGTATGCCGGTAAATTCCAGACGCGTCGTGCGTTCCCTGAAAACCAGGTGAGCGGCGATAAAGGTAAAGACCAGCTCGACCTGGCCCAGGGCGCGCACATAAGCAGCGTTCTGGATCGTCATAGCTGTGAACCAGCCAACCGAGCCCACCATACCTGTGACACCCACCCAGCTCGCAACTCGCCAACTGCGTAATACCCGGACAAATTCACCGGGCTCACGCAAAATCAGATAGATCCCCATCATGATCGTCTGAAACCCCAGTACCCAGGCCAGGGTAAAAGCCGCCTGAATAAGAAACCCGTCCCCGCCCAGGCTGAGGGAAGCTGCGCGGTAGGATACGGCCGAGACACCGAAACAAGCACCTGAGGCCAAGCCGATCAGGGCCGTGCGTTCCGTCCAGGCAAAAACAATACGTCCCAGACTGATGCCGCTTTGGGCGGACGACAGGGCCACAACCCCAGCCAGACTGATCAGAATGGCGATTATCGCCGACGTCGATAACGGGTCCGCGAGGATCACCGCCCCGAAAATGGCGGTTTGCACGGTTTCGGTCTTTGAAAAGGTCGTGCCCACGGCAAAGTTTCGAAAGGAAAACAAATAGACCAGCAACGCCGTCGCCAACATTTGCGCCGTACCGCCAACGGCTGCATACAAGGCAAAATCCACATTCAGCGATGGCATCTCGAATTGCGGCATCTGCCCCAGCACCAGCACATACGCCACAGCAAACGGCGCAGCATAAATAAACCGTGCATAAGTCGCCCCGCCCGTACTCAGCCGGTCTTTGAGGTACTTTTGCAGCATTGAACGCAGGTTCTGAAAGAACGCCGCGCCGATGGTTATGGGGATCCAGAGTTCCATGGCGGGATTATGCCGGAAATTTTCGGGAGCGGAAGAGATCGGGGATGGAAATGGTGCGCTTCATACCGGCGAAAGTCAGTATCCATGGTGAGTGGAACATATTTTATGCCTGAAAAAAACTCACCACGTCATGGATTCGCTGAATGACAATGAAAACAATTTTCTAATTCTTCGGGAAATCCAGGCCCATTTCACGGTAACGTTCCGGGTCGTCGAGCCAGTTTTCGCGGACTTTGACAAACAAAAATAGATGCACGCGGCGGTCCATCTGGGCTTCGAGGTCTTTGCGGGACATTTCGCCGACTTTTTTGATAAGTGAGCCGCCCTTGCCCAGCACGATGCCCTTGTGATTGGCACGGCTGACATAGACAACCTGCGAGACTTTGGCGGAGCCGTCTTTTAGTTCTTCCCAGGCTTCGGTTTCTACGGTCAGCTGGTACGGCAATTCCTGGTGCAGGTTAAGAAACAGCTTTTCGCGGGTGACTTCGGCCGCAAGGTAGCGCATCGGGGCCGTTGCGATCTGATCTTCCGGGTAAAGCCACGGGCCTTCGGGTACGGCTTTGGCGAGGAACTTGCCCAAATCCTGCACACCATCGCCGGTCAGAGCCGAGATCATGAAGATGTCGCTAAACAAAGGGCCGCCGTCATCCATTTTTTCCGCACTTAGTTTGTCGGCCAGTTTCAACAATTCCGGGCGCTCAACTGCGTCAACCTTGTTAATCAGCAACAGGGCTTGTTTGCCGCGTTTCCGCAGGGCATCGAGGATCACCTGAGTATCGTCATTATTGGCTTTGACCGGACGGCGGGAATCGACCAGCAGAGCCACGACATCGGCGTCTCCTGCTCCCGACCATGCATCGCTCACCATGGCGCGTTCCAGTCGCCGCTTGGGTTCGAAAATCCCTGGCGTATCGACAAAGATCATCTGGCTTTGATCTTCAATGGCAATACCCGTCAGGCGCGCCCGGGTGGTTTGCACCTTGGGGCTGACGATAGCCACTTTAGCCCCCACCAGAGCATTCAGCAGAGTTGATTTTCCGGCATTGGGGGCGCCGATCAGGGCAACATATCCGCAGCGCGTCGCTTGCGTACTCATGTCAGTTTTCTTTCATAGGAGCGTTTCCGGGCTTTACGGAAACGCAGCGTTGCGTAATCCACAGGGAATGTAACGGTATTAAAGGCAGTAGTGATTCCGAAATAATCGGAATCACTTTAACTTGTTATACAAGGCTTCAGCGGCCAATTGTTCGGCTGCCCTTTTTGAACTGCCCTTGCCGGTCGTGGTGCCGAGGTTTCCAACTTCGACTTCGATGGAAAACATCGGTGCGTGCGGCGGGCCTGAACGTTCGGTCTCGCGGTAAACCGGGGCCGGGGCATGGCGGGCATGAGCCAGCTCCTGAAGGCTTGTTTTGGCATCTTTTGGGGCCGTTGTCAGTTCTTCCGCGTGCTTATCCCAATATTCGTGAATAAAGCGCGCTGCGACTTCCAGGCCACCATCGATATACAGGGCCGCAATCACGGCTTCACAGGCGTTGGCCAATAAAGCGGGCTTGGCACTCCCACCTGAATTGCGCTCACCCCGTGCAAAGCGGATATGGAGCCCGAGATCGATCTCTTCCGCCACAACCGCCAGGGTTTCCCGGCGCACAAGGGCGTTATATCTCGTGGCCAGCTTGCCCGCATCAGCCTGGGGATAGGTTCTCAGCAGATGATCCGCAATCACCAGACCCAATACCCGGTCACCCAGGAATTCCAGACGGTCATAATCCCGCCCTTCACCCAAGCGTGTGCTTTTACGCGTTGTGACGCTGGGATGCGTCAGCGCTTCTTCCAGTAAATCCGGGTTGTCAAAGTTGTGGCCCAGGCATTTCAGCAGTCCGCCGCGGTCTTTGGCAGGGCTCCTGTTACCGGTATCGTCGGCCATCAGTCTGTAATCGTCTGGAATAATCGACCGAAACGAATGGCCCCCGGCCAGCCCCAGACTTCCCACCATGACGCGCTGCCATTGGCCGAGAAAAACAGGATTTCTGCCCGCCCAACCAAATTTTCAGCGGGCACGAAGCCGACACCATGTTGATCCATCGGTACCCGGGAATCCGTTGAATTGTCCCGGTTATCACCCATGGCAAAGTAATGGCCAGCGGGCACTTCATAGATACTGGTATTGTCCAGCGGGCCACGCGGTGTCAAATCATAGGTCAGATATTTGACACCATTGGGCAAGGTTTCATCGAAAGTGGGGAAATTACGCTCAATCCCGTAGCGTTCGTCGTAGGGGTATGAGGCATAGGGGAAACTGTCCGTCGCCACTTTGGGTACAGCCTTGTCATTGATGTGCAGGAGTCCATTTTTGATCTGCAATTTGTCGCCCGGCAAACCGACAATGCGTTTGATATAATCCGTCGCGTTGTCGCGTGGCAGTTTGAAAACAACCACATCGCCGCGTTTAACAGGACTTTCAAATATGCGCCCGTCAAACGGTCCCATACTGAAGGGAAAGGAGTGCTTTGAATATCCGTAAGCGTATTTGGAGACAAACAGATAATCGCCCACCTGCAAAGTTGGCAGCATGGATTCGGACGGAATGTTAAAGGGTTCCCAGGCAAATGTCCGGATGCCAATGGCGATCAACACCGCATAGAACACCGTGCGAATAGTCTCGCCCCAGGATTCGGTTGGTTTTTCCATCTTAGCGCTCTCATCAACCATGAAGTAACTGCTCTATCCGTTTGTGAATATTATATTTTATTATACGTCCGGCATAGCCGTAACGATGACAATGGCCTGGGCCATTGGCGGCTCGTCGGTGATGGTCAACTCAATTTGTGCCTTCATACCCTCTGGCGTGATTTCCTTCAAGCGCTTAGCTGCACCACCGGTCAAAGCCATGGTCGGCTTGCCTGAGGGCAAATTGATCACCCCCATATCGCGCCAGAACACACCTTTGCGAAATCCGGTGCCCAGGGCCTTGGACATGGCCTCTTTGGCCGCATATCGCTTGGCATAGGACGCAGCGCGGTTCATGCGCTTATCGGACTTGGTGCGCTCCAGCTCAGTATAGATCCGATTGGTAAAGCGCTCGCCAAATCGCTCCAGCGTTTTTTCGATGCGCCGGATATCAATCAGGTCGCTGCCCATTCCCAGGATCACTGTAGAAAATCAGTTCTGCAGAGCAATACGTGCGCGGGCGCGGTCCATGTGGTCCCGCATGCGCCTGACGGCATTTTCCAGGCCGACGAAGATTGCTTCCCCGATCAGGAAATGGCCGATATTCAATTCCACCAGATTGGGGATTTCGGCAACTGCTTCTACTGTGTCGTAGGCCAAACCATGACCCGCATGGCATTCCAGGCCGATTTTCTCGGCGTGCGCCGCCGCAAGTGCCAGTCGAACCAACTCGGCATCTTGCTCCTCACCCGTTACTTCGCAATATCTGCCAGTATGCAACTCAACAACAGGCGCGCCGATAGACCGGGCCGCATCCAGTTGGGCAAGATCTGGGTCAATAAACAAGCTGACGCGGCTGCCATTGGCGTTCAACTGATCAATAATGGGCTTGAGGTTGTTATGGCCGCCAATGACGTCGAGGCCGCCTTCTGTAGTCAGTTCCTCACGCTTTTCCGGCACGATGCAGACAGCGTGGGGTTTGTGGCGCAGGGCGATGGCCAGCATTTCATCTGTGGCGGCAATTTCCAGGTTCAGCGGCAGGTCAATTTCATTTGTCAGGCGCTGTATATCTTCATCGGCAATATGGCGGCGATCCTCCCGCAAATGGGCCGTAATACTGTCTGCGCCGGATTTGGCGGCCAGATGGGCGGCCCGGACCGGGTCAGGGGTATGAATACCACGGGCATTGCGGATCGTCGCCACGTGATCAATGTTGATCCCAAGACGTAGCGGCGGTGCTTCAGTTATCATTTCCGTTTTCCTCGTCGACCGTTTTCCAGCCCGATTTATACACCAGCCGCCAAATAAACGGAAATGGCAGATTTGCTCTATTTCAGGCCACGACTACCTGGCTTTATGGCAGGAATGGCTGCCAGTTCAGGCGGCAAGGCATCTGCTTCGAAGGAGGGCACCTTCAGGCCCGTCAGGGATACCAAAGGCACATCGCCGAGGCTGACATCACCGTCCGAGCGGTCGATCAGGCAACTGGCGGCAACAGTGTGCCCGCCGGCGGCATTGATGGCGGCAATGCATTCAAGGCTGGATTTGCCGGTGGTAACGATATCTTCCGCCATCAGGACGCGCGCACCAGGTTTCAGCTCAAAACCCCGGCGAAATGCAAATTCGCCGTCCACACGCTCGGTAAAGATACCAGGAACACCCAACTGACGAGCCATTTCGTAGCCAACGACAACGCCACCCATGGCCGGGGCTACGACGATATCGATACCACCCTCGCCGACTTCGGCGATAACCTTGTCCGCCAGCGCCCGACACAACAAAGCCGCCCGTTCGGGATGGGACAATACCTTGGCGCACTGCAGATAGCGCGAAGAATGCAGGCCAGATGAAAGCAGAAAATGCCCTTCAAGCAGGGCATCGGTTTCGCGAAAGTGGTTCAGGACTTCATCCTGGTTCATGGCGGCTCTTACCTGTAAATTTGTGACTGGCGTTTCAGCTGCGGGCCCTGTCCACCGAACTGATGGACGGGTCTGCTCGCAAGGCGGCAATTATGTTGGTCAGATGTTTAACGTCGCGGACTTCAATATCCACGATCATTTCGAAAAAGTCAGTAGATCGTTCGGTAATTTTCAGGTTCGAGATATTACCAAAATTTCGGGCGATGACGGCGGTCATTGTCGAGAGACTACCGGCGGCATTAACCATCACCACCGAAATACGTCCAACATGAGTGTCCGGGTCCTTGCCGTCAATTTCCCAGGCCACATCCAGCCAGCGCTCAGGCGTATCTGAAAATTGCTCAAGGGTTTCGCAATCAATGGTATGAACCGTCACACCCTTGCCCGTCATGACAATACCGACGATGCGATCACCAGGCAAAGGGTGGCAACAGCTCGCAAAATGCACCGCCATGCCCGGAATAAGCCCGCGAATGGGTACAGAATGGTCCCCGCCTTTGTGGGCCTTTTTGTTGCGGCCACGTACAAGTTGCAGCAAGTCGCCTGCACGGCGTCGGACTTTAAGGCCAGGGAATACCTTCTCCAAAACATAGCGAGACGTCATCTCCCCCTGCCCGACCTGGGCATAAACATCCTCAAGAGTTCGCTGACGCAGGGACTTCAGTACGCCTTCAATTGCCTTGTCGGTATAAGTATGCCCGCCTGCCCGGAATTCTTTTTCCAGGATAGCCTTGCCCAGATCAGCATATTGGGAGCGTTCCTGCTTGCGCACATAACGCCGAATAGCCGAGCGCGCCTTGCCGGTAACAACAAAGTTTTCCCATGTGGGCGATGGGGCTGCTACCTTGGAACGCAGGATATCGACCTGGTCACCATTTTGTAGCAAGGTTCTGAGTGGCGTCATGCGACCATTGACACGGGCGCCCACGCAGGTATCTCCCACATTCGAATGAACCGCATAGGCGAAATCCACAGGCGATGCCCCACGTGGCATGGCGATCAGGTCGCCTTTCGGCGTAAAGCAGAAGACCTGATCCTGGAACATTTCCAGCTTGGTATTTTCAAGAAATTCTTCAGGGTTCGACGCGTGATCCAGAATTTCCAGCAATTCCCGCAGCCAGCGGTAATTCTGGGTATCAGGTGCACCTTCTTGCTGCTTATAGAGCCAGTGGGCTGCCACACCGATTTCGGCGATCTGGTGCATCTCGCGGGTGCGGATCTGGATTTCTACGCGCTGCTTTTCAGGGCCAATCACAGATGTGTGCAGGGACTGATATCCGTTGCGCTTGGGCGTCGAGATATAATCCTTGAAACAGCCCGGCACCATACGATAGGCCCCGTGAACGGTGCCGAGGGCCTGATAGCATTCTTCGACGGTATCGACCATGACACGGAAAGCCATGATGTCAGAAAGCTGTTCAAAGGTAACGTTTTTGCGCTCCATCTTGCGCCAGATTGAATAAGGTCGCTTCTCCCGGCCATAAATATCGGCCTCAAGCCCGCCCTTTTTCAGGGTTTCCTTCAATTCATCCGTGATGACGTCGACAATGTTGGAACCCCGCTCGCGCAGGAACGACAGCCGCGCGTTGACAGATTCCCGGGCTTCAGGGTTAAGGTTGGCGAAGGATATGTCTTCCAGTTCATCCTTGATGTTCTGCATGCCAATGCGTTCAGCCAAGGGTGCGTAAATTTCCATGGTTTCCAGGGAAATACGGCGGCGTTTTTCTTCCTTCTTCAGGAAATGCAGGGTGCGCATGTTGTGCAGCCTGTCCGCCAGTTTGACCAGCAGCACCCTGATATCGTTGGACATGGCCAGCACAAGTTTGCGAAAATTCTCGGCCTGGCGGCTGGAATCCGAGGCTGAACTCATTTCCAGCTGCGAAAGTTTGGTCACGCCATCGACCAAAACAGCTATCTCAGAGCCAAATTTGCCTTCAATTTCTTCCAAAGTCGCGACGGTGTCTTCCACTGTGTCATGCAACAAAGCTGTAACGATTGTATTGCTGTCCAGTTTCAGGTCCGTGAGAATCCCGGCAACCTCCAGCGGATGGGTGAAATAGCTATCACCTGAAGCCCGTTTTTGGGTGCCATGCGCCTTCATGGAAAAGACATAGGCCTTGTTCAGCATTTCTTCGTCTGCATTGCCATCGTAGCTGCAGACATTTTCCACCAATTCGAACTGCCGGATCATTGGGAGAACCGTCGACAAGACATAAAAAACGCGCAACCGTCAGACACGGTGCGCGTTATTTTATTCGAATTCGCATTAGTTTTGGCTGCCGTTCGACGACACCCTTTTGTACTTGTCAGTAATCCCTGACGGTCGTTCACGCGCCCTCCGCGTCGCCGTCATCACTGTTATCAAGCGGTACTTCCGGTAAAGGCATGGGTGCATCGCTGTTTTCACCACCCCAGCCCTGACCGGCCATCAAGGCAGCCATATCATCTTCTTCAGGCTCATCGACTTCGACGTGCTTCTGGAAGCTGGAAATGACACCTTCGACCAGGTCTTCAACCAAAACGGTTTCATCCGCGATTTCACGCAGGGCAATCACAGGGTTCTTGTCATTGTCGCGCTCAACGGTGATATCTTCACCGGACGAAATCTGACGGGCCCTTTGCGCTGACAACATGACGAGGTCAAAGCGGTTGGGGATTTTTTCAATACAATCTTCGACGGTGACGCGAGCCATCGTTGGTTCTCCGATTTAAACAAATGCTGTAAAGCATTAGATATGCAAGTCCGCGTCGCAAAGCAAGCATGTTAACACCCATTTATCAAAGAAAATGGCCTAAAATCGCAATGCCTTGTCAAAATGACAGCACATTCCGAGCCTGATTACACCTCCAGTGGCACAGCAATTTGATCATCGGGTATGGCTTTGATCAATTCGGCGAGTGGTGTGCCGGTTACGGGATGACTCCATTCGGGGGCAAAATCAGCCATTGGCAGCAGAACAAAAGCACGATCATGCATACGTGGATGGGGAATTTCAGGCGCACCCTGGCCAATCCGAACCAGCTGACCATAGGCGACAAGATCCAGGTCCAGCACACGGGCGGCATTGGGCTCGCCTCGCTCCCGACCAAACCGCCCTTCAATTTCGTGCAGCAACGCCAGCAGGGCCTCTGGTCCATGGCCCGTTTTCACTGAAATAACCCCGTTGATATACCAGTTTTGAGAAGACACAGGCACTGGCTCGCTTCGATACCAACGGGACTTTTTGACAACTTCTACACCGTTTGCCTTGATTTCGTTGACGGCAGCCTCAAGTGTTTGCACCGGCGTCCCAAGGCGTGAAGGTAAATTAGCACCCATGGCGATAAGTACATGTTCGTATTTTTTTTCAATTTCCGGGTTCAATTAGCTAATTCCGTTCACGATAAACTGACTGCGACATAAAGTCCTTTGCCATTGATCAATTCGACATACCTATATATCTACTACGGCCAAAGCAACGATAATATTTTCATACATTATTTCCCACATGACTTCAATTTAACCTTGCAAGAAGTTGATATTATGGAATTTATTAAGACTGAACGCACAGCAATATTCATTGATGGATCTAACCTTTATGCCGCCGCCAGGGCGCTGGGATTTGACATTGACTATCGCCGCCTGCTTGAAATTTTTCGCGAACAGACCCGCGTCGTCCGCGCCTTTTATTATACCGCCTTGATTGAAGACCAAGAGTATTCGCCCATTCGACCGCTGGTCGACTGGCTCGATTATAACGGCTACACGATGGTGACCAAGCCAACCAAAGAATTCACGGATTCTATGGGGCGGCGAAAGATCAAAGGCAATATGGATATCGAAATTGCCGTTGACGCCATCGAAATGGCGGAACACCTGGATCATATCGTCTTGTTTTCCGGTGATGGCGACTTCCGTCGTATGGTGGAGGCCGTTCAACGCAAGGGCTTGCGGGTTACTGTTGTCAGTACGGTCCGCTCTCAACCGCCCATGATCGCCGATGAATTGCGTCGCCAGGCCGACGTCTTTATCGATTTAGTCGACTTGCAGCCGGAAATTGGTCGCAAGGGCGCCCGGCCGATGCCGGTTCAGCATCACGGTGTAGATGAAGATATGGCTCCTCACTCCACACCTGCTGATGCGGAATTGCCGGACACCGAAACTATTAATTCCTGATAATGTCGGTCAAACCGATGACCGGGCGGACTGTCACGATTGCCAAAGCCCTTGCAGGCCCAGGCAAGGGTTGTGTCCTGTGCCCCCGCCTCGCCGCCTTTATTGATTCATACCGCGAAGCAAATCCCGACTGGCACAATGCGCCTGTGCCGGCTTTTGGTGATGGTGACGCGTGGCTGTTGATTGTTGGCCTGGCTCCAGGCCTGAAAGGAGCCAATCGAACCGGTCGCCCCTTTACCGGGGATGGCGCTGGCGACTTGCTCTATCCGACCCTGGTCAACTTCAATCTGGCTGAGGGCGTTTATGACAAACGTCCGGATGACGGCCTGAAGCTGAAAGGTGTGCGTATTACCAACGCCGTGCGTTGTGTGCCTCCGGAGAACAAGCCCACAGGCCTTGAAGCCCGCACTTGCCGTCCCTTTTTGCTTGATGAAATGGCTGCGCTTAAAAACCTGAAAGTCTTGCTGGCCCTGGGTAAAATCGCGCACGACGCCATTTTATCTACGTTCGACTTGCGTAAAGTCGATTATAAATTTGCCCACGCAGCCCAACACACCCTGCCCAACGGCCTGATCCTTGCCGACAGCTATCACTGTTCCAGATATAACGTAAATACAGGCCGTCTGACGCCAGCAATGTTTGCCGATGTATTCAAGGGACTTGAGCAGGCAGGAGTTTAACCGGCCTGATTGCCGACCAACCCCATGTGACCCGCGCGGCCCGCCAGACCTATGGTCGCCACCGGAATGCCTGGTCCATGGCTGACGAGAAGGCTGGGATTGCGGCTATGCAATAAACAAGGTTTGCCAGCGTCCGGATTGGTGATACATCAGGATAAAGGCAGGTCGCATTTGACGGAAATATCCCAACATTCAATGATTGCACGATCTTCGGATTACCGGAGAGGCGTTGTACTTGTGGTACTGGCGGGTGTTTGCTGGTCTTCAATGGGCATTGGCATCCGGTTTATGGAAGTTGCCAATGTCTGGCAAATTCTGTTTTTCCGCTCCTGTGCCCTGATGCCGTTCCTGCTGCTTATCATAACGCTGCGTTCAAAAGGCAAACCGCTGGCCGCTATCCGCACCGCTGGCCTGGCGGGTGTTATTGGCGGCATGGCACTGGTCATGGCTTTTTCCGGCGGCATTTATTCCATTCAGACCACATCGGTTGCCAATGCCATGCTCCTGTTTGCAGCAGCACCGTTGATCGCGGCTTTGCTGGGCCGGATGATTTTACGAGAGGTGGTGCGCAAGGCGACTTGGATCGCTATTGCTGTTGCCTTGATCGGTATAACGGCCATGGTCTGGGAGGGCATGTCGCTTGGCTATGTGAATGGCAATTTGGCCGCCCTGCTGTCAGCAACCGGATTTGCCGTTTTCACAATTGCCCTGCGCTGGCGAAAACTTGAAGATATGATGCCCACGGTTTTTCTGGGTGGTGTCTTCGCGACGATTGTCTCCGGCCTGGTTTGTGCTTCCTCTGGCTACAGCCTGGATATTCCCGTCAACGATATCATGATTTCCTTGGCACTTGGTGTGTTTCAGGTGGGTGCAGGCCTGGTTCTTTACACGATGGGCTCGAAATCAGTTCCAGCTGCCGAGTTAGCCCTTTTATCGTTGGGCGAAGTCATATTGGGGCCCCTGTGGGTCTGGTTGTTCCTGGGCGAAACCGTTGGGCTATACACATTACTGGGCGGTGCCATCCTGTTGGCCGCCATCGCCGGAAATGCCCTGTCAGGCCTGAGACGAAAGCCTGTTCCGATCTTGTAGGTCGTCGCATTTAATCGAAGCGTTGTTCTTTCCAGGGGTCGCCATCGTTGTGATAACCACGGTCTTCCCAAAACCCGTATTTGTCTTTGTCGACAAATTCCAGGCGTTTCAGCCATTTTGAGGACTTCCAGAAATATTTGGCCGGGATCACCAGACGCATGGGCGCGCCATGTTCACGTGTCAGCCAGTCCCCTTCCCAACTGTGGGCTAGCATGACATCTTTTTGGGCGAAGACGTCCAGCGGCACATTGGTGGTGTAGCCATCGTGGCAATGCTGGATGATATGGGTGGCACCGGCGGCAGGCTTGATCAAATCGAGCACATGCAAGGCCGAAACCCCGTCCCAGCGATTATCATAACGTGACCAGGTGGTGACACAGTGAATGTCCGTGATGAAGCTGGATTGCGGCAAGGCCATGAACTGCTCCCAGTCCCATTTGACCGGATTGTCGACCAGACCGTCGATTGTCAGATTCCAGTCTTTTTCCGGAATATAGGGCTGAATGCCCAGATCCAGTACAGGCCAGTTTTGCACCAGGTGCTGGCCAGGGGGTAAACGAACGCCATCGCCATGTCTAACCTTGCCAGGTATTTTGCCATCACGCGCCCATTTTTCCTTGGTCGCGATCAGTTTTTCCTTGATCTTGCCGGTAATGCCGTCGGTCATGATCTTCCTCTGCATTCTGGTGTCAGCTAACCCTTGTCCCGCATGAGTCGGGCCTTGTCGCGATTCCAGTCACGATCTTTATCTGCGGCCCGCTTGTCATGCATCTTTTTACCCTTGGCGATGCCCAGTTCCACTTTCGCAATGCCGCGTTCATTAAAGTAGATCGAAAGCGGCACAACGGTAATGCCGGTGCGGTTTTTGTGGCCCACATAATTTGCTAACTGCTTTTTATGCAGCAGTAACTTTCGTGGACGCAGGGGACTGTCCGCCTGAAAGGCAGTGGCCGGACCATAGGGTGGAATATGGGCATTCATCAAAAAAAGATCGCCATCCCGGTCGCTGGCAAAGGCTTCACCAATGGAAGCACTGCCCAGACGCAGAGATTTAACCTCCGGTCCGGTCAGCATGATCCCGGCTTCGACAGTGTCAGTGATAAAATAGTTGTGGCGAGCCTTGCGGTTAACGGCCACTGCGCGAGGGCCGTCCCCCTTTTTCTTTTTCGCCATCAGACAAAATGTCCCTAGTTGAGCAAGCCGGCCGACTTCATGGCCACTTCAACCTGCTTTTTGGTTGCATCGGCGATCTCAACCATGGGCAGACGCAATTCACCAGTCGATCTACCCAGTAAACTAGTCGCATATTTGACAGGACCCGGGCTGGTTTCACTGAACAAGGCAATGTGGACTGGCAAAAGGCGGTCCTGGATGGCCAAAGCGGCAGCATAATCGCCAGCATCGCATGCGACATGCATCTCAGTCAGCAGACGAGGGGCAATATTGGCTGTTACGGAAATACAGCCGTGTCCGCCATGGGCGCGAAAACCCAATGCAATGCTGTCTTCGCCCGTTAACTGGCAAAAATCTGATCCCATCAACATCCGCGCGGCACTTGCCCGCTCGAGACTGCCTGTCGCGTCTTTGACACCAACGATGTTTGGTAATTTGAATAACTCGCTCATGGTCTCCAGGGACATACTCACGACGGACCGACTTGGAACGTTATAAATAATGATTGGAATATTGATCGAATCATTGATCGCCTTGAAATGGGCATACATGCCAGCCTGGGTCGGCTTGTTGTAATACGGCATCACGATCAGAACCGCATCAGCCCCCGCTTTTTCAGCGTGCTGGGACAAATCAACGGCTTCGGCTGTGTTATTGGATCCGGCACCTGCAATAACCGGCACCCTGCCATTGGTGGCCTCGACACACAACTCAACAACTCGTTTGTGTTCGTCATGGCTCAGCGTTGGCGATTCACCGGTCGTGCCGCAGGGCACCAAGCCGCTGCTGCCCTCGGAAATTTGCCAATCACAAAAGGCCTGAAAGCCTTTTTCATCCAAAGCGCCATCAATAAATGGCGTAATCAGCGCTGGAATTGAACCCGAAAACATTGTCCTGTCCCTTACATCAAAGAATTCAACATAGTATTTTCGGGCAAACTACCCGAAATCATAGTGTTGCGGCAAGCATATGCCTGGATTAATTGAACGTATATAATGTCAGACATGATCATCCCCCGCCTACCCTTACTGCTTTTTGTGGCAGCGATAACCTTTGCCGTGCCTGCCGTCGGCAATGAAGGTGTGGTCGGCAACGTAAATTCAGTTGTGACGGCCAGCAGCGATATTAAGACGGCCAGGTACAATACGCGGCTTTCAGCCCGTGATCTGAAACGCTACCGGGGTGCTTTTGCTGCCGCCAAAACCCATAACTGGAAATCCGCCCACCGCCAGGCAGACCTCGCGAGCAACAGACTGCCTGCCAAGATTATTCGCTGGCTGGAATACAGGCGTACCGGTGCCAATGTCAGCTTCACGGCGCTGACAAAATTCATCCGCGATAACCCGGATTGGCCGCTGCAACATACTTTGCGCAAAAATGCCGAATATGCTCTCACCGGCAAAACACCCGATGCAGCCGTCGAGAGCTGGTTCAGGGATCATGAGCCTTTGACCGGTGATGGCCTGCTGCGTCTGGCCGAAATGGCTTTGGCCCGAGGTAAAAAAAACGAGGGTCTTTCTTTGTTGCGCCGGGCTTGGGTGGAAGGAAGATTTCCAGGTAAGAGAGAACGTTCCATCTTGCGCAAACATCGAAAGAACCTGACAAAGAAGGATCACGCAGATCGCTTGGCCAGGTTGTTATGGGATCGCCAGCGCCGGGGTGCCCGGCGCATGATGCGCAGGGTCGACAAGGGCCACCGTGCCCTCGCCTTTGCCCGCCTTGCCTTGATGGAATTTGCTGGTGGCGTCGATGGTGCCATAGCACGTGTGCCGGAAGAATTACGGGACGATCCGGGACTGGTTTATGAACGGGTGCGCTGGCGTCGACGCAAGAACAAATCGCTGGATGCAGCCGAGATGTTATTGCCGCCATCCATCGCCATCACGACCGCTGGTCCAAGACCTAAAAAATGGTGGCTGGAACGCCATATTTTGACGCGGCGATTACTGGCAAAGGACCGCCCTTCTGATGCTTATATCCTGGCGCGAGATCATGCCCAGACGGACCGGGGTGCAGTTGCTGAGGCTGAATGGCTGGCTGGCTGGATTGCCTTGAAAAAATTGCGTCGCCCCGAAATAGCCGCCGGTCATTTCCGAACGATATACAAAACCGTCCGCTTCCCTGTCAGCCAGGCCAAGGGTGCTTATTGGCTGGCCCGAGCCATGGAATTGCAGGGCAAGAGTGAACAGGCCCGCGAATGGTACGAAAATGCAGCGCGCCATCCGATGACTTATTATGGTCACTTGGCTGTCCTTGCATTGGGGACAACGCAGACCACCAGTCTTGCACGTGATCCGCAGCCTGATGAGGCGCAATCCCTGAAGTTCGATCAGCAAGAACTTGTCGTGGCCGTTCGTCTACTTCACAAACTGAAGGAGAAGGACCAGATCCGCCCCTTTCTGACTGCCCTTGCCGACAATGCCAGCGATCCTGCGGAATATAAACTGGTTGTCGATCTGGCCCGCGAAGTGGGCCGCAAAGACCGGGCTGTGGCTACTGCTAAACGCGCTGCCCGTTCAGGGGTGCTAATTGGCACAGCAAACTTTCCTGTGACAGATTACACCGGCCATCCCAACGTCGAAAAAGCGCTACAACTCGCCGTCACTCGCCAGGAAAGTCAGTTCGACATCAAGGCCCACAGCCATGCCGGTGCTCTTGGGCTTATGCAGCTGATGCCCGCCACGGCCAAGTATGTCGCCCGCAAACATCGATGGCGTTACAGCAAGACCCGTCTGACCCGTGATCCCGATTACAACAGTCGTCTCGGCACGGCTTATCTCGCTGAGTTACTTAAGATATATAAGGGTTCCTACATCATGGCACTGGCTGCCTATAACGCCGGTACACCCCGGGTAAGAAGATGGGTGCGCGACTATGGTGACCCGCGCAAGCCTGATGTGGACCCTATTGACTGGGTCGAAATGATCTCTATTTCTGAAACCCGAAATTACGTCCAGCGTATCATGGAGGGTTTACAGGTCTATCGCCAAAGGCTGGCAGGATTTGACCAAAAAACCAGACTTGCTTTGTTACGCGACCTGAACAGATAAACAGCTGACACCAAACGGGGAAACAGTTAAATGAACGCCAAACTAGAGAACATCTCGGCCTGCGTTTTTGATGCGTACGGAACACTATTTGATGTCAATGCCGCGGCAGCCCATTGCGCCGATGACCTGGGTGATAAATGGCAACCGCTGGCAGACATCTGGCGGACCAAGCAATTGCAATATACCTGGCTTCGATCCCTGATGAAGCGGCATGTGGATTTCTGGCAACTGACAACTGATGCCCTTGATTATGCCCTGGACACCGTTGGTGTCAGTGATCCGGCCCTGCGGCAAAAACTTCTGGACCTATATTTACAGCTGGATGCCTATGTGGAAGTCAAGGATGTGCTGACCGCCTTGAAGGATGCCGGTCTGAAAACAGCAATCCTGTCTAACGGCTCCCCTGACATGTTGACGTCTGCCGTCCAGAATGCGGGTCTCGACAAATTGCTGGATGTCAGTTTGTCAGTTGAGGACGTCGGTATCTACAAACCTGACCCGTCCGTCTACCAGATGGCCCTGGATCATTTTTCGATCACCCCACAAGAAGTATCATTTCAATCTTCCAACGCGTGGGATGCCGCTGGGGCCGCGACATTTGGTTTTCGGGTTGTCTGGGTCAACCGTTTTGACCAGGCACCTGAACGCCTGCCGGACCAACCCGATTTCGAAGTAAAAACACTGTCTGAGTTACCTGGAATTCTTGGTATCACTGCATGACTGCTCCTGAAATACAGGCGAGTTATAATGCAGATGGCTACCGACTGAAACACTATGCGGCAAGTGATGGCCTAAGACTTTCCTGGCGCGATTACGGGGAGCTTTTGTTCGATAAAGTGCCCATCGTCTGCCTCGCAGGACTAACACGAAATTCTGTTGATTTCCATGAACTGGCTATGCATTTGAATGCAGCCGGACACCGTGTCATTGCGCCAGACTATCGAGGTCGTGGCCGGTCATCCTATGATCCGGACTGGCGCAACTATAACCCCGTTACCCATCTTGGGGATGTCGATGCCTTACTGACGGTTTTGAATTTACACAAGGTCGTGATGATCGGCACATCCTTTGGTGGATTGTTGAGCATGGTGTTGTCGGTTACCCGGCCCACTATATTAGCGGGTGTCATTCTGAATGACGTCGGGCCGGAAATTGATCCCAACGGCCTGGCACGAATTGCCGGATACGTAGGTGCAAAGGTTGAATTCAGCGACTGGAATGAGGTCGCGCGTCGCATGATGCATTCTTACAGTGCCGCCTATCCTGATTTCACGGACGAAGACTGGATGCGCGTGGCCCGCACCAGTTACCAAATCAACCACGACGGCATGATCGTTCCAGATTATGATCTCGCTCTGGGTAAAGCCTTGGCGGAGGCAGGTGGAAGCCCCGACATGTGGCCCTATTTTGCGGCCCTGCAATCCATACCCATACTTGGCATTCGTGGTGCCCTTTCCGACATCCTCAGCGCTGAAACCTTTCAGCGCATGCAGGAAACCAATAAAGCTATGATTGCACTTGTCGTCCCCAATCGTGGTCACACCCCGGAACTCACTGAACCCCTTTGTCTGGAGGCCATTGATGAGTTTATCGCCAAACTCTGACAACCCCATATTTGTCCCGACTGTCGACGACGTGCACAGTGCGGCACATCAGCTGTCCGGTCTGGCCGTCCGCACCCCTTTGCTGGAGTCGCAATTGCTGAACGAGCGTGTTGGTGGGAGAGTTCTCATCAAAGCGGAAGTCCTGCAACGCACCGGATCATTCAAATTCAGGGGTGCCTACAACCATATCAGTCGATTGAACGAAGCAAGTTTAAAGGCTGGCATCGTCGCGTATTCTTCAGGCAATCATGCCCAGGGCGTTGCGTTGGCAGCCCGCATGAACAATTCTTCAGCGACCATTATCATGCCCGTCGACGCGCCCGAACTGAAGATCGCCAACACCAAAAAGTTTGGCGCGGAGGTTATCACTTACGACCGTTTTGGGGGAAACCGTGAGGCAATCGGTGAAGAGTTTTCCCGTAAAACCGGGGCTCATTTGGTTAAGCCTTATGACGACCCATGGGTCATTGCAGGTCAGGGAACTGTCGGCCTTGAAATAGCGGAACAGTGCAAGGCTCAAAACATCGCGCCAGATGCCTTGCTTGCCCCCGCCGGTGGCGGTGGCCTGATCGCCGGGACATCACTGGCCTTGTCGGCCGATTTTCCAGGCACATTAATCCATTCCTGCGAACCCGCAGGGTTTGACGACACAATGCGTTCACTGCTATCAGGAACACGGGTGAAAAATCAACCCGGCGGCAGCAGCATTTGCGACGCTATTGTGACACCAATGCCAGGTGAGTTGACCTTCGAAATCAACAACCGATTGCTTGCTGGCGGGTTTGCTGTCACGGATGAAGAAGTAGAATTTGCTATGGCGGTGGCCTTCCTGGACCTCAAGATAGTTGTTGAACCTGGTGGCGCTGTCGCCTTGGCCGCAATTCTTGCCGGCAAATATTCAGCAAAAGGAAAAACTGTTGTCGCCATAACGTCCGGTGGTAATGTCGACGCTGGCGCATTTGCGAAAGTTTTAGCTAAATACAAGACCTGAACATTCTGCTGACCGAAAGCCAAACATGAAAAATTTCTCGCGAAAACTCTACCATTTTTAATTATTCTTGGTTTGTCATCTCCCGCAATTACCGAACCAGTCCAGAATGTCAGCGGTGATACAATCCTGACCGGTAACCTGCTTCTGGCAGATGGAAAAAGCATGTTGGATGGCATTGCCTTGATCACGCACGGCACCCTCGCCCACAGCAGCATGGAGATCATAAAGTCTCTGCAGGAAAATTTACAAACCGCGGACCATTCATCCCTGGCGATAAATCTCTCGCTGGCGGATGCGGAACGGGAATTCATGTATGACTGCAAGGTTCCACATCGTCATCGCCATCAAGATGCTGTTATGGAAATTGAATCATGGGTTGGATGGCTCAAGGAAAAGGGTGCGACATCGGTGACAGTCATCGGTCACTCTCGTGGTGGCAACCAGACAGCGTGGTACGCAACAGAGCGCATTTCCGAAGCTGTCGATAAAGTGGTTTTAATTGCACCGGCAACATGGTCAAAAACTGCTGCCAGCCAAGCCTACGAAAGCCGATACAAGGTTTCCCTGGCCACACATATGGAAAAGGCCGATAACCTGGTGCGGGACGGGCAAGGCGGCAGCATCATGTCACCGGTCGGCTTTTTGTATTGTGCGCAAGCTGACGTCACGGCTGATAGCTTTCTTGCTTACTACCGACCAGACAAACGATTTAATACGCCTGATCTGCTGGCAGATATCCCAAGACCAACCCTGGTCGTGGCCGCAAGTGATGACAAAGTGATACGCGATCTTATTTCACAAATTCAGAGTGGCCCATCTATGGACCACATCAAACTGGAAGTTGTGGACGGCGCCGGGCATTTTTTCAGGGATCTGTACGGCGAAGATCTCAGTGACTTGATTGTTGAATTTCTTGAAAACTAAAATCGGGTTAGAGCAATTCCGTTTAAACCGGAATCGCCCTAGCTTGAAGCGTCACACTGTACGTCGGTGAAGGTACCAAAGATTGTCGTCTTGCCACCAGTTGGGGAGCGACCCCATTCGACCCTCAAGCGCTTGACGACACGGGGTCCAAATGTTTCAAGGGCAATATTGTAAAGTCGTTCTTCCGCTTCTGCATGGCCCACTTTTTTCTCGCGGACGCCAATTGGATTGTCATGTAGATCAAGCAAAAAAGCATCTGCCAGCTTGTAGCGGTTTTCACATACGATGGAGGCATGATCACGCGTGCGAAGCCACAAAATAATTGTGGCATGGTCATAGCTGATTATTTTTCGCCCGCGTACAATGGGTTGGGAAATCGACTCCATAACCACATCGCCCTTGGGTTTACTTGGAGCGATAACTCCCGCTGGCGGTTTTACAGGTGCCTTTGCGGCATCTTTTGCAGGCGCCTTTTTCTCTGTCTTATCGCTTGCTGCCAACGCCTGGTTTCCAGGTGCCACGACAACCAGCGACAATGCTGTACAGACAAGACCGGCAAGAAAATACTGCCGGAAAATCGTTCTGATAACTGACTCGAATTTCAGTAAGACTATTTGAATAGTTTGCATGTTGCTCTGCCCTGTCCGGAACAAGGTCTCATTCGTTCATTTCGCAAAGCTTGATCATACAGACAAAATGTTGCTGAAGCGAATGAACAATATGGGTTATTTGTCAGACCAGCGTTCTTTGATTTCCATGATCTTGTCTGTAATCCCGAGAAACAACTCAAGCAATTCCGGATCGAACTTAATACCCGATTGTTCCCGCATAAATCCGACAGCCTCATCAAAAGTCCAAGCCTTTTTGTAGGGTCGATCAGAAAGCAAAGCATCAAATACGTCGCAGATTGCCGTAATTCGACCCTCGACCGGTATTTCTTCACCGGCCAGGCCGTTTGGGTAGCCACTGCCGTCATAATTCTCGTGATGGGTTAAAGCAACCGTCTGGGCCATCCGCATCAAATCAGAGTCACCTTCGGAAAGTATTTCTCCACCGATGATGCTATGGCTTTTCATTATTTCCCATTCATCCGCATCCAGTTTGCCGGGCTTCAGCAGAACGGCATCCGGGATTCCTATTTTGCCAACGTCATGCATCGGGCTTGCGTTCAGAATCACACTGACTTTCTCTGGTGACATCCCTGCCTTCAACGCCAGTTGTTCACAATATTTGCTCATGCGAATGACGTGAAATCCGGTTTCGTTATCTTTGTACTCTGCGGCCCGACCCAAACGCCGGATTACATCCAGTCGTGTTTCTTCAATATCTCGCGTTCGTTCCTGTACCTTGCCTTCCAGTTCCTTGTTGTGATCCCGAATTTTGTTGTGCATTAATCGAACGTCAAGGATATTGTAAATCCGGTTCAGGGCCTCGGCCTGTTCAAACGGTTTGTTGAGAAAATCCTTTGCCCCTTCGGCCAATGCCCTGTTGGTCGGCCCCCTTTGAGTGGTCCAGAGTAAATGTTAGTGCATGACCGGTTTAAGGTCCATCGGGACGATGGCCTCTGGAGCCGGTGGGCGATAGCCCAGCGCACTGTGTGGTCTCTTGGTATTGTAGTGTTTTCGCCA
>JABIFY010000058.1 GCA_018650465.1 Alphaproteobacteria bacterium
ATTTCAGATATTTGAATTACTTATTTTAATACGTCTAATCATCAGATATAGAATTACCGGCAGAAATAATCTTGCCGCGCAAACCTGCGAGGCTGCCATCGGTTAGTTCATACCCCTGGACACGACTTTGCACAGGTTCGGCCGACAGAGTTAATCCCGCAACGCAGCCATGGTCAAAGCCGAACCGGCCATAATAAGCCGGATCACCAACCAGAATGGCACCGCAATAGCCAAGCACTGCCGCACGTTTGAGCCCTTCCCCGATCAAGGCCTGGCCAAGGCCAAGATTTTGCCGTTCGGGATGAACGGCCAAGGGTCCCAGAAGCACGATACCTGTCCCTGCGACGCTACCTTCGACAAGGTCCAGCTTGAGCGGCCAGAATTGGATACTGCCAACCAGCTCCCCTTCCTGTTCTGCTGCCAGGGCAAGGTTGGGCACCGCAACCAAACCTTGACGCAAGGTATAAGCGGACTTGGTTTTGCGGTCTGCACCAAAGGACAGATCCAGAAGGTGGTCGACCGGGGCCTGGTCGTTGATGGTTTGATTTCTGATTGAGAACATGAACTTTACTCCGAAGGTGTCTGGGATAGCGGCGATGCGCCAGCGCAGCAGGTCCTGTCTTCGAAAAATACCCCCGGATAAATCCGATAAAGCCTGATCTGCCCATGGGCATATTGTTCAGGTTTTATGTTTTGGGGAAAAATACGCCGCAGGACAATGCCTGCACGCGACGCGACCGAAGTCAGCCCTGACGGGTCTGGCAACTGTTTCGTCGTCGTCGTCGAAGGTGACAGCCTTTGGCTGTCCCGTGTGCGCATGTGTGGTTCATAACCGCAGGCAATATCACACCAGATGGCAATTTGCCAAGCCCTGAATTTCCAGGTCAGACAATTTGCTGACGGCGGCATTGCGGGAAAATGCGGTAGTACATATTATCCAACCCTTGTTTAGATAGAGGATGCTTCATGAAATACGATCTCGACCGCGTAGTTGATCGCAGTGGAACCGGTGCTGCCAAGTGGGATGCCTATCGCGGTGGTAGCCACGCTGGCCCTATTACTGCGATCAATGCCAGTCTCGATAGTGACGGCCCCATTCCCATGTGGGTCGCGGACATGGATTTTCCGGCCCCGCAGCCGGTTATTGACGCCCTGTCAGAACGTGTGCAGCACGGCATCTTTGGTTACTCCATGGCAAAAGACAGTTATTTTGATGCCGCCATCGACTGGTTTGGGCGTCGTCATGATTGGGAGATTTCAAAAGACTGGATTTCAACCGCCCCTGGCATTGTCCCCGCCATTCATTTTGCCGTGCGCACTTATTGCAAACCCGGCGACAAAGTCCTGGTTCAGCAACCGGTTTATTATCCTTTTTTTAGTTCGATCACCAATGGCGGCTGTGAAATTGTCTCCAGTGCCTTGATCAATACGGACGGCTATTACGAGATGGACTTTGACGATCTGGAGGCACGTGCCGCAGATCCTGGCGTCAAACTGGCCATTCTTTGCAGCCCGCACAATCCGGTCGGCCGGGTTTGGACCGAAGACGAGTTGAGACGTTATGGCGAAATCTGCACCCGTAACGGCGTGCTGGTCATTGCCGATGAAATCCACTGTGACCTGATGATGCCGGGTGTGCGCTTTCAGCCTTATGGCTTGCTGGGGGACGACCTGGTCAATAACGCCATTATCTGTACGGCCCCTTCCAAAACCTTCAATCTGGCGGGCATGCATTTGTCCAACATGGTCATTCCCAACAAAGACCTGCATAAGGCCTATGACGATTATATGGTGCAAATCGGCGTCGCTGGTGGGCTGAACCCGCTGGCGCTGACAGCTGTTGAAGCTGCCTACAACCACGGTGAAGACTGGCTGGGACAGGTTCTGGAATATATCTGGGAGAACCACCTGCATCTTGATGACTTCCTTGCCGAAAATATTCCACAGATCAAGGTGATCAAACTGGAAGGGACTTATCTTAACTGGTTGGATTTTGGCGAACTGGGGCTTGATAGAGCAGCACTGGAAGACCTGACCCAATTAAAAGCACGGGTGCTGTTCGATGAAGGTTATATCTTCGGCGATGAAGGTGATGGCTTCGAACGCATCAACCTGGCCTGCCCGCGACCAATCCTTGATGCCGCCCTCGTGCGCCTGAAAGACACCATCAACGGTTAGGTTCATATCCAGGGGGCCCAACCCTCAAAATCCGCCGCAAGGTGGCGGGTCTGAGTTATCAGGTCTTGCATCAACCGCGCGACAGTTGTTGATTTGCCAAGAGCGGCTGCCTGGCCACAATAGTGCGGGCTGAAATCCCGGATGTTCACTTGCTCTGCCTTGATCCTTAACGGACCGGTGGCCGCAAACCCTTTGGGAAAAGCAGGCGCATCCAGAGACAGAGGACCGGTCTCCCGCATCATACGGTTCACCAGGCAGCGTGTAGGGCGACCGGAAAAAACATTACTCACCGCCGTGTGTTGCGATCCGGCATCCCTCAATTGCATCCTGTAGACATCACTCACCGTCGCTTGTTCTGCAAACAAAAAGGCGGTGCCCATCTGCACGGCACTGGCCCCCAATGCCAAAGAGGCAACAATGCCCCGGCCATCCGCGATGCCACCTGCCGCAATGACCGGTACCTGCACGGCGTCCACAATTTGCGGCACAAGCGCCATGGTGCCTGTTTGCGTCAGCGGATCATCCGTCAGAAACATGCCCCGGTGACCTCCGGCCTCCAGCCCCTGGGCGATGATAACGTCACAGCCATGTGCCTCCAGATATCTGGCTTCGTCGACCGTTGTTGCCGAACTCATGACTTTGACACCTGCCGCCTTGAGACGCTGCACAAAGGCGTCTTCTGGCAAACCAAAATGAAAACTGACAACGGCAGGTGGCTGCGCTTCAATCACTGCACATCTGTCTTCATCAAAAGACTGTAGTGAGTTCATCTGAAGCGATTGCGGTTTATCCAGGCAAATTTCGTCAAAGTAAGGCGACAACTTATCCAGCCAGGCCGCGTCTTGTTCAGGGTTTTCTTTTGGCGGTTTGTGGCAGAAGAAGTTGAAGTTCAGGGGCTTGTTGGTTGCCTTGGCTGCCGCCTGCAACAAATCCTTTAGCCCTTGGGCATCCAAAGGTGCACAGGCAAGCGAACCCAGGCCCCCTGCCCCCGCAACCGCAACAGCCATATCCAGGCCCGCCGACCCCGCCATGGGGGCCTGGACGATGGGCACATCAACACCCAACATTTTTGTCAGTCGATTTATTGTTTCCAACATAACTCAGCTCCTTTTCAAGCTGCATCTCGTTTGTCTGAACGCGGCGACCAGACATAGGGTGAGAATGCATCATCCAACGGAATGCCAGTAATCTTGCTGGTGAAATTTGTGAAGATCTTGACGGTGATACCGAGGATAACTTCGATCACCTGGTCCTGGCTGTAACCGGCAGCCAGGAATGATGCCAGTTCACTGTCCGACAGTTGCCCGCGTTGATCGACCACTTGCCGGGTAAAGGTCCGCAAGGCTTCCAGCTTTTGATCCTCGACCTGATCCGCACCACGGACAGCCTGAATAACATTTCCATCAAGACTCAGCATGTCGGCAAAGGCCGTATGCCCTGCAACACAATATGGCGCTGCGTTTTCGACACTGGTCGCGGTATGAATGATTTCCCGTTCCAGATCGGTGAAACTGGTCAGGGCAAACTGTTCATTCAAAGCCATGAAGGCAGCCAAAGCAGGCGGCGCACCGGCGGACACGGCAAACACATTTGGCAGGAAGCCGACTTGCTCAATGACATTTTGCAGCAATGTTGCAGATGCTTCTTCGCTGGCCTCAACGCTGTGTAAGGTGAAAGTGTTCATGGGTCTGTCCTTCAGGTAATCGTCCGATACCACCATTGATGCCGGAGCCTGACCTGAATAGTTTTTCTTTCTTGCACATCATACTCCATAAAGTGTAGAAACTAACTACATTATCTGGAGTTAATAATGGAATATGGCCAATTCTGCCCCATTGCCAAGGCATCCGAGATCATTGGCGAAAAATGGACGATCCTGATCATCCGTGAAATTCTCATTGGTGGCAGCTGCCGGTTCAGCGATTTGCAGCGGGGTCTGGGTACAATATCCCCGACCTTGTTGACCCGTCGCTTAAGCGATCTTGTGGTTGCTGAATTGTTGATCAAAAAGAAAATTCAGGGCAGGCGCGGCTACGAATATTTCCCCACTTCGTCCTGTGAGGAATTGCGCCCGATCCTGATTTCCATCGGTGGCTGGGGCATGAAATGGACGCGCGCCAGGTTGACGGAAAAAGACAATAACGTTGAACTTTTGATGCTCTATTTGCAGCGCAGCATCCTGCCTGAAAAATTGCCTGGCAAACAATCCGTCATCCGCTTTTCCTTCTCGGACATGGCATCAAACAAGCAGTGGTGGCTTGTCATCCAGGGCACCCAGGTCGACACCTGCGACATGGACCCCGGCAAGGACGTCGATATTTACATTAATACAACTGTCGCCACCATGATCGACATCTGGACGGGCCTGATCACTTACGATAAAGCGCAGAAAACAGATGCCCTTTCCATCGTCGGGCCCTCTGCCCTGACAAAAAATGTTGCCAGTTGGATGGACAATAGTATCTTCTCTGATATGCAGATCACCCGCGCCACTTAATCCTCCTCCCCCTTTCAAAAGAAACCGGACTTTTTATGTTCTACGAGACCAAAGATCATCACGGCTTGCCGCACAGTCCTTTCAAAAGCCTGATCGTGCCCCGCCCCATTGGCTGGATTTCATCCCTGTCTGTTGACGGCATCCCGAACCTGGCGCCTTTCAGCTTTTTCAATGGCCTGTCCGACAGCCCTCCCATGGTTATGTTTGCCTGCAACGGGCCATCTTCGCCTGACGGTCGCAAGGACAGTGCCGCCAATGTGGAGGCGACAGGTGAGTTTGTTGTCAACATGGCGACAGAGGCGCTAACCGATCAGATGAATGCTTCATCAGCAACGGTACCCAACGAAGTCAATGAGTTCGAACTGGCTGGACTGACGGCTGAGCCATCGGAACTGGTCAAGGCACCGCGTGTGGCGGAATCGCCTGCTCACATGGAATGTAAATTTCTGAAAAAAGTTGATCTGCCGTCGAACGATCCTGGTAAGCGTAATGAAATGATTATCGGTGAGGTCATCGGCATTCATATTCGGGATGACGTGCTGGTCGACGGCCTGGTTGACGTGACAAAGTTCCGTCCCCTCGCCCGCCTTGGCTACATGCAATATACCGTGGTTGATAAGGTTTTCACGCTTAACCGTCCAACCTGACATCTTTTGAAATCTGAGGAGAATTTTTATGGGCATGCTGGTTGATGGCAAATGGCTGGATGATGACAGCGTTCTGAGCCAGGACGGCAAGTTTGTACGCAAGCCCACTTCTTTTCACAACTGGATCAAGGCGGATGGCTCAACGCCCTATTCGCCGGATGTCGGGCGCTACCATCTATATATTTCCCTCGCCTGCCCCTGGGCCCACCGCACCTTGATCTTTCGCAAACTGAAGGGCCTTGAAGACGTCATTGATTTGTCTGTCGTTGATCCCTACATGGCCGACAATGGATGGGCCTTTGGAGACAGTCCGGGTTGCATTGCGGATCCAATTCACGCTGCCCAATTTATGCACCAGATCTATACGGCCGCAGACCCTGGATATACCGGTCGGGTAACCGTCCCGGTCCTGTGGGACAAACAGACCAAGGCAATTGTTAACAACGAGTCGTCGGAAATAATTCGCATGCTGAACAGCGAGTTTGCGGCCCACAGCAATAATGATTACGACTTTTATCCGCAAGATTTACGCCCTGAAATTGATGCGATCAATGATCGTATCTACACCACCGTCAATAATGGCGTTTACAAATCAGGCTTTGCCTCCAGCCAGGACGCTTACGAAAAAGCTTTTGACGATTTGTTCCAGACACTGGATTTTCTTGATGACCTGCTGGGCAGTCAACGCTATTTGACCGGGGATCGTATCACCGAAGCCGATTGGCGTTTGTTCCCCACCCTCATTCGCTTTGACGCGGTTTATGTGACGCACTTTAAATGCAATCTGCGCCGCATCGACGACTATGCCAATTTGTCAAACTATCTGCGTGAGCTGTATCAAATGCCGGGCATCGCCGACACGGTGGATATGTATCACATCAAACACCACTATTTTGCCAGCCACGAAAGCATTAACCCACGACGCATCGTCGCCAAAGGTCCGGCCCTCGATTACACCCGCCCGCACGACCGTGCGCGTCTCGGCGCTTCAAGCTAGATTGCAGTTTCCTGAAATTGATCAGGTGTGGTCGGCAGACAGAAACTCATCAACTTGTTGCATCAAGTCCCTGGTCCGTCCTTGAAGGTTATCCACCAGCCCTTCGGCGATGACAGCAATGTCGTTCTGAAGTAATGGCAATGTGACAGCGGAATCTTCTTTCAGGTCCGGTTCCAGCGAATAGGCTGGCTCCATGCCGCCGGGTTCGGTCACAGCCACAATCACCCTCCAGGGTGTACAAAGCTTTTTCTTTATCCACAGTGAGGAAACATAGTCACCGATCATACCGGCAAAGACCTGCGACCCCGCATAAAACCAGACAGCCGGAAGTCTTTGTAATTCGCCATTTAACCCAAGGTGGCCTTCACAGGACCAACAGGGCGGGCATTGATGTAATTGGTGAAAAGCATAAACCAATGGTGCGATTTTATCTTCAATGGGGAATTCATCATCTGAAGTCATATTCAGCGGCGCGTGATCACAAGTTGCCTCACAGTGACAATCACAAGTCGTTGATTTGCAGGTCGGGCAAACCATGACACAGCGCGGACAAGGGCGACCTGTCGCGTTCAACACTTCATCGGCAACCATGCGCAGGCTTTGCTGTCGCTGACGTTGCACTATATTGCCAAATTCCGGTGGGCCGAGTTTCACGTTATCTTCCGCTAGAATGTTTCAGCAAAGCATTGCCAGAGAGTTTCAGCAAAACATTGAAAGGTAATGCCATTATGAGCCAATGCGATTCGGATTGATCCGAAGTCGCTCTGATTACATTGAACCTAGAAATATAACCTGACGTTGTCAAATTCATCAATTTGAATATAAGCCGCAATCTCATTTCAAATCGAAAAGAGGCCTCTATAGCGTAAAAAACAGCTGATTCACACCGGTTTCAAGGAAGATCAGACCAGATAACGTGCACCTATGCGCCAGCCCTTGCCACGCAAATCACCATGAAAACTGGCATGCAGAACGGTCCGGTTGTCGATGATGCATAGCTCACCCGTTCCCTCTGGTGCATTCCAGGGTTGCTCAAAAATCACATCTCCGAACAAAGGCCGCACATTCTGTTCGCTGAATAAATCATAGCTGGCCCGCAGGGAAAGCACCTTGTTATTGTCGTTCAGTCCTTGCTGTTCATGTTGTAGCCAGGCCACAACATTGGCGACAAACAATGTCGATGACTGTCGCGGAAAACGTTGCTCGGCATCATTGGGATCACGACTAAACAGAGAAATCTGACTGTCCTGCATGGCACTGCGATCATAATGAAATCGCATGTGCGGAAAGATGTTCCGCTGGGCGGGCTCTTGCGCCGCTGACTCCAGGCAAGCGTTCCGCAAGACAATCGGGCCGAACGCGTTCACCAGCGAGCGCACGCCTGGCACCAGCCTCTTTTCCGCATCGTTTAAAATCAGGTTGGTTTGAGTTTCGAAATTCAGGATCAGGCCAAAGTGAGCGAAGTCAAATGCACTACCCAGAAGCCCACTTAGTTCAGCAGGCGTGCGGCCATCAAGTTCTCTGTCATACCGGGCAACAATATGCGCCACATAGTTGGCGATGCCGACATTCGCCGTGAAGCGCCTGCCATCCATTGTGCCGGCTAGCGTTCTTTCAGGATTTTTCTGCAAACTGTCGATCAGGTCTTTTTCAACGCTGAAAGCAACAGACATAACACCTACTCCACATAACAAACGGCAAATTCATGAGCCGCTCGCAAAAACCCCCTCCAACAATAACTAGGCCGCGACACTGCCAGCAAACGGGCCCCGATATATCAAAAAGGATAATTGACACACGATATCTTCGCAACCTCCTGTCGGATAACCGATAGCAAGGCAACGGAGCTGTGGGTCAGAAATGGATCAGAAATAGCTCAGGAGTTTGAGGTACGTTTTGCCAAACGGCAGCGCAAGGCCTTGTGCAGTTTCTTTGGGGCAATAAAGCAGCCATTGACATTGGTCCGCCAAAGGTCCGCCCCTTCCAGGTTTGCCCCGATCAGCATGGCATCACACAGGTTGGCATCTGTCAGATCAACACCTGTCAGGTCAGCACCGCATAAATTGGCACCAGCCAGGTTCGCACCCCGCAAGTTAACGCCAACCATAACTGTATTACTCAGGTCCGCATTGCGAAGGTCGCAGTCGTTCAAATCTGCATGAGCCAGGTTTCTGCGAGCCAGATTAACGTTTCTGAGATCAAGACCAGACAGGTCCGCTCGTTCACCGCCAAGCCCCTTAAGCCAGCTGTGATGCGAAACCAATGTTCGCAGCAAATGCCGAAGCTTGATCGACATGGACTGTCGATCATCTTCAGGATCTTTCTTTTCAGTTATACGTGCCCCTGGTGGAAGTTCGGACAGCATATACCGAATGCGCAAAAGGCGTGCGGCTTCTTTGTCATCGACAGCGGAAATTTCGCCGCGTTCAACGCCCAAAGGCTCCTCGCGAATGAATTCATATTCGAACAGACGGGTTTCTTCACCAAGTTCCTCAGTGGCCGGGATTTCGTCTGCTTCAAACGCCTCGTTAAAGGGAGAACTGTTATGCCCCATCATGCCTGCGAGCACGGCTGCCTGGTCACTCATTTTTTTCACCTCAGCGTCGCAATTTTACTTATGTATTGTTAACGACTGTCGGAATTAATTCCCTTTTTTGTCGCCAACACCCTGTCCCCCGGGTCAGTGTTGAGTCCACCTAAAATAGCAAGCGACCAACCTGATGGCACTGAATATGGCACATAGCAGGATGTTTGAACACCATATTTTGATAATTAATGTAATTTTCTCACTTGATTCCAAGACTCTAACAGAGACTCCTCTGATTTGAATCGAGACTCTCGGGGCAAACTACGGATTCTATGACTCAACTTGAGCCCAAGCAGGAAAACCTGAATTATTGAGTCTAATCAGCGGGTTAATAATAGCGCGAAGATCGTATCAACGCGCAAATGTTTGCTTGTGGTGCGACTTCAGGATGGCAGATTTCGGGCAATCATCTTGAGGCGATTATTGACCTCTGACAGCTCAGCCTGTTCAAACATCAACTCATCCTTGGCTTTTGTATCCCGCGTCTTTGAAAGGGTTTTGCCGATTACGGAAATCACCCTTTCAGCGGCTTCAGCAGCTTCGGTCAGGTGGATTTTCTCGGCCTGCAAAGAAACTTCCTGGTTCATCATCAAGTTGGAAAATTCGTCCATTTTGTTGCCGGCCCTCAAGGCATCCAGGCGTCCGTCCAGCTCTTCCCAAGCCCCCTGCCACAATTTGTAAGCAAGGCTGCGGCTCTTGCGCCGCTCAAGCTCGACCATAATGCGTACGAATTGCCAAACGGTCAGATCAATTTCAATCACTTTATTTCCTTTCAGAGACACAGATCAGCTTTTGCTGCCTCTTGCCGCCTCTCTCATGTTTATCAGGTTACCAACAAAGATAATGGCACCCCCCGCCAGCACCCATATATCGAAAGCCTCATCATAAAGCAAAAAACCAATGACAGTTATTAGCGGCAATCGCAAAAAATCCATTGGAACGACAACCCCGGCGTCCGCCAACGCCAAGGCTCTGGCGATGCAATAATGGGCACTAAGCGCTGTTACCCCCACCAACACAACCCATGGCCAAAGCGTCATGGATGGCAAAGTCCACTGCCACAGGGATGGCAGAAATGACAAGGGCAACTGGATGATCGTCATATAAAAGATGATTGTCAGCGGTGAATTGTCAGCCCCCAGTTTTTTGGTCATGACATAAGCAACAGCATAACCAGCCGCAGCACCGATGACGGCCATCTCCGCCGAGCCGATGCCGTTTACGGTTGGGCGCAATATCAACAATATCCCGCCAAACCCCATCAGAATCGACATCAAACGAACCATGGTGAGGCGTTCGGAAAGGACAAATACAGCCAGCAAAGCCGTCCAGACAGGGGCCGTAAATTCAAGGGCAAAGACCGTCGACAGGGGGAGCAGGGATATACCGTAAAACCAACCGAACTGCCCGCCGAAATGGGCTGTGTTGCGCAGTAAATGCAATTTGACCCGCTTGCCCCTGACCTGGGCCCAACCGCTGAAGGTTAACAGCGTAGAAACAAGGATCAGACCGACCACACTGCGGAAGAACAATATCTGAAAAGTCGTCAATTCGCTGGCAAGTTCACGGCCGCCCAGCGCCATGAACGTAAACGACGCCAAGGCACCGCTCATCCACAAAGCCGCGCGAAGTACAGGAGGAATATTCATAGAGTTCCTTGGTTGGTCGTTAATTCGAAGGGCTGGTTTTTGTGAAGATTGCACATGCCAGATGAGGATTTGAGACCGAAAGCCGCCCATGGTCGACCATATATATTCAGCGACATCGACCAGAATAACTGTGGCGCAAGCGTACTGCCGATCATCAACGAAATCAAAAGCACCACCACGATTTCACGAGACAAGATTGCAACGTCGCTCAATCTGCACGGAATCAAAATGGCTCGTGGTGGTGAATTGGAAGTTAATGGAAATCCAGCGATTAGTTGATCGCGCAGTTGTCTGATTAACGGGGGACGTCAAATGCCATGGCATAATACGGCAAAATAGCGTGCCGGTTGCGGCTTGCTTTTCGACAGATCAGGAACAAAAAAAGCCCCGAACCAAAGGTTGAGACTTTTTTGACTGGCTTTTGACTGGCTTTTGACTGGCTGGGGCGGGAGGATTCGAACCTCCGAATACCGATACCAAAAA
>JABIFY010000059.1 GCA_018650465.1 Alphaproteobacteria bacterium
ATTATTTCAACGATACATATGAATTATGATGCGCAGCGAACCCAAATTGCGCCGACAATGTATATTTCCCCCCTGAACGGTTTGCAAGTCAGCTTTATGTCTCGTTGATACCATCGACCAGCAGTAATCTTTCTGCCAGTTCCATGTCACTTTCCATGATGTGTTCGACAAGCCAGTTCCACAAATACCTTACTAACGATTTCAGGTCTTCCACATCACCCCGCCGCTTCCAGTTTGCATAGGCTTCCTTCGCTACGCCAACAAACTCATCGTGATCATCTATGTGCTGATTGAGAGGCGCAATGTCGTGCTTGGTCATTAAGCCCTTCTCTCGATCAAAGTGATAAACCGTATAGTCAAGCAGACGTTCGATTTGGTTGTTTATCAAGTGGGCTTTGGGCACCTCATCCTCAGACAACACTTCAAGCTTGTTTGCTAACTCGAACAGTTTTTTGTGATCGTTATCAATGACCAAAACGTTTGTGTTGTAACTCTCGTCCCACTTCATCTTTTCGCTGTTCCTTGCGTGATGTGATTGCCTAGGGTGTGTTCGGAATACCCCATTTCACTCAACAGGGGCTGACCACGTTTCAATAGGAAACGACACCACATCTATATAACGGCCAGTTCGACAGAAGTGAATTACCAGCTTGATATTCTGGATGGGTCATATGGACGCAGATGAGTGGATCATATCGAGATAGCGGGGATAAAGGGGGTGGCGGGACATCTAAAGGGTCTGGATATCCCGCCGAGGGCTTTAACGAGCCGTGGGAGGCATCTGGGTCGATGCTGCGGCTCTGATTTATATGTGGTGATTAGCTGTCAGACTTCAACCACCTGACTGATGCTTCGGCTCACATATATTTATGCCTGATGGCCCCCGATCTGACGTGGCGGCCCGTGGATCGCGGCGGCGGCATTGAGGCATTCGCTGAAAATTTTTTATGAAATATTTTTTAATGTCGGCTGTCAAAATTTTGCTCAGAAACAGGAGAGAACGCGATGTAGTAGCAGCATATGGATGTTATCTACCCATATCGGGGGGTGGGGTCGCGAATATCGGCCCTGGTGGGTAAAACCCGAAACCCTTTTCCCCCGGTCAACTGGCAAAAAGGCCTTTGGCCCACGGCCCAGTCACCCCAACAAGTTCAACATGGCTTCCCTGTCGTCACCGGCGTCACAGTGCCGTCATCAGCTTGTTGCTTGAAGAAGGTCCAACCCCAACCTGCCGGAATTTCCCAGAACAGGAACATCGCCTTGCTGCCATCACTGCCCCGGCTGGCTTCAACCGTATGGCAGCCGGTATAGAGAACACTCCGGTTTGAAAAGTCCTTGTGTTCAATGTTCGTGCAACCTGCAACAAACACCAATAGTGCCAACATCACCCGCATATTTATCGTCCTGTGAATTTTGATTACAGCTTAACTGGGCAACGTCACAGATGCCAGAGAGGCAAATGTTCAGAGGTTGTTACATGTCTCACTGAGCAGGGTCTAGCGCGACACCATCAACACATCCGATTGTGTCCCACAGAAATCCCATTGACAATTTGAGACAATATTCCCATATAGTCTTGAATTCTATTGGGACAAAGGAGATATGGATGAAAATAGGCTACGCAAGAACATCAACCATCGAACAACAGGCTGGGTTTGACGCCCAGATGCGCGACCTTGAGGCGGCAGGATGCGAGAAGGTATTCAGCGAACAGGTCTCATCAATCGGCCAGCGGGAACAGCTTGAGGCCGCCCTTGATTTCGTCAGGAGCCGAGACACTCTGGCGGTTACAAAGCTGGATCGTCTGGCGAGATCAACAGCAGACCTGCTGAAGATCGAAGAGCAGCTACGGGCCAAGGGGGCGGCCCTGTTGGTTCTGGACCTTGATCTGGACACGAGTTCAGCGACAGGCAAGCTGCTTTTCACAATGGTGGCTGCCATCGGTGCATTTGAACGTGAACTCATGCTGGAGAGGCAGCGCGAAGGTATCGCCAAGGCCAAGGCAGAAGGTAAGTACAAAGGCCGTGCGCCAACGGCAAGGGCGAAAACGGACCAAGTGCTGAAGATGAAATCCAAAGGTGTTGGTGCCAGCCAGATCGCCAAGGAGCTTGGGATCGGTCGTGCCAGCGTCTATCGAATACTGGCTGGGTGAGCATCATCCACTAGGCAAGTTGGTCAGTGGCGCACGAACCCACGGACAGGTGACCGGGTCATGTCAGGAGCCTCCTTGAGCCGTTCCTAATTACCCAATTACCTTATCCTCTTGTGAACGGCAGCCGCACCAAAGCCCCCCGGCCAAATCAGCCAAACATCCCGATCATGCGGCCTAGACGCTCCAGTTCCCGCAACTGCGCTCTTTCCGCCCGGACCGTGGCCTTGTGCTCCTTGGTATATCGACCGTTCTTGTAGTTGCCATTACCCGCGCCACTCGGTGCGCCTCCGCGCCCACCATGAAGTTGGCACCGGGCGTTGGTCTTCAGGGCTGGCTTCTGGCAGGGCGTTCCGCTGCGCGTCTTGGCACCGCAGCGGCGTCCCGGCCAATTGGGTCCCAAACGCCACTTTTCTGAAGCGGTAGTAAACCTTGTGGTCATTTTCGACCTTTCATGGGGTTGTTGGCATAACGGTATCATAATACCACAGGAAGAGGCTTATATGCAGTGAAAAAATGGTGGCTTTGTACCGATTGTAGCTGCCATCTAAGGC
>JABIFY010000060.1 GCA_018650465.1 Alphaproteobacteria bacterium
ATGTGGTGATTGTTGGCGCTGGCCCTTCCGGCCTGGCTGCTGCGATCCGCTTGCGCCAGATTTGCGAGGAAACCGGGACTGACCTCTCCGTTTGTGTGGTCGAGAAGGGCTCGGAAGTGGGTGCCCACATCATGTCTGGTGCCATCATGGAACCGCGTGCCATGAACGAGCTTTTTCCCGACTGGAAGGAACGCGGTGCGCCGCTTAACACACCTGTGATCCAGGAAAAGATGCTGATCCTGACAGAACCCAACGGTATTCGCGTGCCCAACTTCAGTTTCCCGTCGCAATTTAACAATCATGGCAACTATATCGTCAGCCTCGGCAATGTTTGTCGCTGGCTGGGCGAACAGGCTGAAGGCATGGGCGTGGAAATCTTTCCGGGCTTTGCCGCGTCTGAGGTTCTTTATGATGATGAGGGCCGGGTCAAAGGCATTGCAACCGGCGACATGGGCATCGCCGAAGACGGATCGCACAAGGGTGAGTACGAGCCGGGCGTCGAACTGCACGCCAAATACACCTTGTTTGGCGAAGGCTGTCGGGGATCATTGGGCAAGGACCTGATGGTCAAATATGACCTGCGCAAGAACTCTGATCCGCAAAGCTATGGCATTGGCATCAAGGAACTGTGGGAAGTCAAATCAGAGAACCACCATCCCGGCCTGATCGAACACACCGCCGGCTGGCCCATGGACAGCAAAACTTATGGCGGCAGTTTCATTTATCACCTCGAAGACAATCAAGTCGCCGTTGGTTTTGTCATTGGCCTGGATTATGAAAACCCTCATCTGTCACCTTTTGACGAATTGCAGCGTTTGAAAACCCATCCTGTCGTGCGCGATACTTTTGAAGGCGGACGTCGCATCGCCTATGGTGCGCGTGCCATCAATGAAGGTGGCATGCAATCTTTGCCTGAGCTCGTATTCCCGGGCGGCATCTTTATTGGCTGTGAAGCTGGTTTCCTGAATGTGCCCAAGATCAAGGGCAGTCACACGGCCATGAAGTCAGGCATGCTGGCGGCGGAAGCTGTGCATGAAGCACTGACGAATGGTGATGAAGGCCAGGGTGTGCTTAATTCATATGTCGAAAAATATGAAAATTCCTGGATTGCCAAGGAATTGTATCAGGCCCGGAATTTCCGCCACTATTTCCGCCATGGTTTGCTGGCCGGAACGATCCTGGGCGGTATCGAGCTTAAAGTTTTCCGCGGCAACGTGCCCTGGACCCTGAAGAGCCATTCAGATCACGACAAATTGAAAAAGGCCTCCGAGTGCAAAAAAATCGACTATCCCAAGCCGGACGGGGTTCTTACTTTTGATAAATTGTCGTCGGTCTTTATCTCCAATACCAATCACGCCGAAGACCAACCGGTTCATCTCAAGTTAAAAGATGCCAGCATCCCCATCGAGACAAACCTGGCCTTGTATGATGCACCTGAGCAGCGCTATTGCCCGGCAGGGGTTTACGAAATCATGACGGATGATGATGGCAGCAACCCGCGCATGCAGATCAATTCGCAAAACTGTGTGCACTGCAAAACCTGTGACATCAAGGATCCGACCCAGAATATCAACTGGACAGTGCCGGAAGGTGGCGGTGGTCCCAGTTACCCGAATATGTAAAAAATGCATGATAAGGTGAAGCTGGAATATCCCGGTTTGTGCGGTATTCTGGTTCACTGAGGGCATTGACCGGCATGGGGCCTTGAGGCAACGTATCTGCTGGCGACTAAAAGAACATAATTGCAAGTGGCAAACGGATAAGGCGTAATATGAAACCGGGATTTTCTTCTGATCTGGCGATAAAGACAGCTTTCGCTGTAGCCTTTGCCGTGCCCATGTTTGCCATTTCCCCGGCACCTGCCAACGCCGCAAAAGCTGCACCTGTATCCATCTCCGGCCAATATCTTTCGGCCCGTCATGCCGATAACCAAAAAGACGCTGCCGCTGCCGCCAAGCTCTATAAAAACGTGCTAGCGACAGATCCAAAAAATGCAACACTTTTACAACGCACCTTTTTTGCCCTGGTCGCCAGCAGGCAAACTGGCAACGCGGTTAAAATTGCAGAACGCCTGATTGCCATAAACCCGCGCGATAGTGTGGCTGGCATTGCTCTGGCTCTGGATCAGATGCGCAAGGGCGACTTTCCGGCAGCTCTGAAGAAACTTGGTAAAGCATCGCGCTCTCGTTTGAACGCCCTGGTTATTCCCTTGGTCGAAGCCTGGGCCCAAGTCGGTGCCGGGGAGACGGATAAGGGACTTAAAGCGCTGAACGCTTTGGATCGGCGCAAGGCATATCGTCTGTTCAAAAATTATCATATGGCGCTTATTAGTGACTTGGCGGGGAAGAACGGTGCGGCTGAAAAGGCTTATCAGAAATCCATTGCCCAGCGTTCCGGGCCATCGCTCAGGAATATCGAAATCTATGGCTCATTCCTTGAACGAACCGGGCGGGCAAAAGAAGCCCTGCCGCTGTACCGTGGCATTCTGGAAAGAGACATCGATAATCCGCTGATGCTGGAATCGGTCGCACGGGTAGAAAAAGGCGGTAAAGCATCGCGGCATATTGAAAATGCTGTTCAGGGGACCGCAGAAGCCCTGCATGGTGTGGCCTCTGTTCTGGTGCCGCAAAACGGTATCGAACAGGCGCTGATCTATCTGAACCTTTCTCTATTTCTGAAGCCTGAATTTCCGGCAGCACAATCGTTGTTGGGCGGTATTTATGAAAACCAGCGTCGCTGGAAAGCGGCCAATAAAATTTATGCCAGCATCAGCCTGGCTTCAGCCTATGGCTGGAATGCCCGTATCCGCATGGCATCGAACCTGGACAGGATCGACAAGACAGACGAAGCCGTCAGTATCTTGCGAAAACTGGCGAAGGATTATCCGACACGGCTGGATGCCCTGACTTCTCTGGGCAGCATCTTGCGCGCCCGCAAACGTTTCGACGAAGCCGTGGGTGTTTACAATGAGGCCATTTCCCGGCTGAAAGAACCAAGGGCGCTGGACTGGCATCTGTATTATTCGCGCGGTGTTTCCTTTGAACGCCGAAATATCTGGGACAAAGCTGAAGCCGATTTCCTGAAAGCGCTTGAACTGCAGCCGGAACAGCCGACGGTATTGAATTATCTTGGATATTCCTGGGTCGAAAAAAATATGCATCTGGAGAAGGCCCAGAAGATGATTGAACGGGCTGTGGAACTCAGACCACGGGACGGCTATATCGTCGACAGCCTTGGTTGGGTTCTATATCGCCTCGGCGATTATGAGGCTGCGGTCGTAAAGTTGGAGCGCGCCGTGGCCTTGCGCCCGGAAGACCCCATCATTAATGAGCATCTTGGCGACGCCCTTTGGCAAGCGGGCAGACGGCTGGAGGCTGGCTTTCAATGGCGCCATTCCCTGGCACTGAAACCAGATGCCAAGAACGCTGCAACCCTGAAGCTGAAAATTGAAAAAGGCCTGGATGCCGTGCCGTCTGGCGATGCAAAATAAGTCTTCAGCGAGGCCGCTGCGTTACTTCGCACCTGCCAAGATAAATCTATACCTTCACGTCACTGGGCAAAGGCCAGACGGTTATCACGAATTGGACAGCGTGGTAATTTTCGCGCCAATTGGTGATGACATTTTCATATTACCTGCCGACGACCTGACGCTGGAAATTATTGGGCCGGAAGCGCACGCCTTACAAGGGTTCGAGGCATCTGAAAACCTGGTGTTCCGGGCCGCACGCATGCTTGCTGAAAAATATAAAGTCACTGCAGGAGCAGCAATAACCCTGAACAAGGTCTTGCCTGTGGCATCCGGTATGGGCGGTGGTTCAGCCGATGCGGCGGCGACGTTGAAAGCTTTGGTGGAATTTTGGAAGCTGAAACCAGCTGCTGGCGAACTGGTTGAGCTGGCTCTTGCCTTGGGTGCCGATGTACCCGTTTGTATGAAAAGCCGCCCCCTTCGCATGACCGGCATAGGTGAGAAACTTCATGAAACGCCTGCAATGCCAAATGGCTGTCTGGTTCTGGTCAACCCCAGAATCAGCCAGTCAACACCGGAAGTATTTGAAGAGCTTCATCGGGGGAAATGGAAGGCGAGCGGCTATTCATCAGAGCTGCCATCTGATCTCGATTTTTATGCCTTTGTGTCCGAACTCAAATCACGGGCAAATGACCTTGAACAGCCTGCGATCAGGCTGGCTCCCGTAATCGAGGACGTGCTTGCGGTAACAAGTGCACAAGCCAATTGTCGCCTCGCCCGTATGTCTGGAAGTGGGGCAACCTGCTTTGGATTATTCCAGAAAATAGAAGAGGCAGAAGCTGCCGCCACAGAAATCAGGCGACATCAGCCTGAATGGTGGATACAAACAGCAGGGTCGGGAGACGAAGGCCACGATCTTCGTCAAGCCTATACAGGATAAGGGAAATCCGGTTTGAATATTGATAAGATATTGGGTAAATCGTTTTCGAGACTTCTTGCACCCTTTTTCGCACTGGCTCTGCTTTCTGCCTGCAAGGCTCCGATCCCGCTTATTGATCCGCGGCCCGACATCGAACTGACCTGGGCCGAAGCAGAAGTTGCCCTGCCACCCTTTCGTAGTGGTGAAGATGTATTGCTGGCCAATCTGGAAGACGATGCCGTCAAGGAGCGTCTGGCCAGCTTGCCACGACAGGCTGTTCTGCCTGTCATATTATATGTCCATGGCTGCACTGGCATCGGCAACGGCCCCTTTTTTAAGGCCCTTGCCCGCGCAGGCTATGTTGTCATTGCGCCTGATTCCATGGCACGGCGTTATCGTCCCTTGCAATGTGATCCCAAGACACAGACGGGTGGCTATAACCGTTTTGTGTATGATTTTCGCCTGACCGAAATTTCCTTTGCCCTGGATCGTTTAAAAAGACTCTCATGGGTTGATCAGCACAAGGTGTTTTTGATCGGGGTATCAGAAGGGGGCGTTGCTGCGGCCCTATATCGCGGTGATGAATTTCGGGCCCGTGTTATCGCCCAATGGACCTGTACCGGCGCACCTCTTGTACAGGGCATTTTCGCGCCAGCTGACGAGCCTGTTCTTTCTATCGTCAGAGACGCGGACCCCTGGTATGACAAAAGCCGTACCAAAAATCAGCGCGGCGACTGTGGCAACTTCATGAAAGGTCGGGCAAATTCACAGTCAATTGTGCTGAAAGGTGGTGATCACAATATTCTTGGTGAAAGAGAAAATGTGCGCACGATCCTGAAGTTTCTGGAAGAGGCTGGCAGCTAAACTGTCTTAGTCCTGAGCTACTTTAGTTCCCCGATATTTGATGTCGATATCTTTTCCGCTGGCATGCAC
>JABIFY010000061.1 GCA_018650465.1 Alphaproteobacteria bacterium
CTTACCTTCTAGCTAAGTTGTTGATTTATATAAATTATCGTATGCCGCCCCCGGGCACCATTATTTACAACAAATACAATGAGTTACATATGGTGCAAACTGCGCCTATGTATACTTATGTGCGTCTGCAGTCGTCTGTAAACATTATTGCACACGTAACCAACTGTTATTAAACAGATAATTCCTGCGTATCTTAAAAACAACTCTACACACAACGCAGTCATTGTTATGTTTATGCACAACTATGCAGGGCAAATATCTGCGCTGCATCTGCAAAACACAGACAAAGCATATGCAAAATATTTCTGAGAATACTGAAACCCATAGCAGGGACGGGAACGTCTACATATACGCCCGTTCAAACGGTCCCAATTACTACTGCCAACTCAAGAAGCCCGACACAAACCGCTGGGTTCAACGCTCCACAGGCAAAAGGAACAAGGCGGAAGCATTACGCGCCGCTGAACGCCTGTATGACGAGATGGCATTCCTGCATTCCCGTGGGTACAGCACAACACCAACTGACTTTTCAAAAGTATGCGATTTGTATTTGAGGGAACTGGAACAAGAGCGTGTTGACCATGAAAAATCAGACGGCAAAGCAGGGCGGAACCCAATAGATCTGAAGACCTATGCCATGACAGTGGAGCGTTACATCAAGCCCTATTTCCTGAACAAGCCAATAGATAACATTTCGGCACCTGACATACAGCAGTATGTGGACTGGAGGCGTTGTTACTGGCTGGATGGACCGGGCAAGGACGTTGAATTCCAGGAATACATGCGGGCAGGCAAGGTCGTCAAAAAGCCGATCAATCATGTGCCTGCCAAGGATGGGGCATTGTCCACAAGTGTTCTGGTGCTCAGGGATATTTTCAAATGTGCTGTCCGGCACAAATTCCTTGATGAAAGCAGGGCGCCCAAGATTGAGTTTGTAAAAGCCAAGCCAGCAAACGGAAATCTGCAAGCCAAACCTGCCTTCACTACAGCAAAGTTTCAGGAACTTTTGGAATACCTACCCGGCTGGTGTTTGCAGTCATCCCGTGATCCGCACCTACGTAACTTTACTGACAGGCGTTTGTTGTTGTGGGACATGATTGAACTGATTGCCAACACCGGTATGCGTCCGGGCACTGAAACAGACTACCTGCAATGGAAGCACATCGAATTTTACAAGGACAAGAGGGGTATGGGGCAAGAAGTGCAGGACGATCCCTACCAGATTGGCAATCCCCGTGTCTCCATCTCACTCCCCAAGGGCAAAAACGGCGCAAGACCAACGACAGGGAACATAGATGCTGCCAGTGCATTGCTCCGCATTCAGCGCAGGTATTCCGACTATCAGAATGGTTTGACTGTCAAACCATCGTATTATGAACACATGCTTGGTGGGAAAACAGAGTGGTTACGGACTGGCTGGATCAAGCCTGTTGCGATGAACGCGGACATGCCTGTGTCTGCATTACCCAATGGACAGTTTGTTTCTGAGGACAGTCTGCGGCAAACGTTTGAACGATTGATGCGGGATTTTGGTACCACGCATGACGACGCCGGAAGGCATTTCACACCCTATGTACTCCGTCATTCTTACATCACATGGCAGTTGCAGGCGGGCAGCATGACGATCCATGACATTGCTAAGCAGGTTGGGAACAGTGTGGCTGTCATTGAGAAATTCTATGACAAGGTGAATGTCGTTAACGTGGCCCACAGGCAGAAGCGTATACAGGATATTTAGGCGGAATTCGGTAAAATGGCGTAACTAAAAGTTTAAGGTAGGCGAAATCTGATGTCCGCTATGCCTTTGATAGCGGAAGTTTGTCATTGTGGTGGTTATAGTCTGTTGTTAGCCAATAGTGGACATTGTGGAAAGCAACAATCCCGTCGCCGCTGCATCTATTTAAGGGCGTTTACCATAGTGAGAACTGCCAGAATTGTTAGAAGCTGAAACCTGTTGCCAGGTGGGAAAAAAGGCAACTTCCACCCAGTCAAATTGCAAGTTCCTATTTTCCGTTCCGTTCAGGTCTTTTTCCTGTTCTTGATGGTAGAGCGCAGCACTTCCAGCAATTCTTCGTTGGATGTTCGGCTCTTGACAAGGGCGACCTGAATTTTCCGGGCTGTTTCCCGTGATACGTCGATGGCTGAAAACACGACAACAGGAATGGTCTTGCCATCTTTACTGCTTAACAGGGGCAGCAAACTTTCGCCTCGGCCGTCCGGAAGCATCAGATCCAGCAGAACCAGATCAAAGGCCTCTGTCTCTAGCAGGCTCCGGGCCTCCTTCAAGCTTCTGGCCGACGTGAGGTAGCCCATTCCACTGACCAGGGTATGCACGATATCCAGCACGCTATCGTCGTCTTCCACATGCAGGATACGAGGAGTGGTGTCTTCCAGCGGACGGAGCGATTTGCTCAGTCGGTCAACAAGGGCTTCCGGTTCAATCGGTTTGACAATCCAGTCGATCACATTGATGGCGCTTCCCTCGACCTGAAGTTTGCCTTCGTTGGCGGAGGCGGACACGACAACGATGGGCAGGTTTGGTATCTGCTCGTCCTCACGCAATTCCTGCATCAGGGTCAGGCCATCGCAATCGGGGAGCGCGAGGTCCAGGGTCATGGCATCAAAATTACTGCCGGTCAGCTTCTCCCTGGCCTGGGCTGCTGTATAAGCGATTTCGGTGTCAAAGCCCGCTTGTGTCAGCAACATCTGAATGACCTCTGCGACATCTTTCTCATCTTCGCAAATCAGGATTCTCGGCCTGTTTTCACCAACCGGGATGTATTGTGTGTCTGCTTTCCTGTCGAGTGTCGGCAGTTCAAACCAGAATTCCGAGCCTTCACCGGTTTCTGTGTCGAACCCTATCGTTCCCTGATGGGTTTCAACGATAGCCTTGGTGATGCTGAGGCCCAGCCCTGAGCCACCGACCTTGCGGGTATCGGAAGAGTCGGCCTGCGAGAATTTCTCGAATATGTTGGCGCGGAATTCTTCGGGAATACCCGGCCCCTTGTCTATCACGGAAATGCGGACTGTATCTCCATTCCCGGTAACAGAAATTATGACTTGTTCTTTTTCATGGGAAAATTTGGCGGCATTCGACATCAGATTGGACATGACCTGGATCAGTCGCCCCGAATCCCCTGACACCAAAACCTGGTCATCTGCACCAGTGCGGACAAAGGTCACGCCATGTTCATCACCATAGGCCTTGTTGCTCTCGATGGCTTCATCGATAAGGTTGATCATCTCCACGGGTTTCATGTGGAAATCCATTTTCCCCGCTTCCATTTTTTCGATGTCCAGTATGTCGTTGATCAACATCACCAGTCGTTCAGAATTTCGGTAGGCAATGTTTAGCATGGATTGGAGTTTGTCTGGCAGGTCCCCCACCGCACCCGACCTGATCAGTCCCAGCGAGCCCTTGATGGAAGTGAGGGGGGTGCGCAACTCATGGCTAACGGTTGAAACAAATTCTGATTTTGCCCTGTCGATCATCAGCCGCTCGGTGATATCGCGCATGATCCCGACAAAGCTGCGCTCATCGCCAACACGCATGGGTGCGACGTTCAACTCCAAGGGAAACAAGGTATTGTCACTGCGAAGCCCATAGAGGTCACGCGATCTGTTGATGATACGGGGAGCAAAAAATTCGGCCTGATCCACAAACTGCTGGTGATCGGCGCGTTCCTCTGTCGGCATGAGCATCGCAACATTCTGGCCCAAAACCTGTTCAGCCCTGTAGCCAAACATGTCTTCGGCTGTCTGGTTAAATGTTGTGATTTCGCCTGTAGCACTGATTGTTATGATGCCTTCGGCTGAATTACTGACGATACTGTCCACATACTCAAGGGAAGTTGTGGTACTTTCCAGTCTCTCCAGCATGTTGTTGAAATTTTCACCCAGAGAAATAAGCTCGGCAGGGCCGGATAACTCGACCCGACGTCCAAGGTCTTGCGTCTCTCCTATTTTCTGTACAATGCCTGACAGGCGAACAACCTCACGACCGGCCAGCAAGGCGGCATAGCCAATGGCCGCGCACAGCGCAGCCAAAGCAATCAGTAGACCGGCCACCAGAAAATTGCGCATCCATTTCTGGCCAGCCAAAGCCGTTTCCTGCCGTTGGACAGTCAGGACCCTTATCGCCGGGAAAGCTGTCAGGGGGGCAGTTATCTGTCGCCATTCGATGTCAGCGTTGTTGACGGCTTTCTGGCCTGCAACGCCAAACGCCGGATCTGATGAATAAATAATCTGTTCCTGTCCGTCGAGCACAACGGTTTGATTAACCTGCACACCGACATCGAACAGGGTCGCCAGAGAGGATTTGTCCAGGGTGACAGTCACAGCACCTTCTGCATTGCCTAGATAGCGCACAGGGCTGATAACAGCCATGCCACCAGACGTCAGACTGAGCCAGGTTCCGGTTTCGTTGATGACTGTCTTCAGCCAGTCGGTGCTTTTCAGATCCAGCTTCGATGTCACCTTGTTGTCAAAGACTACCCGACCCTTGTAGTCCGTCAGTTCTACACGGGCACCGGGATGACCAGCAAGTTGCAGGTTCTGGAAAAAGGCGGGCAAGTAGGTGTTGCGCCCTTCGTGATCGATCAGGCCATTTACCAGCAGGGCACTTTCCGACAGGATCTGCGCTTGGGACAGGATGTTTTTCAGTCGAAAATCAATAATGATGTGAGTGTTTTCGCTTTGTTGAATCAGAAGTTCGTCGGCTTTTTTCTCCGCCAGGTCTTCAGTGAACAACAAACCCAAAAATCCAGCCACCGCCATGACGACTGCCGCAACAGGCAGAACGCGGACCAGCAGATAAGGAAATATTGATAAGGATCGTTGGGAAAGACGTGTGACCATGAATGGCGCTGCTTACCTCTATAGGACAAGACTGAAAATCACTGCGACCCTGTTTTGAAAATGCTCTCGTGAGAGACGGGACGAATGATACCTTTTTCGTCAAACTTGGCCATGATGAAATTTGATGCGTCCAGTGCGTCATGACGACCCTCGGCAAAGGGCGGGGCATAATTCTTCATCAATCCGGCATGATCTTTAATGTTTTCAAGGGCATCACGAACGGCAACACGATCTGTTGAACCCGCAACAGTTATGGCTTTGGCCAGCAGATGCAGAAGATCATATGCGTGGGCCGCACCAACAGGAGAGGCGACATCGGTTGCAGATTTTATTTCCGGGAAATTTTTCTTGAAGGAATCGAGAAATGCTGCTGCACGCTCAGGCAATGGTGGCTTCAGAAAGGAAAAGGTTTGCAGGAACGCAAAATCAATTTTCGCCAGATGTGATTTGTTCTGGTCAAAAAAATCGCCGCCGCTGATTCCCCAATGGGAAATAATGGGTAGACGTTTGCTTTCCGTGCGGGCTGCCATGAACTTGACAGCTATGCCACCCTCACGCGGATTGGCGACCAGAATAATGGCCTGGGCCCCCTTGGTGGCAAGGCGCTCAATCTCCTTTGACAGATCAGCAACGCCCCAGTTAAACCATTCAAGACCAACCGGCTCTAACCCACGCTTGCCCAGCGCGTCTTTTATGGCCCGCTCATTCGACCGGCCCCAGCCTGTTCGTTCAAACAACAGCCCGAGTTTTTTGTAACCTGCCTTGAGGCCATGGTCAGACATGAAGCCACCGGCATAGGAATCGCGAACCGAGACCCGGAACACAAAATTGGGCTTGAAACCGTTTTTTACGACAGGCGTACCGGCCGCCCAGGGGCCGAGGTAAATCATCTTGTTGGCGTGGATGGCCTTCAACTCATGCAGGGCCACCGGCGTATGGACGCCACCAAGAACAGCAACCAGTCCGGGCATGCCAACAAATTCCATAATGTTATCTTTGCCTCTGGCCGGATTGCCCCGGTGATCACGAACCACCAGTTTCATTTTGCGTCCAAGAACACCACCCTGTTCATTGATTTCACGAATGGCAACCAGGGCACCCCGGCGGATGGATTCACCGCCTTCCGCCGCACCTGAGGACATATCAGCATCAAGACCAACCAGTATCGTTTGTGATTGATCGGCCTGTGATGCGAAAGGAATCAGCATTGTGGAAAGTGAAATCGCTGCCAACAGGGATGCTAGCCAGGCTGGAAAGGACATTTATTACTCCTGGCGGACCAATTGAACGTCATGGCACGCCTTGATGTGCATCTAATGAGGATACTCGTTGAAAACCGGTAACTAATATTGGGTCATGCCTTACATTTGACAACTTATATGTTTGAATTTTCTGTTTTTGCATCACCGGTTGCAAAAAGTGCAGTATTTGAACTTCTTCTCTTCGCCTGACAAAGGTCTGTGGAAATCATTTACCGAATACATAGGTTTAAGCCCTGAAGCCCTCTACAGAGAAATAACAAAGCAACACCTGTGAAAAAGTCATTTGTGGGTCAACTTCCGACGTTTCAGGCCCAGCGATTTCACGTCTGCTTTCAGGCCCACAACTGACATGGGAGTGCGAAAAGCGGAAGTCAGTGCACCGAGCATCTTTAACGTGGACCGTGCAGATGCAGAAGTATCTTGACCGGCTCAGGTGGCTCCTGAAGCAGTAGTCACTGCGGTGTTGGCATTAGATGCTCTGTGATACGCAGCTACTCTTTCTCGGCCTTTGTGTAGTGCCTTGACGAGGTCCTC
>JABIFY010000062.1 GCA_018650465.1 Alphaproteobacteria bacterium
AAAGTCGCCATAAGGTGAACGTCAATTTGCCTTTTCATTTTCCAGTAATTTAGAAAAGAAATAGTGGTGTTGACCTTACTGTCGCTCCGATAATAAAAAATCGCCGACGATTCATTTGTATTGTAATTTTTGCTGACGCCATAGACGCCCGTCTCCGTGATAATGTCGTTGATCTTGTATCCTTCATTTCAGGCATGCAGCCCAACCGACAGCCATCGCAAAAATCGGAAGCCAGGTTTGGAACCAAGGACGGGATTGCTGTTACGTCAGCAGGACCGAATAAAGGCCGCATTACCCTGTTTGACGGCGACGGCAAAGGACGGTCACCCTTTCAATACATTCAGCACGAAATGGGGCTGTCATCAGGTGAAGCAATAAAGTGGGCTGCCAACTGGCTTGGCGTTGATGGCGGTGTTCAATTCAAACCCGATCCAAAGTTGAAAGAACGGCGAAGGATTGAAAAGGAGCAAGCGAAGGTCGATGCTGATGGCGACGATGCTCAACGCCGGGCCGTAGTCGCCAAACTTGTCAACGATTCAGTTCCGGTTGCCAACACCCCGGCAGAAATCTATCTTTCTGGGCGTGCCATCACTTCCTGGCCGGAAGACATTCGCTATCAGCCAAATAATGGCCAAGAATTTGGCGCGTTGATCGTAGTCGCCCGCGATGGCGACAACAAAATACGCGCTGTTCAGCGGGTGTATCTGACGCCGGAAGGCGCAAAGGCCGACGTCAAAATACAGAAGCGTACAAACGGTAAACTTGGAAAAGCCGCCGTGAAAATGCCTGGGTGTGGCTCCCGCCTGTTCCTCACTGAAGGACCAGAGACCGGCCTCAGTGTCTGGAACGCAACCAACTCGCCAACATGGTCGGTGCTTGGGCAAAACTTCTGCGGGCGTGAAATTCCCGACGACATTTCCGAAATTGTAATAGCTGCCGATTGTGCCTCGGAGGGTTCTCCCGCTCGTCAGCAGGCAGAGAAGGCTGCCGAGCATTACTTTGGCCGTGGCTACAAGGTTTTCATTGCACGACCTGATGGTCCGAACTGCTACGACTTTAACGACCTTCTCATAGACCAAGGCCAGGCTGCGGTTTTGGAGGCACTGAATTCTGCCGTTTTATGGGGTGGCGTTCCTGCGCAATACAGGCTGTCCAATCTTTCAGTCGAGGCTGCAAGAAAGGGAGTCGAAAATGCTATCCGAGAGTGGGTTGAGCTAGTAAGGCACCACTGGATTTACCTGGCGGACACCAATGACAGCAAATAATTGCCCGAAGCCGCCAGCAACCGAATTGCAGATTGATCCTCCTGTGCATGGCATCAAAGCCATGACCGGGCTTGGTAAAACAACCTTTGTTCTGAAGATTCTCCCTCAATTTCTGGCGGAGAAACAAGAGGGACAAGCCATCTACATATCTGTCCCCACCCACCTGTTAGCTGACGAGTTAGCGGAGAAAATCAGGGAACGGTTTCCTGATCATCCGATGCGAATTCTGACCTATAGAGGGCTTACGGCTGACGACCCAGAACAGGTCGGATTGAAGATGTGCCGGATTTCTGAAGATGCGAACGACTTGAGGCAAGGCGGTGCCGACATTCGTTATCTGTGCGGGACTAAAAGAGACGGCGAAGACATCCTATGCCCTCACTACCACGAATGTGGTTACAAACGTCAGCAGCGGATGGCTGACATCGTCATAATGCCGCAAAACCTCTTGGCCTTCGCGCGTCCGTCATTCCTGTATCCGGCGTGTGTACTGATCAATGATGAATTTCCTGTCCCGGCGTTGTTGACGGGGCTTGATGGCCCTGCCCGATCTGTGACCCTCTACGACATTCGTTCCTCCAGGACAGTGCCAGTGTCTGAGGGGCTATACAGAACAGATAAAGACGCAACCAGGTTCCTTGAAGGCGTAAAATCAAAGATCGCGTCGGCAATTGAGAAAGTTGAGCCGGGCAAGCCGATACCATTGTCCGCGATAACGAACACTGGATTAACGTCGTCAGAAATTCTGGAGGCCCGTGACTTCACGCTTCGCTGCAAGAAGAAGATAACCCTGACACCGGATATGACTGCCGGTGAGCGGCAGTTGGAAGTGACCGTAGCAAAAGACAACAAGCGCCTGTTGATGGAAGTTCGCTTTTGGGGGTTGATTGCTCGCGCACTGGAAAGCAAAAGCAAAATCATCCCAGGCTTGAGGCTTGAAGTTGACGAAAAAGCTGAAAAGAGATTCCTCAGTGTCAGATTACGCTGGCGCGAGGAAATCCATGAATGCTGGCAAGTGCCGACGTTGTTGTTGGATGCGACGGCAAACTGGGATTTGTATCGGCCATTCTGGCCGAACATTGACAGAACATATGAATTTGACGCTGCCACACCACACATAAATATCAAACAAATACTGTGGTCTGCGGCCAAAGCAAAATTGCTGGGCAAAACTGAAACCCAGCAAAACAATCGCAGCAGGATATTCAAATACATCGAAGCTAGAAGTACTGAATTCAAAAGCGTACTTGTGATTTGCCAAAAAGGATTAGAAGAAGAACTGGCTAGAACAAGCCTGCCTGACAATGTGGTTACTGGCCATTTCAACGGCATGCGTGGCATCGACAAATTTGGAAACGTTGAGTGCCTGATCGTGATTGGCCGCCCTCAACCCCAGCCTGATCATGCCGAAATGTTTGCCGAGTTGGTGTTTGACGAAGAAACTGTTCGGGGGCCTGAATGGGATGGCTCGTATTATCCAAACATAAAGGTCGGGCTGAACTTCCAGGGAGAGAACTCTGGCCCCGCCGTCAAGATGGAATATCACACGGACCCGAATGTTGAGGCTGCTCGTAGGTCGATATGTGAGGCCGAGTTGATCCAAGCAATTGGCCGTGGACGCGCTGTGAACCGTACTTCTGAAACGCCTCTGCAAATTGACATCATCGGTACGGTTCCATTGCCGATCAATGTGGACGAAGTAGTCGAATGGAACGGTGCACAAGCCGATCCGTTCTCACTGATGAAAGCGCGCGGGGTATTGCCGAATTGCGACAGTTCAAAGCGTGGATACTGGAACCTAGTTGCCGCAATTCTTCACGACAGATTTCTGAATCCTCAAGCGGCAAAAGACTGGGGGCGTTCTGTCACGGTGGAATCTACTAATAGGAATATACTTATTAGTGAATCCCATCGTGAGGGATACATCGAAGCGGAAATCAGGCTTGCGGGAACGAGGTATAAGGTTCCTGTACTGATCAGGCCAGGCGAAGTTGATCCAAAAATGTTTGTGGTGTCGATTGTAGGGCCACTGAGCCATTTTGAGTTTGCATCATCAACTCCTGCCATCAATGAGCAGGGTAACGATCCATTTGTTGCTGACTTTGTCACCGGGAATTCTGGCCCTGTCTACATTGACCCGCCATTTACACCGACGCCACCAGTGCCACCACCCGCCAACCCGCAGCAACCAGCACTGGTTAACACTGAGCCGGATGCAAAAGCCGATGACTTCTTCCAAACTGCTGAAACACCGGAGCAATCATGGAGGCTGGTCGTTAACGGAATGGACCCCCTCGACTGGCTTGATGATGAAGTTGCAAATCTTGAGGCGACAAGGCTGTGGATGTCCCGGCGTGCCGTTATCAATCAGACCTATATTCAGAGTGCTGTCGGCCTGACAAAAGAGAGCATCAAATGAAGAAATTCGCAAAGAAACTGATTTTCAATATCGCGCAAAACGATCTTGATCATATGACCACCGCCTGCATCAAGGAGGGCGTGGATCAGTCGGAGTTCATTCGTCGCGCAATCCGCGTCCGTGTGGCTGAGCAGAGGCTGGCTGAAATTAGTGCGGGTGATTTATGTGTATGAACAATTTTGGCGGGGGCGGCATTGCCTACAGTAAACCACTACATTTGCGCGCGCGCATCATGGAGTTTGAGCAATGACGACAGCCAAGTCTGAACGGCCCCTGTGTGGTGCGAGGACGCGGTCTGGCGGCAACTGCAAGGCGCGCGTTGTCTGGGACAAGGCAAAAGGCAAGCCACGCAACAAGCGGTGTCGTATGCACGGTGGATTATCGACGGGTCCGCGCACTGCTGAGGGATTAAAACGGACGCTGGCGGCTATGAAGGCAGGTAAGGAACTGTTGAAAATAAGCAACGCTAATCAGACCTTTTAAAAGCTGGTCTGAGGTGGTTTTGACTGCCAGAGGGGCAGGGCAACCCGGCAGCCCGTCAATGGTTCGTGAGCGCCCTCGTCAGGCCATTGAGGGCATCAGCAGAATTTCTTTGCCTGAACGGTTCAAGGTCGAATTCTGCGGACGGGGGGGGAGGCCCAAAGACGGTCGATGATGGGGGGTACTATTACAGGGTCTCTCTTGATAGACGGCGATAGACGAAATCTGACGCCACGTCTGCTTTTTCGGATTAATGTCGGTTGTTGGCCTGGAAGCGGACATCGTGTTACGCAATCGAAAAGGTCTGTAGTTGACCCAGGCTGTGTCAAAACGTTCAGTG
>JABIFY010000063.1 GCA_018650465.1 Alphaproteobacteria bacterium
CAAAGGGGGATGTGCTCTCCTAACGGTGTGGATAAGGCCTTGCCAAGTAATTGCTGCATATTTTGAGACTTTCTTTGGTCGGAGAATCTCAAAGTATGAATCACTTCAGGGCTTTATCCTATTAAGTCGGGTACTGTGAAATAGTGGTTTGACGGGATTGTAACTGCTTGTTGACGATCCTGAAACAGAGAGATGACAAGACTGGGCAAATGAATGAGCACCGCAGGTAGTTCCGGGTACAGACACAAGGTTCTGATCGTCGATGACGAAACATTGAACATTGAATTTTTGCAAACGCTGCTGAATGAAGAAATCAATGTGATCTTCGCGACGTCTGGCGAAGACGCCCTGTCAATCGTTCAGGCCAACCGCCCCGATATGATCTTGCTGGATATCATGATGCCCGGCATGGATGGCTATGAAGTCTGCAAGCGCCTGAAGGGCAATCCGGAAACCAAAGATATTCCGGTCATTTTTGTCACGGCAAAAACTGGTCCCGAAGAAGAGGCCCGTGGTCTGGAACTCGGTGCCATTGACTATATTACCAAGCCCTTTAACCCGGAAATCGTAAAATCAAAAGTTCGTAACAACATCATCCGCATTGCAACACCCAGGCCGGACCTTGAAAAACATCATACCAGGGAGCGCCGTGGGCAGGGCCAGGAACGCCGGGACCGAAGAGCCTCTGATCGCGGAGCCCTCTGGAAATGGTTGGCGGCCGGCGCGGTCCTCGTTGCCCTGGCACTCGCCGTTTTTTTCGTTGTGCCACGGGAGCAGTTGAATACTGCTGGATTGTTGGCATTGTTCGGGCAGGATGCTACTCCACAAAATACCGTAACAGAGAGTACCGGATCTGGCACGACGACAGCAACTGGACAAACGGCTTCAACCGACCAGACAACGGACACGAGTGCCGCTGCAAATGACGGTAACCAGCCGAAAGCTTCAAGTCTTGATCGCTCTTCGCCGCTTGATATGCAGTGGGTGCAAAACAGTAAATGTCCTCTTGTCCCCCAGGTGCCATGGTGGAAGTTTATTTCCCATGTCAGCATTGTTCGCTATGTCGAACGTCACCTGGAAGGGGACTGGGAAACCTATATCGAAAAATGGCAGGGCCGCCTGGATGCCGTGCAGGATATCTATGAACGGGGTTCGACAGCGATCACGAGTACCCGCATAGAATTGTCCGGCGATGCGCTGGCGGACTATATCATCCAGATGCAAGCCCGGATCGATGCCATTAGTTGCCTGAAACAAGAAGCGGAAAACCAGTCCCGAAAACCCACCGAGTGACACCTTTAAAACGAAGCTGAAGCGATTCCATTTGACCAGGAAAGGCTCTGCCTCAAGGGATTTCAGCGTCAGTCGCTTTTTCGAAGGCGGCAGATGCCCGTTTGAGGCTTTTCCTCAACAACCATCCCCCCGACAGGCTGACAAGCAACAGTGCGAACCATAACGCTCCTGAATTCGTGTCCAGCAGAAAACCGGCCAGAGGTGCCATTGGCTCATCAATCGCTGCTTCGTTCAGATAGGACACCATCTCCAGAATGCCGATCAGGCCGCTACTCATCCAGAAAAATGAAATGATGACACCGGCATAGGGGCCCACGAGGCGGACCAGCCCACCGGTTTGATACGCCGGGCCATGGCGTGCAATCAGGCCTGCGATGCCGTGGGGCAGAAAAAGTACTGTCGCCATGAACAAAAAGCCCAGATAAAGCCCCCAGATCTGGGTGTAATTGCTGAGCATGGTCTGCAAAAAGGTCACCAGAACAGCCCCGATAACCGGCCCGGCAAAATGACCGATGCCCCCGATATACGTCATGATGATGATATTGCTGGAAGTGGCGAAGGAGATGGTTTCACCGCCAACAAATTCATAGGCGATGGCAAAAAGGCCGCCCGCAATCCCGGCAAAGAAGCCACTGACTGTCAAAGATACAAAGCGAATGACCCAGGGGTCAAAACAGATGAATTCCACCCGTTCCGGGTTATCCCGCACCGCATTGGTCAGGCGACCAAGTGGCGTGCGGGCAAAAAATGCCATGGCAGCGATGCAAATCGCCATCCAGATCGCCGTTAAGTAATAAACAGAAAGGTCGGAGACAAAAGTTTGGCCGAAAAAGGCGGGTGGCAAGGTGCGGTCTATGCTGCCGCCATAAAACCGCCCGAGGATGGACCCGGACGCAATGACCAGTTCCACCATACACAGGGTAATCATGGCAAAGGCCATTCCCGTACGTCGGGCCGTAAAGCTTGCCAGGGTTGCGGCCATGATCAGTCCCATGGCGGCGCCGAACAGCGGGATAAAGGGCACCGGAACCGGTAAATCACCCCCGCCCGCAAATCGCAGGGCGTGAACAGCTGCAAAGCCACCAAAGCCAAAATATACTGCGTGCACGAAGGACAACAGTCCTGTCTGGCCCAAAACCATATTGTAGGACAGGGCCAGGATCACGGCGATAAATATCTGGATCAGGACGGGTACAAGGACGATGCTCTCGAAAACTATCGGCAGTACAAGGATGATGACAAAAACAAGCCAGGCGTAGCGTCTTTTCACGGCGTTCCACCGGCTGAAATCTCGCCCAGGTGACAGGCCGCAGCCTTCATCAAATCTACATTCAAGGGATGCATGAAATCAAAGTTCATATTGACGTGGGAATAAAACAGATTCAAAGTTGGCCGGAATATTAGGGTTGGAATGAATTTCCTGGAAGTAGCGATGCTCTCCGGTGGCTACTGAACACTGATTGCCGGAAATTATTCATCCATACTTTTAGCATCTTCAAGACCGGATCATATGGCAAAAGCGGCAAAAAAGAAGTCGGCGAAGAAAAAGCCCGAGAAAAAGGAAAAGCAACCCGGCATTGCCCTGGGGAAGCGATTGCGCGGGCTGTGGCCTTTTAACGGCAAGAGTAAAAGAAGTCCTGGCTCGCCTTCGGATGAACTTTTTTTCGAAATGCTGGAAGACGGGTTGCTGGAAGACGGCAGCAAAGGTGATCCCGAACCAATCGAGAGCGATGAGTCGGATGAGCCGGAGACCACACAAGAAGAAATGGTGCTGCCAGACACCTGGCCGGAAAGTCGATTGCATATCGTGCAACGCATATGGGGCAAGGATTTCCTCAAACCCGGCGGTGAGCAGAGCGTCATCGATTTGATCAAGCCCATGGCCCTGAACGGGGATCAGACGGTTCTGGATATTGGAGCTGGATTGGGGGGCTCCTCCCGCACAATCGCTCGCGAAACTGGTGCCTGGGTTAGCGGTTTTGAGGCTAATGCAGATTTGGCCATTGCCGCCATGGAACTTTCAAAAATGGCAGGGCTTACCCGCAAAGCCTCGATCAAGGCGCTCTCGCTGGAAGGCCCGGATCAAAAGGCCAAAAGTGTTAATGCCATGTTTTCAAAGGAAGCCCTTTACAAAATTGAAGACAAAGAAGCCATGTTGGCAGCTGTCCACGAGACTTTGCGGCCTCATGCCCAGGTCCTGTTGACCGATTATGTCGAAATCGGTTCCGGTGAGATTTCACCGGAAATGGAAGCCTGGACGACGTCGGAACGTACGCCGGCCCATCTATGGAAACTGGATACATACAAAGAGTATTTTGAAAGCCGGAACTATCGCGTTCATGTGGCGGAAGATATTACGGAGAAATATTACCATGATGTGGTGACAGGCTTTACGGAATTTTCCAACACCATCAAAACCTTCCGGGGCAACAAAGAGATGGAAGAATGGTCGGTTAAGGAAGCGGAATTTTGGGTTCGCCGGATGGCGCCATTTGAGTCTGGTAAACTGGGTGTCTGTCGGATCTTCGCCCAAAAAATGGATTAAGAAGCCAGTTGAACAAGAGAATCACAAATGATTCATGTCAAATATTGGCTGGATTCGACAAGACTCTGGATTTAAAGGCAAAAATTTCAAACCTTCGATAAATTCTGAGGCGTCTCCACGGTTGACAACGCGTGGTGCCCCCCCTATGTTCCGGCTTCGCGAAATATCGCGCCAATATTCATGTAAGTTTTAGATGGCCGCCAGGCCTGACCAAGAGGCAAGTCTGATGAAAATCGCCAATTCTTTGAAGTCCCTGAAAAACCGCCATCGCGATTGTCGCGTTATCCGGCGCAAAGGGCGGGTTTATGTCATCAACAAGACTAACCGTCGTTTCAAAGCGCGCCAGGGCTAAGCAACCCTGTTGCATTCCTGCTGGAATGCCAAAATATCATGACCGCGCCCTCCGGCGCGGTTTTGTTATGTCTGGACCTCAATGTATGTCGGCCCCTTGATAATCGGGATTGCGGTTGACATGGCCTCTCCAGGCATCAAAATCGCGAAATTGAATTCATCCCTTTGAAACGCCGGTTCCGCTTATGAAAATGCCCGCACCAGATGAGGCCGTTCTGGCCCGCCGAGACGAACTGATTACGGCTTTGCGCGTGATTGTGCCGGGTGAAGGCGTCATCACCGATGACCTGGAACTCAGTGTTTACGAATCTGATGGTCTAACAGCCTATCGCCAACGCCCCATGGCCGCAGTTTTGCCGGAAACCGTCGATCAGGTATCCCGTATCCTGCGCCTTTGTGCACAAATTGGCTGCAAGGTCGTACCCCGCGGGGCGGGCACATCCCTTTCAGGAGGGTCCCTGCCAGTTGTCGATGGCATCGTTCTGGGCCTTGGCAAATTCAACAAGGTTCTGGAAATCGACTATGACAACCGCTGTGTGGTCGTGCAGCCCGGCGTGACCAATCTGGGCATCACCAATGCCGTTTCCGCCGAAGGCTTTTATTACGCGCCCGACCCTTCCAGCCAGATCGCTTGTTCCATTGGTGGCAATGTGGCCGAAAATGCCGGTGGTGTGCATTGCCTGAAATACGGTTTGACCGCCAACAATGTGTTGGGTGTTGAACTGGTTTTGATGAACGGCGATGTGATGCGCCTGGGCGGCAAACATCTGGACTCAGAAGGTTATGACCTGCTGGGCATCCTTACCGGATCGGAAGGTTTGTTGGGCGTTATCACAGAAGTAACCGTTCGCATCCTGAAATCACCTGAAACCGCACGTGCCTTGCTGATCGGCTTTCCGACCGTGGAATCTGCCGGGGAGTGTGTCGCCAGTGTCATCAACGCCGGCATCATTCCGGGCGGCATGGAGATGATGGACAAATATGCCATCGAAGCCGCCGAAGCTTTTTGCCATGCGGGTTATCCCCTGGATGTAGAGGCGCTGCTGATTGTCGAACTGGATGGCCCGGAAGTGGAAGTCGACTATCTGATCGCAGAAGTCGAACGCATGGCTCGTGAATGCGGTGCGGAAAATGTGCGGGCCAGCACCAGTGAGGAAGAACGCATGACTTTCTGGGCCGGGCGCAAGGCAGCCTTCCCCGCGGTCGGTCGCTTGTCGCCAGATTATTATTGCATGGATGGCACGATCCCGCGCAATAAATTGCCCATCGTCTTGCGGCGCATCGCTGAACTTTCTGAGCATTATGGCTTGCGCGTGGCCAATGTCTTTCATGCGGGAGACGGCAACCTGCATCCGCTGATTTTGTATGATGCCAATAATCCAGGTGAGTTGGAAAAAACCGAGGAATTCGGATCGGAAATTCTCAAATTATGTGTTGAAGTCGGCGGTGTCCTGACCGGCGAACATGGAGTCGGTGTTGAAAAACGAGATCTGATGGACACCATGTTTGATGAAGATGATCTCAAACACCAGCAACGCGTCAAATGCGCCTTCGATCCCGACGGGGCTCTGAACCCCGGCAAGGTCTTTCCTGTCTTGCATCGCTGTGCCGAACTGGGCCGTGTGCATGTGCACAAGGGCCAGCACCGCTTCCCCGACATCCCGCGGTTTTAGATCATGCCAGATATCATCAAACCCACTGACGTCGATCAGACCCGCGAAGCCGTTGCCTGGGCCTTTGCTGAAAACAAGACGCTTGAGGTTCGCGGGTCCGGTAGCAAGATTTCCCTTGGGCGTACCCTGGCAGAAATGCCGGTGCTTGATTTGTCAGCCCTGTCTGGTGTGACCTTGTATGAACCAGGAGAATTGGTCCTGACGGCAGGTGCTGGCACACCCTTGCGGGACATTCAAAAATTGCTGTCGGAAAATGCCCAGCGCCTGGCCTTTGAGCCCATGGATATGGCCGCCGTTCTTGGTGGCGATAAGGGAGACGGAACTGTGGGCGGCATGATCGCCTGTAACATAGCCGGTCCCCGCCGCATCAGCGCCGGGGCGGCCCGGGATCATATCCTGGGCGTTAAAGGCATCAGTGGCCGCGGCGAAAGTTTTAAATCCGGCGGTCGCGTAGTCAAAAATGTCACAGGCTATGACATGTCGAAATTGATGACGGGCTCATACGGTACCCTGGGGGCTTTGACAGAAATAACACTCAAGGTTTTGCCGCGCCCGGAAAAGGCCTGGACGCTTTTGCTGTTGGGCCTGGATGACACAGCCGCAATCAAGGCATTGGCCCAGGCGGCAGGTTCCAGCCACGAAGTTTCCGGCTTGGCCCATGTGCCGCAAGGTAGAGCAGCCAGGTCTGGCGTATCTTACGTGCGGGATGCGGGATGTGCCGTCACCGCCATACGGGTTGAAGGCCCAGGGCCTTCCGTGGAACATCGCCTTGCCAGTTTGCGTCGTGAGCTTGCCGCCTTTGGTGACATGGAAGAATTGCACAGCCATAATTCTGCCGGTCTGTGGCAGGAAATCCGCGACGTATCTTTGTTGACCCAAGGCACTCAATTGTGGCGATTGTCTGTGACCCCTTCGGAAGGGGCCCGTGTAGTAAATGAAATTGCCAACGTGATTGCCGGTGTTGAGACCGTCTACGATTGGGCTGGCGGACTGATCTGGTTGTCCCTGCCTGCACAAGATGACGCCGGACATGAAATTGTTCGCGCCTCTGTTAATAATGTCGGTGGTCACGCCACCCTGATCCGCGCCGATGCCACGGTACGTCGTAAAGTCCCCGTCTTTCACCCACAAGCAAAACCAGTGGCCGATCTCAGCCGACGCATCAAGGAAGGTCTTGATCCACACGGTGTGTTCAACCCTGGTCGCATGGTCGACGGATTGTAGGACCTGCACATGCAAACGCGTTTTTCAGAAATCCAGATGCAGGATCCGGCCATTGCCGAGGCCAATGATATTTTGCGCAAGTGTGTGCATTGCGGCTTTTGCACCGCCACGTGTCCAACCTATGTCACCCTGGGGGATGAGCTGGACAGCCCGCGCGGGCGTATCTATCTGATCAAGGAAATGCTGGAGGGTGGCAAACCCGCTACCGAGGCCACTGTCCGCCATCTGGATCGCTGCCTGACCTGCCTTTCCTGCACAACGACCTGTCCCTCCGGTGTGGATTACATGCATTTGCTGGACCATGGTCGCCAACACATTGAACAAACATATCAACGCCCTTTGACGGATCGCTGGTTGCGGGGTTTGCTGAAATGGCTGTTGCCCAAACCGCAAATGTTTCGTCTGGCGTTGATCGGGGCGAAAATTGCCCGGCCTTTTGCCGCTTTGTTTCCGGGACGCCTGTCGGCCATGTTAAAAATGTCGGGTGCTTCGGTATCACCACCTTCACCCGTCGATCGCCCCCAGATTCATGAGGCGATCAGTGCCCGCCAGATGCGCGTGGCCATGCTCAGTGGTTGCGCCCAACAAGTTGTTGGCGGCGACATCAACGAAGCCACCATCCGCCTGCTGCGCCGTCATGGTGTGGAAGTTGTCATTGCCGAGGGCATGGAATGTTGCGGTGCCCTGACCCAGCATATGGGGGATGAAACTGCCGCACAAAAATCTGCTCGTGCTAATATTTCTGCCTGGCTGACAGCAAAAGATAACGGTGGTTTGGATGCCATTGTGATCAACGCCTCGGGCTGTGGCACCACGGTCAAGGATTATGGTCATCTGTTGCAACATGACCCTGCGTGGGCTGAAAAGGCCGCTGAAGTTTCAGCCCTGACTGTTGATATCAGTGAATTAATGATCAAGGTCGGTTTGCAAAATATAGCCTTGCCTCAGGAAGCTTCGACGCTTGGCGTGGCTTATCATGCGGCCTGTTCCTTACAACATGGCCAAAAGGTCGTGTCACCGCCAAAGGATTTATTGCGCCAGGCTGGTTTTGCCATCCAGGATGTGGGCGAGGCGCATTTGTGTTGCGGTTCGGCGGGCACCTATAATTTGTTACAGCCGGACATTGCCGACAAGCTGGGTCAGCGCAAGGCACAGAATCTGAAAGCAACAGGTGCCGATATTGTGGCTGCGGGCAATATTGGCTGCATGGTGCAGATCTCGGCGCACAGTGGTTTACCTGTCGTGCATACGGTTGAACTATTGGACTGGGCCACGGGCGGGCCAAGACCTGCCGGTTTGGATCGCTAAGCCATCACTTCACAAATTTGCGATTTGCCGCGTGGCTCTTGAAGACCTATCTTTATTCGTATGATCAAAATACTTGCCGCAATTATCTTGTTGGCGGGACTGGCCCTGTCAGTGCCGCACCCGGCCCAGGCGCGTCAGGATGACCCCAAGCTGGGTGAGCTTTTTGACCTGCTGCATGATACTGAACATCCCCGCGCCATAGCCGATTTAACTATTCTGATCTGGAAAATCTGGAGCAGGTCGGGCAGTGATACGACGGACTATCTGTTTAATGCCGGAATCAAGGCCATGTCACATGGTGACCTGCCCAAGGCTCTGAAACGATTTTCCGCCATCACGGAAATTGATCCAAAGTTTGCGGAAGGCTGGAACAAGCGGGCCACCGTCCTCTATATGATGGGGGACTATCCAGGTTCGGTTGCAGATGTTCAGAAGACAGTGTCTCTGGAACCAAGGCATTTTGGTGCCTGGTCGGGCCTCGGCATGATTTATTTGAAAATGGAATATTATGAGTTGGCCCTGAAGGCTTTTCGCAAGGCCTTGACCACCAACCCGCATTTACCTGGTGCCCGGCAACAGATCATTGAATTGAAATCAATTATTGCCGGCAACAAAACCTGATCGATTTAGCGACTTAAAGCGCGTCTCGCTGGTCGCCAACCCAGGCAATGCGCAGGATGTTGGTGGCTCCTGGCGTGCCAAAAGGTACCCCGGCCGTGACCACAATGCGCTGGCCTGCACGGGCGAATCCATCCCGGAAAGCAATCCGACAGGCCCGTTCAACCATATCTGCAAAATTAGTTGGATCATCCGTATGCACACTGTGCACGCCCCAAACGATGGCCAGACGGCGGGCGGTTTTGGCGTTTGGCGTCAGCCCCAGGATTGGCACTACAGGTTTTTCACGGGCCGCCCGCAACGTCGTTGATCCGGTTGTGGAATAAGTCACAACAGCCGCTGCACCAATGGTTTCGGCCACTTGCGCCGCAGCTGCGGTGATGGCGTCAGCCGCCGTGGCCTCGGGTGTCGCATGCAAGGCCTGGATAATGGTGCGATAGCGTGGGTCTTTTTCGATCTTGCAGGCAATGCCATCCATCATGGAAACCGATTCAACCGGATAATCGCCCGAGGCAGATTCCGCTGACAACATCACAGCATCGGCGCCGTCGAACACAGCTGTCGCCACATCAGAGACTTCGGCCCGTGTGGGTACGGCGGCGAAGACCATGGATTCCAGCATTTGCGTCGCCACAACAACCGGTTTGCCCGCAGCGCGGGCCTCACCAATAATGGTTTTTTGCAAACCTGGTACTTCCTCGACCGGCATTTCAACGCCCAGATCACCACGAGCCACCATGATGCCGTCGCTGATCTCGACAATTTCTTCCAAGGTGTCGATGGCAGCAGGTTTTTCGATTTTGGCCATAAGGGCCGCGCGTCCGGCAATCAGCTTGCGGGCTTCGGCGACATCTGCCGGTCGTTGCACAAAGGACAAGGCCACCCAGTCAACGCCCAGGTCCAGGGCGTATTGCATGTCGGTGCGGTCTTTGTCGGTCAAGGCGGCAATGTCCAGCACTGCATTGGGCACGTTGACACCCTTGCGGTCAGAAATATCGCCGCCGGTAATGACCGTGCAATCAGCGCTATTATTTGTCAGGATTTCGATGCGCAGGCGAATGGTACCGTCAGCGATGAGCAAATCTGTGCCGACCTCAACCGCCTTGAAAATTTCGGGGTGTAACAGGGACACCCGGTTCTGATCGCCTGGTGTGTCGTCCATATCCAGACGAAAGGATTGTCCCGCTGTTAGTGGTACCGGGCCATCAGCGAAAGTGCCAACGCGTAATTTTGGTCCCTGAAGATCAGCAAGGATGGCGATCGGGCGACCGACTTCGGTTTCCAACGCCCGGATCGTATCGTACCGCGCCTTGTGATCAGCATGAACACCATGACTAAAATTCAGGCGAAAAACATCCGCGCCAGCATCAAACAGTGCGCGGATCATCTCCGGCGTTGAACTGGCGGGGCCAAGGGTGGCAATTATTTTTGTACTTCTGAGGCGTCTCATTTTTTCATCATACCCGGATGAGAGAATTCTCGCCACCGGCAGTCAATGAAATATTTGTGTCAAATCTGTGGGTTAGCATGATTTGCGGAAGAAAGATTTTGCCCCAAAGGTCAACCAGATGGACCGGGTCGACAAACTACCTCTCTCACCCTAGATATAGGTTAACAAATTTTTCTGACATTTAGCTGATGTAGTTGCCAAATGACCGATGCTCCGCAATCAAATCCCGCCTTCGAAATTGTCAATCCGGCGGGCAAATCTGATATTCTCCTGATCGCTGATCACGCCAGTCTGGCCCTGCCGCCGGAATATGGCAGCCTGGGTTTGGCGCCGGACGTTCTGCGTCGGCACATCGGCTGGGATATTGGTGCGGCAGATGTTACCCGACGTATGGCTGAGTTACTGGATGCCCCC
>JABIFY010000064.1 GCA_018650465.1 Alphaproteobacteria bacterium
CCCCCGACAGAATCCTGACAGAGCACTGTCAGCACGCCAAAATCTGTATGGGGCCCGACGCCAAACTGTTCGTCACCCATGTCTTCCGGTTGTTGCGGATAATAGACGTAGGAGGCGCGGCTCAAGGGTTGTGATGCCGTGCGCAGGAAAAAGTCTTCTTCCAGATCAAGCCCCAGGGCAAAGCCCCGCATCAGATGATGGGCAACCTCGTGAACACCGTCGAAATAATTCATCGCCAGTGTTTGCATATCCGGGGCAAAGGCTGGCCACTTGTTGTCGCCGCGCAAATGGTGATCGTCGGGTGCCTTGCCATCATTGTCCTGGCAGCCCCAGATGAAACTTTCTTTCAGGTCGGGCTTGGCGTCATCCTGCATTTTGGCCCCGTTTTGGCCTAGCCAACCGCGGTGCTTGGTCGAAACCGCGATCGATGCCTTGTCGGCCTCAGGTGCCCGGAAAAAATCCATGGCGCTGTTTCGGGCGGCGTCAATTGTATCCAACGGGATGCCGTGACCCTGAATGTAAATGAAACCCAAATCCTGACTGGCGGCGTGCAGGGCCCTGGCAACGCCTATAGGGTCAGTTCCATCACGCAAAGGGGTAATATCAATGACAGGAATCAAGCTGGCGTCGAATTGTTTTGCCTGGGCATATGCCATTAGGAAAGGCTTTCAAAAATTGCATTTAATGCAATATAATGCATATAAAGCAATGTATCAAGTTTCGGCGTAATAACCCACAATATCGCCGCCGGTGGAAACTCCGAGCCCGTTCAAGCTGCGGTTAACATAATTAAAATAGCAGACTATCTGATTGGCTTCGAGAATTTGGCCATCATCAAGCCCTGACGATTTCAACGCCTGAACGTCCGCTTCGACCATGCCCCCCGGTGTCAGGGTGAGCTTTTCTGTATACTGCATAAGGGCAAGTTCTGACCCGCTGAAAGCGTGCTCGGGCTTACGTTCATTCAGAGCTTTTTCGATGTCGTCTGCGCGCGCCTCGTCAGCAATTAAATGCCTTGCATTGGCCCAGTGATTGGCCAGGGAATAGGCGCAATTGTTCAGGATTGATACGTAGGAGCTGATGGTTTCCTGCAACCAGGTCGGCAAGGTGTTGGCATCATCGTGCAAGGCTGCACGGTACAGAACGACATGCCCACGCATGGTGTTTGGTCGCAAGCTGTGCACCCGCATGACATTGTCGACGGTGCCATGCGGCGTGCGTGAGAGTTGCAAGACGTCGAGCAATTCTTCGTCTGCGTCGTCGTCGGAAATCATTTTGATCCAGGCTGACATGTTTTTCTTCTCTACCCCCGTTCGTCCGTCTGCATGCGTCTTTCCAGCCAGCGCACGCCAGCCGAGACGATCAGGATAAGCACCAGATATTCAAGCACCAGGATCGTGTAAACCTCCAGAGGGCGATATTCTGTCACAACCAGTTCGTTGGCCTTACGCGTTAATTCCTGCATGCCAATGACCGAGACCAGCGACGACATTTTCAACATATAGACCAGCTGATTGCCAAGGGCCGGCAATACCCGCCGTATGGCTTGTGGTAGAATGACAAAGCGCATGGTGTCTCTGTAGTTCAGCGAAATCGTGTGGGCTGCTTCGTATTGGCCCCTGCTGACCGATTGAATACCAGCCCGGAAAATTTCCGCTTCAAAAGCACTGTCTGAGAGGGCCAAGGCAAGCACACCGGCCCAGAACACGTTGATCGCAATGCCCGCCAACTGGGGCATCCCGTAATAGACCCACAGGATCAGCACCAAAATGGGCACAGCCCGCACGATTTCCACATAAAATCGATTGATGCTACGGATATAGCGATTTTTGGATAAAGCGGGCAGGGCAATAACAAGGCCCACGACAATCGAAATGGAAATGGCCGTAACCGACAGCAATACGGTGTAATAAAGGCCGCTCAGCATGAATTTCAGATTGACCATTCCGGCATCGGTTGTGGGATTTACCACGTACCAGCCCCAATTTCCGGAACAGCCAGCCAGCACCAGGGCCAGGGCAATCGTTATGATGATTTTATTCATATCGGTCCCCCTAGTGATGCAGGATTTTTTCGAGGAATTCACGACAGCGTTGAGTGTCGGGCTCGGTGAAGAATTTCTCCGGTTCGGCCATCTCGACAATTTCGCCGTAATCCATGAAAACCATTTTGTCTGCCACACGACGGGCAAATCCCGTTTCATGGGTCACAACTATCATGGTCATGCCACTGGTTGCCAGTTCAGCCATGACGTCCAGAACCTCGTTGATCATTTCCGGATCAAGGGCAGATGTTGGTTCGTCAAACAACATGATCTTCGGTTCCATACACAAAGACCGGGCAATGGCGACGCGTTGCTGTTGTCCGCCAGATAATTGCGGTGGATATTTTTCAGCCTGTTCGGGAATGCGCACGCGCTCAAGATATTTCATGGCCAATTCGTCAGCATCCGCTTTGGACATCTTGCGGGCCCGGATGGGTCCCAGCGTCAGGTTTTCCAGAACGGTAAGGTGAGGGAACAGATTAAACTGCTGAAAGACCATGCCGACGCGCGCCTTGATCTCTCTCAGGCTGGCAGCGCTTTGGCTCAAGGTCACGCCATCAACAACTATGTCACCGGACTGATGTTCCTCAAGGCCATTGATACAGCGGATCAACGTCGATTTACCGGAACCGGACGGGCCACAGATCACGACCCGCTCGCCCAACGACACATCCAGCGAAACGCCTTTCAGGGCCTGAAAATCTCCAAAGCTCTTGGAAACGTTCTCAACGCGGATGATATTTTCCGCTTCACTCGACGTCATGTTTGCCCCCGATAAACCTGGTTCTTGTACGCTCGTCATGTTGTTGCATGACATGCAACATATACAATGTGTTGCAATTCAATGATTTGCAAGTAATGATGCGAATTAGAAAAAAACCAGGGAGGCGAAAGTGAAATTTACAAAAATCGTAACTGTATCCGTCGCAGCGGCTGGATTGATGTTTGCTGCGGCAACTCAGTCCCATGCCGCAGGGGCGCTGATGGATGTTCTGAATGGTGGTGTTCTGAAGGTCGGTACGACCGGCGACTGGAACCCCATGACCATGAAAAACCCGGCCACAAATTCCTATACGGGCTATGACATTGATGTCATGACCGAGTTGGCAAAGGACCTTGGCGTCAAGGTTGAATTTGTCCCAACCGACTGGAAGACACTTGTCAGTGGTGTGACCTCTGGCAAATATCATATGACTGGCTCGGCTTCTGTATCACCGGCCCGTGCCAAGGCAACCGGTTATTCTGTCAGTTATTTTTCTCTGGCAACAATACCGCTGACGTTGAAGAAAAATGCAGGTATGTACAAGGATTGGGCTGACCTGAACAAGGCAGGCGTTACGGTCGCGGCGACATTGGGCACGACCCAGGAAAAACAGGTCAAATTATTTTTCCCCAATGCGTCACACAAGATTGTTGAAGCGCCCGCACGTGACTTCCAGGAAGTTCTGGCAGGTCGCGCAGACGCTCACATCACATCCAATGTTGAAGCCTACAAGCTGGTGGAAAAATACCCCCAGATGATGGTTGTACCTGTTTCCGCACCCAAGGCACGCACACCGATTGCCATGCTGTTGCCGCAGGCGGACCAGACCTGGATCAACTATGTTAACACCTGGATTGCCCTGAAGACCGAGCGTGGCTTTTTTGCCAAGTTGGGCCGGAAGTGGAAATTGCAAAATTGATTTGAAATGGAGAGCGGGGCTCCCGGGTGCATCGTTACCCGGGCGTCCCGCCTTTTTTTATGCTAACGGTCTATACACTTCCCATAAGCCTCTATTGCGCCAAGCTGCGCATCCTGTTGCGCCACAAAAAGCTGGCCTGGCAGGAGCAGCTGCCACCTGGTGGATATGGCTCTGACGAATACAAAGGCATCGTCGCCTCGGGGAACTTGCCCGCACTGGTGGATGGTGACTTGCTGCTGGCTGATTCGGAAGCCATCGCTGAATATCTCAACGAAAAATACCCGGACCCCGCCATGCTGCCGGACGATATTATCGGCCGTGCGAAGGTGCGTGAACTTGGTCGGTTTCATGATACCCGTCTGGAACCAGCCTTGCGCAAGCTGTTCCCTCACTTGCCAACGGACAAGCGCGATCCAGACTTGACTGCAACACAATCAGTGGAGATTTCCACCCGCCTGAAGCAACTTGAAACACTGCTCAAGGATGTGCCCGCATCGAATGAACTCATGCTGGCGGACTGTGGTTTTGCCATTACATTTGTTTGGATCGACGCGCTGACACCGGTATTGGGTCTCGATATTGCCTGGCCACAAAACCTGATTGCCTGGCGACAGAAGATTGAAAGTTTCCCCGCCGTTGCCGACGAACTTGCCGACTATCGGTCAAAATTAACCGAATGGCTGAACGGGTTATGAGACTTGATCTGGCAACCTGGCAGGAAGTTGACGCCTACCTGAAAAAGTCAGATGCCATCATTATCCCCTCAGGTTCGACAGAACAACACGGCCCCATGGGCTTGATCGGCACGGATGCGCTGTGTGCACAACAAATCGCCCGTGAAGCTGGTGACAGGGCCGGTGTCTATGTGGCCCCAACGCTGGCTTATACACCTGCACCCTTCAACATGTCGTTTCCCGGCACAATCTCGATTTCCGAGCCCGTTTATGCGTCGTTGGTTATTGAAATTCTTCAGGGACTGGTGCATCACGGTTTCAGGAATATTTATTTCCTGAATGGTCACGGGGCTAACCTGGCGCCGCTCAAACGTGTTACAGCAGAATTTCCCGAGGTCAACATCCGTATTAAAAGCTGGTGGGATTTTGAGGCGGTGAACGTCCTGCGTCAGGATCATTACGGTGACTGGGAAGGCATGCATGCGACGCCGTCGGAAGTTGCCATCACCCAGGCAACGTACCGAACTTTGCCACCTGGCGATGCTGAACTGCCGCCAGAAAAACTGTCGATGGAATTTATCCGTGATCATTCCGGTGACCGACATGGCCCGCCGGATGAACATCGGGCACAATTTCCGGATGGACGCGTGGGGTCCCATTCCGCCCTGGCCTCGGCTGGTGTGGGACAGGAAATCATTGATGCGGCAGTGGCTGCCCTGGCCGAAGACGTGCTGAAACCTGGCTAAGTCCCGAAACTTTGCACCAGACTACGGGCAATCAAGTGCCAGCCATCGACCAGGACAAAGAAAATCAGCTTGAAGGGCAGCGAGATCATGATCGGCGGCAGCATCATCATGCCCATGGACATCAGCACGGATGCAATCACCATATCGATGACAATGAAGGGCACGAAGACCAGAAAGCCGATTTCAAAGGCGCGTTTAAGTTCACTGACCATGAAGGCGGGTATCAGCGCGCGCCAAGGTAAGTCCGCGGCCTGTTCCGGTGGCTGAAAGCCGGCAAGGTCGAGAAACAGAACAAGGTCTTTTGCCCGAACGGTTTCCCGCATGAACTGGTGGAAAGGTTCTGCTGTGCGCACCAACGCTTCTTGTTCGGTGATTTCTTCATTGATCAGGGGCGCGACACCTTCGTTGTAGGCGCGCAGGAAAGTCGGCTCCATGATGAACGCGGTCAAAAACAGGGAGAGGCCGATAATGACGGTGTTGGGCGGTGTCTGCTGCACGCCAATGGCACTTCGCATCAGGGATAGCACGATCACGATCCGGGTGAAGGACGTCACCACGACCAGCAATGAAGGTGCCAGGCTGAGCATGGTGATCAGGACGACGATCTGGAATATTCGTCCGGTAAATACGCTTGAATCACCGTCGCCCAGATTGAGGCTGAATTCTTGTGCCGCGGCTGGCAGAGCCAGACCCGCAACGAGCATCAGGACAAGAGTAAAGAGTTTAGCCATGCGATATTTGGCGAAGCGAAGTGAAGTCATGAATTTTTGCCGGTATTATTGGTCGCTGACTCAGCTGACAATGCGCTGGAGAAAGTCTCGGGTGGTGTAATATCTGTTTCGACAACGGCTTCGCTGGTCGGGCCCAAAAGTAATAAATGCTCCACGTTGTCACGGCGCACTAACACCAGCCTGCGTTTGGCATCAACGGCTGAAATTTCCACAATGGCCAGGCGGCGTGGGCCACTTTTGGCCAGTTTGATGGCGCCAGGAATAAGATTGAGGCGGCGCGCGGCCCAGGCCAGGGCCAGGATCAGGCCCAGAACAAATATCAATCCCAGCAAAAAGCGGGCATATGTTTCCATGTCCGCCATCAGGTTTGGCCGGGTCCGTTTTGTTCAGGCTCGTTTTGCGCCGGATTTTCGTCGTCCATCTTGGTCAGGCGCTCCAAAAGATCCTGTTGCTGTGAGGCAATGTTTTTACCGAGGGTATCAAGTTCTGAAATCAGGGCATTCAAACGCGCAGTATATTGTCGGCCGTCTTCAACCGGCATTTCCGCGACCTTGGCACATACAGCCTGGGTCCGTTCCGGCAAGCCACCGATGGTCAACATTTTGTCGTCGGCAAGGTCCCGTTCGGCTCGCTTGATAATTGTCGCAAGCGCGTCAAGTTCCTGATCGATTTCCTGATTATTTTTCGCTGCGTCCGTCATTGAATTCCTTGCGCGGTATCATCGCCGCATTGGTTTTGTATACATAAGACAGAATTTCGCTGATCGTCGCCAGAACTTCAACAGGAACCGTGCTGTCAACGTCAAGAACAGTCAATATTTCCGCCAGATCCGGGTCTTCCCGTACCCGAACACCACTGTCCAGGGCAATCTGAATGATTTGCTCAGCCACGGCACCACGTCCGGTCGCGGTGATTTTTTGAGGAGCGTCTGTTCCGGGATCATCTTTCAGGGCAACCGCGACTTGCTGGCGCGGACGTTTCGGTGTGTCCTGTTTTGATGAACTCATGTCACGGTGAGCCTGTCTGAGGGAGCCTGTCTGAGGGAGCCTGTCTGAGTGAACTTGTTTGGAAAAATCTTGATTACTATTCTGCGAGAGTGTGATCAGCTGTGCTTAATAAATCGTTTAGAGTGTTTCAGTTTTGCTCTGAAACACAGGTTGGCGCGATTCCGACGAAGCAGGAAACGCTGCGCTCCCGCTAACTCACTGTGGGCAACAATAACAAGAGCAAAAGCGATTCCGTCTAAACCGGAATAGCTCTGGCATCGTGGCTTTGTACGGCAATGCAAGTATCAAACGAGGCGCATCGGATTAAACCGAATACGCTTTGGTTTGCCAATGGAAGGCGAACCTGAATGGTGCTGGCAAGCAGAGTCTTAATGGTAATTAAACCTGAATAAGCCAAAAATGCCTCTCAAACAAAGATTTATGGCGAATCAGGTGCGCTACACATGTATTCTTCTTTACGTGGGGGCTTTCGTATATTAGAAGCGTCTAAACAAATAGTGATTATACCGGGTTGAACCTGGTGGTACGGTTTTTTTACCGGTTTCTGCCTTTTCAATCCGTGGTTATACAGTCGTCATCGGCCTCTTCAAGGCCCTTCCAGCGAAAACCGGACCATGCAGATTTATCTACCGATCGCAGAGACCTCGATCAACATCTTTCTCCTGCTGGGGATGGGTGGGGGCGTTGGGTTTCTGTCCGGGCTGTTTGGGGTCGGTGGCGGTTTTTTGATGACGCCTTTGCTGATCTTTGTCGGTATTCCACCAACTGTCGCTGTGGCAACGGAAGCCAACCAAATTGTGGCGTCTTCTGTGTCCGGCGTTCTGGCCCATTGGCGGCGCGGCAATGTTGACTTCAAGATGGGGGCGATGTTGCTGGTTGGCGGTGTTATTGGCTCAACCTTTGGCGTCTGGCTATTCAGCATCCTGCGCTCCCTCGGCCACATCGACCTGGTGATCAAGCTGTCTTATGTGCTGTTTCTGGGCACCATCGGTGGCCTGATGTTCCTCGAAAGCAGCAGGTCAATTCTGCGCAGCCGTCGCCAGGCACCACCCAAAAGACGAACCCATAACTGGATGCAAGGCCTGCCCTTTAAAATGCGGTTTCGCCGTTCCCGTCTTTATATCAGCGCCTTGCTGCCCATTGGAATCGGCATTTTTGTCGGTATCTTGTCGGCGATCATGGGCGTGGGCGGTGGCTTTGTCATGGTCCCGGCAATGATTTATCTGCTTGGGATGCCGACCTCTGTTGTGGTCGGGACCTCCCTGTTCCAAATCATATTTGTGACGGCGAACGCGACTTTCCTGCAGGCCACCATGAACCAGACGGTTGATATTGTGTTGGCCTTGATCCTGTTAATCGGCGGGGTCATTGGTGCCCAGATTGGTGCCCGGTTCAGTGGCAAGCTCAAAGGCGAGCAATTGCGTATCCTGTTGGCCATCATGGTATTAGGCGTTTGTGTCAAGATTGGCATTGACCTTGTTGTTACACCAGATGATCTGTTCATTATCGGTGGGACGGGAGGGCATTAATGCAATTTCAACGACCTCTTGCCGGATTTATTGCAATTGCTGCGACAGCTTTGCTTGGTGTTCCATCGGACGCAGGTGCCGCACCTGTTGTCACCGATTTGTCGGAACATTCAGTGGCGATTACGGCCAATTTTTCTGGTTCCGATATTTTATTGTTTGGTGCCACGCAAGGTGAACAGGACGTTATCGTTATTGTCCAGGGGCCGCGGTTGTCCCGCACCATTCGACGTAAGGAACGCAATGTCGGCATATGGATGAACGGTCAAAGCGTGACGTTCGATCAGGTGCCGACCTATTACGCCATGGCGGCGACCAGAGATATTGAGACGCTTTTGCCGGCGGAAGTTCTGGAAAGTTTTGGGGCCGGAGAAGAACACCTTGTCTTTACGCCCGCTGCCGGAACTGATCCGGCGATTGATACGGACCCTTACCGCGAAGCTCTGATCCGAAATTTGCGTCGGCTTGATCTTTACAGTCGAAAACCCGCCAAGGTAAAAATTCTTGGAAATTCATTGTTTCGCGTCAGTTTGCACTTTCCCACAAACGTTCCCGTGGGCGAATATAAGGTGCGGATCTTGCTGGTGAGCGATAAAGATGTTGTCAGTACCGGGACGACCCGTCTTGATGTTGGAAAGTCGGGCATTGAGGCCAGTGTCTATGACTTTGCCCATAAACACTCTGCCTTGTACGGCATTGTTGCCTTGATCATAGCCGTTGTCGCTGGCTGGGGAGCTGCCGCTATATTCCGCAAGGCTTGATAATCTTGTAGATAAACTTGCTTTTGCATGTTGCACTTTTTTGCGAAGCAATATTAAGGTTTAAGCATGAGTGAAACAGAATCTTCAGCCACAGATGATCACACCTTTCTTGTTGTCGTAGACGAGAGTGAGGAACTTCAACAGGCGTTGTTTTATGCCTGCAGGACCGCTGTGCGCACCAATGGTCGGGTTGCCTTGCTGAAGGTTGTGGCGCCTGCCGAGTTTCAGCATTGGGCATCCGTTGGTGAACTGATGCGGGAAGAGCGTCGGGAAGAGGCGGAAGACTTGCTGAGAACTATTTCCGCCGGGGTGCAGCAACGCACCGGTTCCATGCCGATCATGCATATTCGGGAAGGGGATATCCAGGAAGAACTGGTCGCCCTGATCAACGAAGATCAAAGCATTTGCACGTTGGTATTAGGGGCGGCGACAGGGGAATACGGTCCAGGGCCACTTGTTAGTGCACTCGTCAATCAGTTGTCCGGAAGGCTTCGTGTGCCAATTACGGTTGTTCCCGGGTCGCTTACGCAGGCTGAAATTACCGCCATAACCTGACTCTTTGCTGCATTTTACTGATTGTTAACATCCCCCATGGCAAGATAAGCTCGTATTCATCCCGGAAACCAGAATAGTCAGACCTTTAATCTGACTGGTTCTCAAGCGAGACGACGCAGGCGATTTCATGGACCTTAACAAAATACCGGTCTTCGCGGCCCTTACCAAGCGCATGCACTGGCTCAATCAGCGCCAGAAAGTGCTGGCGGAAAATATTGCGAATTCGGATACGCCTGGTTATTCGCCCAAGGACTTGAAGGAACTGGACTTCAAGCAGGAGCTGAGCCGGAGCAGTACAAAAAATATCAAGATGTCGGTATCCAGTGCCAACCACATCATCCCCGTGGGCATGGATCGCAGTGATGTGAGTTTTGGTAAGGTAAAACAAAAAGATGTTTACGAGACGACACCGGACGGCAACTCGGTCGTGCTGGAACAGCAACTGATGAAAGTTACCGAGACCAAGATGGATTACGAATTGATGACAAATCTGTATCGCAAGCATATGGGAATGTTGCGCACGGCTCTGGGTCGCAAGTAGGCATTGCGACTGCATGAGGCGGACAAGTATTAAACAGGATTAAACAGTATGGAACTTCTCAAGTCGATATTCATTTCAGCAGCAGGCATGCGGACGCAGGGCCAGCGCATGCAGGTTATCTCTGAGAACGTCGCCAACGCCGATTCCATGCCGCAAACACCGGGTGCAGACCCTTATCGCCGCAAGTTGGTGACTTTCAGAAACGAGCTTGATCGAGAAACCGGTGTCAAACTGGTGAAACTGAATAAAGTCAGTTACGACGAGAGTGAATTCAAGAAACGAAATGACCCCTATCACCCAGGCGCTGACAAAGACGGTTATGTCAAAATACCGAACGTGAATGCCTTGATCGAAATGATGGATATGAGGACGGCGCAGCGGTCATACGAAGCAAATCTGAATATGGTTGATACCGCAAAGAAAATGTTATCCAAGACAATTGATATTTTGCGCTAGGTACGGGAAATGTTTGATTTAGCCTTAAGCCCGGCAGTGAAGCAGAACAGGACAAGAAAATGATTGAAAAAGCAGGTCTTATTCCCGGCGTTGGCGGGATTGGCAAGGCGGGCGCAGCGGGTGCTGCAAGTGCCGCGGGTGTATCCGGTGGAGCCGGATTTGCAGACCTGGTCAAGGAAGCAGCTAGTGGCGCCATGCAAGCGGGCAGGGGGTCCGAAGTTCAGGCCTTGAAAGCGGCTGCCAAGGACGCTGAAATTATTGATGTTGTGACAGCGGTCGCCAATGCGGAAATTACGCTCGAAACTGTCATGACAGTGCGGGATCGTGTTATCCAGGCTTATCAGGAAATCATGAAAATGCCGATTTAAGGCATATGTATTTGAAACAACTTTTAGAAATAATGCCGCATCAATTCGAATTGCGACAAACTTTGGGATCATTCCCTGGAGATAATTGATGACCGGCTCTGAAGTTATGGACGTCGCTCAGGACGCCATTTTTACACTATTGGCTGTTGCCGGCCCCATCATGATCGCGGCCCTGGTTGTCGGTTTGATCATTGCTGTATTTCAGGCCCTGACGCAGATTCAGGAAATGACCCTGACATTTGTGCCAAAAATTATCGCGATTTTTCTGGCCTTGTTGTTCTTCATTCCGATGATGGCTGCAAATCTGACGGGTCTGATGGACCGCATGGTCGACCGCATCAGCAACATAAGCTAAGGCCATGCTTGGCCAGCTGCTGCAAGCCGAAATTTTTGCCATCTTTCTGGTCTTCACCCGCCTTGGCGCTGCCATCATGGTCATGCCGGGCTTTGGTGAAATTTACATCCCGACGAATGTGCGCCTTGCCGTGGCTGTTTCCATTACCCTGGCGGTTGGACCTGTTGTCGCCCCTTTAATGCCAGCCCAACCCGCCGACCCCCTGACCCTGTTTCTGATTGTCGCAGGCGAAATTGTCATTGGCTTGATGATCGGCAGTATCGCCAGACTTTCCATGACCGCCTTGCACGTTTCGGGAACTGTTATTGCTTTCCAGTCCAGTCTGGCCTTTGCGCTGACCATGGACCCGACCCAGGGCATTCAGGGCGCATTGATCGCCAGTTTGTTCTCTCTGATGGGTGTCGTGCTGATCTTTTCCACCGGCATGCACCATATGTTAATTCAGGCCATGTATGATTCTTATGTTCTGTTCAAGCCCGGCCAGGTGCCCATGACAGGGGATTTGGCGCAACTTGTAACGGATGTGGTTGCAGATTCTTTCCGTATCGGGATCAAGATGTCGGCACCGTTTATTGTTTATGGTATTGTGCTGTATACGGGTGTGGGGTTGTTGGCGAGATTGATGCCGCAATTACCGTTTTTCTTTGTTATTATGCCGCTACAGATCTGGGCTGCCTTTTTTGTCCTGGCTCTGACAATTGCGGGAATAATGTTGTACTTCATGTCTTACTTTGAATTGCGCATTTCCGATTTGTTGCTGCGCTAGCGCGGTTCCGACGAAGGCGGAAACGCTGCGCTTCCGCAAACTCACTGTGGGAAACGATAATAGAAGCACAAGCGATTCCGACTAAATCGGAATAGCTCTGACCTGATAGAGATTGGACGATGTCAGACGATCAAGACGACTCACAAAAAACGGAAGAACCGACCCAGCGAAAACTTGATGACGCACTCAAGAAGGGTACGGTTCCGAAGTCTCAGGAAGTCAGCAACTGGTTCATGATTGCAGCCGGGACGATCATCGTTGCCGTTTTCGCCCCTGGCATGATGGCAGGTGTACGGAATACGCTGTACAAGTTTTTGGAACAGCCGCATGCAATCCTGATGGATCCGCAAAGTGTTTTTGAAACCGGCATTTCTATTGTCTCAGACATCACCTGGGTGCTACTGGTGCCAGTGATCTTGTTGATGGCGGCTGCGGTTGCTTCCAGTCTGGTGCAGCATCCTCTGGTTTTCACAACCGAAAAAATGCAACCCAAGCTTAGCAAGATTTCAATTATCAAAGGTGCCAAACAGAAATTTTCACTGCGCCAGCTTGTCGATTTTGTCAAAAACATAGCCAAGGTTTCACTGGTTGCCACTGTGGCGGTCTATTTGATCTGGCCAGAAAAATCGACCTTGCCGCAATTAATCAACATCGATTTAATGGGCGTGCTGCAACAGATCCACAAACACTTGTTGACCTTGTTGGGCGGTGTTGTTGCGATCATGTTTGTGATTGCAGGCGCTGATTATGCTTACCAGCAATATGAGCACCACAAGTCCCTGAAGATGTCCCGCCAGGATATCAAGGACGAACAGAAAGACTCAGACGGCGATCCCAAGATCAAGCAGCGATTGCGGGCGATCCGAATGGAACGGGCACGCCAACGCATGATGACATCGGTGCCTGATGCCACGGTCGTTATCACCAACCCGACACACTTTGCTGTTGCCATGAAATATGTGGATGGTGGTCTGGAAGCCCCGAAAGTTGTTGCCAAAGGGTCTGACAATGTTGCTATGCGTATTCGTGAAGTTGCCGAAGAAAACAACGTACCCATTGTTGAAAACCCGCCTTTGGCCCGTGCCTTGTTTGCGACTGTTAATATTGATGAGGAAATTCCCGTTGAACATTACAAGGCTGTTGCAGAAGTCATTGGCTATGTGATGAACCTGAAAGGCCCGCAACGCGCCCCCCATCGTATGCAAGTCTGACAAGTAGCGTGTTTCAGTTTTGTTCTGAAACACAGGTTGACCGCAAGGTCTTGGAAGACAATGTAAATATGAAACGAGGCGATTCGGATAAAACCGAATTCGCTTAGAGCCGGGGGAAGGTTTGCGTAGAGTGCTGAAATCGCCAAAATCATGAATATGTTGTCTGATCAACCTTTGGGGCATCCTGAAGGCGACGGTAATGTGGAGACATACATTACGGGCAAGCTGAACAAGGGGGCTCATTACGGTTTGGGCGCTCTGTTGCTTGTGATGGCCCTGGTATTGGCTTGGGTAAGCCAAAACAGTTCCTGGTCTTCATTCTCGTTCGCCCTGGCCGCTGGTCTGATTATTTTCCTGCTTGGTGTGGCGGCACTTGTTGCCATGCCACGTCGTCCAATTGCCGCCAGAGAAGCGACTGACGTGGCGCTTGCCCAGCTTGATATCCCACGGGACCTGGCCCCGGCACCCGGCGATTGGCGTCGGCTGGAGCCTGTCCTGGCGACCGGGCAAACAGATGAAACGCTGAAGGCATTTATTGACGGCAGCCCCCTTGGTTTGGCTGAACTGGACGAAAATGGGCGTTTTGTTGTCGTCAACAATGTGCTGGCGGCGTGGCTGGGGCAACATGCGGGTGATCTTGTCAACCGCCGGCATCTTCTGGAATTCTTGTATAAGGGTGAAAATACCACCGGCCTGGTGATCTCCACAGGTGATGTCATCCTGAATGACGGCGATGGTAATCCTTTTCCCGCCCATATCAGCAGCCGCGAAGGGGACAAACCTGGCAGCCGCCGGATTGCGGTTCGGGAACTAAGTGGTGAGCGGGAACTGGAAGAAACCCTGCGCCAGGCAGAAGAGGGCTTCAGGCGGTTCTTCGACTATGCGCCCGTCGGCATCGTCATGGTTGATGGTGAAGGCGTTATCGTTGAGACAAACCCAGCCTTCCAGGCCATGACAAATCTGGCGGGAGACGGCAACGCCGTTTCCTTCTTTGATCTGGTCGAGGGCAGTGATCGACAAAGGGTCGCGGAAAATCTGGCAGCGGCCCGGCGCGGAGAACATCCGGAAAAACCTCTGGAAGTCAGTCTCGGGGACGACGGTGCCAGGGTCGTGCAATTGTATGCCCGACGAACCGATGGCAGCGGGCAGGGCGGCACACCCTCTGATCTGATTGTGTATATTGTCGATACCACCGAAATCAAAAACCTGGAATCCCAAATCGCCCAGTCGCAAAAAATGCAGGCGGTGGGCCAGTTGGCCGGGGGTATTGCCCATGACTTCAATAATTTGCTGACGGCCATGATTGGCTTCAGCGATTTATTGCTGCAACGACATTCACCGGGCGATCAGTCTTTTGGCGATATCATGCAGATCAAGCAAAACGCCAACCGGGCCGCCAATCTTGTGCGTCAGTTGCTGGCGTTTTCTCGTCGCCAGACCTTGCAGCCAAAAGTGCTGAACCTGACGGACGTATTGGCGGAACTTGCCAATCTTATTCGCCGCCTGATCGGTGAGAATATCGAACTTGAAATTGTGCATGCCCGTGAAGTGGGCCTGATCAGGGTGGATCAGGGGCAGCTGGAACAGGTGGTAATCAATCTTGCTGTGAACGCCCGTGATGCCATGGCCGGGGGAGGTACCCTGACGATCCGCTCCGCCAATGCAAACTTCCTTAGCCCCCGACCAACGCCTTACGAGACCATTCCTGCGGGGCATTATGTGGTCATCGAAGTGACTGATACCGGTACAGGCATATCGCCGGGTGATCTGGACAAAATCTTTGAACCCTTCTTCACCACAAAGGAGGTCGGGGCCGGAACGGGTCTTGGCTTAAGTACGGTCTACGGCATTATCAAACAGACCGGCGGCTTTATTATTCCCGACAGTAAAATGGGAGAAGGCGCCACTTTCCGCATCTACTTACCGCAGTATGAGCCGGACGAAAATGCAGAAGACGAAGAAGCCCATACAGCTCAAATCGAGGCGGAAGAACCGGCCGACCTGACCGGCAAGGCGACAATTTTGTTGGTTGAAGATGAAGACCCTGTGCGCCTGTTTGCCACCCGTGCCTTGCAAAACAAGGGTTATACCGTTCTGGCAGCGGATTGCGCCGAAGAAGCCATGGAGATCGTCGAAGATCATGAAGGCGATATCGATTTGGTCATTACGGATGTTGTCATGCCGCAGATGGATGGCCCGGCCTTTATCGCCTGGTTGACCGAACGCCTGCCCGATATTCGAGTGATCTATATTTCCGGTTATGCCGAGGATGCGTTCCGTACCACCATCGCCGGTGACCGACCCTATGATTTCCTGCCCAAGCCCTTCAGCCTGAAAGACCTGGCCGTGAAAGTGAAAGACGTGCTCTCTGTTTGATGAACCGGAAAATGTCTTATTAACATAAGACTTACTCAAGCGAATGAAATCATTGAAGAACGCCTGGTCCTGTATGTAGCGCATAGCAGACTTCCTTGGGGATCGGCCAAGATGTCTGCATATGACCCAAAGCGGACTCTCCTTGATCAAACTGCCAAGCTCAACTGCCTTAACCGTCGAGTGTTTCCCTGACCGTCTGAAGCAACTCATCTCGCCTATACGGTTTCCGGACGAGAGTTACTCCAGCAACCTGTTTACCGTTGTGAACGACAGCATTTTCAGCGTATCCGGTAGTATATATGACCTTGATATGAGGCTGAATCCTGACTGCTTCTCTCGCAATATCAGTGCCGTTCATTCCACCCGGAAGAATAACATCAGTGAAAAGCAGATCGAACGAGGCCCCTCCCTCCAGGAGTTTGATCGCTTCGTTGCCGTCCCCGGTCTCAACAACCCCGTAGCCTTGCTCGCGTAGAATATCGACCGGAATTTCACGAACCATCTCATCGTCCTCCACGACAAGGATATGTTCGGAGCCTCTTGCGTGTACCTTCTTCTCTCCTGTGCGAGCTTCTTTAACCACGCCTTGCCGTGACCTCGGTAGATAGAGTTTGATCGTGGTTCCATGATCTACCTCACTGTAGATCGCTATGTGGCCATTGGATTGTTTGATAAAACCGTAGACCATGCTCAAGCCAAGACCGCTGCCCTTGCCAAATTCCTTGGTGGTAAAAAATGGCTCGAAAACTTTCGCCAATTCATCGGAAGATATTCCGCTACCAGTGTCGGTCAGCGCAATCTTTACGTAGTCGCCGGGAGCCACCTCTTCATGCTGCTGGGCATGGCTTTCATCCAATGTAGTATTCGCGGCCTCAATGGTCAGGTTTCCGCCCTTTGGCATGGCATCACGCGCATTGATTGCAAGGTTAAGAAGCGCGTCTTCCAGTTGGTGGGGGTCGATCAACACCGGCCAAAGGTCAGGTGTGTTGACAACATTCACGGCTATGGTTTCACCCAGGGTGCGTTGAAGCATGTCTTCAAGGCTATAGACCAGTTTGGATACATCGGCGGCAATTGGAGACAGCGGTTGTTTGCGGGAAAAAGACAGTAGTCGCCCAGTCAGGGATGATCCACGCTTCACAGCCTTCTTGATAGCATCTGCGCTATGCAGCCCGCCCTCGTCGTCACTAACCTTACGTTCAAGCAATTCCGCGTGACCAATCACAACCGCCAGAAGGTTATTGAAGTCGTGGGCAACACCACCTGTCAACTGACCAACGGCTTCCATGCGTTGTGATTGACGGAGTTGAGCTTCCACCTCTTTTAGTTCTGAAATATCAATGGTTATAGTCAAGACAAGTTGCTGTTCATCTACGCCAATTGTCACAGGAATTTTGTGAACAATTTCAGAGCGTGTGTCACCGTTCAGAAACTCACGATCCCATTCCCGTATAATCGTTTTGTTATCATTGATGGTTTGAGTATCGAGTTTCTCAATTTCGGCAGCATCATGCGCCGGATATAAGTCGCGGATTGATTTTCCGACGATATCCTCTACATCCAAACCATTCCAATTTGCGAAGGTGTTATTTGCCAGCAGAAATTTCCCATTTTCACTTTTAAGTGTAATCCCATTGGGCGAATTTTCGATTATGGCCCTTAATTTTTCTTCGCTTCCCCGCAAAGCTTCTTCAGCGACTTTTCGTTCAGTAATATCCTGGATGACGCCAAACATTGAAGTCACTTGACCGTCTTCATTAAATTCGCACTCAGTTATTGCATGTATGCTTCTAACCTCACCATCAGGTCGTAGGATTCGATGTTCGTAATCAAAAGTCTTCCCAGATTCCATTGCAGCTGCAAATGCCGACTGGACACGCTCTAGATCGTCGGGGTGGCAAGCGTCGACACCATTTTGCAAAGTCATTACGTGAGATTCTGGATCAAACCCGTAAATCCTGTTCATCTCGTCTGACGAAAAGAGAACCTCGTCACCAGGGGAAAACTGCCAATGCCCCATATGGGCAAATGCTTCTGCGCGTAGAAACCGGTTTTCTCCGATTTTCAGCGTTTCTTGGAATTTTTTGCCTTCAGGACCGTTCATGCTTTTTCAACAAATGGGAGTTTATTTCTGCACATGCTCATTAGAATTACCTAGAACTCAGAAAATGGCAAATCCATTACCTTACAAAGTGAAAGCATATTGGTCCGCTGTCGGCTAATTTCAGACTATCTGGCCATCGCCAATCTACTTCCTCTTTGAACGTCTACCGATTGCCTTTTTCCGATCAGGAAAGCGGCGCGTGACGAGGTGATCAGGTTGCTTGTTCAAAGCCGTCCGGGCGTAATACAAATTTGGCCGATGGTAGCTACTTGGCTGTATTGCAGGTGTTTCAAGAACCCTTCGCAGGCGCGGTCAAAATACCAAATAAGCTGGCGGACAGGTCGCTTGACTTGCATATGGGTATGCGCCCTGATGATATTATCGATGATGATCAGGACATTCGTGGTGAGAGAGTCACATTCAGTAACCGCGTTACGGCCTCAGCCGACAATATAGACTGATGTATTTCGAAAATGGCTCACGATTTCATCCAAAGGGCGTATCATGGCTAGGATACTTTACGTTGAAGACGACATCGCATTAGGTGAGTTATTTGATATATCACTGTCATCGCACGGATATGATGTAGATGTCGTAAATAGCGGGCAGGCTGGAATCGACCAGTTTTCTCAACAACACTATGACATCGTCGTTGTTGACTACCTCTTGCCAGACATCACTGGTCTTGAAGTTACACAAAAGGTAATGGAGCGAGACCCTGAAACGCCAGTATTAATGGTGACAGCAAGAGGAAGTGAAGACACTGCTGCCGAGGCCTTGAGGCTCGGAATATCCGATTATGTAGTTAAGGGAGAGTTGTCTGTTTACAGTAATGATCTTCCACGGGCAATTGCGCGGCTTCTGGAAAATACGAAGCTCAGAAAGCTCAAGAAAGTTGCCGAACAGAACTTGCGAAAAAGTGAAAGCCGCTATCGGTCTCTACTTGAGTCCATGCCGGTCGGTGTTTTTGAACTGGATCATATCGGTAATGTTCTATCTGCGAACAAAGCCGCACAGGAATTAACCCAATTTGATCTTGAGGCGAAATCATCAAGGCAAAACATTCTGGAAATCTTGGAGTCTGCCGACAATAATAATATTCCGGCCGTTGTGGAAAAGGCCTGCTCGGGCGATTCAACAAGCCTTGAAATACATCTGGAGAATGGCGGAAAGAAAAGAGCCTTGGTGGTCAACTTCTCTTCTGTCCTGGGGAGTGACGACGTTCCGACGTGGAACGAAATGTCTGAGCACGAATTCAACGGCAAAAAGGTAATATGCTCAATTCAGGATATCTCAGAACTCAAAGCACTTGAAAATCAGCTTTATCAATCCCAGAAAATGGAAGCCGTCGGTCAATTGACTGGTGGGATAGCTCATGACTTCAACAATCTGCTAGCAATTATCCAGTCAAATATTGATGTACTTGAATTGAAAGTGGAAGAAGACGAATTTTGCGTCGAACGGTTGAGAGCTATCGAGAAAACAGTTGATCGGGGAGCTGCGATGACAACCCGGCTGCTAGCGTATTCACGTAAACAGGCACTTGTATCAGAACCCACCGCATTGAACGGACAAATACTCGGCCTTGAAGATATGTTGTCACGGTCCTTGACTGAAAGCATTGATTTGCAAATCAAGCTTGCATCCGGCGTTTGTCTGGCAATGATTGATCCTAACCAGTTTGAAAATGCATTACTGAATCTTGCTGTAAATGCAAAAGATGCCATGCCATTGGGCGGAAAACTGACGATCGAAACCTCTGAGTTCGAAATAAGAGAAGATTTCGTTTCGACACATCCTGGTGCCGCTACAGGAAAATATGTGAAGGTTTCCGTAATTGACCAGGGAACCGGAATGTCTTCTGAAATACTCGATCAGGCATTTGAACCATTTTTTACGACAAAAGATGTAAATGCCGGAACCGGCCTCGGGTTGAGCATGGTCTATGGTTTTGCCAAGCAATCTGATGGCTATGTTGAGATTATTAGTGAAGAAGATCAGGGGACAACCGTAAGTCTTTATTTGCCATTATTCGCCGGTAAAGAATCTGAAGAAGAAACTTCCATGCCAGAGGCCGAACCGGTTTACGGTGAAGGTCGTATCCTCGCCGTAGAGGATAATCCGGAACTGCGGGATATCATGACAACGTCCCTTCAGGAAAACGGATATCAGGTTGTTGTTGCCACTGACGGTGAAGACGCTATTCAAATTTTAAAATCTGATAAATCGTTTGACCTGCTTTTTACGGATGTTGTAATGCCAGGTGGAATCAACGGCGTTGACCTTGCTGAAACAGTGCGGGAAATGTGTCCCGGTATCAGGGTATTATTTACGTCTGGATTTACCGAGAAATCACTCGCTTTGACAGGCAATCTGAAAGTTGGCTCCTCCTTAATACGAAAGCCTTACAAGAGATCTGAACTTCTTAATTTGGTGGACCGGGCGCTTTCTGGAGGGCATTGAAGTGTAGCTTTAATGTTTTCGCAGGATCGCGAAAAATCTCACATCGAGCTTTACGGGCTATCAACCGGATTGTACTGAAGTTGGGACACTACCCGATCTGCCGCACAACAAAAATTACCTGTGAAGTCGTAGCCGCTTGTGTTTGATTGTCCGTTTTTGATGCAGTGGACGGCTCCCACCCGCCGGCATTTAGGTGCCAAAATGGTGGTTCATTGAACCACAGGGAAACAGGAGCCGACCATGAATGAAGTTATCACCATCGGAGTTGATCTTGCAAAGAATGTCTTTCAGGTTC
>JABIFY010000065.1 GCA_018650465.1 Alphaproteobacteria bacterium
CCTGCCAGCCAGCTGGCGCGGGTTATGGGTGCGTATGCGAGCAAGGGTGAGGCGGCGTAACGCCGTACCGACATTACTGAAACTAACCGGGTGACATCACCTGGTTCGAACTCAAACCTGAAAGAGACGATAATGGCTGATCTTGATAAAATTGCAGAAGAACTTTCTTCCTTGACTGTTATGGAAGCCGCCGATTTGGCGAAACTTCTGGAAGACAAATGGGGCGTTTCTGCCGCAGCACCTGTTGCTGCTGCTGCTGCTGGCGGCGCTGCCGGTGGCGAAGCTGCTGAAGAGCAAACCGAATTTGACGTCATTCTGACCGCCGCTGGCGAAAAGAAAATCAACGTCATTAAAGAAGTCCGTGCCATCACTGGCCTGGGCCTCAAAGAAGCTAAGGACCTCGTCGAAGGTGCACCTAAAGCCGTTAAAGAAGGTGTTGCCAAGGACGAAGCTGAGACACTTAAAGCTCAGCTCGAAGGCGCAGGCGCGTCTGTCGAAGTCAAGTAATTACCGATCAGGTAGTTACCGGTCGGGAGTGGGGAATACCTCACTCCCTGATCGTACGTCTGGCCCGGACAAGCAGTTAGACCTGTTACCAGGGCACAGTAATTAACGGGTGTGGTGGCCACCCGGTAGAAACCGACGGGTTTTTACGAATTCGGTCGCTGGTTGCGGTGCTGGATAACTGGCATCGTCAGTGCGTTTGACAGGTAGCGACCCGCAAAATGCGGTCAGGCGCTGCTTCGAGAGGCACAACCTTAAAACGGAAGACGAGGAACGAGCATGGCACTCTCCTTTACGAGTCGAAAAAGAGTACGCAAAGATTTTGGCCGCATCCCGCTGGTCGCATCGATGCCTAATCTGATCGAAGTACAGAAAATCTCCTATGACAACTTTCTGCAGAAAGGTGTTGTGCATGAAGACCGCACAGACACTGGTATGCAGGCTGTGTTCAAATCGGTTTATCCGATCGGGGATTTTTCGGAAACGGCGTCTCTTGAATACGTAAAGTATGAACTGGAAGAACCGAAATACGACGTGGAGGAATGCCAACTGCGTGGCATGACTTACTCGGCGCCTTTGAAGGCGACGCTGCGTTTGATTGTTTTTGAAATCGACGAAGAAACCGAAGCCAAGTCGATCCTGGATATCAAGGAACAAGACGTTTACATGGGCGACATGCCGCTCATGACCAATAACGGCACGTTTGTTGTTAACGGGACCGAGCGTGTGATCGTCAGTCAGATGCATCGCTCGCCTGGTGTGTTCTTTGACCATGACAAGGGCAAGACCCATTCGTCTGGTAAATTCCTGTTTGCCGCCCGGATCATTCCGTACCGTGGCAGCTGGCTGGACTTTGAATTCGACGCCAAGGACATTGTTCATGTCCGTATCGATCGTCGCCGGAAGTTGCCTGTGACGACGCTGATGCTGGCTTTGGGGTATTCCTGTGAAGATATTCTGAACGAATTCTACAACACGATTTCCTACGCCTACGATAAAAAGCGTGAAGGTTGGAAAACCAAATTCATCTCCGAACGCTGGCGCGGTGCCAAACTGATCACAGACATGGTCAATGCTTCCAATGGCAAAGTTGTCATGGAAGCCGGATCCAAGATCACACCACGGACTGCCCGCAAGCTGGAAGAAGATGGCCTTAAAGATATCCTTGTTTCCGGTGAAACCTTGCTTGGTTCTTTCATGGCCAGTGATTTGGTCAACGAAGAAACCGGCGAAATCTTCTGTGAAGCAGGCGATGAAGTAACTGAAGAACTGATGCAAGCAATGGCCGATTCCGGGATCCTTGATCTCGATGTTCTCGACATTGACGGCATGGGCGTTGGCCCACACATCCGCAACACACTGGCTGTCGACAAAAGCGACAACCGTGAGCAGGCCATGATCGAAATCTATCGTGTCATGCGTCCGGGTGAGCCACCAACCGCCGATACTGCTGAAGCCTTGTTCCAGAGCCTGTTCTTCGATGCCGAGCGGTATGATTTGTCAGCTGTTGGCCGGGTGAAAATGAATGCCCGTCTCAACCTTGATGCGGAAGACACCGTGCGCACCTTGCGCAAGGATGACATTCTGGCCGTCATCAAGACACTGGTTGGTTTGAAAGACGGCAAAGGAGAAATCGACGATATCGATCACCTCGGTAACCGTCGTGTGCGTTCCGTTGGCGAACTGATGGAAAACCAGTATCGCGTTGGGCTGCTGCGCATGGAGCGTGCCATTCGTGAGCGCATGAGTTCTGTCGAAATCGACACAGTCATGCCGCATGATTTGATCAACGCCAAACCAGCTGCTGCTGCTGTTCGGGAATTCTTTGGTTCTTCTCAGCTCAGTCAGTTTATGGATCAGACCAACCCGCTGTCAGAAGTGACCCACAAGCGTCGTTTGTCAGCTTTGGGACCAGGTGGTTTGACCCGTGAACGCGCCGGCTTTGAAGTGCGTGACGTGCACCCGACCCACTATGGTCGTATCTGCCCGATTGAAACACCAGAAGGCCCGAACATTGGTCTGATCAACTCACTGGCTACATATGCCCGTGTCAACAAATACGGCTTCATCGAAAGCCCGTACCGCAAGGTCAACAATGGCCAGGCAACGGACGAAGTGTCGTATCTGTCAGCCATGGAAGAGGGCAAGTACACCATTGCCCAGGCAAATGCTGAACTGGACGCCGATGACAAGTTTGTTGCCGAACTGATCAGCTGTCGTAGAGCCGGTGACTTTGTCATGACAACACCGGACTTGATCGATTACATGGATGTGTCGCCCAAGCAGCTTGTTTCAGTTGCCGCAGCGCTTATCCCGTTCCTCGAAAATGATGATGCGAACCGTGCCTTGATGGGCTCCAACATGCAGCGTCAGGCCGTACCACTTCTACAAGCTGAAGCACCACTTGTTGGTACTGGCATGGAAGAAGTTGTGGCCCGCGATTCAGGTGTGGCAACGGTTGCCCGCCGGGATGGTATTGTCGAACAGATTGATGCCAACCGTATTGTGGTTCGCGCCACAGACGAGATTGATCTCAGCAAGTCCGGCGTTGATATCTACAACCTTCTGAAGTTCCAGCGTTCCAACCAGAACACTTGCATCAATCAGCGTCCGCTGGTGCGTGTGGGTGACAACATTCATTCCGGCGACATCATTGCTGATGGACCATCGACGGAAATGGGTGAGCTGGCCCTGGGTCGCAACTGTCTGGTGGCTTTCATGCCTTGGGGTGGTTACAACTTCGAAGATTCGATCCTGATTTCCGAACGTATCGTTCGTGACGATGTCTTTACTTCGATCCATATCGAAGAATTTGAAGTCATGGCCCGTGATACCAAACTGGGTCAGGAAGAAATCACCCGCGATATTCCGAACGTTGGTGAAGAAGCCCTGAAGAACCTGGATGAAGCCGGCATCGTTTATGTCGGTGCTGAAATTCATCCGGGCGATATCCTGGTCGGTAAAATCACACCGAAGGGCGAAAGCCCCATGACGCCGGAAGAAAAACTTCTGCGCGCCATCTTCGGTGAAAAAGCTTCGGACGTTCGTGATACGTCATTGAAACTGCCACCGGGTGTTGCTGGTACGGTCGTTGAAGTGCGTGTGTTCTCTCGTCATGGCGTCGAAAAAGACGAACGCGCCCTGGCCATCGAGCACGACGAAATTGAACGTCTGGCCATTGACCGTGATGATGAGCTGAAAATCCTGGAGCGCGCAACTTTTGATCGCCTCAGAAGCACCTTGTTGAACCGGGTTATTGCAAGTGGCCCAGAAGGCATCAAGCCTGGCACCAAAATTACCGACGCTGTTCTCGATGAGCTGCGTGAAAATCAGTGGTGGCAGATCGGTCTTGAAGCCGCCAACGTTATGGAAGATGTCGAACAACTAAAAAAGCAGTTCGACGAAGCCAAAGGCAGCCTTGATGCCCGCTTTGACAACAAGGTCGACAAACTTCAGCGTGGCGATGAGTTGCCACCTGGTGTGATGAAAATGGTCAAGGTCTTTGTTGCGGTGAAGCGTAAGCTTCAGCCTGGTGACAAGATGGCCGGGCGTCACGGCAACAAAGGTGTGATCTCGAAAATCGTCCCTGTTGAAGATATGCCTTATCTGGAAAACGGCCAGCCGGTAGATATCGTGCTGAACCCGTTGGGTGTGCCATCGCGCATGAACGTCGGTCAGATTCTTGAAACCCACCTTGGTTGGGCCTGTGCCGGACTGGGTGCCCAGATCGGTGAAATGGTTGATGGTCTCAAACGCGGGACCAGTGGCACTGCAGAAGATCTGCGCCTTCACTACAAGGACCTTTATTCCGAGCGGCAGTACAATGAAGCCATTGCCGACATGCAGGATCATGAACTGATCGAGCTTGGCGGAAACCTGCGCAAAGGTGTGCCGATTGCAACGCCAGTATTTGACGGTGCGCATGAAGAAGACATCAATCAGATGTTGGTAAAAGCTGGCCTGGATACATCCGGTCAGATGACGCTGATTGATGGTCGGACCGGTGAAGTCTTCGATCGTAAGGTGACAGTGGGCTATATCTACATGCTCAAGCTGCATCACCTTGTTGATGACAAGATCCACGCCCGTTCCATTGGACCATACAGTCTTGTGACCCAGCAGCCGTTGGGTGGTAAAGCACAGTTTGGTGGTCAGCGCTTTGGTGAGATGGAAGTCTGGGCCCTGCAGGCCTATGGCGCCGCCTATACCTTGCAAGAAATGCTGACGGTGAAATCGGATGATGTCGCCGGACGGACCAAGGTCTACGAAGCGATTGTACGTGGGGATGATACGTTTGAGGCAGGGATACCTGAATCCTTCAACGTGTTGGTCAAGGAACTCAAAGCCCTTGGTCTCAACGTCGATCTTTCGCAACAGAACTATTAAGCTGAACGCGTATTGCCCGTCCTGAAAGGGACGGGCATTAACGCAATGCTCAAGGAGCAAAAGTCCATGAACGAGTTGATGAACATCTTCGGCCAGGTCGGTTCGACCCAGAGCTTTGATCAGATCAAAATCTCGATCGCCAGCCCGGAACGTATTCGGTCCTGGTCATTCGGTGAAATCAAGAAACCGGAAACCATCAACTACCGGACCTTCAAGCCGGAGCGGGACGGCCTGTTCTGTGCCCGTATCTTTGGCCCGATCAAGGATTACGAATGCCTGTGCGGTAAATACAAACGCATGAAGTATCGCGGCATCACCTGTGAAAAGTGTGGTGTTGAAGTCACGTTGTCTAACGTGCGCCGCGAACGCATGGGTCACATTGATCTGGCCTCGCCGGTTGCGCATATCTGGTTCCTGAAGTCCCTGCCAAGCCGCATCGGTTTGCTGCTGGACATGACTTTGAAGGATCTGGAACGCGTTCTGTATTTCGAAAACTTCATTGTTGTTGAGCCTGGTATTACGCCGCTGAAAAAATTCCAGTTGCTGACAGAAGACCAGTTCATGCAGGCCCAGGACGAATTTGGCCAGGATACTTTCGATGCCGGGATCGGTGCCGAAGCCATCCGCAAATTGCTGGCTGTTGTTGATCTGGAAACTGAGCGCGAACTGGTTCGTGTTGAGCTGGCCGAAACAACCTCGACCCTGAAGCCCAAGAAACTGGTCAAGCGTCTGAAACTGTTTGATGCCTTTATCGAATCCGGTAACCGTCCGGAATGGATGATCCTGACCATCGTGCCTGTTATTCCGCCGGACCTGCGCCCACTGGTGCCGCTGGATGGTGGCCGTTTCGCAACCTCTGATCTGAACGATCTTTATCGTCGTGTGATCAACCGGAACAACCGCCTCAAGCGCCTTATTGAACTGCGTGCGCCTGACATCATCGTGCGCAACGAAAAGCGTATGCTGCAGGAATCTGTGGATGCCCTGTTCGACAATGGGCGTCGCGGTCGTGTGATTACCGGTGCCAACAAGCGTCCACTGAAATCACTGTCCGACATGCTGAAAGGCAAGCAGGGTCGCTTCCGTCAGAACCTGCTCGGCAAGCGTGTTGATTATTCCGGTCGTTCGGTCATCGTCGTGGGTCCTGAACTGAAATTGCATCAGTGTGGCCTGCCCAAGAAAATGGCCCTGGAACTGTTCAAGCCGTTTATCTATTCCAAGCTTGAAATTCGTGGCATGGCCGCGACCATCAAGATGGCCAAGAAGCTGGTCGAGAAAGAACGTCCTGAAGTCTGGGATATTCTGGAAGAAGTCATTCGTGAGCATCCGGTTCTGCTGAACCGGGCACCCACTTTGCACCGTCTTGGCATTCAGGCGTTTGAGCCTGTGCTGATCGAAGGTAAAGCCATCCAGCTGCACCCGCTGGTCTGTGCAGCTTTCAACGCTGACTTTGATGGCGATCAGATGGCCGTTCACGTGCCGCTGAGCCTTGAAGCCCAGCTGGAAGCCCGCGTTCTGATGATGTCCACAAACAACATCCTCAGCCCGGCCAACGGCAAGCCGATTATTGTTCCGTCTCAGGATATCATCCTTGGTCTTTATTACATGACCATGGTGAACAACGGGGCCACCGGCGAAGGCATGGTCTTTGGTGATATTCAGGAAATTCTGCAAGCCCTGGACAATGGAACCGTTACCCTGCAATCAAAGGTTTCAGCCCGCTATCATACAGTGGATGAAGACGGCAATCCTGTCCGTACCCGTGTCGACGCGACTGCCGGCCGGATGTTGTTGTCTGAAATTTTGCCGCGTAACATCAATGTGCCTTTCGAGCTGATCAACCGCCAACTCAAGAAGAAAGAAATTTCTGATATTCTGGATGTGGTGTATCGTCACTGTGGTCAGAAAGAGACGGTTATCTTTGCCGACCGCATGATGGCCATGGGCTTCAAGCACGCTTGTGCTGCCGGTATTTCCTTTGGCAAGGATGACATGGTCATTCCGGATACCAAAGAAGGTCTGGTTGATGAAACCCGCGAGCTGGCCAAAGAATATGAGCAGCAATATCGCGATGGCCTGATCACGCAAGGTGAGAAGTACAACAAGGTTGTTGATGCCTGGGCGCAGTGTACCGACAAGGTCGCTGACGAAATGATGAAACGTATTGAGCATGTTGAGAACACCGGCGACGGTGAACTCAAGATCAACTCGATCTTCATGATGGCTGATTCCGGTGCCCGTGGTTCTGCGGCCCAGATGAAGCAGCTGGCTGGTATGCGCGGTCTGATGGCCAAGCCGTCTGGCGAGATCATTGAAACGCCGATCATCTCGAACTTTAAGGAAGGTCTGTCGGTGCTTGAGTACTTTAACTCGACACACGGTGCCCGTAAGGGTCTGGCCGATACAGCTCTGAAGACGGCCAACTCCGGGTATTTGACCCGTCGTCTGGTTGACGTGGCTCAGGATTGCGTTGTTGTTGAACGCGATTGTGGCACGGTCAATGGTCTGACCATTCAGCCTGTCATGGAAGGCGGCGAAGTTGTTGTTGCCTTGTCCGAACGTATTCTCGGTCGCTCAGCTGCCGAAGCCATCGTTAACCCGCTGACCGGCGAAGTTCTGGTGCCAGCCGGCTCCATGATCGAGGAAGACGTTGTCGACCTGATCGAACAGGCCGGTGTTGATACGGTTCTGCTGCGTTCCATCCTGACTTGTGAGACCAAGGGCGGCTGTTGCGGCACTTGTTACGGTCGCGATCTGGCCCGCGGTACACCTGTGAATATGGGTGAAGCTGTTGGTGTTATCGCTGCCCAGTCCATTGGTGAGCCGGGTACCCAGCTGACCATGCGCACGTTCCACATTGGTGGCACAGCCCAGCTGGCCGATAGCTCAGGCATTGAAAGCAACTACGACGGTATTGTCTCCATTGCCAACGGTAACGTGGTCAAGGATTCAAAAGGTCGTAATGTGATCATGGGTCGTAATACGGAAGTTATCGTCACTGACGATACCGGACGTGAGCGCGCCCGCCACAAGTTGCCATATGGTGCCTGGCTGAATATGGGTGAAGGTGAAGAGGTCAAGAAGGGCGCCCGTCTGGCGGTCTGGGACCCTTACACCATTCCGATTATCACCGAGCAAGACGGTACAGTTGGTTATCGTGATCTGGTTGACGGCGTGTCTACATCGGAAGTCACCGATGAAGCCACAGGTATTGCCAACACAGTTGTCATCGATTGGCGTCAGCAGCCCAAGGGCACTGAGCTTCGTCCACGTATCACTTTGCGTGATGCCAAGGACGAGATCATCGAACTGCCTAATGGCCTCGAAGCCCGTTACTTCATGTCCGTGGATGCCATCTTGAGTGTTGCGGATGGTTCTGACGTTCATGCCGGTGACGTGTTGGCGCGTATTCCACGTGAAAGTTCGAAAACACGTGATATTACGGGTGGTCTGCCACGTGTGGCTGAATTGTTCGAAGCCCGCCGTCCGAAAGAGCACGCTATTATTGCTGACGTTCCAGGCAAAATCGAATTCGGTAAGGATTACAAGGCCAAGCGTCGTCTGATCCTGCATCCCGATGACGAGGCGCTGGAGCCGTTTGAATATCTCATTCCCAAAGGCAAGCACATTTCGGTGGGCGAGGGCGAGTGGGTCGACAAGGGCGAGCCTTTGTTGGACGGCAATCCTGTGCCACACGATATCCTGCGCGTCATGGGTATCGAGGCTCTGGCCGCTTACCTGGTGTTCGAGATACAGGAAGTGTACCGCTTGCAGGGTGTGCGTATTAACGACAAACACATCGAAGTCATCGTGCGTCAGATGCTGCAAAAAGTCGAAATCCTCGATCCCGGCGAAACCACATTGCTCTTGGGCGAACAGGTTAACCGCGAAGAATTCGAACAAGCCAATATCAAAGCCGAAGCAGAAGGTCTGCGACTGGCTGTTGGCGAAGCCGTTCTTCAGGGCATCACCAAAGCCAGCCTGCAGACAGACAGCTTCATTTCAGCGGCTTCCTTCCAGGAAACCACTCGTGTGCTTACCGAAGCTGCCGTCTCCGGCCGCGTCGATGGCCTCGAAGGTCTGAAAGAAAATGTCATCGTGGGTCGTCTGATCCCGGCCGGTACCGGTGCCGCCGTCAACCGCGCCAAACTGATCGCCGCAGAACGCGATCAGGAAATCGACGAAGCAATTGCCCAAATGGCCGAAGAAGAAGGCCTGTTGCTGGAAGGCGAATTTGCCGAAGGTGAAGGCGAAGTTGCCGAAGCTGGAGACAGCGCAGCGTAACTTCTGACTTCAGGTTAGAACAAATTAAGGGTGCCTTTCGAGGCACCCTTTTTTGTTGGGTAATTCAGAAACAAACATTCAATGTGAATTCCTTCCCTCTTGATGGGGGAGTGCTTCAAAAGGCACTAAAGCTGCGGGAGCCTCGGCCAAGTAATCCGGAATTCTCTGAATGCTGCCTTACTTCAATCCAGCCTTCCCAGACTTGTTTCCAAATCTCCCTTCCAGGGAGATTTGATATCACGCTCAGGCGCCGCTAGTGGCTTTGCGCCTCAATGGCGCTTGTTACCTGTTCGGTATTCGGATTTTGAGGGAATTGCGACCTGGAAATATTACACATGTTTGGTATGTTTGGCGGTAATCTTACCAGCCTTCGTCATGCCCGTGATCGACACGGGTACCCACGTCTTTGTGCATCTCGTATGGTTTCTGATGGTAGTGCGATGTTCCGCGCTACGCGGACCAACATGTCGGTGTACTGCAAGTTGGTTGTTCTGTAAGACGTGGGGACCCGTGTCGATCACGGGCATGACGAAAATAATAACAATAACAATGAGTTGGTCGAAAAAGAGTAGGGCGCACGGCCTCCTGCCACCCCCCTCAAATCCAACAACAAACAAGAAGTATGCCGCAATGCAAAAAAGAGTCCGATTCTTTTACGTTTCTGGTTGACGTATACAAGCCCCCTCACTATATTGCGCCAACTTTCGGAGCCGGTAGTGAGCCTTGTTGCTCAGACGCGGGGGCTGAAAGGGAGTACAGGCCAAGGTTTACGGCCACATTACGGTCATTATCGTTTTATCGCGAATATATCGTATTCAAGCCTTGCGGGTGGGCGAAGATCACCTGATAGCGGACGTATCCTTTTGCGTCCGCTCGTTGTTGTGTTCGCACGTTGGGAACATGTTGTTGTGTTCGCACGTTGCAAATATGACAGAAAAAATTTCCGCAGTCTTTATGGCTGCATTGCAATGGCCACATGGCCGAATAGGAAGAGACAATATGCCGACGATCAATCAATTGATCCGCAAGCCGCGCAAGCGCCCTATTGCACGTAATAAAGTCCCCGCTATGGAGGGTTGCCCCCAGAAGCGTGGCGTTTGCACGCGCGTTTACACGACGACACCAAAGAAGCCGAACTCGGCGCTTCGTAAGGTGGCGCGTGTTCGTCTGACAAACGGTTTTGAAGTCACCAGCTACATTCCTGGTGAAGGTCACAACCTTCAGGAACACTCGGTTGTCATGATCCGTGGCGGTCGTGTCAAAGATTTGCCCGGTGTTCGTTATCACATCCTGCGTGGTGTTCTTGATACGCAAGGCGTATCTGATCGCCGCCAGCGCCGTTCGAAATACGGCGCCAAGCGTCCTAAGTAAGGAAATTTGATATGTCGCGTCGTCGCGCCGCAGAAAAACGGGTTGTTCAGCCCGATCCCAAGTTTCACGATCTTGTCGTCAGCAAGTTCATGAACACCCTGATGCTGAATGGCAAGAAGTCCACAGCAGAAGGCATCCTTTATGGAGCGTTCGAGCAAATCGTAGGCAAGGGCAACGCTGATCCGTTGACCGTGTTCCACGAAGCTCTGGATAATATCAAGCCAACTGTTGAAGTTCGCTCACGCCGTGTTGGTGGTGCAACTTACCAGGTGCCTGTTGAAGTTCGTAATGATCGTCGTCAGGCACTGGCCATTCGCTGGTTGATCACATCCGCTCGCGCCCGTTCAGAAAATACAATGACCGAACGTCTCTCCGGTGAAATTCTTGATGCGTCCAACAATCGTGGCGCCGCCGTAAAGAAACGCGAAGACACACACCGCATGGCAGAAGCTAACAAAGCTTTCGCTCATTACCGCTGGTAATCGCGACAGATTTGATAGGCACGAGTAAAAACGATGGCACGCACAACACCACTTAAAGATTACCGTAACATTGGTATCATGGCGCATATTGACGCCGGTAAAACCACGACGACGGAACGCATTCTTTATTATACAGGCCGTTCACACAAAATCGGTGAAGTTCATGATGGCGCTGCCACCATGGATTGGATGGAGCAGGAGCAGGAACGCGGCATCACGATTACGTCTGCTGCAACGACTTGTTTCTGGAACGACCACCGCATCAACATCATCGACACCCCTGGCCACGTGGACTTCACGATTGAAGTTGAGCGTTCGCTTCGTGTGCTTGATGGCGCCGTCGCCGTGTTTGACTCGGTTGCCGGTGTAGAGCCACAGTCCGAAACTGTCTGGCGTCAAGCTGACAAGTACGACGTGCCGCGGATGTGCTTTGTCAACAAGATGGACCGGACCGGCGCTGATTTCTTCCGCTGTGTGGAAATGATCAAAGACCGCCTTGGTTCTGTTGCGCTTGTTTGCCAGCTGCCCATCGGTTCTGAAGCTGAATATGCCGGTTTGATCGATCTGGTCAAAATGAAAGCTGTTCTGTGGAAAGACGAAAACCTCGGCGCTGAATTCTATTACGCTGACATTCCTGCCGATCTCGCTGATCAAGCTGCCGAGTATCGTGAAATGCTTTTGGAAACCGCCGTCGAAGTCGACGACGATGTCCTCGAAGCTTACCTCGAAGGCACAGAGCCTGACGAAGCAACCCTGAAGGCTTGTATCCGTAAAGGTACGATCGCCGGTAAATTTGTTCCCGTTCTGAATGGTACGGCTTTCAAAAACAAGGGTGTTCAGCCTTTGCTCGATGCTGTTGTCGATTTCATGCCTGCGCCGGGCGATGTACCTGCGATTGCCGGTATCGATGCCGACACTGAAGAGCCGATTGTTCGTCAAGCTGCCGATGAAGAGCCTTTTTCGGCTCTGGCATTCAAAATCATGACGGATCCCTTTGTTGGCAGCCTGACCTTCATCCGGATTTATTCCGGTGTGCTGGAAACTGGCGGCAACATCGTTAATACGGTTAAGGGCACAAAAGAGCGCGTTGGCCGTATGTTGCTGATGCATTCGAACAGTCGTGAAGATGTTAAAGAAGCCCGCGCCGGTGACATTGTCGCCCTGGCCGGTCTGAAAAACGTCACAACAGGCGATACGCTTTGCCTGACGAACAACAAGGTTATTCTCGAGCGCATGGAATTTCCTGATCCGGTTATCGAAATCGCTGTTGAGCCCAAGACAAAGGCTGACCAGGAAAAGATGGGTGTTGCCCTTGGCCGTTTGGCTCAGGAAGATCCTTCCTTCCGGGTTTCTTCGGACAACGAAAGCGGCCAGACCATCATTAAGGGTATGGGCGAATTGCACCTCGACATCATCGTTGATCGCATGAAACGCGAATTCAATGTTGAAGCCAACATCGGCGCGCCGCAGGTTGCTTATCGTGAAACCATCAGCCGCGAAGCAGAAATTGATTACACCCACAAGAAACAGACGGGTGGTTCTGGTCAGTTTGCGCGTGTCAAAATCAGGTTCGAACCATTGGAGCCAGGTGAAGGCGTGCACTTCGAAAGCACGATTACCGGTGGTAATGTACCCAAAGAATACATTCCGGGTGTAGAAAAAGGCATCAAGATGGTCGCTGAAGGCGGCATCCTGGCTGGCTTCCCGGTCATCGACTTCAAAGCCACTTTGTATGATGGCAACTATCACGATGTTGATAGTTCGGTCATGGCTTTTGAAATCGCCGGTCGTTCCGCTTTCCGCGAAGCCGCCGATAAATGTAAGGCCAAGTTACTTGAGCCGATCATGAAAGTCGAAGTTGTCACCCCTGACGACTATATGGGCGACGTCATCGGTGATTTGAACTCTCGTCGTGGTCAGGTCCAGGGTACAGAATCCCGCGGCGTTGCTACGACAATTACGGCGATGGTTCCCCTCGCCAACATGTTTGGTTACGTCAACAATTTGCGTTCCATGTCTCAGGGCCGCGCGCAGTACAGCATGGTGTTCGATCACTATGAGCAAGTACCGCAAGCTGTCTCGGATGAAGTTCGCGCGAAACTCGCTTAAAACCGCAGAGTCGTAAAAGATCGCCGGTAGGAGAAGAAGAAAATGGCTAAAGAAAAGTTTGAACGCACAAAACCGCACTGCAACATTGGCACCATTGGCCACGTTGATCACGGCAAAACGACATTGACCGCAGCGATCACCAAGGTGATGGCTGAAGCCGGTGGCGCAGAATTCACGGATTATGCGGACATCGACAAGGCGCCTGAAGAGCGCGCCCGCGGTATCACGATTGCAACGGCTCACGTTGAATATGAAACCGAAAACCGCCACTACGCGCACGTTGATTGCCCCGGTCACGCTGATTATGTGAAGAACATGATTACCGGTGCGGCGCAGATGGATGGCGCGATCCTGGTTGTTTCTGCCGCTGATGGCCCCATGCCCCAGACCCGCGAGCACATCCTGCTGGCCCGTCAGGTTGGTGTGCCTGCCATCGTTGTTTACCTGAACAAGGTTGATCAGGTTGACGATGAAGAGCTGCTGGAACTGGTTGAACTGGAAGTGCGCGAGCTGCTGTCGGTTTACGAATTCCCTGGTGACGATATTCCAATCATTGCCGGTACAGCCCTTGGTGTTCTTGAAGATGGCGACGAAGCCACTGGTAAAGAGAGCATCCAAAAGCTGATGGCCGCTGTTGATGAATATATTCCACAGCCTGATCGTCCGAAAGATCTGCCGTTCCTGATGCCGATCGAAGACGTGTTCTCGATCTCGGGTCGTGGTACGGTTGTCACCGGTCGTATTGAGCGTGGCATCGTGCATGTTGGTGACGAGATTGAAATCATCGGCATCAAAGACACCGCCAAGACGACCTGCACGGGCGTTGAAATGTTCCGCAAATTGCTGGATCAGGGTGAAGCTGGTGACAACGTTGGCGTTCTGCTGCGTGGCACCAAGCGTGAGGAAGTCGAGCGTGGCCAGGTTCTGGCGGCTCCGGGTTCGATCACCCCGCATACCAAGTTCACGGCCGAAGCCTACATCCTGACAAAGGAAGAGGGCGGACGTCACACACCTTTCTTCACCAACTACCGCCCACAGTTCTACTTCCGGACCACTGATGTGACCGGCATGGTAGCACTTCCGGATGGTACCGAGATGGTGATGCCGGGTGACAACATTTCCATGGAAGTCGAGCTTATTGCACCGATTGCCATGGACGAAGGCTTGCGTTTCGCCATTCGTGAAGGCGGTCGTACCGTCGGCGCCGGCGTCGTTGCAAGCATCATCGAATAAGGTTATATAGCCTGCCACCGGGCCGGGTTTCCGGCACAGGAACAGGATGTTGAGACGAAAGGCGCGATGGTCAAAATGGCTATCGCGCCAAAGTCGTCAGAGAAGAGACTAATATGAGACCGCTGTAAGGCCAGTGGATAGAAGCGGTAGCGATGGAGGAGTGTAGCTCAACTGGTAGAGCGCCGGTCTCCAAAACCGGAGGTTGCGGGTTCGAGTCCCTCCACTCCTGCCAACGCTGCGGTTTACTTAAGTGATTGATTGTGATGTGTTTTTTTGATTTAGACACATTTCGTAAGATGCGTTAACGTGACAGGTTCATTTCAGGTGACAGGTTCTATGGCTAAAACAAGTCCAGGCGAGTTCATTCGCCAAGTCCGCCAGGAAGCGGCGAAAGTAACCTGGCCGACGCGCAAGGAAACGGGCATTACGACCATCATGGTCTTTATCATGGTTACGGTCTGCGCGATTTTCTTCCTGTTGGTTGATCAAGTCCTGTCGATGGGCGTCCGGGCTCTTCTTGGGTTGGGGGGCTAACAGCATGGCACACCGCTGGTACATCATTCACGCCTATTCGGGTTTCGAAAAAAAGGTCGCTGCTTCAATTCTGGAGCAAGCCAGCCAACATAATATGGCAGACCTTTTCGAAGACGTTCTTGTCCCCATTGAAGAAGTGGTGGAAGTCCGACGTGGCACGAAGGTTTCTTCTGAGCGTAAATTCTTCCCGGGCTATGTTTTGGCCCATATGGAAATGACCGATGCAGCTTATCACCTGGTCAAGGAAACACCGAAGGTTACCGGTTTCCTGGGCACCGGCGGCAAGCCATCACCGATTACAAACGCTGAAGCTGATCGCATTTTGAAACAGGTTCAGGAAGGTATCGAGCGGCCCAAGCCGTCGATCACTTTCGAAGTTGGCGAACAAGTACGGGTTACAGACGGTCCGTTTGTTTCCTTTAACGGCATTGTCGAGGATATCGATGAAGAGCGCGCACGTTTGAAGGTCGCCGTTTCGATCTTTGGCCGTGCGACACCTGTTGAACTTGAATATTCGCAGGTCGAAAAAGTTTAGTTATGTATTCGCCCAGCCTGGACAATGTTGTCGCAGGGCAGGGCGTTTTCGCGTGTGGGAGGCTGGCCAAGCCGCACCACACACCCCTGACGTCTCTGGTTTAAGTACCAAAGACAAAAAGATTAGAACGGGATTTAGAAGATGGCAAAAAAGATTGACGGCTATATCAAGCTGCAAGTACCGGCTGGTTCAGCCAACCCATCACCACCGATCGGTCCGGCCTTGGGCCAGCGTGGTGTGAACATTATGGAATTCTGTAAGGCGTTTAACGCTGCCACACAGAACCTTGAACAGAACATGCCGATTCCGACCACTATTACGGTCTATGTCGACAAATCGTTCACCTTTGAGACCAAAACACCACCAGCTTCGTTCCTGCTGAAAAAAGCAGCCAAGCTGAATAAAGGTGCGACAAATCCGGGACGTGAAGTCGCCGGACACGTCACTGAAGCGCAAGTCCGTGAAATCGCTGAGTCCAAAATGCAGGACCTCAACGCGTTCAACCTGGATGCCGCAGCAGAAATGATCAAAGGTTCAGCCCGGTCCATGGGCCTGGAAGTAAGGGGTTAATAAGATGGCGCGAGTTGGAAAACGTTATAAGGCTGCTGCTGAGTCAGTTGGTAGCAACTCTCAATATGTGGCTGCTGAGGCTGTAAAGCTGGTCAAGGCGAATGCCAAAGCCAAATTCGATGAAACCATCGAAGTTGCCATGAACCTCGGTGTTGATCCACGCCACGCAGACCAGATGGTCCGTGGCGTTGTGCAACTGCCAAACGGCACCGGTAAAACGGTTCGCGTTGTGGTTTTTGCCAAGGATGCCAAAGCTGAAGAAGCAACGGCCGCTGGTGCAGACATTGTTGGTGGCGAAGACCTCGCTGCTGAAATTCAGGGCGGTCGCTCTGACTTTGACCGATGTATTGCCACACCCGATATGATGGCCGTTGTTGGTCGCCTTGGCAAGGTTCTCGGCCCCCGTGGTCTGATGCCGAACCCCAAGCTCGGCACAGTAACCATGGACGTTGGTGAAGCCATTAAGGCTGCCAAAGGTGGCCAGGTTGAATACCGCGTTGAAAAAGCCGGTATCATTCACGCTGGTATCGGCAAGGCCAGCTTTTCGGAAGAAGCCCTTCTGGAAAATTTCAACACCTTCGTTGGTGCTGTATCAAAGGCAAAGCCATCGGGCGCAAAAGGCACCTATCTGATAGGTGTTGCCGTCAGTTCAACGATGGGCCCTGGTATCAACGTTGATGTCGCCAGCCTTGGCGAATAAGGAATTCGGGTGGCTCTGTTGAGCCATCCGTGAAGACTTCAGTCGCCAATTTTTGATGGCTGAAGGGAAGTTCGGGAGACCGGATTTCCAACCTGTCCGAGACTGCAGGTGTCAAATTCTGGCAACAGGGTTTGGCATAATGAGAAGATCGCCTGCATAGATGGAATTAACCGGATTTTGGTGGATGTATATCTGCCCAGACTGGTTTGAGCCTTCGGGACGGGTGGGGCAGGTATCATGAGGATGCCTGCTTGATAGCAACCCGGAAGGGTGTGGAATTGTCCATACCATTCTGATTAGTCGGAGACCAGAAATGGATCTAGAGCAAAAGAGAGAGCTGGTCACTGAACTGAATGCCGTATTTAACGATGCAGCTTCAGTGGTTGTCACCCAATATAGCGGATTGTCGGTAA
>JABIFY010000066.1 GCA_018650465.1 Alphaproteobacteria bacterium
CCGGATCCGACTGTGGCTGAAAATCTCGTCCAGATTCAAGATGTCGTCCGTGAACAAAACCTTGACCTGGGTATCGCCCTGGACGGTGATGCTGATCGGCTGGTGATGGCCGATGAAAAAGGTCGCCTGGTCGATGGTGATCAACTGATGGCCATGATCGCGACGTCGTGGCAGGACCGGGGCCGGCTGACGGGCAACGGCCTGGTCGCCACGTCCATGTCCAACCTTGGTCTGGAACGATATCTGGACGGGCGCGGCCTGAACCTTGTGCGCACCAATGTGGGTGACCGTTATGTGGTCGAGGAAATGCGTCGCAATGGCTATAACCTGGGCGGTGAACAGTCTGGCCATATTATTATGGGTGATTTTAATACCACGGGGGATGGCTTGATCGCGGCCTTGCAGGCCATTGCCGTCATCGCCCGCGACGGTCGCCCGGCCAGTGAGGCGGCCCGTCTGTTCGAGCCTTTGCCGCAGCTATTGAAAAATGTGCGCTATACCAAAGGTCAGCCGTTGCAAGACACAACCGTCCGCCAGGCCATCGACGATGGCGGTGCCCGCCTCGGGGATACAGGCCGGGTGTTGATCCGCGAATCTGGCACAGAACCCCTGATCCGGGTGATGGCAGAGGGCGATGATCAAAGCCTGGTCACGGCAGTCGTTGATGATATTGTTTCCGTTGTTAAAAACTACGTTAAATCGTCTTCGGCTTAATCCGAAACAACTCGTTCCGGCGGGAAGACCAGGCTGACTTTGGTGCCGGTACCTTTTGTTGATTCTAGTCTGAACTCTCCGCCATGCAATTCCATCAGGGAGCGGACAAGCGGTAACCCCAAGCCAGTGCCATCATTACTGCGGCTTAATATGCTTTCAACCTGGCCAAAACGTTCCATGGCAATTGCAATTTCATTTTTGTCCATGCCGATGCCATTATCTTCAACCCGAATTTCCAGACCAGTTTGATTGTCATGATGGCTACTGATTTCAATCAGAGAGCTTGGCTTGGAAAACTTCATGGCGTTGGAAAGAATGTTGAGCATCATCTGTCGCACCATGCGGGGATCGGCCCACAAATCAGGCCAGATATCTTCAGCAGGTTTTTTGATGGTGAGAGTTTTTTCCGCCAGCCGGAAATCCAGAAAACGAAGACAGGACTGGATGATATCTTCAAGGTGGACGACCTCGTCTTCGATTTTCATTTTGCCCGCTTCGATGCGTGTCAGGTCGAGGATATCGTCGATGATATCCAACAGATGGTCGCCGCTTTCCCGAATGTGGTTGACGTATTCGATATAGCGGTTATCCCCAAGGGGCCCATAGAGCTCCATTTCCACCATTTGGGCATAGCCATTGATAGCGTTCAGCGGCGTGCGTAACTCGTGGCTCATATTGGCCAGAAAATCAGATTTTGCCTGATTGGCGTGCTCAGCTTCTTCCTTGGCCAACACCAGATCAGACTCATGCCGTTTAGTCGCGGAAATATCGGTCGCCAGGACAAAATAGGCTGACACCTCGTCCGACCCGCTGATCCCTTTGTGGGGCACATAGGTGACGTCGACAAATCGTTGGATGCCATCCGGGTAAGTCATTTCTTCCTGGAAATGAACGGTTTCACCAGTCAACACTCTTGCCACGCGGTGCCCGACCTTTCCCCGAAGTTTATCATCAAATAGTGACCAGGTGGTTTTGCCAATGATCTCCGAGGCGGGCCGTCCAAACCAGTCTTCTGTCACTGCATTGCAAAACAGAATGCGTTGTTCTGTATCCAGGTAATTTATCAGTACCGGAATATTATCCACGATCAAACGAGTTTGTGCTTCGCGCTCCAGGATGGCTTCGTTGGTTTTTATGCTCGCTGTGATATCACGACTGACGCCAATCAATTTCTCCGGTCCGCCCTGGGCATCTCGAAGCAAGGTCGCAGCAGCATGCAAATGTGTGATATCTCCATTGGGTCGGATAATTCGGAATTCGATGTCATATTCTTCATTGTTGTCGAAGACGCGGTTAAGTGTGTCGAAGACCCGCTGCCTGTCTTGTGGGTGCAGGTGTTGTCTGAAATCGTCTTCAATATTTCCGGTATAGGTTGCCGGATCAAAGCCCCAGATTTCCTGGTTGCGCTCGTCCCAGAAATCCAGGCCATCCTTGATATTCCAGAGAAATGTTCCAATGCCAGCAGATTTCAGGGACAGTCTCAGGCGTTCTTCGTTTTCTTCCAGATGTGCCTTTTGTACCGCCGCATCTTCTTCGGCTTGTCTTCGCTCAGTGATATCACGGACAACGGCAACACAGCGCGCCGGACCTTCCAGTTCATGATCAAGATATTGCAAGACAATTTCGACCGGGACATGGTCTCCGGTTTTTGTTTCGTGAACAGTCTCCAGTCTCAGGGACGTTTTTTCACCCTTCACCAAGGGATTGATCAGGTCGCGAAATGTTTGTTCATTAAATTCGGGTTTGATATCGACCGGTGTCATGGATAACAGTTCTTGTTTGGCGTAGCCAACCTGATCAACAGCACCCTGGTTGACAAAAGTAAAGCGCAAACTGACAGGATCAAAAGTGAACAGGCAATCCAGGGTTCGATCCAGGGTGTCGCGGTTTCGAGCCAGTTCGATATTCGATAAAACTTCTTCTGTGGCATCTGTCGCCGAACCGCGATACCCCATGAATTCACCGGCGCTGTCAAAGGTCGGTTGGCCGCTGCTCTTGGTATATGCGGTTCCTCCAGTTATCAGGTGGCGTTCATAGATCAAGTTGCGAAAGGGGCGTCGCGCCGCAAGATCAGCAAGGTGGGCCTCCCATTTGTCGATGTTTGATTTTTCGGCTTGTGTTAAAACCCTGGATAATATTTGCGACCGTGTGTGCCCGATTGCGCCCTGGTAAATATGCTCGTTAATTTTGCCGGGGTCGCCTTCAAAACTGGTATATCGCAAATCGGCGTCTGTTTCCCAAAACCAGTCAGAGGCTGTTTGGGCAAAATCGCGAAACCGCGCTTCGCTCTGTTGCAGAACCCATTCAGTATGCTTGCGTTCTGAAATGTCCTTGAACAGCCCAATCGATCCTGCCGGATTGCCGTTTTGATCGGTTAAGGGCGTCGCCGTATTAAAGCACAGAACATTGTGCCCGTTGCGATGGCGCATAGGCACTTCGTAGCTTCCACCCAGCCCCTGGGTGCGGGCAAGTATTTCCTGATCAAATATTTTTGCATTGGCCGGATCGACAAAATCGAAAATTGAGCGACCAATGATTTCCTCTCGGGGGTAGCCCAACAGATGACACATGGCTGGATTAACATCCAGCGTGACGGCGTTGCTGTCGATATGCCAAAACCCCTCCTGAGTAACTTCGAAAAGTTGCTCAAGAACTGACCGACCTGGACCATCTGTCTGGTCCTGCATAGCGTCCCTCACATTAAAGCTAATACATGTGCAGCATAGTTAAATATTTTGGCTATAGCCAGTGTTGGGTTTGGCCAGCCATTTCTTGGCCGGACGACATGCCTTACACCTTAGTTTTTGGGCTGTCGTTCATTTTTTGGATATCGGTGCCAGACATTGTTGCGTGATGATTTGTTCGCAACCAGCCGTCTATTGTCCTGTTGGTCGGGCCGTCGGTATAGCCAACACATTGGCCAGGCCCCAGCAGCTGAAGGTGCCCCGGTTGCCCATCTAACAGGGAAGTGCCGTATTCATTGACAATGCGGGCTTGTGATCCGATTGAAGGTTTCCAGGTGGCGCCATCACCGATTATACCAGTGTTGATCATGGCGGCACTGATTTGATTGGTGCTCATGATTTGAATGTCGCCTGCCCCTGACCGGGCGATGGTGATTACATGATTTGCGCAAGTGGCAACAAGGGCCATATCCGGCCTTGAAGGTTGGCTGAATTGCAAAGTGCGTCCGGTCCGCAAGGCCAGATGAAGGACGAGGCTGCCAGCGCCGGTCGTCAGCGATAATTGACTGGCAAGGGGACGTGCCGGATCGCCTGCAATTTCAGTTTCGCCCGCAATTTCAGCTTCGACCGATGCCGCACCCGAAACCAGGCTTTGGTGAGAATGGATGGCCAGGGTCGTCAAGTTGTCAGCATTGTCATCGGCAATTAGCAACAAGGCGGGGTCCGTGGCGGCCAGGCCAGCAGCGCCTCCTGTGTGCGGATTGTCGTCGTGGCCATCCATCATCTCGATCAGGGAATGAACATCGTCACTTCGTGTTTCATTATCTTGAATGACCAGGTCCAGCGATCCGGATTGTTTTGCCAAACTTGCCAATTCACCTGCCAGTGTCGGTTGGTCTTGTGCTGATCCCAGGATCGCGGCTTTGGCACCTGCGCGTTTTAGCCAGGCCGCCAGCATTGCACCATTCGTTTGTGGCGGCAGGGGTAAAAAGACCGCACCGCAAATCAATATGGCCAGATAAGCAACCACCTGATTTATCCCGGCAGGCAAATTCGCGACAACAATATCACCCCGCCTCAGGCCTTTTGATTGCAGGCTGGCGGCAAGGCGGTGGCAACGATTGTGTAGTTCAGCCCAGGTCAGGGACTTATTCTGGTCTGTCAGGGCCACGGCATCGGCGCGCGCTGCGGCGTGTTCATCCAGGTAATCCGGTATCCGGGCTTGCGTCCACAGACCGTCACGAATGTATCGGGCGGCGTCTTGTGCGGGCACATTGATGGCCTGGCGCAACAAGACGGCTGCATCGCCCATCTCAAATTTTTCTTCCGGGTCTTGATATCGGCCTTCCCGATAGCGCAAGCCCCCACCCAGACGATAAAGCTTGCGGTACTGGTTTAAACGAAAGCGCCGACGTTCGGTAATGTTGCGGATGAAGGTGACTTGTTCTGTTGCCAGGCCCAGTTTGCTGGCGATCTCGGGATCGGTTAATCCCATGTCTTCGCGCATGCCCAGCCAGGCATCAAAGTCCAGGTGGCGGATTGGATCACCGCGGCGAATCTGGATATTCAGGCTGAGGTCGAAAATCATCTCGCCCCAGGTCTCGATCATTTGTTCGGATACGCCGTAGGGCATCAGGCGTCTCCTTTCAGGTGCTCTCCGGCAGCGAGTTCGCGCAGGGTTTTGGCACGCTTGATCGGATCAACCATTGTACCTTGTGTGGCGATGGGACAGACCCGCATACATTCAAAACACTGGGCGTTGGTGTCGACCCCGGCTGTGGCTTTGTAAAAAAATGACTGGCTCTCGGCCCCGTATAAAACCTCTTCCCGGTCCAGCGGGTCTTGCGCGGTAATCGCCTTTTCCATAATGGTCGGCATGTTTTCATATTGCTGGCACATCTCGGCGCAGCGATACATATCAAAGCGACTTTCTTCGACCTTGCCGTCGTCATCCAGTTTTGCGCTGAGGCACTGAACGGGGCAAAATTTTTGACAGGGGGTTTGCCCGGTTTCTTTATAGACGGAAAGACAGCTGGGTGCCGGGCAGGGATTTTCCGCCATGGGCTCGTCCGGCGGCAATGGCATCTCTGTAAAGACCGAGCCGTAATAGACCAGGCCATATTCCGGGTCCAACAAAATATCACCGGCCAACGATCTGGCGCCCGTGCCTGCCAGTTCAGCATGCAGCTTCAGGCTTTGCAGAGGTAGTCGCGCCCCAAACTCAGGGTCGACATGGGGGGGGCAATAGATCGAGCGAAAGCCATAACGGGATTCAATATGAAAGGATAAACCAACCGCCACTCGATAGATGCGCCCCACATTGGCGCCCACCGACGTCATTACTTTTGCCGGTGCCCGCCAGGTGCCCTGGGTTGGTCCGCTGACGGCGATGGAAATCACAGATTTGACGCCCGGCAACAGGGCCGAGGGGCCATGACCCGCCGGAGTAAATTTTTCCACGACCGCCGCGTCGGCAATGCCAAATCTGGCAGCCCCGCGTTTCAGCGCATAGTCGCGCAATTCGCCTTTCGCCTCCGCCGGGTCGTGTGCATCCGTCATGTCGATGCCTGGTCGTCGATCGTGTTATCGATCATGTCCCGCAGCTCATGTTTTAATATCTTGCCCATGGCGTTGCGGGGCAGGGCGTCGATAAATTCAACGGCCTTGGGGTGTTTGTAGGGGGCCAAAACATCCACAAACAGCGCCAGAATGTCAGCTTGTGTCACCGTCATGCCTGCTTTAACCACGGCAAAAACCATTGGCACCTCGCCCCATTTATCGTGGGGTCGGCCGACCACGGCCGCCTCAGTCAGTGCGTCATATTCGGCCAGCACATTCTCCAGTTCCGCCGGATAAATATTCTCGCCGCCAGAAATGATCATGTCTTTCTTGCGATCATCAATATAGAGAAAGCCTTCATCATCAGTGTGTGCCATGTCGGCGCTATGGAACCAGCCATCTTTCAGCACCTCGGCGGTCAGTTCGGGTTTGTTCCAATATTCGGTCATGACGTTGGGGCCGCGCACCAGAATTTCACCGGATGTACCCGCGGGCACATCGTTGCCAGCCTCATCGACCAGGCGAATTTCGCAGTGCAAGGCGGCCTTGCCGACGGACCCTGTCTTGTGGGTGTCGTGCCGGGTCAGGGCCGTCGCAATGGGGGCGGTTTCAGTGCAGCCATAGACGTTGCCAACAGCGACGCCGCGTTCCTGAAACCCCAGGATCAATTTGTCTGGCACGAAGGTCGAACCGGTGTCAACGACACGCAAGCTGGAGAAATCGGTCGTCAGCCATCTGGGGTGGGCCATCATGGCGGCGATCTGGGCGGGCACCAGGACGGCCAGGGTAATGGCCTCTTTTTCAATTGCCAACAAGGTTGCCTCGACATCAAAAGCCGCGTGCATGATGATAGTTGCGCCTATGTGCAGGGCCGGGAATGTCAGGATGTTCAGGCCGCCCACGTGAAACATGGGCAGGTTTGTCAATATCCTGTCCTGGCTCGACATTTCATGCATGTGGGTGCTGTTGATGGCATTGTAGAAAAAGGCATTTTGCGTCAGCACAGCCCCTTTGGGCGCGCCCGTAGCCCCTGAGGTGTAACAAATCAGCAGCGGACTATCGAGCCCGGCACCCTGGTGTCCCTTCAGGCCATCGCCAACATGTGTTTTCAGTTTGTGATAGGCGAACCAGCCGGCGGGCACGTCACTCATGCCAACCAGTTCGGCATTGCCAATGCTTTTGCCCAGACGAATGGCATGGTCGTAATAGTCCGGCTCAACAAACAACACTTTGGGTTCAAAATCGGCGATCATGATCTGGTGTTCGTGCAGGGTTAATCGCCAGTTCAAGGGGACCGTAATGGCCCCAATGCGGGCGCAGGCAAAAAACAGGGCAACCAGTTCCGGTGAATTTAATCCAAGGTAGCCGATGCGGTCGCCGGCCTTGACCGACAATTCATTGCGCAGCACAGCCGACAGCCGGGCCACACGCCTGGCGAAATCTGCCCAGGTGTAATCCGTAGACGTGTGATCCGTGTCTTCAAAACGAACGGCGACCTTGTCCGGCGTAAATGCCGCATGATGATCAACCCAGCCCGAGATATCCATAATCAGTTCCGGTTCTGCTTAAGCCAGTAAACATGATTTCGCGAACCAGGCGTCAGGTCAACAGGGGAAATGGTGTTAGGTGAGAGGCACCATGACATGTTCTTTGTAGGCTGGGCGCTGACAAAGGCTATCATACCAACGGGCCAGGTTTTTTAGATCCGGGCGGTCAATATCCATTTGAAACCAACGGTTTACGAAACAGCCAATTGGAATATCACCGCAGCTGGGGGTCTCGCCCGCAACAAATTTCCGATTTGCCAGGTGATTGTCCAGCATGACAAGCAGTCGCCCGCCCTCAGTGATTGCGGCTGCCAGGGCATCCGGGTCACGATCTTCGGGGGCTGTTCGGATCAAGGTCCAGAAGATGACCGTCATGGGGGCCTGCAACTCCCCCAGGGCCCAGTCCATCCATTGCCCGGCAATGCCACGGGCTTGCGCTGTTGTGGGTTGCCAGGAATTACCTTCAGAGTCACCGCTTTCGTCTTGTTCGACAAGATATCGAACGATTGCATTCGATTCCCACATGATATGGTCGCCATCGATCATGACAGGAATTTTGCCGTTGGGGTTCATGGCCAGATAGTCGTCGGTCTTGTTGCCGCCAAAGGCACCGCCGATGTCTTCGCGGGTGACGTCAAGGCCAAGTTCAGCCGCGCACCACATAACTTTTTGCACATTCGCCGAGCTGTCACGGCCCAGAATTGTAATCGATTTTGACATGATTGGTCCTTGATAATATTGAATAAACCAGATTTCAGGGTTTGAGGTATATCCAGCCTCTGAGTTGTCGTTCAACGATTTCCGGCAAGCCTGCCTGAACCAGATCGACACCATCAATCAATTCGTCACCTTTGCGGCCAATGGCTTCCAGGGTGTTGCCGCAGGCGATGAACTGCACATCATACAGGTTCAGGCTCTGGATACGGTCGGCAACTTTTGAGTCCGTTTTCAGGAAATTGCGCACCCCGGCCCCATAGCCCACGACGGCAATTTCGACATTTTCCTGGCCATAGAACTTTTGGATGTTGACGACGTTGAACAGCAGGTTATTCACTGCTGCTTCGTCTTTGGTGTTCAGGGCCAGAACAATCTTTCGCGGATTGTCCATACCCGGTTTGGGGTCAGATAATTCTGTCTCGGCGTATGCGGCCTGGCCTGAGGCAATAGCCAAAAAGCCGAACAAGATAATTGCGAAGCGGCTCAACACTGGTTTTCTCCCTGATTGACGTTGTGACTGTCACAGGTATCATAGCCTGGATTTTCATCAGTTGTCTGTCACAAGGAGCAGTCTCTATGCCATTGGTTCCCACTTCAATATTTGGCAAGCCCGTGAAAACACTGGCTTTTGTTGTTGCTTTGCTTGCTGGATTTGTGGCTGGTTTGCCAAATAATCGGGCCGCAGCCGAAGGTAACCCGGTAGTGGCAAGCCCTCAGCCGGCCTCTTTGAAGCCTGGCCTCAAGGTCGGCTACTATGTTCGGTTGTTCAAAACCGTTGAGGAAATTCAGGACTGGGCGAAATACAAGGATGCCTTTCCAGGCGAGCCTCTGCATTCACTGGATTATCGCTCTGGCATCGATACGGTTTTGACAAGCTCCATGGAAGATGGTGTCGGGGCCCATATCACTGGCTTTATCCGTATTGATGAGGCCGGGACTTATGCTTTCGCCGCCCAGTCCAATGATGGCCTGTCCGTCGATATCGGTGGCACGAGAGTTGTTTACGATCCGGATGTGCATGCGGATCGGTATTCCCAACCCGTGGAAGTCGAGATCAAAACAGTGGGATGGTATCCAGTTAATGTCTGGTATTTTGAACGCAAGAATACATCCACCCTCAGGCTCTACTGGCTTAAGCCCGACGAGGAAGAGGGCAGCATGACCATCGTGCCAAAAGAGGTTTTTGGTCACTGAAATATCTGATTGTTGTATATCTGTTTTTTTGGGCCGGTACTGATCCGGCGTTAACCAGGGCCGGTCGCCGTGTTCCAGGATTTTGCTGACAACTTACCTGTGATCCTGAAGCAACTGATGGCGCTTTTGCTGGTGCCCCTTCGGGCGCCGCTGGATCAAGGCACACTGCTGCATTGGCCATTTTTATTGTCCGCCCTGACCATCGCCTTGTTGGCCACCCGGTTTGCGCCGGGTGCCCTGCACTTTCTGAAAGTTTACTTTTCCCGTGCTGTGTGGTGGCATCCGTCCGCCCGGGCGGACTATTTGTATTATCTGATAAACGGTGCGTTTTTTCCCGTTATTTTTGCGCCGTTGTTGGCCGTGTCTGCGATTGTTTCCAGTGCCACGGTGGATATGTTCAATGCCCCCTCCGGCAGCGGCGAAGCTCATTGGATCATTGTCACGGCTTTTTCGCTGGCTGTTTTTGTCGCCTATGATTTTGGTCGCTATATCGGTCACTGGGTTCAGCACAAAAATGCCGTGTTATGGGAATTCCACAAAGTTCACCATTCAGCAGAAGTCCTGACACCCTTGACCAGCTTTCGATTGCACCCGGTGGATCTGCTGTTGATGTCGGCGGTGCCAGGCTTTTTTACGGGCCTTGTGGGGGGGAGTGCCATCATTGCAACAGGTGGCGCGATTACACCCTGGCAAGTTCTGGGTATGCATGGCGGCATTGCGGCTTATCACCTGATCAGCAACTTGCGCCATACTCATGTCTGGGTTTCCTTTGGACCCGTCTGGTCACGATATTTTATCAGCCCCGCCCAGCACCAAATTCATCACAGCGCTGATGAAAAACATTTTCACACCAACATTGGTTGGGCCTTTGCGATCTGGGACAGACTATTCGGCACGCTTTATGTCCCTGAAGGCAAAGAAGAAATTACTTATGGCTTGGGGGACGGTACGGATGCTGACTATCACGGCGTCATTCGAATGTATTTCCTGCCCGTGGTTCGGGCGGGTCAGAGTTGTGTAACGACTTGCGTGGTGTATTTTCGTAAATGACGATATACCTGAGCGTTATCAATGATCCTTGAATTATTGAAAACGCTCAGCTTATTGGTATTGCGCAGTTTTTGCCAAAAACAGTGAACCTGTTTTTTCTGAAATTGCTCCGGTGCCAGCAATATCAATCACATCAGAAAATTTTTTCGGGAAATCAAAATGTCAGAATTAGCAGACCTGCAGGACGAATGGACGGTTTACCTGTCCGGTGAAATTCATTCAGACTGGCGCGAACGCATCCAGGAAGGCGTCGCAAAAGCCGGTTTGCCGGTGACCCTGGTGTCCCCCGTCACCCATCATGGAACCAGTGATGATGCCGGTGTCGATATTCTGGGCCCTGAAAATGATGATTTCTGGAAGGACCACAAGGGGGCCAAGGTGAACGCTATTCGCACCCGTACCTTGATCGAGCGGTCTGATATTGTCGTGGTGCGCTTTGGTGAAAAATATCGCCAATGGAACGCCGCCTTTGATGCCGGATATGCGGCGGCCCTGAATACGCCGATCATTACCTTGCATGATCCTGGCCTGACCCATCCCCTGAAAGAAGTCGATGCAGCGGCCCTGGCCGTTGCCCAAACCCCTGAACAGGTGGTGCGCCTTTTGAGCTACGCCATCAACGGCACCTTATAGACCAACACGCCACTTTATAGACCAACACGGCACTTTTTAGACCAACACGGCACTTTTTAGACCAACACGGCACTTTTTAGAAAAGAGACTGATCCCCATGGTTACGCCTATTAAAACAGAAGACGCGACGCTGGAATTTGACAAGGGTGTGGCAACGCTGACCCTGAATCGTGATGATGTGCGCAACGCCCTGACGGGCACAAGTATGGTCGACGACATCGTCAATACGGCGAACTGGGTAAACAGAACGCCTGAGGTTTCCGTGTTAATCATCACCGGCGCCGGAAAAGCCTTTTCTGCTGGCGGTAATATCAAGGAAATGCAGAACCGCGAGGCCGACGGGGCCTTCAGTGGCAATGTGCAAACCGTGGAACAACGCTATCGCGAAGGCATTCAAGCCTTGCCTTTGGTTATTCACAATCTGGATGTGCCGGTTATTGCCGCGGTCAATGGGGCGGCCATAGGTGCCGGCTGTGACCTGGCTTGCATGTGCGATATCCGGTTGGGGTCGACAAAAGCCTTGTTTGGCGAAACCTTTGTTAATCTGGGCATCATTCCTGGCGATGGCGGGGCCTGGTTTCTGCAACGCCTGATCGGCTATCAGCGGGCCGCTGAAATGACCTTTACCGGTCGGCTTGTTGACGCACCAGAGGCAAAGGAACTTGGCCTATTGCTGGATGTGACATCCGAAGAAGACCTGATGCCCCGGGCGCAGGAAATGGCCCGTCAGATGGCGGCAAAACCACCACAGGCCTTGCGCTATGCCAAACGTCTGATGAAAAAGGCCCAGCGCATGGAAATCGGTGATTTCCTTGATCTATGCGCCGTATGGCAGGGGGTTTGTCACAACACGGATGATCACGCCGAGGCTGTTTCGGCTTTTGTCGAAAAGCGCACGCCGACTTACACAGGACGTTAATCGATTATTAGATTAATCAACCACTTCGTTAATCAACCACTTCGTTAATCAACGACCTTGTTAATCAAAAAGTGCGTCGATATCGGCCTGGCTGGCTGGTCCTGAATCTTCCTCTGCCGCAGCAGCAGGCGGTGGAGGAGGGGCTGGCGCAGGTTCGGGTGCCGCGGCAGGAGCGGGTTCGGGTGCCGCAGCTGGCGGTGGAGGCG
>JABIFY010000067.1 GCA_018650465.1 Alphaproteobacteria bacterium
ACGCCGATCATGTTGGTCTTGGTCTGGTATGTGACCTTAAGGCAAAACCCGTTGAAGGCCTGTATGTAGCCGACAGTCACCAGGAACACGGTATTGTCAGGGCGGCACCGGGCACGGTCATTCCCTGGGACGATCTTGCTGTCGGCAGCCGGGTGCGGGTTATGCCGGTTCATGTCTGCATGACGGCGGCAGCTCATGATCACTACAATGTTGTGGACGAAGACCGTAACGGCAACGAGGATTTTTCAACCTTGACCATCTGGCAACGCCAAAACGGCTGGTATTAGGCAACCAGGCGAAACCGCTCAACCACATCTTTGTTTCTCAAGGCCTGGACCGACATGATTGTCGGCAAATACAGACCGCTGTCCGGATATGCCGTTTAAAAGCAGTCTAATTCTTTCTTGCAAGACATGCATCAGGCCTGTCTAATATAGGGACGGGGCGCGCAACCAAAGCCGCGCCTTCCCGACTAATACGTGACGGAACTATTGATTTTGACTTCGTTAAACCTCCCGGCACGGCTATCCATCAGACCGGATCAGATTGAATTACTGTTTCGCTCGCTGCCACTCGGCGTGGCTGCGATGATCATGATTTACATCACGGAATATATTTTTCTGTCCCCTGTGGTTCCGGCCTCCCGCCTGACCGGCTTTCTGGGAATTGCTGTTACGATCGAAGTGCTGCGGATTGGCATGATCCTCGGTTATTTCTTTGTGCGGCGCCCCACAGCTGATCCCATGCCCTGGTTCAAATTGTTCCTCGGCTTGTTGATCATCCAGGCGGGCCTTGTCGGATCTTCCGTCTGGGTGGTTTTTCCGGATCAGGACCAGTTGGCCCAGACACTGCTGATTATCATTGTTATCGGCGTCGCATCAGGCGGTGCATTTTCACTGGCCCACTATTTCTTCACCTCGGCAATTTACGTAACACTGGTCTTGCTGCCAGTGGCTGTATTTTTTGTAAGCCATGGTGGCTATCCCCCCATCTTCGGGGCCCTCACACTTGTTTTGGCCGGACTGTTGATTAATTCCGCCAGCAACTACGCTTCATTTATCGCCAAAACCCTTGTGTTGCAGGAAGAAAAGCAGGCCGAGATAGAACAACACGAACGCACAGAAGAAGCCCTGCGGGCGAGTGAAACCAGATTTCGTGATTTTTCAGAATCCGCTTCGGACTGGCTTTGGGAAATGGACGGAAATCTGCGGTTTACCTATTTTACTGATCTGGCAAGTGTGTTGGCCGGAGTGCCGCTTTCCCGCATGATCGGGCAAACACGTGAAGAGTTGATCAGCAAATCCGAAGATGCCGACAAATGGGCTCCCCATCTGGCTGACCTGAATGCCCGGCGGGCCTTTCGCGATTTCGAATATACTTTTGTCCGGCCGGACGGTGTTGAACGACACTGGAGCATCAGTGGCATGCCGGTTTTTGATGATGGCGGTTTGTTCAAAGGCTACCGGGGCACCGGTTCCGATATTACGGAACGAAAGCTGACAGAAGACCAGCTTCGCCAGGCTCTGAGTGATGCCGAACACGCCAACCTGGCCAAATCCAGGTTCCTGGCCAACATGAGCCACGAGTTACGCACACCCCTGAATGCCATTATCGGCTTTTCCGATATGACCAAAAGCCAGCTGTTTGGTCCTGTCGGCGCACCCAAATACCTGGAATATGCCGGTGACATCCGTGACAGCAGCGAGCATTTGCTGGCACTGGTCAACGACGTGCTTGATCTGTCAGCGATTGAGGCAGGCAAACTTGTGCTCAGGAAGGAACAACTGGATATTGCTGAACTGGCGGCTGAATGTATTCAGATCATGAGCGTCGCGGCGGGCGAAAAAGATATCCGCCTTGTAACTGATCTGCTGGAAGACTTGCCGCGTTTGTATGCAGACCGCCGGGCCATCAAACAGATTTACCTGAACCTGCTGTCCAATGCGGTCAAATATACGCCTGAAGGTGGTCGGATTAGTTTCGGATCACGAAACCACAACAGCTTTTCCATTACAGAAATCAGCGACACAGGACGCGGAATTCCTGCCGACAAGATATCTGATTTGACCGATCCGTTTTTCAGGAATGAAGTCGATCCGCATATTTCTGGCGAAGGCGCAGGTCTGGGACTGGCAATCGTCAAATCCCTGATCGAACTCCATGGCGGAAAACTGGACATCGCCAGTGTTGTTGGCGAAGGTACAAAAGTAACGTTAACCTTGCCGGGCCCAGCCAATCAAAACTAAAGATCAACCAGACCTATTGCGCATCCTGGTCCGTCAGATATCCGGCGATGGCCTCAACCATACGATAGGTATTGATACCGCGTTCAAAATCCAGGAATGTCGGCCAGGATGACAGCTTGACGACGACAAGATTTGCCTCCGGCACAATACAGATCAACTGTCCAAATACACCGCGGGCGGAATAGATCCGGCGCTCCGTATCCACCACCCAC
>JABIFY010000068.1 GCA_018650465.1 Alphaproteobacteria bacterium
ACCGGTCTGGCGCAGAAGAACGGGCCTGTAATCTGTCAGGTCAAGGTCGCCAAAACACCGGAGGAAATCCACACCACCAGCATCGCCATAGGCGACGCCCGGACCGTAATCGGTTGTGACATCGTCACCACGGGCAATGCTGAATCACTCAGCAAGATGCAGCCGGCCGGCACGCATGCAGTGGTCAATACCTTTGAGACCATGCCCGCGGCCTTTGCTCTGGACAAAAACCTGCAGTTCCCGTCCACGCAATTGCGTGATGCCATTACCTCGGCCACCGGTGGCAATGCCAGCTTTGTCAACGCTTCTGAAATTGCTACCAACATCATGGGCGATGCCATTGCTTCCAACCTGTTCATGGCGGGTTATGCCTTCCAGCAGGGTTTGCTGCCTATCTCGGCTGATGCCATCAACAAGGCCATCGAACTGAACGGCGTTCGGGCTGAATTCAACCAGCGTGCCTTTTCCCTTGGTCGCTGGGCGGCGGCTGACCAGAACGCAGTTGAACGGATCGCTTTCCCGGAAGAACCTGTTCAACTGAAGACCGATGAACAGCCAAATCTGGAAATCCTGGTTGCCGATCGGGCAGATCGTCTGACCAATTGGCAAAACGCGGCCTATGCACAGGGTTACAAAAGTTTTGTCGACGAAGTCTCCAAAGCTGAAGAAAAATTGTCGGGCACGACAGGTGTCCTGACGGAGGCCGTCGCCAGAAATCTTTTCAAGCTGATGGCCTACAAGGACGAATATGAAGTTGCCCGCCTGTATGCTGCACCGGAATTCCGGGAGAAACTGAAGGCGCAGTTTGAAGATGGTTATGACCTGCGCTTCCACCTGGCCCCGCCCCTGATTGCCCACAAGAATCCTGTCAGCGGGGAAGCAACCAAATCAGAATATGGTGCCTGGGTGATGACCCTGTTCCGGGTGCTGAGCAAGCTGAAAGGTCTGCGCGGCACCGCCTTTGATATTTTCGGCTATACCGAAGAACGTAAAACCGAACGGGCCCTGATCGTTGAATATCAGCAAACCTTGCGTGACATAGCTTCGCGTCTGACGACCGAAACCCTCGAATTAGCCGTGGAAATTGCCTCCTTGCCGGATCAGATCCAGGGCTTTGGCCACGTCAAGGAAGGAAACCTCAAAAAGGCCGAAAGCCGCCGGTTGGCGCTGCTCGAAGCCTTTAACAGCGGCAACAAACAAAGTGCGGCTGCTGAATAATATTCATTTTTGCTTAACCCTGTTGAGGCATTTTGAGAGGATTCGGTCCCCTGCGGGGATATGGGAAAGACATTTATTAACACTGAGTTGACTGTTTCATGGGGAAATCAGGCGATGGCAAAGGCCGCCAAAAAAGCCACTGGTAAAACCAAAGGGAAAGCTGCCAAAAAGCCTGCCAAGGGCGGGAAATCGGCTAGCAAAAAGATCAATAAATCATCCAGGCGTCTGACCTGGCTGGCCAAGGGATTGCTGGCCACGACCCTGCTTTGGTTTGTGATCGCCGGGTATTTTGCGGCCAGCGATGTGAAGAACCGTCGCGCCGGTTGTTTCGAGTGGCTGACCCAGCAAAACAGAACAATCCAGGGTTACAAAAGAGTCTTTAATACCGACTCCGAAAAAATCGGCTGTTCTGTTCAGAAACTGGGCCTGCGTGGATTTATTGCCGAACCTCCGATCTACCCCGACCTTTTTGGACTGTTGCTGGTTTTTGGCGCGCCCGCCGGCATGATGGGATTCTATCTCATGGCCTTTAAATTCCGCCGCGGCTTGATCCTTTATCAGAAGAAGAAAATCTGGGCAGAAGCCGGACCACTGGACTTTGACGACTTCGAAGACATGCGTGATTTGCCGGATGAAGAAGAAATCCAGGCCCAGGACGAAGCAGAAGCAGCACAAAAAATGAACGCGGCTGAAAGCATGGATGCCGCGCTGGAGGAAGCAGCCGGACAGCAACCGGCAGCTCCTGCGAAACCGGCTGTAAAAAAACCCGATGCCAACGCAGATAAAAAGGCAGCTCCAGTGGTTGAAGCCGACAAGACAGACGAGGCCGAAAAACCGGAAGAAGAGTTGTCTGAACTGGAAAAAATCCTTCGCCAGGTCGATAGCTGAGCAATCTTGCCACGCCCGTCCCCTGATCCTGCAATCGGTCTCCGGCCTTGATCCTTGAATGGCTGCAATCCCTGACAACCCCCTGCCCGTCGATCTGGCGGAAGATGGGATACCTGCACCAGACAATCGGAATAAACGCCCGCATTGCCCGTAACCGCACTGCGTGGCAGCCTCACCTGGAACAGAGCCGGGACTTTGTCCTGAACGCAGCAGCGAATTGCCCACAGCGCCGCAAGGCAGTTCTGATGGGCGCGGCTGTCCTGCATGATCTGCCGGTTGAGCGCCTGGCGAACATGTTTGACGAAGTGGTTCTTGTTGATCTTTTTCACCTTTGGCCGGCCCGTTGGCTGACCTTCGCAAAAGCAAATATCACCCTGCAGGTTTGCGACCTGACGGCCTCTCTTGATCTGCTGGGCCAGGGCACCCGGAAAACCGGGACACCTTCAGCCTTTCTGGATGACGCGGATGTTGATTTTGTTGTCTCGGCAAATATCGCTTCCCAATTGCCCTTGATTCCAATGGACTGGCTGGCAAGGCAATTTTCCGTGGATGAACAGACCCGGCATGATCTCGGGCAGGAGCTTGTCGCTTCCCACTTTCGCTATCTGCAAAAATTTACCGGGACAACCTGCCTGATCAGTGACAGCGAACGACTGGTCCTGGACGAAACCGGTGCGGAAATTTCCCGCACCACTGCCTTGTTTGATATCGTCCCGCCACCTGCGACTACTTCCTGGACATGGGATATTGCTCCTTTGGGAGAAACAGAACCAAACCGGGCCATTTCACACATTGTGATCGGTGCCATCCTGGGTCAGAATTCAACCGGTTAAACATCACACACGGAATTCTGACATGGAAAAAAAGGTATGTCTGG
>JABIFY010000069.1 GCA_018650465.1 Alphaproteobacteria bacterium
ATGATGTTGCGCCCGGACCAGCAATCACAGGTCGCGTCTGGATTCTCGAAGTGGTTCAACAAGGGCGTCGATGTCTTCATGGAATCTTTCATGAATGGACTGTTGTCTGGCATCACCACACACATGGTCAACGTCTTGGGCAATGCCGGATTTCAGATCTACTCAATCCCTGAACGGTTCATTGCCGGCGCAATCGGTGCAGCCAGAACAAGTATCCCCGGCTCCAATCAAAGCCGTGTCTACATGACCGAGGCCCTCGCCATTCCGGCTGGATTCATGATGTCGTTCAACGCTAGCATGAGGGCTGCGGCAAAAGCATTTGTCACTGAAGATCCCAGCGATCTGGTGACCAAGATTGACTACCGGACACGCAAGGCCATCACGGCTGAGAATCTTGAGTTGGACCCGGAAGCCACAGTCGGTCGGGCAGTCGATCTGCTCGGCAAGGTCACACGCATCGCCGGTCGGTTCCTGTTGACTGAAGACGAGTTCTTCAAGGGCATGGCCCGGGGATCTCAGCAATACACAGTCGCAGTCAGACGGGCCCTCGATCTCAAGGCACAGGGCGCCGATGATGCGACAGTCCGGGCCTCTATCGTCCAGGCTATTCAGGAGCCCGATGAGGCCCTTCTGACAAGCATGAAAGACTACGGGCAGGTAATGACCTTCCAGAAAGATCTGGAGGGCGTTCTGGGTCAGTTGCAGGGGTTCTTCAGCCATCCTGCAATGAAGATCTTTGTCCCATTTTACAAGACGCCAACCAACATCATGCGCGAAGTGATGTCGAGAAATGTTTTGTCGGCACCATTGCTGCCATCTTTCTGGAAGGCCATCAAGGCCGGCGGTCCCGAGGCTGATATGGCAATGTCGAAGATGGCTCTGGGCTCGACTATCATGGCTGCGTTTGCCGGCTACTCTTACGGTGCCGAGGGCGACGATGTCCTGATGACGGGGCATGGGCCATCAGATCCCAAAGCCCGGGAGGCTTGGTTGCGTCATCACCAGCCGTACAGCTTTTCAGTCAAGATGGAAGACGGCACACGCAAGTCGATCACATACAGCCGGTTCGATCCGCTGTCGGGAGTGTTAGCCGTTGCGGCAGACTTCGCATGGTATGCCAGGCATAGTGATGATGAGGACATGATCAGTTCACTGGCTGCGGCAGCGGCGATGTCGAACTACAATTATGTCGGGCAGTTGCCGATGCTTCAGGGCATGTTCTCGATTGCTGAGATCTTTGGCTCCGAGTACGAAGGCGGCGAGGCCAAGTTCAAGCGACTACAGGAACTGTTAGGTAAGCAAGTCGGAAGTGCAGCCATCACTGCGCTGCCACTCCCTACAGGCTCCTTCACTGCGTCGATCGAACGCTACTTTGACCCGACCAAGAAGAACACTCTGCCGACAGACACCAATGTCGCGCCACTTGTCCGGGGCTTCTATGAGGCCCTGCAAAAGGCGCGGTCGCGCAGCCCGTTTTTCTCCAAGGACATGGAGCCATCGCTCGACCGCTGGGGCACTCCCCGGATGGAAGGCAACGGCCAAGTCTGGGAACTGGCATCGCCCATCAAGATTCGCATCGATGAGTATCACATGGTCGATGATGAGATATCAGATCTGAACCTCGGTCTGGGCAGAGTGCCCAAGTCGATCGAGGGCATCAAGCTGACAGCCAAGCAACAAAACATGCTGGTGATCTGGGCCAACAATTCGCCAGACGGTGGCAACTTGCTCGAGGATCTGAAGAAAAAGATTACATCCCCTGAGTATCAGAAGCTGAGTCCGGGTTTCCGCATCGATGAACTGAGGGGGATCGATGCTGTCTACTGGTCGAACGCGAAAAAACATCTCATCCAGTCGGACCCGGATCTCAAGGCCCGGATCGATGAGCGCAACGGCATCAGGGATGTAACAGGCAAGGCACCAATACAATGATTTCTTTTATCAAGAGCGTCCACATGCTATATGGTACGACAGGAGCGATGAACAATGGCTGATATCCCTATCTCGGCGGTCACCCGCCGCGTTCAATACACAGCCGACATGCAGCTTGCCCGAAACCTGGCCGTTGAATGGGGCCCCGACAACATCCGCGTCAACTGCATCGCCCCCGGCCTCGTCCGCACTGACATGGCCA
>JABIFY010000070.1 GCA_018650465.1 Alphaproteobacteria bacterium
AGCCATCCAAACACCAATCGACGACAAGCCAACTGATGCAAACCAGGCACGAGGATGAAAAGGATAAGCCTGGCAGCATAACCAGCTACTCGATTGATCGTCCAATCCGATGGCAAAAACGGTATTTTTTTGCTTGAGATTTCCATGACCTGTCATATGCAGGGACCAGGGGTGTTTTTCAGAAGTTCCCGGACACAATTGCTCCAGGCATTGTGCCGCATCGATACGGAAGATGAAGTGGACTATTATCGCAACGGCGGCATCCCGCACCATGTGCTGCGAAACCTGGCTGCCTGATCCGGGTTTCCATAAACAACAAAAACGGGGATGCATCGAATGGTGCATCCCCGTTTTTCGTTGGCCCGAAAGACAGGCACAAAAAAACCCGCCGCAGCGGGTGGATGGTTGAATTGCCGGGTTATCAGAAACCACCGGCTTTTTTCTTTTTCCATCTACCGTGATACCAGGCATCACGGAAGGTCGGGTTGTCCGGCAGGGGGTAATAGTCCGGGTCCATGAGGTCATCGGGACTGTCCGGCTGCCGCGGTGGAATAGCCGCCAGCCGTTTGGCAAATCCTGGATACAGCCCCTCCGCCTGTTGCTTTTGCTGTGTCGACCATGGCTGATGGACATTTTCATCATAGGCCAATTCAGGGTATAGATTTTCTGCCTTCTGCAAAGGTTGACCATCGAGGCGGAGAATTTGGGGGAGTTCGGATTCTTGAGTTTCCGTTGACTTGATCAGTGGCGCGTCGAATGGATTGACAGCATGTTGCAATTCCGGATAGACCGGATTTACAAGAGAAGAAGTGTAGTCCGGATTGGTTTCGGCTTGAGATTTTTGATTGCCTGACAATTCTCCATTTTCGGGTGAATTTGAGATATCGTTAAGCTCAGTTTTTAATGAAGAGATAGTCCGTTCGTATTCCTCTTTATCACGAAATTTGTCTTTGATTTGACCAGACAAAACCTCAGCCTCATTCAGCAAACGAGTTTTGATGGCAGCATCTGCCGCAGCACTGGCTTTATTGCGGAGTTCTCTGCGATTTTTTGTCAACGTTACTATTTCCGACATTATGCCGGCCACCAGTTTTTCCAGGCGTTTGATCTCTGCCCTGATGTCTGAATTTGTTCTTGACGGATTTGTCATTTCTTTCTCCTTATTCAAAAAAAAAGACCGCTTCCAGCGGTCCTGCGATTTCGATCCAGTTTCAGTTCATTTAACGTGTATTCGATCCCTAATCTATTCTCCTCTCCTGTTAAGAATAATTATTCCAGTCCATTTGTATAATGTTACCAGGGACATTCCGATGAATCTTGTAATGCGACTGTTCTCCAGATTGTTGACGTTGATATTGCCAATTTTTTTCGGATTAGTGCCAAATATGCGATAAGATTCTACTATGGAAATATCTCTGCCATCATCAGTTTTGAAGCCGGGGTTTGTTCCACCGAGGACTGCATATTCATCTGGCTTGAGGTTGTAGTCTTCAAGGCAGACATTGTGATTTTGGGCTTGAAGCAACGCAGCCTCATTCGAAACAGCACAAGCTTCCCCTGATGCAACAGAAATTATTTTTGACACATACAGATGCTCGTCCTTGTAGGGATCAACGAAATTCCTGTTGCTATTCACGACGACATAATCTCCCACCGAAATTCTCTGCTTCCAGCGATTAACATATTCGTAGCGGATGACGTCGTTCTTGCAAAATGCAGGGCAGGATTGACCCTCTCTTTCTACAAAAACAAGTGACATTCCATGGTCGTGCAGCGGCAGGGAATGCGAACTCAAAACGAAAAATACCAAAACAAAATAAACTGGTTTCAAACAAGTCGCCTCAAGCTGCTTTGCATCAAAAATCAGCAGCGCCCAGGAAAACCCCATAGCAACAGCTTTAATCATCGCAAGTGTAATTTCAGGTATGTGCCAAGTCGGGTAAATTTCAACAGGCCGATTTGAAACAACGAAATTTGCGGCTATGAAAATTGAAAACAGAATGCCGCCTAACAAACTTCTTTTGCGGGCAATCTGGTGCAAGCCTGGCACCAGAACAAATACACACAGTTTCCCGGCATATTTTACTCCCCGGATGATCGTCCATCCCGACGACAGAAGCGGTACTTTTTTGTTCAGGAATTCCATGACCTGTTTAATGCAGGGTCCAGGGATGTTTTTTCATAAGTTCGTGTGGATTTGTCTGTGCAGGGCGCAGCTGGTCATCACATATTTACGCACAACATATGTTTTTTACATAATTGTCAAGAGATAAGCAGCCATGCTGCGTATATTCCTCAGGCAGCCAGTTTCGGCAGCACAAATGTTGATCTCGCTAGGTCAGATTTTAGGATGTCGCTGTCGTAGTAGCGAGACAACAGATCGCTGGCCAGCAGGTCAGGGTGCTGCGCAATGAAGCCCGGCCAGCCGCCGCCGTCGCCATCCTTTTGCAAGTGTTCATTGATCAGGGCCAGGTAAGCCGCCGTGATCGTTTCGTGGTATTTGCCTTCAGCGCCCACGATGATGGTGAAGTTGGTCAGGCTTTGCCGCATGCGGTCCAGGGCCGAGGTGAAATTTCCGTCGCACAAATAAAGATAACCAATGCGAATATGGGCTTCATGATTGAACAGGGCCGGGGCCAGGGTTCCGGCTTCCAGTTGCGTGACCAGACCCTCATCTTCCAGGTCTGTATGGGATTTGGCGGTCGTCATGACTGGTCCTCCTGCAGGTTGTGACTGTCGGCTGCTGTCAGGTCCAGGCCATAGATTTTTTTCAGCTGGGCTATGTCATCCAGAGTCTTGCCTTCAAAAGGAAGTTTGCCTTCGAAGGCGTGCAGGGCAATACCCTCCAACAAATCACCCAGCGACATGTCCTTGTACTCCGCTATCGATTTCAGCACCTTCAACAGCCGCTTTTCCAGCCGTACGCCGGTTTGCACCCGTTCCACAGATTGTTTCATGTCAGAATTCCACTTGTTGCCTGGTATGTTATGTATGTACCAAAGTAACATTTGTGTCAAATCACTTCTGTCACCTGAACGTGATTGGTTCGTCATCAGTCTTTGGCGTACAAACCGGGATAGCGGGGAATGCACGGCAATTGCCCGCGGGCCTGACAAGAATATCTGCCAAAAGGAACGAACTTGAATTCTATCGTCTCAGCCGGCTTTGTTCTGGCGTTTGGAATGATGTCGGCAATTGCGCTGCCTTCGCAGGTCGTGGCGGCGGATGCTGCCTCTCCCGTTGTGCTGGAACTGTTTACCAGCCAGGGCTGTTCCTCCTGCCCGCCAGCAGACAGCATTCTGGACAAGTTTAGCGAAGACAGCGACGTTATCCCGCTCAGCTTTCATGTCGACTACTGGGATTATATCGGCTGGAAAGACACCTTCGCCAGCAAGGTGACAACGGCCCGCCAGCATGCTTACGCAAGATCCATGGGGCAGCGCCATGTCTATACGCCACAAGTCGTGGTCAATGGCCGCCACCATGTCGTGGGTTCGGATGAAGGGGAAATTCGCCGCGCTGTCGTCTCGGCAAAGGACAAGGGAGTGTCCCTCACCAGCCTTGATTTGCGTAAAGATGGCGACAGCCTGAAGCTCGCCGTCTCCGGTGCTGGAAATGGCCCGCGCGAAGCCTGGCTGTTCGGCCTCGACCGGCAGCAAGAGGTTACGATCCGGCGGGGTGAAAACAGTGGGCGAAAACTGATTTACAGCAATGTGGTGCGCGATGTGCATTTGCTGGGGCGCTGGTCGGGCGGGGACCGCAGCTTTGAAATCCGGCCTGATCGTATCTCGGCCTCACCCAGGGATGGTTATGTTATAATCGTCCAGGCGGAAAACCATGGTCCGGTTCTGGCCGCCACGCGGTACTGGGTAAAAAAACCGCAATAGATGCCGGATTGACTTTCCTGGCCAGCCGGGCAATTTTCGCTTTTCTGTCTATGCCAGCCCCAATTTTCTGTGGATACAATCTTATGAATCTGGAAGAAGCGATCGCCGGTCGCCGGTCCGTCCGTGAATTTTTGCCCAAGGCGGTCTCACCTGACACCGTGCACAAAATCCTTGAAATTGCTTCCCGTGCGCCTTCCGGCACCAATATCCAGCCGTGGAAAGTGGTCGTGGTCGCCGGTGATGTTCAGGCTGGCGTGACAAAGGCCATCATGGATTACCGCGTGGAAGAGGCAAAGGCGGAGAAGCCTGCCGATACCAAAATGCCGCGGCGCTGGGCCGAGCCCTATCTCTCGCGCCGGCGCAAGGTCGGCTATGACATGTATGCCT
>JABIFY010000071.1 GCA_018650465.1 Alphaproteobacteria bacterium
CCTCGTCCTGCCAATTTCTATGGCGCTGCTGACTTTCCGATTTGCCCAAGCCGCTGTGCGCATCTGGCGCGGCGAGCAAGAATCACTGATCGTCAGCCACGAAGCGGAAGATGAAGTTGCTGAAGCGGCGGCCAGATTGAAGGAGCAAAACTGATGGAAGTTCTGTTTCTTTTCGGGTTGGTGATCGGCTTGATGCTGATCGGGGCACCGATCGCTGTATCTCTCGGTTTCTCGTCAATCATGTTCCTGCTGTTATTTTCAGACAGCTCACTTTCTTCGGTGGCACAAACCCTGTTTGAAGCTTTCGAGGGACACTCTACCTTGCTCGCAATTCCCTTTTTCATTTTGGCCTCCAGCTTTATGTCGACCGGTGGCGTGGCCCAGCGGATCATCCGTTTTTCCATTGCCCTTGTCGGTCATTTTCGGGGCGGTCTGGCGATTGCCGGTGTGCTTGCCTGCATGATCTTCGCTGCCCTGTCTGGCTCCTCGCCCGCGACTGTGGTTGCCATCGGCAGCATCGTCATCGCAGCCATGCGCCAGTCCGGTTACACCAAGGAATTTGCGGCCGGCGTGATCGCCAATGCCGGCACCCTCGGCATTTTAATTCCGCCGTCAATTGTCATGGTTGTTTACGCTGCGGCTGTCGAAGTTTCCGTTGGCCGCATGTTTCTCGCGGGCGTAATCCCCGGCCTTCTGGCTGGAACCATGCTGATGGTCGGCATCTATGTCATGGCCCGGATAAAGGACATGCCTGCGGGTGAATTTAAAGGCTTCGGAGAAATCAGGGAAAGCTTTAAGGACGCTGCCTGGGGATTGATGCTGATCGTCATCATTATGATTGGCATTTATGGTGTTCCCGGCCTTACAGGTGCCATCTTTACACCAACGGAGGCGGCTGCGGTTGCCTCCGTCTACGCGTTCCTCGTCGCAACCTTTGTTTATCGCGACATGGGCCCCTTGTCGGAGGGCGGCTCGCTACTGCGAAACCCGCAAGTCTTGATTACAGCTCTTTGGCACAAGGACACAGTTCGAACGCTGCGCGACGCGGGCAAGCTGATCATTACGCTGATGTTTATCATTGCCAACGCGTTGATCCTGAAACATGTCATTACGGACGAACAGATCCCTCAACAACTTACCGCGACGATGCTGGCGTACGGTTTCGGCCCGATCATGTTCCTCGTTATCGTAAACGTTATCCTTTTGATTGGCGGTCAGTTCATGGAGCCAAGCGGCTTGCTTGTGATCGTAGCACCCCTGGTCTTCCCGATCGCCATGGAACTTGGAATCGATCCTATTCATCTGGGCATCATCATGGTGGTCAATATGGAGATCGGGATGATAACGCCACCCGTCGGGCTGAACCTTTTCGTGACAGCTGGTGTTGCCAACATGTCGATTATGGGTGTCGTCCGTGCGGCATTGCCATTCCTGGTCATTATGTTTGTGTTCCTGATCCTTGTTACTTATGTGCCGTGGATTTCAACGGTATTGCCAAATGCGGTAATGGGACCGGAGGTCATCACCAACTAGAAGAATCACAACAGCCGAACATTATTGACGTTAATTAATGTTTGTGGTGATCAGACAAGAAGCCAAAAAGTACTGATCAAGTTCATATAGTCTGAAAATTTTCGAACCGAAAATGACCCACATTCGCGTATTGATCCTCATGTTCAGTGTCGGCTTTGGGTCAACAACCGACCTTTTCGATTGCGTAACACGATGTCCGCTTCCAAGCCAACAACCGACATTTATCGGAAAAAGCAGACGTGGCGTCAGATTTCGTCTATCGCCGTCTATCAAGAGAGACCCTGTAATAGTACCCCCCATCATCGACCGTCTTTGGGCCTCCCCCCCCACCCGCGAAATTCGGTTTCAACTGGCTTAGCCAGCAATAAAACTGGAGACACGTTTAACAGCGCAACAAGGGTCGTCACGATTCGATTGGGCATTGTCGCGTGGCCGACTGCCAACGAAAGCTAGCGACGCTCACGCGGGCTTTAAATGGCAGCTATCTGATTTGTCGTTGATATGAGCCTTACCAGCCCTCATTGCCGCCAACGTCCGCTTTAGTCCTTCAGCAGTGCGTGGACCCGTACTCAGGCCGCCGTGCATACGACACCGCTTGTTGCGCGGCTTATCATTTGCTTTGTCCCAGACCGCGCGTGCCTTGCAACTTCCCCCAGACCGCGTTTTTGCGCCACACACG
>JABIFY010000072.1 GCA_018650465.1 Alphaproteobacteria bacterium
CGTCAAAATGCCGTCCTTGCCTGTCAGCTTCTGGCCATCTTGCAGGGCAGAAAGAGCTGTATCAAAATCAAAATCATTTCGCATGTGTCATTCCTTTTCTTCAGTTTAAAGAAATGACACGGAATTTCTAACGCTCCCATTTTATCGGCATTTGGGGCATGGCCACATCTGATGGCGCCATGAGCCTGCACATCTTTGGTGGTGTGCTGGCGGGTATTGGTGTTTCTTTCACATCATTTTCTATTGCCATGGCGGCCATGGCCAGGGTTGTGGGGCCGGAAAAACGTTCTCTGGCGCTTGGTTTGGGTACAGCTGCGGGCTCAGCCGGGCAAATGCTGTTTTCGCCGTTGGCGCATTACTGGATCAACGCCTATGGCTGGCTGCCTGCCATGTATATCCTGGCCGGCATCGTCATGCTGATCGTGCCTTTGGCTCTTGCCTTGCCCAGTGGCAGAGCAGGTGTGGGGGAAGTCGAGAGCGATCAGGGTCTGTTGGATGCCTTGCGTGAGGCGAAAAACCACTCCGGATTTGTTCTACTGACTATTGGCTTTTTTGTTTGCGGTTTTCATGTGGCCTTTATTACGGTTCATTTTCCGTCCTATATCAACGATCTGGGCATGGGTGGCGAAGTTGCTGCGATTGGCCTGATGCTTATCGGCGGCTTTAATATCATTGGATCGTTTATGTCTGGTGCTGCCGGACAGCGCTGGAGCAAGGCCAGAAGTCTCTCCTGGATCTATCTTCTCAGGTCCCTTGTGATCCTAGGATTATTGCTTGCACCCAAAAATGAGGTGACAATTTACACGTTTTCGGCTGCAATGGGATTGCTTTGGCTATCTACGGTACCCCTAACGTCGGGAATTGTTGCACAAATTTTCGGCTTGAGGTATATGGCAACCTTGTTTGGCATTGTGTTCTTAAGTCATCAACTTGGCAGCTTCCTGGGAATCTGGCTGGGGGGGCGACTTTTTGACACCACAGGATCATATGATGTGGTATGGTGGTCCGGTGTGGCACTTGGTATTGGTGCTGCAATAGTACATTGGCCGATTAATGAGAAACCCCTTGCGAGGCTAAGCCTCACACAGTGAGATAATGGTAATAAAGATTAAAGAACCCATGCCGTCAGCGGCAGTAGCACAACAAGTTCTGGAACTGATCAACACAGCTTACGCTGATCAGACGGAAGAATCTGAAGTGGAAATCCCTTTTGTTTCCTTCACTCAGGACTCCCTGCGCCAGACCATAGAAGACGAAACACTGGCAGTTGCCAACCTCGGCCGTGGCCTTGTGGGCAGCGTATTGTATACGGTACAGGGAGACGACCTCTTCCTGCACACGTTGGCTGTGTCTCCGGATCATCGCCGTCGCGGCATCGCCGTGGCCTTGATCGAGCACGTCAGCGCCTGTGCCCGTTTGGGCGGATATCGTCGGGTAACGTTGAACGCCCCGGCAAATCACAAGGAAAACCATCGTTTGTTTGAACGTCTTGGTTTCCGTGAAATACCGACCAACACCTGGGATGCCTATAACAAGCCGACGCATCGTCGTATGGCCAAGAACCTCTAGCTTTTTGCGCCAAAAAATAAAGGACTGGTTGGCGTCAAGCTAACCGGTCCTTTCTTTGTTAGAGAGTCTTGGTGTCAAACTTGATCATGCAGATGATCAGTCCTTGATCACATGCAAGGTTTGCGTCGGGTACGGTATATCAATTTTTTCCGCATCAAGTTTTTCCTTGATGGCCTTGGTCATATCAAATTTCACAGGGAAATAATCTGCGTTCTGTGTCCAGACCCGCACGACTATATTCACAGAACTGTCGCCCATCTCCGAGACGGCGACCATGGGTTCAGGGTCTCCCTTAACGCGGGACTCAGCTGCAATGACCTCATGGATGGCCTTCATGGCGTGATCCAGGTCTGCGTCATAGCTGACGCCAATCAGGAAATCCACGCGCCGCTCTGCATGGGCAGAAAAATTACGGATGGACGTTCCCCAGATATCGCTGTTGGGTACGATGATCATGATATTGTCGGGTGTTGCCAGCTCGGTGAAAAACAGGTTCAGGGCTTTAACCGTACCTGCATGACCTCCGCCTTCAACAAATTGACCGACCTTGAAGGGGCGAAAGATCAACAGCATCACCCCGGCGGCCACATTACTTAACGTCCCTTGCAGGGCCAGGCCAATGGCCAGGCCAGCTGCACCAAGGACGGCAATCAGGGAAGTTGTCTCAATGCCGAAGCGGCCCAATACGGCCACACCGACAAAGATCAGAACCAGATAACGCCCGGCATTGGAAAAAAAACTCACCAACATGCCATCCAGGCGCTTGGTCCGGGACAGTGTTTTTTTGATAATCTTCTCGGTTTTGCCTGCGGCCCAAACCCCGACGATCAGGATGACGATGGCGGCCACCACATCCAGACCATATTCGGTCAGACTTTGCTGAACGCTTTGCCAAACCTGACGGATCAGGGCGATGGTTTCTTCTGTTGTATTTTCCATTTGCTTTCCGATCAGCTTTCAGTCCTGCAAAATATAGGGCCAATTTCGATTGCCTCAAGGGACCTCTCGATTTTGACGCAACAAATTTGCCGCAGATGCTGGTTGCCTGGGCATTTGGCGCATAAACTGCGGCTTCAAATTCTCAGGAGCACCCCCCCGAATGAAAATCGTACAATATGCGATGCGTGGCAACCCGGTTGATGTTGTCAAAGTGCTGGACGTCGATGCACCGGTTGCCGGACCCGGCGAAGTCGTGCTGGATGTTCAGGCCAGTCCCATCAATCCCTCCGATGTGCTGACGATAACCGGTGACTATGGCATCCTGCCGCCCCTGCCTGCTTACTGTGGCAATGAAGGTGTCGGCCTTGTGGTTGCATTGGGTGAGGGCGTCGATGATGTGGTTGTTGGCCAACAGGTATTTTTGCCAATCGGCGCGGGCACCTGGCGTCAGCAGATTACGGCCAAGGCTGCCGAACTGGTACCGGTCCCACCTGGCACGGACCCCCTGCAAATGGCCATGTTGGCAATTAATCCACCGACGGCATATCTGATGTTACGTGACTTTGTACGCCTTGATCCCGGTGACTGGATGATCCAGAACGCCGCTAATTCAGGTGTTGGCCGTTATGTCATTCAGCTGGCCGCAGCCCAGGGTGCGAAAAGCATCAATATCGTGCGTCGCGCAGACCTGGCCGAAGAACTCAAAGCCATGGGGGCTGATGCAGTGGTTGTTGAAGGTCCGGGCATGGCAAAGGAAGTCCGAGATATTACCGGGGGTGCGCCCCTCAAGCTGGGCCTTGATGCCATTGGTGGTGATTCCACATTGGCTCTGGGGGATTGTCTGACGGACGATGGTCTTGTGGTGAATTATGGATTGCTGTCGGGCGAGCCCTGCAAATTGTCATCGGCAGCAACGATCTTCCACGACGTCTCCTTGCGCGGCTTTTGGTTGGCGCGCTGGTTCCGGAGTGCGCCTATCGGCGAACGCATGGCCGTGATGACGGAAATCGGGGCCCGTGTGGCCACTGGCGAGCTGACAGCTGCCGTCGACAGTACCTATGATCTTGATCACATTGGCGATGCGCTGGCGCGCTCCATGGCCCCTGGCCGTGACGGCAAAGTCCTGGTCACCCCTAACGGCCCCCTAAGCTAAGAAGGAAATAAAATGAACAATCAAACAGAAACAGGGCGTGTTGCCGGCAAGGTTGCCTTGATTACAGGCGGTGCATCCGGTCTGGGTGCCGCATCGGCCATGGTCCTGGCGCAAAATGGCGCTTCGATTGCCGTAACAGATATGAACCTGGACGGTGCCCAGGCTGTTGCAGACGAGATCAATCAAAACTGTGGCGACGGTCGTGCCATTGCGATCTCCCTGAATGTAACCCAGGAAGATCAATGGATCGCCGCCGTCGACAAAACGGTTGAGGCCTTTGGTTTTCTTGATATTTTGTTGAACAGTGCCGGTGTCGGCAACATGAACGACGTCGAAACGGAAACCCTTGAAGGCTTTCAGTTTGTGAATGCGGTCAATCTGGATGGTACTTTTCTCGGCTGTAAACATGGTATCGCAGCCATGAAAAAAACCTCGAAGGAACGTGGCGGATCGATCATAAATATCTCATCCGTTTCCGGTCTGATCGGCGGGCATAATATGGCTGCCTACAATGCATCAAAGGGTGGTGTGCGGTTGTTGAGCAAATCTGTGGCTCTGCATTGCGCGCGCAAGGGCTATAACATTCGCTGCAATTCTGTGCATCCGACCTTCATCGATACGCCGATGGTTCAGTCCATGTACAAAAATGCACCAGAACCCGAGGTGGTTAAAAACAAGCTGATCCGCCAGGTGCCTATCGGTCGCCTGGGCGTTGCCGACGATATCGCCCAGGGCATTTTGTACCTGTCATCAAATGAATCTTCGTTTATGACTGGATCAGAATTTGTGTTGGACGGCGGTATCACCGCCCAATAAAGTGCTTTCAATCTTGATTGAAACACCCGTGGGAATGCCAGTAATGTTGGTATCACTTTAAATAACCCGGTATGACTACCCAATATACGACCGCTGGCTTCTTCCGGAGTCAGCGGTTTTTTGTGTTTTCTGACATCTCGGTTTTGCGGTTATCCAACCAATCAATGATCCGCAGGTTCATACCGGTGAGCGCCTTTAGTTTGTGAATGGCAAGGCCGATGTCATCTGATTTACAGGCGTCGTGGACTTCCTGGGCGAGGTTGGCAATGCCGACAAATCCCATATTGCCGCAGGTCCCCTTCAGATCGTGAACTTCCCGTTTCAAGGCGTCGATGTTCCGGCTTTCAGTAATGCCGTCGATCCGCTCCAATCGCCCGCTGTGGTCGGCAAGGAAGACTTCGGTCAGTTCCAGAAATTTATGCGGCCCCAATACCGCTGCCAGCTGATCGATTACTGTTGAATCAATTTCAAGTGAGGTTAGCGCTTCGGTTTTTGGCGAAACCCGGCTGCCGCCAGGGCTGGTTACATTTTTCAGGCATTCAGTCAGCCGGATCGGATCAATGGGTTTGGCCAGAAAGTCGTTCATGCCAGTTTTTTCACATTCGGCAATTTCATCCGGTGCCGTACCGGCCGACAGGGCAACAATGGGAATATTTCGAAGGTCACTTTTCAGGGCCCGGATCTCCTTTGTTGCCTCAAGACCGTTCTTGAGGGGCATCAAGACATCCATCAACACAACATCAAAGTTCTCCTCAGCCAGGATGTTCATCGCTTCGTTGCCATTGCCAGCCAGCCTGGTCTGGTGACCAAGCTGGTCCAGCAATGCCAGAATCAGTTTTTGATTAACCAGGTTGTCTTCTGCCACCAAAACTTTCAGTTGATTGCGGCCATGCTCAGCCGCCAGGTGCTTGGTCAGCCATGGTGTTTTGCGACTGTCTCTGGATGCCGCAAGCTCGCTCAGAATTTGGTACAGGATCGGGCGTTCAACCGGTTTGGTTACATAAGCCGAGAAGCCGGCTTCTTTCATTTCTGCGGCTTCGCCCCGCACGCCTGACCCCGTCGCCAGAATCAGATGCGTACCGGACGCATCCTTGTCATTGTGAAGATCTTTTGCAAAGGCTACGGGGTCGATGTCATCACTGTTCACTTCCAGCAAGGCAAAATCGAAGGGAGTGCCTGTTTGAGTGCCCTGGCGGATCATGTTTGCTGCGTCAGAGGCAGATGCTGTTGCTTCTACCGCCATGTTCCACGAACTGAACAATGAGCTGAATTGCATGCGGTCGCGGTTTTCCTTGCTGATGACGCAAATGCGCAATCCGGCAATGTCGCTCGATTTGGCTGTGGTAAGGGGCACATCTGAAGCGACATCAAGCGAAATCTCAAACCAGAAAGTGCTGCCGGCTTCAAAGTTGTTGGTGACACCAATTTCGCCACCCATCAAGGTAATCAGGCTTTTGCAAATTGCCAGACCAAGTCCGGTGCCGCCGTAGCGCCGGCTCACGGAAGAATCAGCCTGGGAAAATTTCTCAAACAAAGTGACTATTTTGTCGTCTGGTACGCCAATGCCGGTATCCGTGACTTCGACCCTGATGCGCGCAATGTCAGTTGTTTGATGAAGAACCAGTGCGCGCAGAGTGATGCTACCGGTCTCTGTAAATTTAATGGCGTTGCCGATCAGGTTGAGAACAACCTGTCTGATGCGCCCGGGATCACCTTTCAGGACGCTGGGTAAATCATCCGGAAAATCGGTGTCCAGTTCCAGGTTTTTGACATGTGCCCTGGGGCCCAACAATCGACGGGCACCCTCGATGACCGACTGCAGGTCGAATTCAATGACTTCAAGTTCCAGGCGACCAGCCTCAAATTTTGAGAAATCAAGAATATCGTTGATGATTGTCAGTAGTGATTCGCCTGATTCCTTAACGATCTGGGCATAGTCACGCTGTGTTGCATCCAGCGACGTATCCAGCAGCAAACCGGCCATGCCCAGGATGCCGTTCATGGGCGTTCGAATTTCGTGGCTCATGGTTGCCAGAAAATTGGACTTGGCCTGATTGGCTTCGCGGGCTTCGTCGCGGGCCTCGGTGATGGCGCGGCGCAAACGGCGCGGCTCGGTAATATCGCGGATCAGACCCGTGAGGTAGGGTGTTGCATCTGACTCGACAACTGAAAAGCCAAGGGCGAAAAAGCGTTCATCTCCTTCCGGTGTCAAAATGCGAAAGGTGTCAACGGCCCCGACAGAATCTTCAACCTCCCCTGAGGCAAAAGCACGCAGGGTATATTCGAGAAACTCTCTGTCTTCTTGATGCACCAGATCAAAGAATGTTCTTGAATCAATTTCCGGACCCAAATACATACGCTGGATTTGCATCCAGAACCGCTCGCTTAAGGCCATTTTGTCCGTAAAGAGATTCCAGTCCCAGAACGCCTGATCGGCGGCCTGCATGGCGTAGGTACGGCGGTCGGAATCACTCTTCGCCGCTACGGCCTGTTGGGTCAGCTCGGTGATATCGTAGTAGGTCAGTAAAATATTGTCGTCGGGCAGAAAGACACATCGCCGTTCCAGTATGCGGCCATTCGCAAGCCGAACTTCAATTGCTTGATCCACCTCTGAACGCAGGGCGTCGAGACCACCTGCCGGGCATATGTTTTTTCCGCCGGGACGGTTTCGCAGATCCTTTATTGTTTTGCAGTCAGATAAATCGGCCTCGCTAATGTCCCACATATCCTGGAAAGTTTTGTTCGAATGGCGAACTACCAGCTGGTTATCAAGCATCAAGGTACCATTGCTGGTATTGTTCAGGACCGCTTCCATCTCCTCGACCAACTGGCGATTATGCTGCCAGACATCTCCCTCGGGTAGAAGAAGTTGGATGCTGCAGATAAAAACCGGGTTCCCGACGTAATCAATCTCATTGACGGAGACACCTGCCCTGAAAATATCACCATTGGCATGACGGCATTCAAATTCCCGGATGAGACCAATTTGTGAAGAATCAATTCCGTTTATGTAATCCAGAATAATGCGCTTATGATCTCGGGCAGACTCATCTGAAAGCAGGAGATGAAAACCTTTGCCAACCAATAGCTGCTTGTCCTGGCCAAACAGCAGCTCAGCTGTGGGGCTGACAGACAAAATTACATTGTCCCTGTCAAACAGGACAATCGCAACTTCTTCGTCTCTGAAAGGACTGGACTGGTAATCCACTGAATATTTTCCTCAGTCCCGAAATGTCTGGTGACTATATCGGGAAAGTTGTTGTGAGTTCCAATCTAGAATAATGAGCATCTTCAGTGTCGTAAACAGTTGAACCATTGGAATAAATATGTGCCGAACGCTTGCCAGTGTTGTACATGCGTTCTATTTTTTGCGCCATGACAGGCAAAATTCTTCTGGTGATGCACCAGGAAACATCAAATCCGGGGCGCGTGGCACGCCAACTGCGGGACCTGGGGTATGGGCTTGATCTTCGCCGCCCTTCCTGCGGGGACCCCTTGCCGGCCAACATGGATGATCATGAAGGGGCCGTTATCTTTGGCGGCCCCATGAGCGCCAACGACGATCACCTTGATTATGTGCGTACAGAAATAGACTGGATTGAAACTGTCCTGGCCTCGGGGAAACCCTATCTCGGGATTTGCCTGGGCGCACAGATGATGGTGCGCACCCTGGGTGGCCAGGTTCGTCTTCACAAGGACGAACTGGTTGAAATTGGTTATCACCAGATCAAGCCCACAGAAGCAGGCGAGGCCATTTTTGACAAGCCAATGTGTGTTTATCAATGGCACAAGGAAGGTTTTGATCTGCCATCCGGGGCCAATCTTTTGGCCGGTGGCGACCGGTTCGACAATCAGGCGTTCAAATACGGGGACAACGGTTATGGCATCCAGTTCCATCCCGAAGTCACCAACGGCATGATGATGCACTGGCTAACCGCGGCTGCCCATATGTTGGAGATGCCAGGTGCCCAGGCTCGCGTTGATCAGATAAAGGCCCGGCGAAAGTTTGACAATGAAACGATAAACTGGTTGCGCGGGTTCCTGCAAACCTGGTTGAATATCGCCTGAAGTTTCAGGTCGCCCAAAACGTCAGATGGTCGAATTCCAACAGTTATCCGGACCGTGTGCGCGATACTTCTTCAATCAACACTTTGACAATATCCTTACCCAGGATTTTGTCGGTCAGGCGCTGCAGTTTTCGCATAACAGACTCCAGCTGCATAACACCTGAAGAGGCCGCCGAACTGCCATAGCGGTACATATAGTTCAGGTAGGCGTCATTTAGTTGGGGAATACGATGACGAACCTTTTCCTCAACCTTGGGCGCAATCAGGTGAAGTTTGAGGCGCAGGGTGATTTTGCCTTTGATCGATCGTTCATCCAGGACCGGCGAGATCAAGGGTTCCATCTTGATGAAAATATGTTTGCCAACCTTCTTTTTTTCTACTTTGACTTCTTCGCCGTCTTCTGTTTCAGCCTGGGCGTAGGCGGAGGGGGTTAATCCAGGTGCGCAAATAACCAGTGCTATGGCCAGTGATACAACAAGGGGCAGGCAGGCCGAAACCTGACACAAGAGGCGACCCGCCGACATCGTATGTTTCGCTTGTTGCTGGTCGGCCATTATGCATTCAGTTCCTGATGCGATTTTTCTGAAACAGGTCATGCCTGTCCACGCAATGGTTGTACCATGATGACCGGTTAACGCCAATTCCCGGACTTCACGGAAATGCAGCGCTGCTTCGAAGCAAAGTTGTGCGTCAATGAACCGAAGCATTTTCTCTGAAATTGCTCTGGGCAGAAGCGATTTCGTCCAAACCGGAACCGCATGTGCTTCGTGTTCACAGATCCAGTTTTGAATGGGCACCGTCAAATGAGGGAGCAATTTCCCGCATGAAACGATCCATCTGTTCGCGCACCATAGCGTCGGGTTTCAGGCCGTAATTGAAATAGAGAATGACTTCCGACACACCCGAAGCCTCGACTTCTTTCAACTGCTCGATGATAGATTGTGTTGAGCCTGTGAGAATTGATTTCCCGGTCAGGCTTTCTGGTTTCATGTTTTTCAGAATGTCGACGATCTCGGTAAAATAATGCATGGTTGGCGGCATTTTTTTGATGTCTGACGGGAACGCGGCCAGCAAGGCATCATGGAAATAGCGGATCAAGGATTCCCGACCATAGGTTTCTTCTTCCGGCGTGTCGGCGATGTGAATGAAATAGCTGCACATGGCCCGGCGTTGCGGGTTGTCATGTTTCTCACATTCTTCGTGATAAGTGCTGACGGCATCGGCAAGTGATCCGTAAACCATGGCCGCGGCAAAGGGCGCGAAAATAATGTTCCAGTCGTTGCGGGCAGCCAGTTCCATGCTGGGGCGAGAAAAACAGGCAACATAGGGCCGCAAGGGCGACTGCGCCGGGCGGGGCCGAATTTCGATGTCTTTGAACTGATAAAACTCACCCTCATAGGACCATTTTCCAGGTTCGGTCCAGGCCTTCCACAGGATGTCGAGACCTTCAGCAAACAGTTCGGCGGATTTTTCATAGGGCGCACCGAAGGGGGCATATTCCTTGGCGTCATAGCCACGACCGGCCGAAAAATCGACCCGGCCACCGGACAATAAATCCAGGGTCGCCCATTCTTCTGCCACATGCAGCGGGTGGTGGACCGGTAACAGCACCACACCTGGCCCCAGGCGAATACGTTTGGTGGCGCCGGCCAATTGGGCCAGCATCATGTTGGGGCAGGCATTTACGCCCAGCAAATTAAAATGGTGTTCGCCGATCCAGGCGGAATTCAGACCAATTTCTTCGGCGTACAAAGCTTGCTGATAAATTTCTTTCACAAACATTTCCGGCGTACGCGGATTATCCGGATAGCGATTGTCACTCAGAGTGAAATATCCAAAATCCATCTAAATTCTCCTGTTGTGTTTCCGTGATCTTTTGCCCGTTGTCTGCATGTTTGCATTCAGCTTAGCCTGGCCTATCATTGTCGTATAGATAAGTGCGTTTGATCAGGGAGCATATAATGTCATCACAGCTTGGAACCCGCGAAGAACTGCCCAAGGCCTATCTGGATGAACTGGAAGCCATGTCGGTGACACCACTTTGGCCCAGCTTGCGCCAGGTTCTGCCCTATGACCAGCCGATTCGCGCAACCCGGCCCTTCAAGTGGAGCTATCGTGATGTACGGCCCTATCTGATGCAGGCGGGCGAATTAACGCCCATGGAAAAAGCCGAACGCCGGGTGCTGGTGTTGGCCAATCCAGGTTTCGGGATTGACGGCATGCGGGCGACGCCTTCGATTTATGTTGGCCTGCAGCTGATTTTGCCGGGTGAAACAGCCCCGTGTCATCGCCACACACCAACGGCGGTGCGCTTTGTTGTCGAAGGTCATGGCGGCTACACGGTTGTTGAAGGAGAGAAGCTGCCCATGGAAAAGGGTGATTTGATCCTGACGCCCTCGGGTATGTGGCACGATCATGGCCACGAAGGTGACGGCCCGGTGGTCTGGCTGGATGCGCTTGATTTACCTACGGTACATTATCTGGAAGCCTCTTATTGTGTAGAAGGCGAGGTCTTCCCGCCGAGCAATATGCCGGATGCCTCTCAGACCCGGTATCGTCGTGCGGGCCTGGTGCCTTTTCAAAGCCTGGGTCGAAAACAGGGCCGCTATCCCCTGTGCCGTTATCCCTGGTCGGAAGTTCGCGCTGCCCTGACGGATATGGGTGCCCATACGCCGACTGGCGAAATTGTTCAACTGGCCTATGTTAATCCTGAGACAGGTGAAGAATGTCTGCCGATCCTGGGGTTTTCTGCCCAGATGATACGCCCCGGTGAGGAGGTTGAGCCCGTTCGGCGCTCTGCGTCTTCGGTGATGCACGTCATTGAGGGTGAAGGTGAAACGGAAATTGATGGTGAAACCATTTCATGGGAAGAGAGCGATACGGTGAGCCTGCCAACCCATGCGGCTGTGCGCCACAGAAACCGGTCAACGAGCAGGCCTGCCTTCCTGTTCCATGTGGATGACGCCCCCCTGCATCGCAAGCTGGGGTTTTATGAGGAATTTGCTGGTGCCTGACTTATGCTCATCTCATCAACACGCTTCAGGAGAAAATGTTGAAGTCTAATACAGATACCTGGGCGGCGGCGGCGAAGGCAGCAACGGCAGCGATTGTGATCAGCAACAGCGATGGCATCGTGATTGACGCCAATCAGTCGACACAAGCCATGTTTGGGCTGACAGCCGCAGAAATATCGGGGCAATCACTTGATGCCCTGACTGAGGGGCGACCTCATCTTGAGCGATTTGTGGCATTATTTGAGTATGAAGGGCAGTCCCTGCAAGTAGTTACCCTGCATGACGACGCCCAATATCGCGAAGCGGCAGAACATCTTGCGGTCAAAATGAAAGTCGAAGGCTTTGGCGAACTGGCGGCAAATATTGCGCACGAGTTCAATAACCACCTGGGCGGCGCCAGTGGGTTTGCCCAAATGGCCTTAAGTAAAATTGATGATCCGGCGCGGGTTCAGATGTGCCTGGAAGAAGTTGTTACGGCGACAAATTCCGCCGCACAGCAGGTCTCCCGCATCATGGTTTTTGGCCGCCAACAATTGTTCGAACCTGAACCCATTACGGTCGGTCAGCACGTTTTGGATTGCAAGGGACTGATAGAAGCGTTGATTCCGGCAGATATCGAACTGGTTTTTGAAATTGAAGACGAGATTAGCAAAGCGTCACTGTCACCGGGGCAAATGGCCGAGGCGATCCTTGAATTGTGTGAAAATGCGATCATCGCCATGTCTGAGAGGTCCGATATGTCGGGCCAGGATGGTGGCAGACTGACGGTTCGCCTGGTTCGCCAGGAACTGAGCAAGTATGATCTGCGTTCTTTTTACGATGCGGCGCCGGGTCCCTGGCTTAGCCTCAGTATTTCTGACACGGGCGTCGGCATGACGGACGAAACCCGTCGGCGGATGTTCGACCCGCTTTATTCCACGCAAGACACAACAGAGGGAAATGGACTGGGTATGGTGCTTGTCTATTCAGTTTTCTCTCGGTCTGGTGGTATGTTGGACGTCAAGTCGAAGAAAGGTGAGGGAACCACCGTAACGGCGATGCTGCCAGTTATTGGCTGACGGCATTGGCTGATGCCTCGGTGGATGCTCTTGGTCAATTATTCCAGCTGCAATATCTATGAGCAAAAGGCGAGTCCAGGAAAATGAATTTGGAAGATACCCACGTACTGGTCGTGGAAGATAACGCACAGACCACAAGACTGATCCGCATGATGCTGATGGATATGCAGGTCGCGAATGTCCTCTCCTGCGTGGATGGGGTTGAAGCACAGGAAGTTCTTGAAGCTGGCGATGAACGCATTGACGTCATTCTGTGTGACTGGCGTATGCCCCGCATGACGGGCATTCAGCTGTTGAAACAGCTGCGCAAAACCCATCCCGATCTGCCGTTTATGATGGTAACGGCAAATGCCGATGTTGATTCAATCAAGACTGCCGCCGCAGCTGGCGTCAATGGTTATATTGCCAAACCTTTTTCTCCCTTGCAGTTGAAGAAAAAACTTGTTGCCCTGATTGAACCGCTCTGATCCAATCCCCGGAGCGTTTCCGAGCTTAACGAAAACGCAGCGTTGCATCAAACTCAAGGTGTGCGCTGAAAAACCGGAGCATTTTCTCTGAAATTGCTCCGGCCATTAGCGATTCCGTTTAAGCGGGAATCGCCCTGGCTGGTATCGTCCTGCCAGAACTTGAATAGGGGGATATATTATGACCGTTGATCTGACTTATCTGGCCTGGTCGGCCGCTTTGTGCATTGTGATGTGGATGCCGCATGTTACTGCCCGGGCTCTTGCCTGGGGGCCGTCTGTTGCGGCCGGTTATCCTGACGACCCGCCGGCTGTTGCCAAGTGGATCACGCTGGCGGCCAAGGCTCATGCCAATATGGTGGAAAACCTGCCTGCTTTTGCCGCCTTGGTGCTGGTTGCCCATGTGGGTGGTATGGCGAATGAAACCACGGCCCTGGGTGCGACATTGTTTTTCTGGGGCAAACTGGCACATGCCGTCGTGCACAGCCTTGGCATCCCGTGGATCCGGACCGGCGCTTTCCTCGTCGCCTGGATCGGTATGGTGATGATTTTCTTGCGGATTATTGGCTGGATGTGATTTTGTTGACGGCCAGGCCAGCCAGGCTGGCTTGGCCGTCAATTTCAAAACGCTTTACCGGCCGTAGACGACCTGTTGCAGTCCCAGATAGGTGAGGACGGCACCCATGACCACGGTAGAGATCATGAATATCAGCAGCAGGTAGCGTTGGATGGTGGCTTCGCGGCGCGATTTCATCTGCCGAATGCGCAAAAACAAGTTCGACATGTGGCGGCTGATTTCGCCAATCTTTCGCAATTCATTGTGCTGCCAGAACTGATAGACAATCAGCGTGAATATGACCCCCATGGTGATCAGGATCACAGCCCCCGTTAACTGGTTGGCATAGGTCATATCACTGCCGACATATTCACCGAGCAGCAGGATACCTCCATAGGCCAGCAAGGTTGAGCCCAGGGTCCACCATTGCAGGTGCTTGGCGAAACGCACGGTATCTGTCGATTCCTTGTACAAAAGACAAAGTTCTGCATGGGTCTGCTCGTCAACCGCAGTGGGAACCAGCTCGAAGCTTGATTCATTTTTGTCAGTCATTTTTCTGTCCTTTGGCAGCTAAGGTGTTTTGAGCTCTATTTGAAACACCTGATACCTTTAAACTCTTGAAAGGCGGGGTAGATATGGGCCGAAGCGATTCGATTTTATTCGAAGTCGCTCTAATTTCATCTGGGTGTTGTAATATTGTTATGGTTAACAAATATCAAATATTAGAGAATCGCTTCTGACCCGGAAAGACTGCATTTTGTCCTCTTCTCATTTGCTCGACCTCGCGCCCCTCGGTATGCCATGGCAAACCCTGGATCCGTTTTTGTTCTGCGCCCACCATGATGACGCTTATCCGTCAGGCAATGACCACATGGGGCCAGATACAGATTTGGCCGGGCGGGCCATTGGCCAGGACTTCAGTGGCAAGGACGGCTGGAGCATGTATCACGGTGACCAGGTGCCGGGCTTTCCCCAGCATCCCCACCGGGGGTTTGAGACGGTGACTGTGGCTCGTAAGGGTTTTATTGATCATGCCGACAGTCTCGGGGCCTCGGCCCGGTTTGGCGAAGGTGATTTGCAATGGATGACTGCCGGCAGCGGCATTGTGCATTCGGAGATGTTTCCCCTGCGGCAGCGCGATCAGGACAATCCCCTGGAACTTTTCCAGATTTGGTTGAACCTGCCGGCCCGCAGCAAAATGGTTACGTCTTATTTTTCCATGTTCTGGCGGAACCGCATTCCCGATCTAACTACAAAAGATGATCAGGGCCTGGCCACAATTGTAACCGGCTATTGCGGCCCACTGCCATCAGATGAAGCGGCTGCGCCGCCCGCCCCGCCGCCGGATTCATGGGCCGTCGATCCGGCAAACATGGTGGTGATCCAGACCATTAAAATGGAACCGGGTGCCAGCTGGACCCTGCCCAAAACGGATGCCGGTTGCAGTCGTCGTCTGTTTTATTTCACAGGCAAGACGATTGAAGCTTGCGACCAGACCATCAATGTCGGCCATGCCCTGACCCTGCAGGCCGATGCCGATATCGCCATCAAAAACGGCGATCAGGTCAGCGAATTCCTCTTGCTGCAAGGCCTGCCCATCAACGAGCCCGTGACCCAATACGGCCCTTTTGTCATGAACACAGAACAAGAAATCCATCAGGCCATTGCCGATTATCAAAAAACTGGCTTCGGCGGCTGGCCCTGGCCGGACAATGCGCCCACGCACCCTCGCAAGGAACCCCGCTTCGCCCGCCACCCCGATGGACGCCTGGAAAAAGCCAACGATTAGAGCATTTTCAGTGAACCCAGTTTCGCTGAAAACGCACAGTCTTTGCATATGTAAATATTTTATGCCAACGGCTGAAACTTCCGTTTTCAGGAACCACATAAAGGCCTCAGCCAGAAAAACCACCCCTGATCCGTGCATTAACCCTGAACAGGGAGTCGCATTCGTGCGCGATCATGGGTAGTATTAAAGTGGTAATTAAACACGGATAGGGACTGGGTAAGTCGGGAAAATCAAAATGAAGTCGTTAATCGTTTTTGCTGTCGCTTTTGCCGTTTACGTCTCAGCCGTTTCCTGGACTTCTGCGCCCGCTCACGCCGCCGCCAAAAACAAATATGCCGTGGCGGTGATTGTCGGCAACAAGGCCTATCAGGGGCGTATTCCGTCGGTGGATTTTGCCCATAATGATGCCGATGCCATGCGACGTTATGTGGAGGATGTGCTGGGCTATGATGGGGAAAATATCATTGACCTGCGGGATGCCAGCAAGGCGAAGATCGAGACGGCCTTTGGCAATGAACGCTCCCATGAAGGCAAGCTGTGGCGTTATCTTGATCCGCGCGGGCGGTCTGATGTGGTGGTGTTTTATTCCGGGCACGGGGTGCCGGGGCTGAAGGACAAGCGTGGTTATTTGCTGCCCGTGGATGCCGACCCGGAAGCACCTGAGATCAATGGCTATCCGCTGGATACGTTGTTGGCCAATCTGGGCAAGCTGAAAACAAAATCCGTGACGGTGTTTCTGGATGCCTGTTTCTCTGGACAAAGCCAAAAAGGTAATCTGGTGCGCTCGGCGTCAGGTTTGACCATCACGCCGCGCATGCCAAAAACTTCAGTGGGCAAAATGACGGTGATTACGGCATCACAAGGCGACCAAATCGCTTCCTGGGATGAAAAAGCCGGCCATGGCCTGTTCACAAAACATCTGATCGACGCGCTTTATGGGGCCGCCGATGGCAAGGATTATGGCAACGGCGACAAACAAATCACCCTGGACGAGGTGCGCGAATATCTTGATGACAATATGACCCGCGCCGCCCGCCGCACCTATGGCCGTCATCAAAATGTCTGGGTCAAGGGGACTGGCGATCTGGTGCTGGCCAGTGTCACGGACTTGCAGCCTTCGGACAATCATCAAACGGTGATTGTGAAAACGAAGCCAGCACCAGCACCGAAACAAGTTCAGCAAGCCTCAGTCGCTCAGCCCCGACCGGTCATCCCGCTACCTGCCGGAACCAAGGCACCGTTGAGTAGTGAAACCATGTTGAAAAACCTGTCAAACAAGGACGTCTGCAAATGGGCGACCGGTCAAAATGCATCCGGTGCGGCCTGGCTGCAATCGACAGGCAGTACACGCAAATATGTCATCGAAGCCTTCGCCCGGAACCTGACGCTGGATGATTGCAATCAGGAACTTGGTTATGACGGGTCGTCAACCACGGCAAGCAAAGTCAGGACGACAAATTACAGCTCCGGCTCCAATCGCTACAAACTCAAACTGGATTGTCAGGGCAAGGTTTGGTGGAACTGGGGTGTTGAAGCAAAGAACGGACGTTTTGTGAGCGAAGGTGAAAAGACGACGGCAGACGGCAGGGATTACTGGTGGGCTGTTTCTGGTAAAATGAATGCCGCCGACGGAATGACCCTTAAAGGTCAGGTTCAGTTTCCGGGTGATGGTCGCATTATTGTCGTGTCCGGATCGGGGAGAAAGAGCGGTCAGGATTATTACGGTACCGGCAACTTCGAATTTCCAGGTGGGGTGGGTGCCTACTACGGTGCCAAATATTCAAACTGTGAGTTGATTGCAAAACAACAATAACCAGATCCGGACTGATTGAGAGAGTTTCTTAAACCAGCGGATTCTCGTCGCTCATATAAATGGTGACTGACTTTATTTTGCCGTCTTCAAAACGGAAAAAATTGCAGTTGTTGGCGCGCTGATGTTCCCCGTCAAAGGTGTCTCTGGTGGCAACAAACTGCACAGCAACGGTCTGGCGTTCAACATCGATGACGGGCTGAAAGTCGCCGTGCCAGATTTTGCGATAGCCCTGAAAGAAACCTGTGAACATCCGCCTGATTTCGGCAATGCCTGAGTGGGTCAGGTTTGCCGTCTGGATCGTAAAATTGGCGTCACTGTGAAAACATTCTGCTACGGATTCAAGAAACTTGTTGTCGACATTGCCGAAATATTTTGCTTCGACCATGTCTCGAAGCTGGATGCTGTTCAGGTTTGGCATAGTGGATGGCTCCGGAATATTTCGGGGAGAACAAGCAGGAAAAGTGGTGATCCCGACAGGATTCGAACCTGTGGCCTCAAGATTAGGAA
>JABIFY010000073.1 GCA_018650465.1 Alphaproteobacteria bacterium
CTCAATTGGTTGCCACTTGCTAGGCTTTGCGGCCTCGTAGGCTGTGATGGCTACTGCCACAGCAGCACAAGCGTCGGGCGCGTGGCAGTCACGCATGGCCTCAACAGCAGCTTCCAATGCTTTCTGGTCAATCATCATTCAGCCTCCATCGTTGGCAGGTGTCGCCAGTGGGTTGGATACCAAACATCATCATCGTGTCGACCTCCCTGATAATCCATGCACCAGCCGTGGCCTACTTCTTCTGCACTCATTGTTGTTGGGTATAGAACATCGCCACCCGCAACTAAGACGGCCTCTTCCTTCGGCGCAGCGTCCATATCGTCAGACCACAGTGCGGCCTCGTAGGCTGTGATTGCTGCATCAGCGACAACCCTCGCATGGATTTTATCTTCTTCAAGGCATGTGTCATAGTCCAAGCCCCATGCCCATTCCTGCGTCTGAGCAATGGCTCTGGCGACAGAGTTTCGTGTTTTATTGTCAATCATCATTCAATCTCAATTAGTGTATCGCTTTTGAGCAACAAAATAGTTTGTGTATCGTGAAAGCCGTTTTGTCATACACAAAAAGCACCGCCAGTGTCGCTAGTGCCTTGTCCAGGAGGATCACGAGGCCACTGGCGGTCAAGTACCGTCTGCACTAGACGATCACAGAACCGCGATGCCTTGGGCGCCCGGGACACGATAGATCCAGCCCTTGCGCTCGATCTCCCGCAGCTTGTCTCCGACCGATGTCTTCGAGTATCCAAATTCATCAGACATCTGGAGATATGTAGGGGTCCGGTTGCTGCCCCCGTCATACTCGACAATGAAGTCGAACAAGGCCCCCTGCTTCTGTGTCAGTGGAACCTTCACACGCACATGTCCGCACCGTTCGCACTTCATGCTGGCACCTTGACGCTGAATCGGCGCCCAACCGAGGCCTCGGTTGCCGGCGTGATCTTTTCAGGCTTGGCCTTGTAGTTCACCTCGGCCCATTTGATCCGGGTTCCATCGATCTCGACACCATCGCGACCGCCCAGGATCAACTGCATCTCTAGCTTGGCACTCTCCTTGATGCCCTCGGACAGCTTGATGGCACCATTCGCGGCATCATATCGATCGGCTGCGGCGTGTAGTGTCTCGATTTCTTCCGCGGTAATGCCATCAGCTGGCCCGTGGGAGAGGTCTATCATCACTTTGCCCCCATTGTGCCCGATCATCTTCGAGGCCTCTTCAGAGGTCTGTGGGGTGTACTGGGTGCCCTTGTCCATGTGACCCCAGAACTCATCGACCGAATCACGCAACTGCTTGATCATCTTCTCATCACGCTCGATGACGGCGATGACCCATTCAGGGTTTGACCTGGGCAACTCTGCTATGACGGCGATGTCGGCACCGCTGCACATCATCTGCGCCATTACTTGCCAGACCCTCTCAGGACGCGCTGGGCCCCCCTCTGAGGGGTACACAGGCAGTTTGCACTCCCACACTGCCCCATCAGGGATCAGATGCTCTGTGCCCTGCCAGTCGGTCAGAGTGACGGGTGTGGCAAACAGGCCATCGAGGGACGCAACCATGTTGCACTGCTCATCAGGATATCCGATCTCGGGATGTGAGATCTCACAGCCAAAGATGTCCTCGAACCACTGCCGGGATGCGTCTTCCCAATAGTTACCGGCAAGCATGTGCCCGTTCGGGTTATTGTTTTCTACACCATTTGCTGCGCTTCTATGTCGGACCAGCAAGTCGTTCGGTGTGTCGTATGGTGATGCGCCAACGAGAGCGCCGGAATCGGATGCGCCGGATTCTACTCCGGTAATAGAGAACTTGGCCATTGAGATTGGCTCCTATATGTTAGGGTTGGATGATCAGACCGGCGAACAGGATGAGCCCCATCATGCCGGTGAATATGGCGCACTCGCCAAGGATCTTGAGCCATCGGGCCTGTCTCTTCCCGATTAGCACTGGTTGATTGACCGACACCAGATGTGGTGTCAGGCCCCCCAAATACTTGCAATACACATTATGCCGCAAAGTCTTGCTCCCCTTCAGGTTTTATAAGGTTTCCGGGCCTTTCACCCGGATCCCCGTCAGATGGTCATTTATCTAGATATAGATTTACCTTTTGCGTTTGCACTTTTGGCATTTAACGCCCCCCGGGTGGCCGAAATCTTGTTCCCCGCGGCCAGAAGTATTCGCCGTTCTCCCCAATGAAACCGGCTCATGGCCTGTAACTCCCGGCCAAGGTCTTCAAGTAGTTCTCCCGCTCTACGAATCTGAAGATCCGAGTGTATCGGAATGTCGATCCGACGAACTGTGCCGGTGATCATTCTATCTACAGGCCCCCCGTGCATACGGTCTTGCTCGATCCACTGTACCACATTTCTCATACAACTTTACTCACGTTAGTTGTTATTGTCGGCGAGGAAGATGTAAACACAGCGGAAGGCAACTGTCCATGCACGTTCCGGTGATGCGACAACTTGTCGCAGACCAACTGTGGTAATGTACTAGGTTTTGTCATTACCTGCCCTCGCGATGATGTTCTTGACTTGCTGTGGCCCCCAATCGCCACCCTTGGCAGTCTTCAGGCCCCGAGCCTCGAGAGCCTTCGCTATGCCCCTGTAGGACACGATGCCGGCTTCCATGATCTGGTTGATCACAGGCATGATGTTCTCGGCATGTTGCACGGCCTTGGCTTTGGTAGCGGCACCGCCCAGCTTCTGGATGTTGGCGATGTCAGGGTTGCCCAGGACAACACCCCGGGCCTTGGCTGCGGCCAGACCTGCCTTGGTGCGGACAGAGATATTGTCGCGCTCGTTCTCGGCAACGGCTGCGAGGATCTGGATCGTAAACTTGTTGGCCTGTGGCATGTCGCAGCAAATGAACTCGACGCCAGACTCCATGAGGGCGACGACAAAGCCGAGGTTACGGGCCAGACGATCGAGCTTGGCGACAACCAGAGTTGCACCTGATTTCTTACAGGCCTTGAGGGCTGCGGCGAGTTCCTTGCGGTCTGCACGTTTTCCACTCTCCACCTCGGTGAACTCTTCGATCAGTTCCCAAGATCCACCGTTGAGGTAATCGAGAACTGCTTTCTGTTGGGCTTCCAACCCAAGACCTGAACGGCCTTGCCGTGCTGTCGAAACCCTGTAGTAAGCTACAAATTTTCCGGTATGTGCTGTGTTTGACACCCTCGCTCTCCCTACGTCCTACATATTTTGGAGTTTGTCCAAATACTAAACGATAAAAATTGCCCTTGTGTAATTAGATAGCACCAAATAAAAACCCGGTGTCAACCTTATTACCGGGTTGACAGGTATATATATCGAAATTATTGTCCATATACTAAACGGTTAAAATCTAATTATATTTAAGGAATGGACATGAAAAAGGTTTCAAGCACAAGTTTAGTTTTGAGCACTGGGGTGCATACGAACCTAAAAATTGCGGCAGCCTCTGAACGTCGATCAATATCCAGTCTCGTTGAAGAAATATGCGTAGAGGCGCTGCTCAAACGGGAAACACCTGACGAGCGCTTACAGCGCCTTTCAGTTCCCACCAACAAATGACAGCAATGTCTGCATCTAGAGGCAGGTCGAAGAAGAGACGCGGATCGTCGCTTCAATTCGATCACGCCCTCAGAGAAATAAGTTCCCCGGGAAATACTCCTAAC
>JABIFY010000074.1 GCA_018650465.1 Alphaproteobacteria bacterium
AATGGTGGGCACGGCTGGGATTGAACCAGCGACCCCTGCAATGTCAATGCAGTGCTCTCCCGCTGAGCTACGCGCCCTTGAAGCCGTGGTTTATAGCGAAATGGACGTGTTTGGCAAGCCCCGCGAGGGTCTGAGGCGAAAAATGTTGGCTGGCAAGGCATCACAGCGGCACATTCACGCAACATTCACATCACATCCACATCACATCCACATCACATCCACATCACATTCACATCACATTCACACTACATTCACTGCGGCAAATCTGCCAAACAGGGTTGCCCGAACCGCGCCTTCGCCGTAATTATCAAGGGTCATGTCAAATCCGGAAATCCCCTTGGGCGACAGTTATCAGCCCACATATATTAATGCCTTCGAGGTTCGCCAGCCTGAGCGGGCGCTGTCGCCGTGCATCTTTACCTCCCCCCACAGTGGTGCCAATTATCCGGCGGCCTTTGTTGAGGCATCGCGCCTTGATCCAGTGGCGTTGCGCGGATCTGAGGATGCTTTTATCGATGAACTGTTTGCCGCTGCACCCGCGCACGGTGCACCTTTACTGAGCGCCCTTTATCCGCGCGCCTTCGTTGACATGAACCGGGAGGCCTGGGAACTGGATCCGGCCATGTTTGACGGTGAATTACCACATTTTGTAAATACGGCATCACAGCGCGTGTCCGGTGGGCTTGGTACCATTGCCCGGGTGGTCAGCAATGGCTCAGAAATTTATGCCCACAAGCTGCCCTTTGCCGAAGCTGAACGACGCATCCGCGAAATCTATATGCCGTATCACAATGCCCTGAAGGACCTGATCGCCTGCACTCAGGATGCCGTTGGTTGTGCCGTGATTGTTGATTGTCATTCCATGCCGTCCATTGGTGGCCCCATGGACGAGGACAAGGGACGCCACAGGGCCGATATAATTCTGGGGGATCGCTTTGGCTCCAGTTGCAACAATGTTGTGACCGACACGGCAGAAGAAACTTTCCAGGGCCTGGGTTATTCTGTGACCCGCAATCTGCCCTATGCCGGCGGTTTTACCACACGCAATTATGGTCGCCCAATTGGTGGCATCCACACCCTGCAAATTGAAATGAACCGGGCCTTGTATATGAACGAAGAAGACATCACCCGGGGCCCGGATTTTTCCACTATTCAGGGCCACATGCAGGTGGTGGTGGAGCGACTGTGTGCACTGGACCCGGAACCACTGGCACCCTTGAGGTAACCAGGTCATGCCGCAAGCCATAACCATTCGCCCGGCCGTGGAAACAGACCTGCCTCAAGCGCTGAAGATTTATGGTCACCATGTGCTGCATGGTCTGGCGTCGTTCGAAGAGCAACCACCCGAACTGGCCGACTTCACCAGACGCTGGAAAGCCATTGTCGAAAAAGACTTGCCCTATGTTGTGGCCGTCACTGAAACGGGCAACCTGTTGGGATACGCCTATGCCGGGCCATACCGGGCCCGCCCGGCCTATCGGCATTCGGTTGAAGACAGCGTCTACGTCGCCCCTGATGCCCCCCGCCAGGGCTTGGGCAAAAGGCTGCTGTCACGGGTCATCGAAGATTGTGAAACGCTGGGTTGGGTGCGCCAGATGATTGCCATCATCGGCAACAGCGGTAACGACGGCTCCATCGGGCTGCACGCACATCTGGGATTCGAGATGGTGGGCACCCTGAAGTCCGTCGGCTTCAAACATGGCGGCTGGGTCGATACCGTGATGATGCAACGCGCCATCAGTAATGGCGATACAGTCCTGCCCTGAGGATTTGTGGCAGGTGCCCAAACGACTATTTCCCTCGTCAAATAACGACTGCTATTTCTGCCAATACCGGCGTCTTAATTCGGTCGGTGGGGCACCGAAGTGTTCTTTGATGTGGCGTGAAAAATGGTTGGCGTTCTCGTAGCCGCACCGGTAGGCGATCTCTGCCACTGACAGGCCACTTCGGCGTAGCATCTGAGCGCCCTTTTTGGCGCGGAGAGACCACAAATATTTAATTGGTGGCTGCCCCGTTTCGTGTTTGAAAATTCTGGTCAGGTGTTGCGGGGTAACGTTGGCGTATCGGGCAATGCTGTCCAGCGTGCAAGGTTCGGATATGTTCTGTTCAATGAAGGCCCTGGCGCGCAATACTGAGCGATGGATTGGTCGCTCACGTATCCTCAAATCAGCCTGGTAGAGGAATTCCTGAAACAAGGCACGGCCGAGTGCCGCAGCCAAAAGCACAACTTCGTTTTCCGATCCAGATCCCAAATCCATGCCCATACGCTGCAGTTCCAACATGCGCCTGGAAACAGGCAACATCATTGGCTGCGCTGCCACCAGGGAAATCAGGGCTGTATGGGACGGCGGCAGCGTGGCCTCACACCACAGAACCCGCGTGTCGATACCGTCACGGTAGTCGTACTGAAGAGAGCTCTGGCTCAGAACCAATGCTGCATAGCCTTCGATAATCTGACGATTGCTGCCATCAACGTTGATCTCGACGGCACCGCTCTGAACAAAGACGAACTCCAGTTGCGGTTGCCTTATGGGACCATACCGACCCCCGCCAACATAGGTATCCTCGCCGAACAGACAGGTTTCGATTGTTGAAAGCGCATTCATTTCAAAAAGACCGAGTTCATCAGATATTGGAAAAACAGGTCGCATTTCTCCATATACTCGCGACTTGTGCCTACTAAAATACTCGCGACTTGTGCCTACTAAAGCAACACTATCCAATTTGCATATATTCATTTGAGTAAGAAACTGAAGAAACAGAGATATTGCCAGGACCTGTGATATCAGGGAATGTTTGCCTCAACGCAGCAAGGTGGTGGAAGCGATCAGTCGTTGCTCATCACAGTCGAGACTACAGAGGAAAATATGAAAATCAGAGACCTTATCCGTGCGGGTGCGGGGGACATAAAATCAGACCTTGTTATCACCAATGGCAACCTGATCAATGTGGCCTCGTCAGAAATTTACCCGGCAGAAATCGCGATCAAGGGAACGCATATCGTCGCCATCGGTGACGTGGAACATTGCAAAGGCCCTGACACACAGTATCTGGATGCCAAAGGTCAATACCTGAGCCCTGGCATGATCGATGGCCACCTGCATGTGGAATGCAGCAAATTGTCGGTGACCAGCTTCGCCAAACTGGTGGTGCCTCTCGGGACCACAAGTATTGTTTCCGGACTGGATCAAATTCTCGTCGTTTCCGGCCTTGAAGGGGTGCGGCATTTTCTTGACGAAGCCAATGCCGGCCCGATGACAATTTTTTGGGGTGCGCCCTGCAAAACGCCTTACACCATGCCCACGTCGACGGTTGGACACTATTTCAAGCCTGGGGATCATCGCGCAACTCATGACTGGCCCGAATGTATTGGTATCTGGGAGACAGTGCGTGAATTCATTCAGGAAGAAGATGACGACGTCCTGGAAGCCCTGGAAATTGCCGCCAAAAACAAGCTGCCGGTCTTTGGCTGCGCGCCTATGTGCCGGGGCCACAAGCTGGCCAGTTACGCCAGTGCGGGCATTCGTCTTGACCACGAAAGTTACAGTGCGGACGAATCACTGGAGAAGCTGCGTAACGGCATGTTCGTCGTCGTACGCGAAGCCTCGATCTCGCACTTCCTGAAGGAAAACATTCAGCTGGCGACAAAGCTGGCGCCCAAGGCCGCGCACCGTATCAGCTTTTGTACCGATGATGTGGTGGCCAGTGACGTGCTGAAACGCGGCCATCTCGACAACATGGTCCGCATGGCCATTGCCGAAGGTGTCGACCCGCTCAGCGCCATTCAGATGGCCACAATCAACAGTGCTGTGGCTTATCGTATTGATCATAAAGTCGGTTTAATAGCACCTGGTCGCCTCGCTGATATTGTAATTGTCGATGACCCTGCGACATTTAATGTGCAACAGGTAATTGCCAAGGGAGAACTGGTTGCGCAAGGCGGCAAGATGATTGTTGACCTGCAACCGCCAGCCCGCCCGGCTTATCTTCAGGGCACCCTGAAAGTTAAACCGGTGACGCCCGATGAACTGAAACTCCGCACTGACATTGATGCTGACGAAGTTAATGTCCTGGCCATTAGCGTGACGAACGAAATTTTTATTCGCAAGCGGCATGACGCCGTCATGAAGGTCAGCAACGGTGTCGTCGAACCCGATGTGGCGCGAGACCTTTTATACATCACGGTTGTGGAGCGTTACGGCAAAACCAACAATCGCCCCACTGGCATTGTCTCAGGCTTTCACCTGGAAAGCGGTGCCCTGGCCACATCAACATCACCTGACGATAACAATATCGTATGCGTGGGTACCAACAGTGAAGACATGGCCATCGCCATCAATCGGATCATCGAAGGCGGCGGCGGGCAGGCCGTGGTAAACAATGGTGAAATTCTGGAGTTCCTGGAATTGCCCATCGCAGGTATTGTCTCTGATATTGAGCCTGAGGAAATGGCCGGTTTTGAAGAACGCCTCGACGCCGCCGCCCGATCATTGGGCTGCGATTTGCCCTGGCCGCTCATGTACATGTTCGTCCTGTCGATCACGGCAATCCCGGATTATGCCATGACGGACCTGGGTGTCGTGGATTGTGTCGCCCTGGAAATCGTCGACCCCGTGCAAAGCGCCGCCTGAAATTACGAAAGAGAAGATAACGATGGAAAATCTGGACAAATTTATTGAAGGCATGCCGAAGGCCGAACTCCATGTTCATGTGGAAGGAACGCTGGAGCCAGAGCTTAAATTCAAGCTGGCAAAACGTAATAACCTGGACTTGCCTTACGCTTCAGTAGAAGAAATGCGGGCCGCCTACAATTTCGATGATTTACCATCGTTTCTGAAAATGTATTACGAAGGCATGGGCGTCTTGCTTGTCGAGCAGGACTTTTATGACCTGACATACGCCTACCTCGAAAAGGCCCGGTCCCAGAACGTTGTCTATGCAGAGATATTTTTTGATCCACAGGCCCATACCACACGCGGCATTTCCTATGACACTGTCATAAGCGGTATTCACCGGGCGCAAATGGAGGCGCAAGAAAAACTCGGAATCAAAACGCAACTCATTATGTGTTTCCTGCGCGATATGACACCAGACTCCGCGATGGAAGCTCTGGAACAGTCGTTGCCCTACAAAGACTGGATCATCGGCGTCGGCCTTGATTCAGATGAACGGAATAATCCACCCATCAAGTTCGCCCAGGTATTTGAACGTGCCAGGGCGGAGAATTATTTGCTCACTATGCACTGCGATGTGGATCAACAGAATTCAACGACACACATCTGGCAAACCCTGAATGATATTGGCGTGGATCGCATTGACCACGGGGTTAATGCCCTGGAGGACGCAGCGCTTTGCGATGAAATCAAAAACCGCAAGCTGGCGTTGACCGTCTGTCCAATTTCAAACGGTTATGTGACCGACAGTATGAAAACGACTGAAATCAAGGCCATGCTGGAAAAGGACATACGGGTAACGGTGAACTCCGATGACCCCGCTTATTTCCCGGGATACATGAACGAAAACCTGATCGCCACCCAACGTGAAGCCGAACTCACCAGGGCACAGGTTATTCAACTCACCATCAATGCATTTGAGGGGAGCTGGTTACCGACCGCTGACAAAACAGCATTCTTGCAAAAACTCGACACTTACGTGGCCTGAACACAGCGAAGCCAGAGGCGGTCCATATCGGTTTTCGGCGGCATCGGGAACTATGGCGTTCATACGATTGTGATTTGATTCCCACAGGCAAAGTCGCGGTAATACTGTCGGGAACAAAAATACCTCTGGAGGGGAAAATGTCAGAAAATATAAATGTCGCATTGGTGGGACTGGGCCGGATCGGCCAACAGTTTGCGCTGAGTTTAGCCAGTCACATCAAGGAAGGTGACAAACCTATCACCATCATTGCCGTCGCTGAACAAGACCCGAACTCCGAGGCTGCCAAACAATTTGCGGATGAGGGTGTATCTGTTTTCACTGACGCTGCCGAGATTGCGGCTCTTGGTGACCATCTGGATATTATCTTTGATCTGACAGGGGTTCCGGCGGTGCGTCAGGCCCTCCGCGAGAAGCTTCAGGAAACGGGTAACCGCAATACCGTCATCGTTCCCGAAGTCTTTGCAAGATTGCTCTGGTCTTTTCTGGAGGATGGTGCCGAATTGGCTGCGCCAGTCAGAAAGGGCTACTGATTGCTGCCGCTTTGAACCACAAAGTAAGCCGCTATTCAAAGAGCACTGAGCCAGCGTTGGAAAGCAGGCATTGTCCTGGACCTCATTGGTAATCCTGTTCGGGTGCCTGGATGCCGGAGGATGGGTGCAAATGATTGCATAAGGCTCAAACCTGTTAAACCGTGCCTGCTCCAAACCTGGTTTTCGGTTGCCGGCGAACCCATATACTGTGTAGCAAATATTGACCGTGGTAAACGTTGTCTATTTTTCATACCTTCAGTTGCCAGGATAGGTCGTTGAGCCTGGGAGCGATGGTATGGCCGAAATATCCACTCACATCGATGATAGTAGAAATATTGTGACCTTTGTCATTCGTGGAACTGTAACCTCAAGTGACATTGTCAATGTGGCGCGCCAACAGCCTGAATTTCGTATCCTCAATCATTTGGTTGATATGACAAAGGCCGATCTCAGCTCACTCGACTCAGTTGGAATCCAGGAGATCGTCAAGGAATTTGCCAAACATGACAAGGCTCGCCAAAACGGGCGTACCGCTGTGGTCGTTGCGAAGGAAGCTGAATCAGGTCTGGTGAAACTGTTTGCCACTATGTCTGAAGTTTTGGCAAACAGCGAAGTTAGCTATAAGACCGTATTTTCACATAGCGAAGCACTTGAATGGCTTTCGCCACCCCCCTGCTGAGATAGAGGGGTAATCAAGGAAAATTCTGGAGCTTGGTTGCTTTCGGGGCCGTTACCGACAAAGTCGAAAATCGCTTCATGTGACGGCTAAACATTCAGGGTGGAGAAGTTTCTGCGTTGTTCCAGCCGTCGACATTGTTGAGATAGTTCACGCAAGTTTCCACGGACTCCACATCGGCAAACTTGGCGTCGATGTCATAGAGGTTCCAGGCGACAGCGCCTGGGACCCGGTCACCGATACATTCCCGTACGGCTATGGTGCGAAAGCCATCCTGAATACCGTCGCAGATCGTCGTCCGCACACACGCAGTTGCCGTAACGCCGGTTACAATAATCGTATCCACGCCACAGGTTCGCAAATATCCGGCCAGTGGCGTTCCTGAAAAAGAGGATGCCCGCTTTTTCATCATCACCCATTCCCCCTCGATGGGCGCAATGCGTGAGTCGATCCCCCACAAGTGCTCGTCTTCCAGGCTAACCGCTTCAACGGGGATCTTGTTGTGCCATTGACCCATGTCGGTGTGTGGATCATCCCGGTTCGTATTTTGGTAGGCCGTTGTCACGTGGACAACGGCATGACCATTGGCGCGGGCTGCTTCCAGCAAGCGCTGCATTCCAGGAATTATCTCGTTGTCCATTTTCTCCATATCGCAAGAAAATGGATTACCTGGTCGGGTCCAGGCGTTTGCCAAATCTACGCTAATGATGGCCGGCCTTTTTCCAAAGCCGATGCGGCGTTGAAACCCGCGCTCCTGATAGATTTTGCTGCTTTCGTCGAATGCCTGTTGCAACATTTCATCCAAATTTTCAACGGACATTTTCTTCTCGCTCCTTTGCCTGGGTTCTGTTGTTTAACCGGTAACCTTCGGGTCATGGACCACTCGGCCGATCACTTTCACTATCGAAGCCGAAAAAATACCCTGCGTGAATAGCCGTTTTCACCTATGTTAATGTGAAATTCACATTAACCCAGGTCAGGACGTCGCCGTGAAAACGCTGCCCGACATCAGTCAAATAACGGCCTTCATGGTTGTCTCGGAGGAGTTGAGTTTTAAACGAGCGGCAGAGAGGCTTGCCGTAGATCCTTCTGCAATTTCCCGGCGGATCAAGGAGCTGGAGGTTACACTCGGATTTCCATTGTTTTATCGATCGACCCACGACGTCCGATTGACCGACGCGGGACGTCACTTTTATGACGGAAGTCTGGACCTCGTCGGCACGCTGCGAGATACGATTGCAACGGCTTCCCGCGTTGCCAAAGGCAATGTCGGACACATCCGGATCGCCTACATGACCTTTGCCGGATTGAGTATGTTGCCGACGGCACTTTCGGAATACAGGAAGCTGTTTCCTGAATTAGCCGTGTCTCTTTCATATCAGCCGACACAAGATCAAAGAATTTCGTTGGCGCGCGGCGAAATTGACGTGGGGTTGATGCTCGGACCATTCAAACATACGGAGTTTGATGTTTTGAGTGTGGCGAGCGAGTGCCTTTTTGTTGCGATGCCAAACCAACACCCTCTTGCAAGCAAAGCAGAGGTTTCAGTTTCGGATTTTTCGGACTTGCCCCTGGTAATGGGAACTGATCGCCAATGGGATTTCTATCGAAGCCGGGTTGGTCAAAGTCTCTCTCTAACTGACCTCGAGTCCCGTATCGAATATGAAGCGCCCGACATGATGGGCATGCTTGGGCTTGTAAAATCAGGCCTCGGCATCACAATCGTGCCGGAAGTCATGAAGGGTTATTGCCCCAGTGGCGTGGCCATGCGTCGCATTACCGGAAGTGAAGGGGCCATTGAGACCATTGCCAGCTGGCGAAGACCGGTTGAAGCGAAAGTAATTGACTTCACGAATATACTGAAAAAAATCTCAAAGCAGCCCAAATAGCAGGCCTCGCTTGAGGACACCTGAGGTCCGATCCGGGTCCAGGAGCGGAGCTCTTTGGCAAATTACAGATACTTTTCAAAAGACATATGACCCACAAATGACAGTGGCCGCATCGGTGTCTGCGAGGGGAGGTCGACACCGATGCGGCCTCCGTCTGGAACGATGCCCAATATGTGAACATCTGGGCCCGGTGCAACGAGGGGGGAGGTCACGGGCCTGCATGAGATATGGGGTCGCCAGGTGGCAAATACCAGAGGCCGGTCACGAGAAATTTACTAGCCAAAGCCCTTGAGTTGCAAGGGTTTTAGGCGCTTCAGGCGATCTTCACGGGCTGGCGTTTGCGGCCCCAGTCACCAGGCAAGCCATTGAAAATACCGGCACAAACATGGCCGCAGGCTGTGCAGTTCCCGGCCTCTGTCAGGCCCCAGTCAGATAATTTATACCAGTCCCGCCCGATCAGTTTATGGCCACATGACGGGCACCATGTGCTGCTGGCTACCTCGTCATGCACATTGCCGACAAATACATAATGAAGCCCGGCATCCAGGGCGATCTGGCGGGCGCGTAACAGGGTCTGGTGTGGTGTGGCTGGAATATCGCGCATACGGTAGTCAGGATGAAATGCCGAAAAATGCAACGGCACATCCGGCCCCAGGTTTTTCATGAACCAGGCCGCCAGTTCTTTCAGTTCGTCATCGCCATCGTTCTGGCCGGGGATCAACAATGTTGTGACTTCAAACCAGACGTCTGAGTGGTGGCGCAACCAGATCAATGTTTCCAGCACCGGCGACAAACTGCCCGTGCAAAGGTCGTGATAAAATTCTTCCGTAAAACCCTTTAAGTCGATATTCGCCGCGTCTATGTGGGCGAAGAATTCGGCCCTGGGTTCAGGGCAGATATAACCGGCCGTCACCGCCACCGTCTTGAGGCCCAGGTCATGGCAGGCTTTGGCCGTGTCGACGGCATATTCCAAAAAGATCGTTGGATCGTTATAGGTGAAAGCAACTGATTTACAGCCATGGGCTTGCGCCGCGCGTGCCAGTTGTTCAGGTGTGGCCTTGTCGGCCAGGGTATCCAGCTCACGGGATTTCGAGATATCCCAGTTCTGGCAAAACTTGCAAGTGAGATTGCAGCCCGCCGTGCCAAAAGACAGGACCGGTGTGCCTGGCAGAAAATGATTGAGCGGCTTCTTTTCAATGGGATCGATACAAAAGCCGCTGGATCGCCCCCAGGTCGTCAACAGCATCTCGCCACCCTTGTTGGCGCGCACAAAACACAGTCCGCGCTGGCCGTCCTGCAATTTGCAAAAGCGTGGACAGACATCGCACTGCAAACGCCCATCATCCAAGCGGTGCCAATAGCGCGCGGGTGTGCCGGAAATTTCTGTTTCTGTGATGTTGGTTTCTGGCATGTTTTATTATCCATTGCTAACCACCGGCAATCCGACTTCTAATGGTCGCATTAGCAAAGACTTGCCGGATTGCCAGGCGACGCCCTATCATACATGTATTGCCCTGAACTGATGATCAATTTTTCCTGTAATTCAGGAGAGCGCCATATGAACGATCCACAAAACATGTCAGCACCATCTGTGCGACCACCAGCCGTTGCGGGTCAGTTTTATCCGGGCGACGCGGCTACGCTTGGGCAAACGGTTGATGATTTTCTGGATCAGGTTTCGCTTGCACAAGATGATCGGGTCAGCTGGCTCAAGGCCATCATCGCGCCCCATGCGGGTTATGTTTATTCAGGCCCCGTGGCGGCTTCGGTTTATGCCTGCCTGCGGGCCGCAAAGGACACCGTCCAGCGCGTTATCTTGTTGGGGCCGGCCCACCGCGTTGCCTTTCGTGGGATGGCCGTGCCCTCCGTCGCGGGCTTTGATACGCCGCTGGGTGTGGTGCCGCTGGATACCCAGGCGATTGAGCAAATCAAAAGCTGCTCTTCGGTCATCATTTCAGATGAGGCCCATGCGCAGGAGCACAGCCTGGAAGTTCACCTGCCATTTCTGCAACGCGTTCTTGGTGAATTTTCTCTTGTGCCGATCTGTGTGGGCGATGCCCGGCCAGAAGATGTCGCCCAGGTTCTGGAGATGCTGTGGGGCGGGCCGGAAACCCTGGTCGTGATCTCAACCGACCTCAGTCATTATCACGCCTACGATGAAGCCCGCTTGCTGGATCAGGCAACTGCCCAGGCGATTACAGACTGTCGTGCTGATAACGTCAGCACACATGGTGCCTGTGGTGGGCGGCCTGTGAATGGATTGCTGAAGGTTGCGCAAATTCGCGGTCTGAAAATCACCTTGCTGGATTTGCGCAATTCAGGGGATACGGCAGGCAGTAAAGATCGCGTTGTTGGTTATGCGTCGTTTCGGGTGGATGAGCCGGACGTCGAGGTGAAACCCGCGGCCGTTTATGATTCGGCACAGCGACAAATAATGATTGATGTGGCGCGCCAGGCAATTGAGCATGGTCTAGAAACAGGGAAGCCGCCGGACCTCTCGGCAACAGATTGGCCCGGCTGGGCCCAGCAATCCGGGGCAGCATTCGTCACCCTGGAAATAGACGGAAAGTTACGCGGCTGCATCGGGTCACTTGCAGCGCATCGGACCCTGATTAATGATGTCGCAGAAAATGCCTTCGCCGCCGCTTTTCGTGACCCGCGCTTTGCCAATTTATCGGGACAAGAATATGAACATCTGGATATCGGCATATCTGTATTAAGTGAGCCCGAACCGCTGAACATTTCCGGTGAGGCGGATTTGCTGACAAAGATGCGACCAGGCATTGATGGCCTTATTTTGCAATCCGGGTCCCGTCGCGGTACCTTTTTGCCCCAGGTTTGGGAACAATTGCCTACAAAAAGCTCGTTTTTAACGCACCTGAAAACGAAGGCAGGACTTGCCACCGATTACTGGTCAGATGACATTCGAATCTGGCGCTACACCACGGAATCCTTCAAATAATGCGCGCCGAAGCCTTTACCTGAAAGGCCGCAGCCGTTAGACAAAGGCAATATTATTGACCTGTTGCCTGCGCTGCATTTCCCCTCAAAACTTGCGATATTTCTAAAGCTGATTCAACCACGGACTCCAGATACATCCTGGCAATTTCTTCATATTTGCATGAGAGAAATGTTGGAATGCATTGATTCAACAGGTAAAAATGCTTGACTTCGATTCGAGGTTTGAGCATCTTGTTTTTCATATTTGTGTGAAACCCGCAGTTTCCGGCCACATGGCAAGATATTCTGCAGGAATAGAGGCCCGCTTCAGGAGAAGAAATTGCAGCAAGGCGACACTGAACAGCCGCAAATGAGCGCACCAAAAGACCGTCTGGATGCGCCGAGGCTCGCAGCCTTCGCCGCGATTACTTTGGCCGGCGTCGCTCTGGTTGTTGTTTCCGTAACCGGTGCCCCCAGCGTCGGTGCCAGCATCATCAATAATCTGCCGCTGACAACGGTTACCCACGGTGAAATTGTCGAGCGCTCAGCTGTATCTGTTGCAGCCCAGGCTAACTCAACACCCGTTCAGACTGCGTCTGTGCAGCAACCTGAAGTTCAACTGGCCGCGCTATCGCCGGTTACGGCGCCCTCGAAAGCACCAGATGTCGAAGCCGAAGCTGTTGTGGCACCTGCACCGGAAATCAAAACAATTCGTGTGCGCAAGGGTGATACCTTGATGAAGGCACTGGTTCGCGCCGGTGCGCCGCGCCCACAGGCCTACAAGGCTATCGCGTCCCTGGGCAAAAATTTTGACCCCCGGCGTCTGAAAATCGGCCAGAAACTGCAAGTTGCCTTTGCACCTAACAATGGCGCGCCCAAATCAAAAGCGGAACTGCTTTATATTCAGATCAACGCTGATGTTGATCGGGATGTTATTGCCCAGCGCAATGAAGACGGTTTTACGTCACGCGAAATCTTGCGTGAATTGAACAAAGTCCATATGCGCAGTACCGGCACGATCAATGACAGCCTTTATCTGTCGGCCCGCCGCAGTGATATGCCGGTCGCCATCCTGATGGAGATGATCCGTATCTTCAGCTGGGACGTAGATTTCCAGCGCGATATCCAGCGCGGCGATAGTTTCGAACTTTTCTACGAGCAATTTAACGATGACAGCGGCAAGGCCGTTAAATTCGGTGATGTTCTCTATGCCAGCATGATTCTGAGTGGCACCAAAGTTAACCTCTATCGTCACAAGCTGGCTGATGGCGCGGTCGATTATTTCAATCAAAAAGGCCAGAGCGCCCGCAAGGCCCTGCTGCGCACACCGGTAAACGGTGCCCGGTTATCATCCCGTTTTGGCAAGCGTCGCCATCCCGTGTTGGGATATACCAAAATGCACCGCGGCCTCGATTTTGCAGCGCCGCGCGGCACACCGATCATGGCAGGTGGCGATGGCGTCATCGAAATGTCCCAGCGCAACGGCTCCTACGGCAACTATGTGCGGATCCGGCACAACAACAATTACAAGACGGCCTACGGGCATCTAAAGAATTTTGGTCGTGGCATCCGTCGCGGCAAGCGCGTCAAGCAGGGCCAGATCATCGGCTATATCGGCACAACGGGCCGCTCCACCGGACCCCACCTGCACTATGAAATTCTTAAAGCTGGCCGCCAGATCAATCCTTTACGGCTGAAACTGCCAACAGGCAGAAAGCTCAAAGGCAAGGCCCTGGCCCGCTTCCAAAGTACCCGGATCAAGACAGATCAGGCATTGGCAACAATCCTGACAGCCTCGGAAGTCGCCAGCAACACCAAATAATCAGGCCTCTGATTTTGCACGGTTGATCGTCAACAAAACCGCCAAGGCGGCTTTAACTCGCCCCGAATGTTGGTTAATCTTTCTGACTGATTTTTGATTTTCCGTCCCCGCCACAGGCTCGCCCCCCGATATATCTCTGGAGATAATTATGCAAACCCGCATCACAGAACTTTTTGGTATCAAGCATCCCGTCATTCAGGGCGGCATGCATTATGTTGGCTTTGCTGAGCTGGCCGCCGCCGTTTCCAATGCGGGCGGAATGGGTATCATTACTGGCCTGACGCAGAAAACACCGGCAGACCTGGCCAACGAGATCGCCCGTTGCCACGATATGACGGGCAAACCCTTTGGCGTCAATTTGACCTTCCTGCCGTCTTTCGCGGCCCCGCCTTATCCTGAATATATCGAAGCCATCATCAAGGGTGGCGTCAAGATTGTGGAGACCGCAGGCCGCAGCCCGGAAGCCTATTTGCCTGCCCTGAAAGAAGCCGGGATCAAGGTGATTCACAAATGCACGTCTGTGCGACATTCCCTTAAGGCTGAAAAAATTGGCTGCGACGCCGTCAGTGTCGACGGCTTTGAATGTGGCGGTCATCCGGGTGAAGACGACATCCCCAACATGATCCTGCTGCCGCGCGCAGCCGAAGAACTGACCATCCCCTTTGTCGCATCTGGCGGCATTGGCAACGCCCAACAACTAGTTGCAGCACTTGCCCTGGGCGCAGAAGGCATCAACATGGGCACACGTTTTATCGCCACCACCGAAGCACCTGTGCATCAAAATGTTAAGGACGCAATTCTGGCGGCTAGCGAGCTGGACACCACCTTGATTATGCGTGGATTGCGCAATACAGAGCGCGTCATAAAAAATCCGGCTGTCGACAAGATTGTCGAAATTGAACGCGACAAGGGTAACGATCTTGCTATTGAAGATATTATCGATCTGGTTGCAGGCGTTTATCCAAAGGTTATGGAAGACGGTGATATGGACTCCGGGGCCTGGAGCTGTGGCATGGTCGCCGGCCTGATCCATGACGTGCCCAGCTGTCACGACCTGGTCAACAATATGGTCGCCGAAGCTGAGGATATCATTCGCGGCAGACTGGCCGCCTTCGCCTGATCTGAACGGGTAAATCCTGGGGTAGCTCCAGGGCTGTATCCACATGTCAGAGGACCAGGGCGTCACTTTCCTGGTCCTTCAGCACATTTTCGCGTGACAACGCTCAAACAGCTATTGGCGTGAAGGTTAAGGTGGCGTAGACACATACTCAAATTCCCATCCCCCGCCATATTGGAGCGACCCTCATCATGACATCTGAAGTCAATCGCGAAGTTCACCTCGTAAGCCGCCCCGTCGGCATGCCAACGCCCGAAAATTTTAGTGTCGTCGACGCGCCGATGCCGACAGCGGGGGCTGGCGAAGTTTTGATCCGTAACGTCTGGATGTCGGTTGACCCCTACATGCGTGGCCGCATGTATGACCGCAAAAGCTACGCCCCGCCTTTTCAGTTGAACGAAGCCATGGGCGGTGGTCATGTTGGCCAGATCATGACCTCGGACAATGCCAATTTTGCAGTTGGTGACTATGTTGTCGGTTTCATGGGTGGCTGGCGTGAGTATTTTGTCTCCGATGGCATGGGCCTAGAAAAAGTAGATCCTGACCTCGCGCCACTATCCGCTTATCTCGGCACATTTGGTATGCCTGGCTTCACAGCCTATGTGGGTTTGCTACGGATTGCTGAACTGAAAGACGGCGAAACCGTCTTTGTCTCAGGTGCCGGTGGCGCTGTTGGTACCGTGGCCTGCCAGATCGCCAAAATCAAAGGCTGTCGGGTGATCGCCAGCGCTGGATCAGACGAAAAGCTCGCTTGGCTGAAAGACGAATGCGGCGTTGACGAAGTCATCAACTACAAGAAAGTAAGCGACCTCAACGAAGCTGTTAGAGCGGCCGCCCCCAAAGGCATCGACGTTTACTATGAAAATGTTGGCGGTGAGCACCTTCAGGTCGCGATCAACAACATGAACGCGTTTGGCCGTATCGCTGCCTGCGGCATGATCTCCGAATATAACGCAACTGAGCCCGCCCCTGGTCCTTCAAACATGTCCATGATCGTTGGCAAGAGCATCAAGATTCAGGGCTTCATCCAGACTTTCCATCTCGATATGCGCCCCGAATTTGTCGCCGACATGGGCAAGTGGATGTCGGAAGGCAAACTCAAATGGCAGGAAACTGTCCGTGAAGGTGTTGATAACGCTGCAGGTGCTTTCATCGGCCTGTTCAGTGGTGAAAATACCGGCAAAATGGTTGTCCGCCTGGGCCCCGATACGGTTGATTGATCAGAATACCTGAACCGATATCGGCTACAAAAAAGTGTCCCCGAAAGGGGACCCTTTAATTTTGGCGGAGAGAGAGTCCGCCTATATACCGCAGAAAATATGGTCATATTGTCTACTAAAAATATCTACCCACGTTTCTACTCATGTTTCCGTCGTTGATTGACAGATATTGGCAACCAACTGGCCCCACAACAAATTGCCCTGACAATCGTCGTAAAGGCGTGCCAATTGTTTTTCTGAACAGATGCTGCGTTTGAACGCCAACGCATCTGAACACCGATCCTCAGAACACTGGCACACACTGAAAGCGGGATCACCGCCACAGTTACGACAACGAAAGACATGAGGCTCTTGATGCCTGGGGGCAATGGTTATCTGTCATGCTGTCAGACTAACTCGCTGTTGCGCCATACAGCCGGTTTCGCGACACTTGCCCGCTCGCCTATGCCTAAAGCCACAAGTCATCGCAACTGCTCTCAGACCAGCTAAAGTGGCCCTACCCGTATCCTCAAGATATACAATTTCTCTGGCAGTCATCATCGTCACTTTGGCAACCATAAGTGACAAATCTGAAAAGTCGTATACAGTTTTTGATGCTGGAAACGCTAGACTAATTGTGGGGCATGGGTCGTTTGGGGGAATCACCAAATTTTTGCTTTTTAGAAAGCCACACGCCGCAATTAATGCGGCTGGGTGTGCTGGCTGAGCGCTATTTTGCCGAGGACCCAAATACCAGCATTATGAAGTTGCGTCAGTTTGCTGAAATCATGGCGCAGTTAACCGCCGCAAAGATGCGGGTCTACACAGAGGACGACAACCGTCAGGTAGCCCTATTGGCGCGCTTGCGGGATGAGGCTGGCATCAACAAAGGAGTGCTTGACCTTTTCCACAATTTGCGAATTTCAGGCAATAAGGCTGTCCACAATCTGAAAGACGATCATGGTCTGGCCCTCACCAGCCTGAAAATAGCGCACCGTCTGGCGATCTGGTATCACCGTTCGTTTGGCAAGGATCGGCAGTTTACGCCTCAACCATTTTCGCCCCCATCTGACCCCACAGATGCCACCTCGGCACTGCACGATGAAATAGCAAAACTTCAGGCTAGGTTGAATGAAACCCTGACTGCTTCACAGGTCGCCCAGCGCCAGGCCGACCACGAAGCGGCACTTCGCCTGACGGCTGAAGAAGAAAGGAGCCGACTTGAAGCCTTGAATCAAGAGGCTGAGGCGCAGGCTGCACAACTAAATGCACAATTGGCAAAGATACAGGCGGATGCTGAAGTCCAGGATGTTGCCCATTTTGACTCAATGGTCAGCGAAGCCAATGTTGCCGCCGAAGGACTCGACCTTGATGAATCGGATACGCGGCGAATAATTGACGCTCAATTGCGCAACGCGGGTTGGGAGGCCGACACAGACAATCTGAATTACAAGGCTGACGTGCGCCCACAGCAAGGCAAAAATCTCGCAATCGCTGAATGGCCCACTTCCAGTGGCCCCGCTGACTACGTTCTGTTTATTGGCCTGAAATGCTCCGGCTGTTTGCAGCTTCATGTGTTAATCAGGCCTGATCACAGACGTTTTGGCTTGGCTGAGCCGCCTTACATACCAAACTGCGCCTACCACGCTGTGACCAGCTTGTCAGGCGATTGGACAGGTCTGCCTCAAGGTGATTAGCAGGCGTGATTCTTCGCCTGCTTGATTGTCGGTTATTAGCCAAAGGTGGAATAACTTGTGTAGTCCAACCACATAGAAACTGTTTGGCCACACCGAAAACCATGTCTCCAGGGTTTCTTTGACCTTGATCGTGATAGTTCTCCTTGGTTCGCAACCGAAGCTGCCGTTGATCAACTCGCGGGCCGCAGCCGAAACATGAACCTTGCCAGATTCGCCTCAGCGCACCATTCGGCTTGCGCCTTTCACGGTGCCGCATACGTCAAACTGTCAATTTGAAGTGTCGGTTATTCCAACGACAACCGCGCCTGAATACTCGCCAAACTGAATGATTATTTCCAACTCGCGCAGGAATCTACTGCAGTTGGTCAATCATATTCTGTGCCGAGGCCATAGTGATATCGATGAAGTATTTATCAGCGACGGTACGTATCTTTTTCTGGTCGCGCATTTCCACAAACCAGTCTAATATCGAAAACATTTTGTTGAGTGATTCGACCATTCCCTACGGCATCACCCAGGAAAACAGGAGTCCAAGACCGCCGACGTGCAGCCATATTCTGATTGGTTTACCGGGCGTCAACGTTTCCCGTGGGGCCTCGCCGAGGGATTTCAGAGTTCGTTTTTGGCCTGCTGGATTAATTGTGCAAGGCCGTCAGTGGGGCCATCTTTTGGTTTGTGGACGCCGAGATAATGTTCAAAAAAATCGATGAACTCGTCGACCATGGTATTCGGGTCTTTTGGCAGTTCCTTGATGCCAAAGAAGGCAAAGGCGGAAAAGTTTGCGGCGGCGTGACGCATGCCTGAGGCAATCGCCTCCGGACTTTCACCACTTTCCAGCTGTTTGTTGGCAAGGTCGATGATCTGGTTGGCGATCTGAACACCCCTGCTGGCATGTTCATCGTCGTGGTTGTGGGGTGTTTCATCGCTCATCGTCATATCCCGCAAGGTGGGTGTGAATTTGATATCTTGTTTCGCCGGCCACGAACTCAGTGAACCGTCGGATCATCTTCGTCATCTGTCAGTTTGCCCGAGATATATTCGTCCGTGGATCGCGGTAGCGGCCGGGCACCGCCGGCCATGGGGTCGGGGGCGTTTTGGACCATATCGACAACCCGGCAGTCGGCGCACATTTTCAGGCGGTTCAGGGCCTGTTCGTCGCCGAACATGCTGTGGCCGGAAAGTTTTTCCACCATGTGGTCGATGGTTGACCTGACGCCATAGGGTTTGCCACAGCTGATACAGGCAAAGGGCTCTTCTTCATGCAGCACACGTTTTTCCATGACATCCGGGGTCAGACGCAACCGGGTCTCCAGGCTGATAACCTTTTCCGGACAGGTCTGGCGACACAGGCCGCACTGGATGCAGGCGTTCTCCAGGAAGGACAGTCGCGGATAGTCAGGCGTGTCCGACAGGGCACCGACCGGGCAGGCGCTGACACAGGAGAGGCACAAGGTGCAGCCCTTTGTTTCGATGTTTACCGAGCCAAAGGGTGCGCCATCGGGCAGGGCGATCTGGTCGACCGGCTGAGGCGCGGCTTCATGCAGCATCTGCAGGCCCAGGCGCAATACTTCGCGTTTGTTGCCAAGGGGCAGGAAGGTCGCCGGTTTTGCCGCCGCGATGGCTTTGTCGGCCAGGTCGTTGAGCCGTGCCCCCAGGGCTTCGGGATCGGCCTCGTCCAGCAGGTGAACCCCGTATCTCTCATAGCCAAGACCGGCCTGGACGGCATCAACCCAACCGGCAATTTCCCGCAATCCTTCCGCCTCGTCGACCCTGGCGGGCGGTACCAGCAGGGCAATTTGTGCGGCCCCCCAGGCCTGGGCGCTGATCAAAAATTCCATGCCAGTCTGGGTCACTTCGTTGACGGCAAAGGGCAGGACGTTGGCAGGCAGTCCGCCGAAATGGCGACCGATGTAGGTGATCATTTCTTCGCCATGGCGGGTGTCATGGAGCAGCAGCACGGGCTTTTCGCCCCCCGCTTTTCCATAGGTTGCCAGCAAGGTCCGGCCCCGGGTCAGCAGGGTCGACGACGTCGGGACCTGATAACCGGCGGCACCCGTCGGGCAAACGCTGGCACACATGCCGCAGCCACCACAGACATGGGCATCGAAGCTGACTTTTTCTCCGGCACGAATGATGGCACCGGCCGGGCAGATATCCAGGCAGCGCGTGCAGCCGTCGATGCCACTTCGGTTATGGGCGCAGATCCCGGCGTCGTATCGTACATATTCCGGCTTGCTGAATTCCCCCACCATATCGGCCAGGTCAAAAAGTGTATCGGCAACGGCCACGGAATCGTTGGTGTCGACCCTGAAATAGCCATCCCGCTTTTCCGGCGCCGTAATCAGTGATGCCGACCGCGTCAGGTCCAGAACCAGATCAAACTTCTGTTGTTGTGGGGTGCCGGGTCCGAAGGTCATGACCTCACGGGACGCGGGCAGCATCATGGCAAGGTTGCCAAAATTGACGTCAAAGGCTCCCAGATGACCGACCAGTCCGGCAACCTGGCCACGGTAAATCGGAAAGGCGTCGATGGCGGGCGGTGCCAAGGCGAAATCAGTTGTTATGACAAGGGTGACATCCAGTCGTTCGGACAGGCGGCGGGCACTTTCCAGGGCAGCCTCATCCTCGCCCAGCACCAGAACATGCCCCTCGCTTTCCATCTCGATCGTGGCGTAACCCGGTTGTTCGACCAGGGCTTCCGCCAGCAGGGCGGCCATTTTGGCGGTCGCGGGTGCCTGACCCCGGCTCCAGCCGGCTTTCTCGCGAATGTTCAGGAACTGCAGGTCGGCGTCGTGCCCGGTTTCTTCGGCGGTCTCAAGAAAGACCGCTGCCTCCTGGGTGCAGGCAATTAAAACAGGCGCATCTCCGGCCAGTGCTTTTTCCGCCCGGGCCAGGCCTGATCGACAGAGATCAGTTGCGGCTTCAGGAATTTCCCTGTCCAGACTGTCGGCAATTAAAGTGTGATCGATGTGCATGCTGTTGTTGCAGCTACACAGTAAAATACGTCTGGAATTACTCATGAACCCTGTTTTCCCCACCTCGGCAAGGGAGGAATATTGCGCGGATCACCTGCATGATGCAAGCTGACCCGACAAGTAGGTGAATATATTCCTTTGGGGAAAATCATGCAGGCAGACGCAGAAGTTTATTTGGGGGTCGTCGTTGAACGCCGGGAAATTGATAACCCCTGGGAGGACTATATCTGGCGACCGGTCATGGTCATGCCGGGTGCGCCAATGGATGTTGCGTGGAAGGACATCCACGAAGGCGAGGGCTGGAAACACTTTCTGGCACGGACCCTGCCGCTGGAACTTCATAAAAGCGATACCGAAGGCTATCGGGAGAACCTTGGCCAGCCTGTGCCACTGGTTTTTGTTGCCCTGCGACCCGGCGAAGAAGTTGAGGAAGAAGAGGTTGAGCCTTTTCTGCTGACCGCCTGTCCCCACGAGGCCTCTGGCTATATGGAAAGTGGCGACGTGATCGTCGAAGGTGTGGAAATGCCACCTAGCGTGGCGGCCTGGCTGGTTGAATTTGTCGAACAACATCATGTCGACGAACCCTTTCGCAAACGCAAGAACAAACGCCACGAGGACCGCGACCAGGGGTCCCGGCCGCGCGGACGTTTTGGTGGCGGAGTCCCTTCATGAGCACCAATGGCAAGGCCCCGGATACAGATACTGGCGCTGGTGCTGGCACAGACGCGCTTCCCGGCGAATCCCGGTTTCAGCGATGGTCGCGTCTGAAGTCGGACGACCGCAGCGGGCCGGCTGAGCCGGATCAGTCGCTGGTTGTTGATGATCCGGAAGGACTTTTGGCCGGGGCCGATGAGGCTGATGAGGTGGCAGATACAAGGACGACGGAAGAGATTGTCGCCGATTTGCCGGACATCGAGACGCTGGAAAAAGACAGCGACTTCACCGGCTTCATGCAGGCAGGGGTGCCGGAGGAACTGAAGAACCTGGCCCTGAAAAAGCTCTGGCTGAGCGATCCTGTGCTCGCCAATGTGGATGGCCTCAACGACTATGACGACGATTTTAATGTCATCGACAAGGTCATTGAAATCGCCTCGGATGTTCTCGACAAGGTCTCGGACTCAGCTGAAAAGCTGGAAGAGGTATCGGAGACTGAAGCCGCGACAACGGCGGAAAATGCTGGCGAAGAGGTCGCGCCAGCGTCCGCGGAACCGTCAGAAGCCATCGTTGCGGAAGTGGATGAAGAATTGCCCGCCCAACCCGATATACGACCGCCGGATGGCCTGGAACCTGATAAATAGTCATATTGTCCGACTATATGAAATAAAAAGTTTACATTTTGGGAATTCGGGCCTAGCATTTGACTCTCCCAGGTTGCAGATACTGCCTGTAATATCAGGTGGTTATATTTTTATTTTGTAATATTCAAAGGCCTGGGGCAAAAATGAGAACAAGAATAGAGTAAATCCAACGGGGAGTTGGGGTATGAGCGAGGTTCATACGACAATAGTCGAAACCTCTGCAGAAGCGGACTTTGACGGGATTCGCGCGGGGTTTTACGCGCTTCTCGCGCGTTTGCTCGCCCGCCCTCTGGACGACGAATTTCTTGATCATGTATCCCGCCTCGAAGGCGATGACAGCGCACTTGGCCTGGCGCTGACGAAAGTCGCAGGGCTGGCGAAGGCGGGGTCGGATGATCATTTCCAGGACGAATATTCCCGGCTGTTTTACGGTCAGGGCCAGGGTGGCGAACTGCTGCCCTTCTCCTCCTATTATCTGACCGGGCAGCTTTACGATGCGCCATTGGCCGCTGTCCGCGATGACATGGCGACGCTTGGCATCCAGCCGACCGGGTCTGTGAAGGAGCCGGAAGACCATATCGCCGGATTGCTGGACATGATGCATGGCCTGATCACCGGTCGCTTTGATGCCGGGACCGTCAACCTCGTCGGCCAGCAGGATTTTTATGATCGCCATATTGGTCCGTGGGCCAGCGATTTTTTTGCAGACCTGAAGAAGGCTGACTCCGCTGAATTTTATGCGGCGGTGGCCGAACTGGGACTGGCCTTTACGGATATTGAGGCGGAGGCATTCAGACTGGCCGCCTGAGGTATGGGTCCGGCAAGGCTGTATGAAATTTTACCGGAACAGAAGACAGAAGCACTGACAGAAGCACAGAAAGACGGATCGCCCGAGGGCGAAACAACAAATCAAAAAACGGGAGACAGGGCAAGATGGATCACAAAGACAAGAGCTCAAAACCTGAAAAACGCGGTCGTCGGGAATTTTTGACCCTCGCCGGCATAAGTGCCGCGGGCGTTGGTGCGCTGGCGGCTGCCGGTACGGCGGAAGCCGCAGAAAGCAAACAAACGGACAAGGGACAAGGCTATCAGGAAACGGCCCACGTCCGCACATACTACGAGCTGGCCAAATACTGATTTTCGTAAATCAGACAGCCAATAAAAAAGCAGGAAAACAATACAGGAGGCTCGAATGCTTGCAAAAAAAAGCAGCGCAAAGGCCAGCGGGAAGAAACTAAAAGATTCGTTGAACGGTGTCGTCGGACAAGGTGTTGACCGTCGCTCCTTTCTGAAAAAGTCGGGTATCGCCATGGGCGGCGTCGCCCTTGCCGGGACAGCATCGCCAGGCATTGTGAAAAAGGCCAAGGCCCAGACGGCGAAGGCCGACGTCAAGAAAATCAAATCCATCTGCACGCACTGTTCAGTTGGCTGTACGGTTATGGCCGAAGTTGACAAGGGTGTCTGGACCGGACAGGAGCCAGGCTTCGACAGCCCGTTCAACCTTGGTGGTCACTGCGCCAAGGGTGCCAGTGTGCGCGAACATGCCCACAACGAACGCCGCCTGAAGTACCCCATGAAATTGACGGGTGGAAAATGGCAGCGCGTTTCCTGGGAACAGGCCATCAACGATATCGGCGACAAGATGTTGGATATCCGCAAGGCCTCGGGTCCGGATTCGGTTTATTGGCTGGGCTCTGCCAAGTTCAATAACGAACAAAGCTATCTGTTCCGCAAGTTCTATGCTTTCTGGGGTTCCAACAACGGTGACCACCAGGCACGGATTTGTCACTCGACCACGGTTGCAGGTGTGGCAAACACCTGGGGCTATGGCGCCATGACAAACTCCTACAACGATATGCATAATTCGCGGTCGATGTTCCTGATCGGATCCAATCCGGCAGAAGCACATCCGGTCGCGGTGCAGCATATCCTGCGGGCCAAGGAACGGAACAATGCAGCCCTGATCGTTTGTGATCCGCGCTTTACCCGGACCGCAGCCCACGCTGACGAATATGTCCGCTTCCGTCCGGGCACGGACGTCGCCCTGATCTGGGGTATCCTGCATCACATCTTCAAGAACGGCTGGGAAGACAAGGAATTCATTCGCCAGCGCGTCTGGGGTCTGGAACAGATCAAGGCTGAAGTGAAGAACTGGACGCCGGAAGAAACCGAACGGGTCACCGGTGTTCCGGGCGCGCAACTGAAGCGCGTTGCCCGCACTCTCGCCAATAACCGTCCGGGCACCATCGTCTGGTGCATGGGTGGCACACAGCACACCAACGGCAACAACAACACCCGCGCCTACTGCATCCTGCAGCTGGCCCTTGGCAACATGGGCAAGGCCGGTGGCGGTGCCAACATTTTCCGCGGCCACGACAACGTGCAGGGCGCAACCGATTTCTGCATCCTGTCGCACAGCCTGCCGGGCTATTACGGCCTGTCATCCGGTGCCTGGAAGCACTGGAGCCGTGTCTGGGATGTTGATTACGACTATATCAAGGGTCGCTTTGCCACCAAGAAACTGATGGAATCCAAAGGCATTCCGGTGTCTCGCTGGATCGACGGTGTGCTTGAGCAAAAAGAAAAGATCGATCAGCCGGATAATGTCCGGGCCATGGTTCTGTGGGGCCACGCTGTGAACTCCCAGACCCGTTTGCCGGAAATGAAGAAGGCCATGGAAAAGCTGGATCTGATGGTGATCATCGATCCGGTGCCGACTTTTGCTTCCGTCATTCCGGACCGCCAGGATGGTGTCTATGTGCTGCCGGCGGCAACACAGTACGAGACCTATGGCTCGGTCACGGCCTCCAACCGCTCACTGCAGTGGCGTGACAAGGTCATCGAGCCGATCTTCGAAGCCAAGCCCGATCACGAAGTGATGTATCTCTTCGCCAAGAAGCTCGGCTTTGAGAAGGAGATGTTCAAGAACATCAAGGTCAATGATAACGAGCCGTTTATTGAAGACATCACGCGTGAATTCAATGGCGGCATGTGGACCATCGGCTATACCGGTCAGTCACCTGAGCGCATGCGCAAGCAGATGGCGAACCAGCATACCTTTGACCGCACAACCCTGCAGGCCAATGGCGGTCCTTGCGACGGTGAATATTACGGTCTGCCCTGGCCTTGCTGGGGCACGCCGGAAATGGGCCATCCAGGCACGCCGATCCTCTATGATCCGTCGAAGTCGATTGCCGAAGGTGGTCTGACTTTCCGGGCACGCTTTGGCGTCCAGCGCGAAGGCACCAACCTGCTGGCCGAAGGTTCGTATTCGGTTGGTTCGGAAATCAAGGACGGCTATCCCGAATTCACCATGGCCATGCTCAAGAAGCTTGGCTGGGATGGTGATCTGACGGCTGCGGAACGTGCGTCCATTGAAAAAGTCGCCGGGGACAAGACCAACTGGAAAACCGATCTTTCGGGTGGTATCCAGCGGGTTGCCATCAAGCATGGTTGTGCCCCCTTCGGCAACGCCAAGGCCCGGACCGTTGTCTGGACCTTCCCCGATCCGGTGCCGTTGCACCGCGAGCCGCTCTATACGCCGCGGCGCGATCTGTTGCCGAAGTACGAGACCTACAAGGACAAGCAGGCCTATCGTCTGCCGACCAAGTTTGCCTCGATCCAGAAGAACGATTTCTCAAAGGATTTCCCGACCATTCTGACATCGGGACGTCTGGTGGAATATGAAGGCGGTGGTGACGAAAGCCGGGCCAACAAGTGGCTGGCTGAACTGCAGCAGGAAATGTTCCTCGAGATCAATCCACGCGATGCCAATAATCTCGGCATTCGTGCCGGCGGCCAGGTCTGGGTGCACAGCCCGGAAGGCGGCAAGGTTCTGGTCGCTGCCCTGATCACCGAACGGGTTGCGTCCGGCGTGGTCTTCATGCCCTTCCACTTCGGTGGTCACTGGCAAGGCAAGAGCCTGCGGGACAAGTATCCGCCCGGTGCCGATCCTTACGTTCTCGGCGAAGCCATGAACATGTGCGGCACCTACGGCTATGACTCGGTGACGCAGATGCAGGAAACCAAAGTGACGCTGTGTCGCGTCGAAGCGGCATAAGGGAGGAGACATATCATGGCCAGAATGAAGTTCCTGTGTGACTCCGAACGCTGCATCGAATGCAACGCTTGCGTTACCGCCTGTAAAAACGAAAACGAAGTTCCCTGGGGCGTCAACCGGCGTCGTGTGGTGACCATCAATGATGGCTCACCTGGGGAACGGTCCATTTCCGTCGCCTGCATGCATTGCTCGGATGCACCATGTATTTCGGTGTGTCCGGTGGATTGTATCTACCAGACCGAAGACGGTGTTGTGCTGCACTCCAAAGACCTCTGCATCGGGTGTGGCTATTGCTTCTATGGTTGCCCGTTTGGCGCCCCGCAATATCCGCAGGCCGGCAACTACGGCAGTCGCGGCAAGATGGACAAGTGCACCTTCTGCAGCGGTGGTCCGGAAGAAGATCATTCCTCAGAAGAATTCACCAAATACGGCCGTAACCGTCTGGCTGAGGGCAAACTGCCGCTTTGTGCAGAAATGTGCTCAACCAAGGCCCTGTTGGCCGGTGATGGTGACACGGTTTCAAATATCTACCGGGAGCGGGTCGTGGAACGCGGCTTCGGGTCCGGTGCCTGGGGCTGGGGGACCGCCTACAAGCAGAAGTCCGGGTCCTGATGTGACGTCTGGACAGGACATTTGAAGTAACGATTGGCTGATCAGTCGCCATTAACCGGCTGGTCAGCCTTTTTTTGCCAAACCCGAATGACGGGGGACGGTTGATGTTTTCATTTGGGAGGTTTCGACAATGAAGACAGTCGGAAGCATAATTCTTGCGCTGGTGATGGTGCTTTTGGTTGCGACGACCGGGCAGCCGGCGAAAGCGGCTGATGTGCGGGCACCGTCAAATGCCACCCAGGCAACCATGGGTGCGGTACCGGGAAATGTTTCCGGCAATCTCAGCGATGCCACGATCTGGGGCAAGGTTCGCCACGGGGCCGCAGGGTCCGTGACCATTCCTGACAAAAAAGCCGCGGTGCTGGTTCAGGATGGCGGCGAGCGTTTACGGCTTTTCCGCAATGGGGCCCAGACCAAATGGGGGACCTGGATCCTTCTGGCCGCTGTAATGGCCTGCGTGGCCATGTATGTCGGTCGCGGCAAAATCCGCATCGAAAGCGGACCCAGTGGCCGAACCGTGCAGCGCTTCAACGAACTTGAACGGTTCACGCACTGGTTGACGGCGGGCTCCTTTATCGTGCTGGGCCTCAGTGGTCTGAACATGATGTTCGGCAAATTTGTCTTGCTGCCTGTGATCGGTGCCAGTGCTTTTGGCACGCTGACCCTGTGGGGCAAATACGCCCATGATTTCCTGGGTTTTGCTTTCATGGTCGGGCTGATTCTGTTGCTGATTATCTGGCTTCGCCACAACATTCCGAACCGGCTGGATATTGAATGGCTGAAGAAGGGCGGTGGGCTGTTCAGTGAAGGAACGCATGTCCCGGCCCGCAAATTCAATGCCGGTCAAAAGCTGATCTACTGGGCCGTGATCCTGCTGGGCATTTCATTGTCGGCCAGCGGTCTGGCCCTGTTCTTCCCCTATGATATCCATTTGTTTGGCGGAACCTTCAAGCTGCTGAACCTGTTTGGTCTTGAACTGGAAACCAATCTGACGCCGTTGATGGAAACCCAGTTGGCCCTGGTCTGGCATGGCACAGTGGCCCTGGTGATGGTGGCAATAACCATCGCACATATCTATATCGGTTCGATCGGTATGGAGGGGGCGCTGGATGCCGTGGTCAGTGGTGATGTGGACGAAAACTGGGCCCGCGAACATCACGAACTGTGGCTTGAAGAAATCAACACATCAGTCGTCAAATCCGAACCGGCTGAATAGCCTGGACCTTGACTATCCGGACACCTATGAACCGGACCGTGCCAACACTGACGTTATAATATCTGTCGTTAAAACATCTCTGCAAAGGCTGCTCTCCACTGATGAGGTGGAGGCAGCCTTTGTTGTTTTTAAAGCCGCACGCTGGATGTACTGAAGGCAACATCCGTGCCGGTATTCATGCCTGTCAGGGCGAAGCCCGCAACAAGTGCAATGACAATGGCAACTGCAAAGCCCAGAAACATCGGTTTCATATTTCCCCCTTCAGGGTTCGTCCCTGAAATAACTTCTGACAGGCCGGACTATACCATAGTCAATGTGGCCTTGTCAGGATTTCAAGGTAGTCGATCAGGTTGCCCAGATCGACCTCGTTGCCAATCCGTTGCACGGGCATTTTTGTGCCCGGCAGGAACCGGTCCGGCCCTTGCGAAAAAAGTTGCATCAGGTTTTCCCGGTTCCAGGCAAGATCGCCTTTCTGCAAGGCCCGGGAATAGCGATAACCCGTGACGCTGCCCATGACCCGGCCGGGCAAACCCTGGAAATGGGGGCCGGAACGTTGTGGTTCGGACGCCGTCAGGGCATGGCAAATGGCGCATTTGCGGAAAAGCGCGGCACCGGGGTGCGGGCTGTCCAGCCACGGCGTCGGACGCTGGAAGGTTGTTTCCCCTGCCAGCGTTATCCTGTCGCCGGAGTCAATGTGCCAGACCCGGATACGTTCAGACTTGCCCGCACTTAGCAGAAACCGGTTATTGGCTGTGAAGGCAAGGGACCAGACCGGACCGTTATCCGCCTGCAGCTGTCTTTGCATAACGCCTGTGACGGCGTCGACGATCATTACCGTGCCATCCAGATAGCCCACGGCGAGAAGGCCACCGTTGGTGTTGACGGCACTGGCGCTGACCCGCCGGTTGGACGCGACGCCATATTCATGCAGCAACTGAAATCCTTCCAGATCCCAGATTTTCACAAAACTGTCCGGTCCGACGGTGAGCAGCCGTTGCCCGTTGGCTGATCGCTGCAGTTGGAAAAGGCTGACATTATGCGCCTGCAGTTTCGCGGTGCGGACGCCATCGGACAAACGCCAGCGGGCGATATCGCCGCTGCGCCCGGCGGCGATCAGATGCCGCTGATCTGCGGTGATGGCGACACCAACGACAGCTTCCTTCATATCGAATTCTGCGGTTGCCGCGCCACTTTGCACATCCATGAGAATTATTTTGCCGTCCCAGCCGCCGCTTATCAGGTGTGTCGCGTCGACCGCCGCCAGGGATGTTATGCGCCCCCGGTGTGCCTTGATACGGTTCTGAATCCTCATGTCCGGCCCACCCCAAATGATGACCTGACCGTCTGCGCCGGCTGTCGCAATGCTGTTGGAGGACAGGAAAATGGCATCATTCACGGGTCCGTCATGGCCATTCAGAACCTGAATGGTGGATTGCTCGTCCAGGCGCCAAAGGCGGGCGCTGTGGTCAAAGCTGGCGGACAACACAACCGATCCATCGGGCGAAACCCGCAAGGCACGGATCATACCGCCATGGCCGGTCATGTCGGCAATCACCTGTGCTGGCAGTCCAACGGCCAGCACGCTGGCAAGCAGAAGTCCGGCCAGGAAATATCGGTATCCTCCTGCACGGTGACTGTATGTTGTACCCTTCAACACACCTGTTCCTCCCCGAAACAAATATAAGCCAAATTGGTCCAAAATCCTGAAATTTCTGCTCCTCGTGCGTTGGATTGTCTGGTCCCCGGGGGTACCATTTTTTGACTTAATTCAGGGGATTAAAATGATCGATGTTTTTCCGTTTTCCGGCTTTACGGTGGCCGTTCTGGGGCTTGGGCCTTCCGGCATCGCGGCAGCCCGGGCGTTATCGCTGAGTGGCGCCACCGTCCGGGCCTGGGATGACGATGCGGCCCGGCGGGACCAGGCCGCCAATGCCGAAGACGGCCAGTTTGAGATACTCGATCTGGCGGACAATGACTGGTCCGAAACGGTCAGTCTGATTGTTGAACCTTCATTGGCCCCGACCGACGATGCCGTTCATCCGGTCGTTGCCGCAGCAAAAGTAGCTGACTGCGAAGTGATCTCGGATGTTGAACTGCTGGCCCGGGCCCAGCGCGATGCCAGTTATGTGGGTGTGGCCGACCGGAACCACGATGGCCGGGCACTTGAGGTTATTACCCATGTCCTCAGTGCGACCGGACAGGACGTTGAAGCGGCTGGCACGGATGACTTGCCTGCTCTGGATTCATGGGCGCTGGAGGCCGGATGCACCTATGTGCTGTCCATGCCACCGGGTCGCAGTGCCCATACCTTGTCGATAACCTTTGACGCCGCGGTTTTGCTGGATACCGGTTCCGGCGCCTGGCCACCTTATGGCAGCATCAAGGAAAGCAAGGCCGCCACGAACTGGCTGTTCCACCGTCAAAGCGGACCCCAGGGCGCCATTCTGAACCTGGACAACCCGGCCATCGCAAAGGTTTTTCAGGAACTGAAGCGTAAAAAAGCCCAGATTGTAATTGGCCTGTCGACGCGAAAAAAGATTCCCGGCGGCGTCTACGTCCTGAACGGCCAGCTGTATGATGATATTGCCGGACAGGACGTGCCTGTCTGTCAACTGTCAGAGGCGGAAGACGAAGCCGGACGACGGGATCATCTTTATGCCGCCGCCGCCTATGCCTGCGCCGCGATCCGCGATGTCCCGCCTCATATGGCCGTGGCGTCCCTGATGGCGTTCCTCAGTGTTTGACTTTGAGAGCAGCATTCCGGAGACAAGGAAATATTGAACATACTGGTGGTTACCCCACGATTCTGGCATCACATGCATAAAAGGTTCCCGGCTTCAGCCGAGAACGGTTGCTTGGGGCCTCTCCGAACCGTCAGGCGGATATCGTGGTAATTGCTGCGCATTGGACAAGGTTGGTACAGGAACTCATAATTTTGTTTCCATAGCGCACGAATGGTGCCCCTCGGGGCGATCAAACACGTCGCAACACCGCACGCCACGGCTCTCGAATTCAGTTCACCCTTTGATTTAACTATCCCGGTCGGCCATCAAGTGTCGTAGTTTGATTCAGGACCATGTTTCGCAATCAGCGACCGGCCAATTCTCTGTGCCACTATTTCAACAACAAAGAAAAATCCCAATTTCGATAATTGGATCAAAGAAGCATGTCCGCTTTGGGCTGTGGGTGGAAAGCGGACTTGATGATAACCGGCATTTTATACAGACGGTGATTACAACAGCCCCCCTGGGGCATTCACGCCAGCCCGCCCCCTCCCCTGGCAAAAACATGGCCTGCCGCCACGCAAAACTTTAATGCCGCGGTCAGCGGCCACCAATCGCCGCCCCACAAGATACAGCCAACAACTCGGTCACCACCTTCCTTGAGCCATTCAGCCCCGACCAAACAGCCCGGTCCCAGCCAACCCAACCTGCCGCCGAAACACGGCGCGACCGGGCTAGCCAGTTTTACAACCCGGTTGGACTCCATTGTGCAATTCCCCCATACTCAACCTACATGTGGTCTCCGGTGGCGGGATGGCCATCGGCGGCTGCAACGGGGGAAGATATTTTGACATGGTGAAACAGGAAGACCCATCTGAGGAACAATTCGCCAAATGGTATAATCATAACAACCCCATAGATCAACGGTTATCCGATTTCTCAGAAGCCGGGTCGGCGATGATGATCAAATTTCTTGGAGCTGCAAATGCGGGGGGAATTATCGTCATATTGACTTTTCTTTCCACAGCATCGAAGGACGTCACGGTTATCAGTATCTTGTGGGGCCCGCTGGCTTGTTTTGTCCTCGCAACTAACTGTGTCGGTGTTGCTACGTTTTTACGTTCTACCAGAATGACCATTCAAGCAAACATATTTCACAAGTGGATGGTGGAAGTTTCGAGGCGCGAGGCCGACCTCACTAAGCAACCGTCGTTCTCATCGACCAACCCACTCGTAACCTGGAATGAAAGATTGTTTGGTATCTCCGGGGTGTTGTTCATCTTCGGCTCCATTTGGGCCCTGGCTACGATGTACTTTTTCTTGCGGTCGGCCAGTTAAGGGTCGCCAGTTCGGCATCCAAGCCGGGATGATCAGTGGAGGCGGCGGCGACTTCTTTTGCAGCCTTATTTCCTCTCCCGTCCCACCCGCATCGCCGCCAACGTCCGTGCCAGCCCGTCAACCGTGCGCGGTCCCGTACTCAACCCACCATGATTACGACAGCGCCCGTTACGCGGCTCGTCCCCGACCTTGTCCCAGACAGCCCGTGCCTTGCAATTGCCGCCAGACCGCGTCTTTGCGCCACAGCGGGGTCGTTCCGATTTGGCTGTCGTCATTGGTCAAAGTCCATGTCGTGCGCGCGCAAATGTAATGGTTTACTGTAGGCAATGCCGCCCCCGCCAAAATTGTTCATACACATAAATCACCCGCACTAATTTCAGCCAGCCTCTGCTCCGCCACACGAACGCGGATTGCGCGACGAATAAACTCTGACTGATCCACGCCCTCTTTGGTGCAGGCAGTGGTCATATGATCAAGATCGTTCTGTGCGATGTTGAAAATCAGTTTCTTTGCAAACTTTTTCATTTGATGGTTCCTGCTATTTGCCTACGCTTATCGAAAGTGACGAAAGTGACGTTTTTGTGCCAACCAATAATATTTAAAAACAATTACTTTTGAGTTTTTTAGTTTTTCCCCCGCGATTGGTATGACTAATTTCGTCACTTTCGTCACTTTTTGCTGCGGACGAGCACTGGCTGTCTCCGTGTGCGGGCGTTACATGTCTTGAGGGTCGAAGTAATGTCCGTCCACAGCGAGACCGAACACAGTCTGGCCAGTGTTTTGCTTGCGCACGTCGTAACCCAGGTTGGCGAGATTCGCTTTGACGATGCTTTTTGAGGGAACACCGCGAATGCCGGATTCTTCAGCCCAGTCTTGAAACTCTTTATAGAGTACTTTCAACGGCGCGTTCGCGCTGACGGAAGAACTACACTTTTCATCGATGAATGCTTTGAGCGGATTTGCATGATTCAGCCAATCATCCACAGCGTGTACGCAGTCTATTGGTTGTGCGAATCGCCCTCGCTGTCTTAACCGGGCCAACCCTTCAATCGCACGGTTGAGAATGCCGGACATTTCGTGTTCCCAGATGTATGGGAATAAGGTGTTGTCGGCATCGTCATCAGTAAAAACCCGATCGAATGGTATGATTTGCGCTCTGCGTAGAAGTCCCTGAGATAAATCAGCACTGAAAGGCGGGTTGTTGGCGAGCATCACCACCATCGCAATGCAAACAAATTCAAAGCTGTCCTTGAACTTCAACTGACCAGTCATCAGCTTGCGCTCTGATACTTTCTTGATGAACCCATCCGGTAGTCTGGTGCCGGTGTCGACGTCGTCGTCGATCAACAGAAGTTTTCCCGCAAGCGCACCAACTGCAAACTTGTCTTTTTCTATATTTGCCAATCGATCCGAGTATACTGCACTCTTGTTAACGAGCCGCTCAACGGTCTCAATGAGTTTGGTCTTTCCGTTGCGTCCCTTGCCACGCAACATGAACCATGAAGCAATATCTCTCACTGGCTGAACGGCGTAACCAACAAATTCTTCAATGTGCCTCGCCATATCAATTGGATCAGATGAATCGCGGAAGATATCCAGCAGCGCCTGATCAAAACGCGGGCAAGTAGCGGCGGGGTCGTACTCGACATCAAGTACATATGTCAGATAACTGCTGTGAGAATGAGGCCGAAGTTCAACATTGCCATCACTGGCTATCCATAACTCGCCGTTCTGGCAATTGATGACGGGTGGCGGTTCTTCAGTCAGCCTCAAAATGTCTCCTTCAGCAGCTTGCATTGCGACTGTTAAGTCCAGCGCAGCGCGCACAGTTGATGCGTAGGTCGCCTGTCCGGCAACGACTTTCTCATTCACAATGGACAGAATCTTGTTGCGAATCTGTTCATCCGTCGTTCGTTCCCAGTGCTTCCCGCTGTAGCGCCAAAAGCTTCTGTCCATTGCGCGGATAAGATAGGTTCCGTTGGCGAAGTATTTTTTCAACATTTGCTTTGCGACGGAGTGAGCAAGGTCGTCGCCCGAACCCTTTGGACCTCGCTCCGCCTCAGCGAACGCTTTGCGAATGCTGGGAAGGGACATACCAGTTGCTGCTTTCATAGCAGACTGTAATTTATCTATTTCTATCGTATTCAGTTTGGCTTTTGCCGCCAATTTGACAACTTCCTGAATTTCGTCGGGTGAACTCTCCTTGTCCAACGCTGCGACAGCTTCAGCGCATTCTTCATAGGTAGCCTTGTCAGCGATGTCGTCAGCGTAAACAACCTTCAGATCGGTTCCGCCGTGTATGAATGAGCGGACAACAGCTTTTCGCTCACCATCGATATAAAGACGCGCCCAGATGTCGCTGATTTCTGTCGGGTCCTCGACATATTCGCCATTGCGGTTTTGCTCAATCAAGTCGGCGATAGTTATCTTTTCACCTGATTTTGTTTGCAACACCGTAATTGCGCTTATTGTACCTTTTCCAGCGGCGCAAAGCCGCTCGTACACATCTTCCGGCCTTTCACCTGATTTTTGAGCGATCTTGCTGGAGTAATCCCGGCGAACAGTTTCTTGCTCGGGTTTTAGCCACTCTTTCGCCTCCGCCACCATGATTTGATATTCACGTTCTTCGTCGTCAGAGAGGTCGGGCATACGTGAGGTGTCAAGAATGGTTCCTTCTACATACTCTGTCTCAGGCAGCCGCTGTACCAAGCCATCTTCAAGGACTGCACCGCTGACGAAGTCACATCGTTCGGGGCTGAAAACAGAACCGTCAAAAACACTCCGAACATGTGCGGAACCATTTTTTGCCAGGCGGCAGTGTCCGTATTGATCTGTTGAGAGAATGGCGCCTTTTCCGTGGAGCCATAAGCGTTTGAACAATACGTCCTTAAACCTGGGCAGATCAGCGGCGTTGGATACAACAAAGTAGATGTGATATCCGAACTGTTCGTCACTCAAGCGGTTACCCTGCACATCGAAAATTTCGGCGCTTGTTGACAGCTTCACAACACGGGCAACTTCGGCAAATTCAGGAAACACTTTCGAAATTATTTTCACCAGTTTTTCAGGCGTCAAGTATACTCCAACGCCATCTGGGTCGTGATCGAACATAGCCAGGCCCGGCTCATTTTCAGGATACGAAAAGTAGTCTTTCGTCCGATGAATGGTCCCTTCAACAGGATAGTCTTTTGGCGTGATCTGTATTTGGTCATAGCCGCAACGGCCATGTATCAGGCACTGATCCTTTGTCAGACCATCTATCACCGCCGGAAACTCGTCAAAACGGACTTCCACAGTTTTCGCGATACCCGAACCAGCGACAACGGAGGTTTTTGAAAGCTTTCCTTTGTCGAGCGATATCGTCTTCGTTAATTGTCGATTGCCAGTGAAGATGCTCAGTTTGAAACTGGGTGTGGTCAAGGCATTACCACCAATGTCTTCGGCAATGGAACCAGCAAGAGATACGTTATCAGAACCGGTTCGCCGGTTGAGAAAATCAGGGATGTCAGGTTCTTGTTCAGAGATATTCATTGCTGAAACCCGCGATGGGGCTTGTCATCATGGGAGGCTGTATATGTACCTGCCCCCCTGGCGACCGTTGTCAGCCCCCTCCCCCTTGCCAGTAAATCGGTTTGGAAAAGCAGCCAGGGAGAATAAGTCGTGATGGTCATCACGCTGTGCCGATCACACGACGTGTTTGCCACGCTTTCGCCTCATCATCTGGAATAAGTGTTCGCTTTCCGACTTTGGAAATTTTGATGTCGCCGCGTTTTACTTCTTCGTAGAAAGTTGTTTTGCCAATCCCGTGAGCAGCACAGAAATCGCCAACCTGCCAATTGATTCGATCTACTGGATGTAGTGAGTTATTTTTTTTGGGCATCGTCCGCTCCATTCAGTTGTGAACATAAACAGACTATCGCGCTTCTTGGCGGGATGGTCACAGGAGTGGATTAGACGAAATTGGCCTCTAACTCTTTACTCTTGGAATATCATTCGACCTTACCTAGTTTTCTGGCGGCGATAAGGGCGACATGAGTTTTCTGATGGAAGGTCGTGATAATATCTATATTAAACTCAACAGCACACGCTTCCACAAAGCATTGAAAAGATGACGGACTGTCAGCATCAAATTCGTCCCCAATTTTGTTGGACGTTGCTCGCTTGCCGCTAACTTTCTGAAACAGGTTGGCTAAATCCCTAATTAGATGTGGAAATGCTAAATCTTCGTCTTTGCCTCGCTTGACCTTGGGCCTCAGATCGACGTTCATTTCAGATGCAATTTTGGCTGAATTACGCAGAGCATCTATCAATGGTTCAAACCAATGAGGAGTGCCGTCTTCTACGTGCGCTTCGCCACCGTCATCGAATTCATACTCGTATCGATGTTCAATGAACTCGATATAGTCGTTTGACGACCGCTCAATCTTATCCAACCAATCTCTCAGTTCCTTTAAGGAAGGGTACGGCTCAGAAAATCTATTCTCGCCTGTTTGAGAAAGCCTGATTTGCCAATAATTGCATCTAGCGTCCCAAAGTGCGGTTCGGAAAGCCTGTATATTGCAGCCATCTATAAACGAAACTGTTTCACTAATTCTCTGGAAACCTCCTTCGCTGATGAATGGCCTAATGACAACCATTACATCTTTCCCTCAACCACAAACTCATTCGCAGTACTCCCAATTTGATCTTGATCACAGAACTCAGCCCAACTGTCCATCAGAAGCATCCGTTTCTTGAGAAGATCACTGCGAAGATATGCAGCTTCAACCTTGTTGCCGATGGCATGAGCCAGAGCCATTTCAATCACTTCGCGTGAATGCCCGGTTCGTTCGGCTGCCCAGTCCCTGAACGTTGATCGGAAACCATGAACGGTTACATCAACACCCATTCGCTTGAGTAGCGTTAGAAACGCCATGTTTGACAGTGGGGCATTTGCCTTTTGCCCAGGGAACACGAAATGGCTTGATTTCAGCCTTCTGGCAACACCAAGCACCTCAATTGCCCTTGGAGACAGCGGAACACGATGCTCCTTACCCGCCTTCATTCGGCCTGCCGGAACTACCCAGACCCCTGTATCCAGATCAAACTCATCCCACGTCGCTTTAATAACTTCTGTTGTTCGTGCCGCTGTGAGGATCAGGAATTCCAGGCCAATGGCTGAGACACCGCTTTGCCCACGCAGGCGAGCAACAAATTCTCCGATTTCGTTAACCGGCAAAGCTTTATGATGTTTCTCTTTCCGAACTTTTGACTTCGGGGCCAGTATCTGGTCCAAATGCCCCTTCCAACGGGCTGGATTCTCACCCTCCCGGTACTTCATGGTTGTCGCCCAATCCAATATCGATTCAATCCGCCCTCTTACACGAGAGGCAGTTTCGGTCTTTGACTGCCAAATTGGCTCCAACACCAACTTCATCAATTCAATATCAATATTTTGAACGGGCAGATCGCCAAAAACAGGGAAGGCGTACGTTGCCAATGTGTTGGACCATTGGCTGGAGTGTTTAAGGTTTTTCCAGCCAGCACTATGTGACGAAATATATGCCTCACTGCATTCCCTGAAGGTCTTCACCTTCCTGGCATCGACCTGACGCCGGGCCCGCAGCAATTTCCTCGCTTCGATGGGGTCTTCTCCATTGCGTACCATTTTGCGACATTTCAGTGCTTCCTCACGCGCCTCAGCGAGACTGATCGTATGTACTGGCCCAAGCCCCATGTCGCGGGTCCTATTGTTCATCGCGAAACGGAATACCCAGGATTTGCTGTCATAATTGCTGACTTGTAAATACAGACCGCCGCCATCGGCGTGCATGCCACGCTTCTTTACGGTACTTGCTACTCTTGCCGAAAGCCGGTTAATCCTGCGTCCCATAGCCTCGCCTGCCTTTTAACCCATGTTTCTACCCATAGCATAAACATGGTTTTAGGTGAACACAAGCGAACCTTTACGAAGGTCAATGTGTAATTATATGTGCTGTGTGCTTTAGTTAGCAGGACATACACGATTTTGCGCGAACGTCTATGAACATGAAAATGGCGGAGAGAGAGGGATTCGAACCCTCGATACGGTTTCCCGCATACACGCTTTCCAAGCGTGCGCCTTCAGCCACTCGGCCACCTCTCCGTTTCGGGGCGGAAACTAACACCGCCGCTCCTGGCTTTCAATACGTGAGCGCAGGGTAATCCAAATTATTGGTTTATTTCACGGGACAGGAGATATCGCGACGGAAAAGTTCGAAATGCAGGGTCTTGCCGCGCTCCCCAGCCGTGCACATCCACACGACCGCTTCTTTTGTGCCATCCTCTGACGGCACCAAACCTTCGGCCAGGCTGCGGGCGAACAATAACTGCACACCGACATGCCCGGCTTCAGCACCTTCGAGGAAGACCTGATAGGCGCGGTCGATATCCTTTTTCACGCTTTCGCCACCCAGATACATCATGGCCAAGGCACCATAGGCGGCACCAAGTCCGGCCTTGCCTGCCGTTTCATAGTAGCCGATTGCCCGGGCCACATCGGTTTTAACAAAATTGCCCTGGCGATAGATCACAGCCAGTGAAAAACTTGCATAGGCATTTCCGGCTTTGGAATAATCTTCCAGACGCGCCAGGCCCTGGTCAATTTTTTTCTCTGTTCCAGTGCCTTCGACAAGCCAGGTGGCAGCCGAGGCTTGGGCATATTTGCTGCCTTGTGTGGCGGCTTTTTCGGCCCAGTAATAAGCCTGTTTGGCATCGCCCTTGAAAAAATTGCCAGAGCTATAACCGCTGGTCAGCAATAGTTGAGCTGCCAGATATCCATTTTCTGCAGCCCGGATAACCTGTTTCAGGCCCTGTTTCTTGTTTTTGTGCAAAAGCAGCAAGCGACCGAACTGATAGGCAAGGCGCGGATTGTCCTCATTCAGAATTGTCGCCTTGTTGCAGGCGGCCATCGCTTCGTCACTCATCAGTGTTTGATAGGATACACCGTCAGCGACACGGGCCCGGTCCATGGGGTCAGTCGCCAGACGGTCACACTCGGTGATGGTCTCCGATTGTACGGGCATAGACAGGGGCAGCAATGCAGCAAGGGACAAGCCAAAAGCCAGTGGAAGGTTTTTTAATCTCATTTGATCAATTTTCCTGAGTAAAAATATTGCCTGCATTTTAGCACAAACTCACTTTCCTGAAATCCTTCAATGACACAATCCCGTCATTCAGGGCACAGAAAAGAATACCTGGCTTGCATGCCGGGCCAAAGGCGTTAATCTTCCGCACATTATGATTATTGGACGCATAATAGGCTGGCTTGTCTGCGCCATCGCCCTGATGGCGCTGGGGGCCGAGACGCTCGCATCCCTCGAAGGTGGCGGCTATCGTGGTCTTGCCATTGGCGAGATCTGGTATCTGATTGACCGGGGCAGTCTGAACCTGATGCAGGCCGTCGTTCAGCGCCACCTGATCCCGTCTATGTGGGACGGATTTGTGGTTATCCTGCAACAACCGGCCTGGCTGATATTTGGCGCTTTGGGGCCAGTGCTGGTCCTGCTGTTTGGTATCAACACAAAATCTGACAAATAGCGTGGCTGATAAATAACCTGGCTGACAAATAAGCTGGAAAATGCGGCTTAATCGTCGCTGGTTTTGAGTGCCGCGATAAAGGCTTCCTGGGGAATGTCGACCTTGCCGAAACTCCGCATGCGCTTCTTGCCCTTCTTTTGTTTGTCGAGCAATTTGCGTTTACGACTGATGTCGCCGCCATAACATTTGGCCGTTACATCCTTGCGCATGGCGGCGATGGTTTCGCGGGCAATCACACGCCCACCAATGGCTGCCTGTACCGGAATTTTGAATAACTGGCGCGGGATCAAATCCTTCAGGCGTTCACACATGCCACGACCGCGGGCCTCAGCCTGGGCTTTGGGTACGATAACGGCCAAAGCATCAACTGGTTCAGCATTCACCAGAATTGACATCTTGACCAGATCGCCGGTCTCGTAGCCATCCAGTTGATAGTCAAAACTGGCATAGCCACGGGAAACTGATTTCAGGCGGTCATAAAAATCGAAAACCACTTCGTTCAGGGGGAGGCGGTATATCACCACAGCGCGGGCGCCAGCATAGGTCAAATCAACTTGTACGCCACGGCGTTCTTCACATAATTTCAGCACACTACCCAGATGCTCATCGGGGACCATGATCGTGGCTTTGATCCATGGCTCTTCAATATAATCCACATGCACCGGGTCCGGCATATCGACCGGATTGTGCAGTTGGATCATCGAGCCGTCGTTACTATAAATTTTGTATACCACGCTGGGCGCAGTCGTGATCAGGTCGAGATCGAATTCACGGGACAGGCGTTCCTGAATGATCTCGAGATGCAGCAAGCCCAAAAATCCGCAGCGGAAACCAAAGCCCAGAGCGGCAGATGTTTCGGCTTCAAATTCAAAGCTTGCATCGTTAAGGCGCAGCTTCAGCAGGCTTTCCCGCAGACGGCTATAATCACCGTTATCAATGGGGAACAGGCCACAGAAAACAACCGGCACGCTTGGTTTAAATCCCGCTAAAGCTTCCGAAGCAGGTTTTCTGTCATCGGTGATGGTATCACCCACATTGGTATCGGCGACTTCTTTGATACCGGCGATGATATAGCCCAATTCACCGGGCCCGAGCTGGTCAATCTTTTCGGTCTTGGGACGGAAAACACCGACTTGCTCGACAAGGTGGCTGGAGCCTGCGGCCATCATACGAATCTTCTGGCCCTTGCGAATAATACCGTCGCGCACACGCACCAGGATCACAACGCCCATATAGGGGTCGTACCAACTGTCGACCAGCATGGCTTTTAATTCAGAATCTGCGTTGCCGGTGGGTGCCGGTAATTGCGTGATAATGCGTTCAAGCACTTCTGGCACGCCGTCGCCGGTCTTGGCCGAAACGGGTAAAGCATCACTGGCGTCGATGCCAATGACTTCTTCGATCTGGGCCTTGATTTGTTCTGGTTCCGAGGCAGGTAGATCGATCTTGTTCAGGACAACAACAATTTCATGGTTGGCATCAATGGCCTGGTAAACGTTGGCCAGGGTTTGTGCTTCGACACCCTGGCTGGCATCCACCAACAATAATGAGCCTTCACAGGCTGCCAGCGAGCGCGATACTTCGTAGGCGAAATCCACATGGCCAGGTGTATCCATCAAATTCAGGACATATTTTTCACCATTTTCAGCCGTGTAATCTAGGCGTACGGTTTGGGCCTTGATGGTAATGCCGCGTTCACGCTCGATATCCATGGAATCGAGCACTTGTTCCGTCATCTCACGTGCCGTCAAACCGCCGCAGACCTGGATCAAGCGGTCGGCCAGGGTCGACTTGCCGTGATCAATGTGGGCAATGATCGAAAAATTACGGATGTGGCTAAGGTCTGTCATGAGGGCGGCTTCTATCACTCAATTGCTAAACAGGCAAATCAAAGATGGTTTGAGGGGATACAACGTCAAAGGATTTAGCGGTTCGTTTGTTGACACCACTGGAGCGCACAACCGGGTCGCCATCAACCGACAGCAGACATGTTGAAAAGGCCATATTTCGTGTCATGCGAATAACCTCGGTCTCGCCGATCAGCCAGGCACCTGCCTTTACCGGCACGGCAAAATCTGTGGACATGTGCATGGTGGGCATAAAATTGAATTCATCGGTCTTGAACATGGTGCCGATGCCCATTTGCACGTCAGCAAACATCATCAAGGTGCCGCCGTGGCACCAGCCAGCTGTGTTGCAATGACGGTCTTCAATGCGCAAGCCAAGGCGCAGGTTGTTGCCTTCAAGATGCGCATGGTACGGACCGTTCACATCCAGGACGGGTCCGGGCACATTGGCCAAACGAAAGCCTTCTGGTGGATTAGACGGGCCTTGATCAGCAATGAAAGCGGGGGCGGTGTCTGTAAACAGCTGTGCCGGATCAAGGGGCGCGAAATCCGTGCGCCGCAAGACGCCACTGCACCGCATGGCCAGTTCGTCGTCGACAAAGACCATGGCTTCGGCAAATACCAGATTGCGCGTCGCCCGAATGACCTTTGTTTCACCCCTGAACCAGCCATCCACCACACCGGGCCGGACAAAATCGACCGACGTGTTCACGGTCATCAAGGGTGAATAGTCATCCATTTTTGCCATGGCACCCAGAACAAGTTGGGTATCGGCAAAGGCCATGGACATGCCACCGTGACAAATGCCACCAACATTGGTGTGCTGAACACCGATTTTTAAACCCAGCTGAATGTCATTACCGTCGTGGCGGCCATAAATTACACCGTTTTGTGAAAGGAATTTTCCTGATCCTACATTCAGGGGGCGAAACCCTTCAGCGATATCAAGTTGGGGTAAAGCTGTCACTTTGATCAGGCCTCGGCAGGTTCGAAAAAACGCTCAAGGTCAACGGTTCGGGTTTCGTCCTTGCCGGCACGTTTCATGATGCCGCTGCCGCGAAATACAGGTTCTTCCCCATGCCAAAGGATGCATGACGAGAACAAAAGATTTTTGGTCACCCGGATGATATCTGTGGTGCCAAAAATAAAGGCACCCATGGGCGATGCCTGAACGAAATCACAGGTCATGTTCACAGTGGGCAAAAACTCCCAGGCCTTTGTCCGGGCCATAGAGCCAACACCCAACTGCATATCCGCCAGTGTCATCAACATGCCGCCATGACAAATGCCAACAGGATTGAGGTGGCGTTCTTCCACGGAAAAGCCCATGGAAAGGCCTTCATCATCCAGTTGCCCGAACAGCGGGCCGTTGAAGCTGGCGAAAGGGCCACCAATGCGCATGCGACGATAACTGGACGGAATATCGTCGATCTTTGCGTCTTTATCCGGGCCCTTGTTTGTTGATACTGGCATGATTATCCCCGTAAGGCCCCGCCGGTTGCCTTGACCACCTGGCCGACAACACGATCGGCGACGGCGTCGATTTCATCTTCTGTCAGGGTTTTATCCGACGGCTGCAAACGCACGCGTATGGCGACAGATTTTTTGCCTTCGCCCAAAGAAGCTCCTTCAAAGACGTCAAACACGACGACATCCACAATCAGATTTCTGTCGACACCTTTTGCAGCCCGGACGATTTCCTGAGAGGGCACGTCCTGGCCCACAACAAAAGCAAAATCACGATCCACGGCAGGCAAGTCTGACACGATCAGGGCTGACCGGTTATGGCTGGCCCTGGATTTTGATTTGGGCAGGTTATCAAGGAAGACCTCGAAGCCAACCAGCGGGCCTTTGACATCCATGTCAGCCAAAACACGTGGGTGCAATTCGCCAAAGGCTGCGAGGATTGTTTTAGGGCCCAAACGCAAAGTGCCTGAGCGTCCAGGGTGGTACCAGTCGGGGGCTTCAACAAATGTCTGCAAATTGCTGACGGGGGCACCGATTTCTGCCAGCACAGCCATGGCATCGGCCTTGGCATCAAACACATCTACATCACGCGCGGCTTGTGACCAGTGCTTCTGGGCATTTTCGCCTCGTCGCACGCCACCGGCGACAGTTTGCTGTTCATCCGGCTTCACACCGCTGTAGGTGTTGCCGACTTCAAACAAGGCCACATTGGCGACGCCGCGATCTACGTTGCGTTTTATAGCGTCGATCAGGTTCGGCAGGGTAGACGGCCGCATAATGTCGATGTCGGAACTAATCGGATTGGCCAGGCGCAGGGCATCAGCCCCACCACCAAACATTTCTGCCCAGGGTGTTTGGGTGAAAGACCAGGTTACGGCTTCGTTCATGCCACGCGAGGCCAGCACCCTTTTGGCGGTCACCATCTGGCGTCGCAGCGGGGTAATGGCCGGACGGGTTACAGGTGCCGGATTTCGCAGGGGAATGGCCGGAATAGCATCATAACCAACAATGCGGGCAACTTCTTCTACAAGGTCGGCTTCGTCATGCACGTCCATGCGCCAGGTCGGCACGGAAACTTCCAGCACATCGCCCTTGTTTTCCAGAATGCCAAAGCCAAGGCTTTCGAGAATGGAGATGCTTTGTTCAGGCGATGTATCCAGGCCGCCCAATGTCTGCATGCGGGCTAGCCGGAAAGAGACTGTCTTGTTCCATTCAGGTTGCGCGCCAGCTGAGATGATTTCACTTGCTTCACCGCCACAAATTTCCAACACCAGTTTGGTGGCCCGTTCCATGCCGGAGACAACAGCTGCCGGATCAATGCCGCGTTCAAAACGATAGCGGGCATCGGAGTCGATTTGTAATTTTCGACCGGTCGTTGCCGTGCGAATGGGATCAAACAAAGCCGCTTCTATGAAAACGTTGACCGTTTCTTCGGTACAGCCAGACGGCACGCCACCGATGACACCCCCCAGACCAAGAACACCATTGTCATCACAGACAGTGGTCATCTCGTCGTCCAGGTCATAGGATTTATCGTTCAGGGCGTCGATGCTTTCACCTGATTTGGCGAGACGCAAATGAATATTGCCCGCAACCTTGTCCGCATCAAACACGTGCAAAGGGCGGCCCATATCAAAGGTGATGTAGTTGGTCATATCAACCAGTGCCGAGATCGGGCGCAAACCAATGGCCAGCAAACGGTCCTGCAGCCACTTGGGGCTGGGGCCATTTTTGATCCCGCGCACATAGCGACCCACGAAATATGGACAGGCATCAGCAGCGTCATCAGCAAACTTCATCTCAACCTTGATGGGGCTTTCGAAGGTGCCTGCCAGGGTTTCAGCGTCCGGGGTGATGACCTTGCCAAGACCCGCCGCCGCGAGATCACGGGCAATGCCCGCAACGCCTAAGGCGTCCTGATGGTTCGGCGTAATGGCAATCTCAATAATCGGATCATCCAGACCGGCCAGTTTGGCGAAGGGTTCACCAAGGGGCGCGTCTTCCGGTAAATCAATTATGCCGTCATGTTCATCCGAGAGACCCATTTCCCGTTCAGAGCACAACATACCCTTGCTTTCCACACCGCGAATTTTAGTTGCGGAAAGCAACATGCCATTGCCGGGGATGGTCGTACCCACATCCGCGAACACACCTTTCATGCCTGTGCGGGCATTGGGGGCGCCACAGACGACTTGTGTTGTGCCGTTACCTGTATCGACCGTCAGGACGCGCAATCGATCAGCATCGGGGTGCTGAACGGCTTCAATGACGTAAGCCACGGTGAAGGGGGCGAGGTCCCTGGCGCGGTCGGTGACTTCTTCGACTTCCAGACCAACAGCGGTCAGGGTGTCAACGATCTGATCGAGGCTCGCGTCAGTTTCCAGGTGTTCTTTAAGCCATGAGAGAGGGAATTTCATCGGGCCAGTCCTCCGGCAAGACCGGGTACATCCAGGGCGGAAAACCCGTAATGACGCAGCCAGCGCAAGTCAGATTCGAAAAAGGCGCGCAGATCAGGAATGCCATATTTCAGCATGGCGATCCGATCAATGCCCATGCCAAAGGCAAAGCCTTGCCATTCGTTGGGATCAACGCCGACATGTTCCAGCACCTTGGGATGAACCATACCGCAACCGAGAATTTCCAGCCAGTCATCGCCGCCGATGGTCAGGTTGTTGCCCTCGCGGGTACAGCCGATATCCAGTTCGGCGCTGGGTTCTGTGAAGGGAAAATAGCTGGGACGAAAACGCACGCCCAGGTCTTCCACATCAAAGAAGGAGCGGGCGAATTCAGCCAGGCACCCCTTCAGGTGACCCATGTTGATGTCGCGATCAATGACCAGACCTTCGACCTGATGGAACATCGGTGTATGGGTCATGTCTGAATCGCAACGATAGGTGCGGCCCGGTGCAATGATCCGGTACGGCGGCTTGTTGTTTTCCATGGTACGAATTTGCACAGGTGATGTATGCGTGCGCAGCAACATGCGCTCAGCCCCATCGCCCTGGTCGTTCAAATAGAACGTATCATGCATCTGACGCGCAGGGTGTTCCGGTGGAATGTTCAAAGCCGTGAAATTATAAAAATCCTGTTCGATATCCGGGCCTTCGGCAACCGAAAATCCCATGTCACCAAACACAGCTGTGATTTCATCGATGACCTGGCTGACAGGATGGATAAAACCATCGCGTTCCGGGCGCGGTGTCAGGGAAACGTCAACCCGCTCCGTGGCCAGACGCACATCCATTTCAGCTGCTTCCAACGCCTGTTTGGCGCTGTCCAAGAGACCGGCAATTTCATCTTTTAAGGCGTTCAGGGCAGGGCCAGCGGTTTTACGCTCTTCCGGCGACATGCCTCCCAGACCCTTCATCAACTGGGTCACCTGACCTTTTTTACCAAGGGCACTGACACGAACAGCTTCCAGGGCGGCCTGGTCTTGTGCAGCTGCAATATCAGCTACCAGGGTTTGTTTCAGATTTGCGATATCATCCATGTCATTTGCTCAACAAAAAAAGGGGCCTTTTGGAAGAGGCCCCTGGAGGTACTGCCACTCTGGTGATGTTGCTTTGAAGCAACGCCACCAGAGTGATAGCCCGATATTGTTTTTGGATACTGACGACAGCGCCAGTGGGCCCGAAGTTATCCGGCTTTGTCGAGAGCAGCTTGTGCCTGTCCGACAAGGTCCTTGAAGGCCTCAGGTTCGCGTACGGCGAGATCGGCCATGACTTTACGGTCAAGTTCGATGCCTGCGAGGTTGAGGCCGTTGATAAATCGACCGTAGTTCAAGCCATGCTCGCGGGTCGCGGCGTTGATGCGCGCGATCCACAAAGAGCGGAAGCTGCGTTTCTTGGCCCGACGGTCGCGGTATGCGTACTGGAGGCCTTTTTCAACGCGTTCAATCGCTGCCGTGAAGATCGATTTATTACGACCACGATAGCCTTTTGCGCGTTTGAGTACTTTACGGTGGCGGGCGTGGGTTGTTACGCCGCGTTTAACACGTGCCATTGTTCAATCTCCTCTAGCCGTAGGGCAGCATTTTTTTGATGATCTTTGAATCCTGCGGCGACAAAATAGTTGTCCCACGCAAATTCCGGATCTGCTTGTTTGTGCGTTTAATCATGCCATGCTGTTTACCAGCCTGGTTCGCACGAACCTTACCTGAGGCAGTAAGACTGAAGCGCTTTTTGGCGCCACTCTTGGACTTCAATTTGGGCATTTGCTTCCTTTCTGATAGAGGCAACGGATCAAGCAATTCTGTCCGATGCTTAAGTTCTGCCTGACGATCCCTTATGGATTATCGGGCCGAAGCTTCTGAGGTGCCACGGCATGCCCTAACAGGCCGGACCACTCGCAAGAGCGGGGTTTATAACGGGGACTTGGGAGCTTTGCAAGCCCGAATGCCCGGTTTGTAAGGGATTCAAGCCAGAGCGACGTTCGCGAGAACCGAATCACCGGGATTCCCATCCAACAGCAGAGTAATTTTAATGGTTCGCTCAGGCTTCCTTGACATTTGATCAACATCCAACTACATATGAATAACTGTTCATATTTACATACCTTACTTTTACCAAAGATAACACATTGACTGACACGATCACGCGAATAGACCTGAATGAAGGCCAAACTGAAACCCTGGCAGACATGCTGCATCTGATGGGGGAGCCTAACCGGTTACGCATCCTGATGCTTTGCCTTGATCAGGAATGCGCCGTTGGGGACATCGCAACCGGACTGCAAATGACACCCTCATTAACCAGTCACCATTTGCGTTTGTTAAAAGCAGCCCGACTGGTGAAGGGGCGACGTCAGGGCAAACAGGTCTTTTATAGCGCTGCTGATGATCATGTGCGCCATGTCTTGCGAGACCTGATTGCCCATATCAAGGAGGATTGGTCATGAGTGCGGGCTGCGGTCACCATGTCGACACATCAAATGTCACAAAATCTCTCAAGCGCGTTCTGTGGGCCGTCCTTGTAATCAATGCATCCATGTTTGTTGTTGAGATCAGCGCCGGTGTCTATGCCGGGTCCGTGTCCCTACTGGCGGACGCCGTTGATTTCCTCGGCGATTCTGCAAGCTATGCCATCAGCCTCTTTGTCTTGTCGAAAAGTCTGCGCTGGAGATCGGGAGCAGCTTTGTTGAAAGGCTTGTCCATGGGGGCCTTCGGCTTGTGGATTCTGGGGACTGTCATCTATAACGCCATCAACACGGGCACACCTGTCGCCAGCGTCATGGGATCGGTTGGCCTGATGGCTATGTTGGCCAACCTTGTAGCGGCGTTCTTGCTTTATCAATACCGCGATGGCGATGCCAACATGCGCTCGGTCTGGCTTTGCACCCGCAATGATGTTTTGGGGAATATTGCTGTGGTCATCGCCGCCTCCGGCGTTTTTGCGACCGGCAGCCAATGGCCTGATCTGGCGGTCGCCCTGATCCTTGCATCGTTAGCCCTGCATGCGTCGGTGCAGGTTCTGAAACAAGCGCTTGGTGAACTAAAATCAACGAACACCGAGTCACCTCAAACTTCCTGACTGAAGCCAGTTACAGCAAGGATAAATTTTGTCTAAAAATTTAGGCAAATTGGAAGAGAAGTTTAGATAAATCCGAATCGATAGTTCGTGAAATTTGTAACGAATTCAATTATATAAATGGTAACTAACGATGAGTGTTATCAGGAGTAAACATCATGTCCCCCAGTTCCATTGGTTCCTACGCCCAGGCCGCTGAAGCAACACCACCGCCCAAGCGCGATGAAGGTCAAAGCGTCAAAGATAAAGCCGCAGAAGAAGATAAGGCAGCTGGCTTGAAATCTGCCGCCGGAGAAGGTCGTGGCGGAAAAATTGATATCAACGCCTGATCAGGTTTTTGCAACTTCAATAAACCTTCAAACGTAAAACGCCGGGCAGAAGCCCGGCGTTTCGCGTTTGGTTATTCGAGCTAATCTTTATCTCGGGCCCATCACCATGGTCATCATGCGGCCTTCCATCTTCGGAAACTGCTCGATCTTGGCAACTTCGTCGACATCGGCACGTACACGATTGAGCACATTCATGCCCAGTTCCTGGTGGGCCATTTCACGACCACGAAACCGCAGCGTTACTTTGACCTTGTCACCTTCAGCAATGAACTTGAAGATCGATCGCATTTTAACGTCATAGTCATGTGTGTCGATATTCGGACGCATCTTGATCTCTTTCAGATCGATGGTCTTTTGTTTCTTGCGGGCAACATTGGCTTTTTTCTGGGCTTCGTACTTAAACTTTCCATAGTCCAGAATCTTACAGACGGGTGGGTCGGCGTTGGGAGATACCTCAACCAGATCCAAGCCATGATCCGCTGCCATTTCGCGGGCAGCGACGACAGACATGACGCCTTCCATTTCACCATCGGGTCCGACAAGACGAACCTCGGGGACTGTAATAAATTCATTAACGCGCGGGCCCTCTCGGGTCGGCGGCGCTGCAACGGGCCTTCTAACTATGGACCATACTCCTTCAGTGTCCGTTTCGAAATATATGCATCCAGGCAATCTCTATTTTATTGCCCGGACATAGTTAAGTGTTCCTGTCTCGCCTGAATGTCAAGCACTTGTCGCCAAACAAGCGCTTATCAAGTACGTATCAGGTGCCTGGAATCCTGGATTCTTCCACCAGACTAGCAATCGCGTCGTCCAAATCAAGGATTTGTTGACCTTTTTCGCCCAAACGACGCACCGCGACTTTGCCGGATTCGACTTCTTGGCGGCCAACGGCAACGATGACCGGCACCTTGGCCAGCGAATGTTCGCGGACCTTGAGATTGATCTTTTCGTTGCGCAAGTCGACATCGCCCCGCAAGCCGGCGGCTTTCATTTTGGCCTGAACCTCAAGAGCAAAATCATCAGCATCACTGACGATGGCGCAGACAACAAACTGTTGCGGTGCAAGCCACAGCGGGAATTTACCGGCATATTCCTCGATCAGGATACCTGTAAAGCGTTCCAGTGAACCAAGGATCGCCCGGTGCAACATAACCGGTGTATGCTTTTGGCTGTCTTCTCCGATATAGGAGGCACCCAGTCGTTCGGGTAGCACAAAATCAGCCTGCAGGGTGCCGCATTGCCATTCACGCCCGATGGCGTCGGTCAGGACAAAATCAAGCTTCGGGCCATAAAAGGCACCGTCGCCGGGGTTGAGTTCGAACTCGTAACCTGCTGCAATAACTGCATCTTTCAGCGCACTCTCGGCCTGATCCCAAACCTCGTCTGTACCCGCCCGCACTTCAGGGCGATCTGAAAATTTGATAGCGACGTCCGTGAAACCAAAATCCTTGTAGACCGACATCAGCAGGTCGCAAAAGTCTTTCGTTTCGGAGGCGATCTGGTCTTCGCGGCAGAAAATATGGGCATCATCCTGAACAAAACCGCGCACTCGCATCAAACCGTGCAAGGCACCCGAAGGCTCGTAGCGATGACAGGAGCCAAATTCAGCCATGCGCAAAGGCAGATCGCGATAACTTTTCAAACCCTGGCGGAAGACCTGAACATGACAAGGACAGTTCATGGGTTTAAGGGCGTATACACGATCCTCGAATTCCGAGATATACATGTGTTCGCGGTATTTTTCCCAGTGGCCAGATGCTTCCCACAACATGCGATCAACCAGCTGCGGTGTCTTGATTTCTACATAACCCGCAGTATCAAGCCGAAGACGCATATAGTTTTCCAGGCTGCGATACAGGGTCCAGCCTTTGGGGTGCCAGAAAGCCATCCCGGCGGCTTCTTCCTGAAAATGGAATAAATCCATTTCCTTGCCCAGTTTGCGGTGATCGCGCTTTTCTGCTTCTTCAATGCGCAACAAATACGCATTCAGTTCCTTTTCACTGCGCCACGCAGTGCCATAGACCCGCTGCAGCATCTCGTTATCCGATTTGCCGCGCCAGTACGCGCCTGCCAGCTTCATCAATTTGAAGGCGTGACCCAGTTTTTTTGTCGACGGCAGATGTGGGCCCAGGCACAGGTCAGTGAAGTCGCCCTGGGTATAGACGGTAATCACTTCGTCTCCCGGCAGGTCAGAAATCAGTTCGGCCTTGTAATGTTCGCCGATGCCCTTGAAATAGTCGATGGCCTTGCTGCGTTCCCAGACATCACGCTCGAGCTTTTCATCGCGATTGACGATCTCGTGCATGCGCTTTTCCATGGCGTCCAGATCGTCTGGCGTGAACGGTTCAGCACGGGAAAAATCGTAATAGAAGCCATTTTCGATGGACGGGCCGATTGTCACCTGGATGTCAGGCCACAATTCCTTGGCAGCTTCGGCCAGGATATGCGCGGCGTCATGGCGCAACAAATTCAGAACCGTTTCGTCATCATCTTTCAGGGTCACAATGGCCACGGCAGCATCGGTCTCGATGGGCCGATGCAGGTCCCAAAGGTTTCCATCCACGCGCACGGCAAGGGCGGCCTTGGCCAACCCAGGTCCGATGTCAGCGGCTAAATCTGCACCTGAGGCTGCACCGTCAAATTCACGAACGCTGCCATCAGGAAGTGTCAGGGCAACCATGCCAGTCCATATCCTTAAGAAGTTGAAAATGTGTCAGGGTGAAAAGCGCCCTGAAAGCCGGAAAACTATAGGGATTCGGGGGTCTGTCAAGCAAGCTAAGGCAATTCCGCCTCAAGCGGAAATGCTTCTGCATCAATTATTGGTGCATGCCTTCAGTTTGATGTAGCGCAGCGTTTCCTTAAAACGCGGAAACGCGTTGGACCGGAAATACATTTAGTCTTTACACATTTATGCTAAATTTGCGCATACTCGCTCAGGCTGTTTGCCCTCGGTTATATATCTCCACGTTGGCAGATAGAAAATATAAACCAGATCATGGGGTCGTTCATGACGGACAGACAAGATATATCGGGTTCATCGTCATCAGGTGCAGGCGATACCGTCCAGGGTGGCGCTGACTTTCAGGGCTTGTCCCGTGAGATCATCTGGCTGGTGATCAAGAACCTGCTGCTGACTATCGTCACGCTGGGCTTCTATCGCTTTTGGGCACGCACCAATGTGCGACGATATCTGTGGGAAAAGATGCATGTTTTTGGCTCGCCCCTGGAATATACCGGTACCGGCAAGGAACTTTTTCTCGGGTTCCTGATCGTTGCCTTCGGATTTTTCGTGCCGGTATTCGTGATCAACCTTTTGGTCTCCATGCTGGATAATTATGTGGTTGCTGCCATATGGGGTCTGTCGCTTCCGTTTTTGTTTTTCTATCTTATCGGCGTTGCCATCTATCGCGCCCGACGATACCGGCTGTCCCGCACACGCTGGCGCAGTATTCGCGCTGGTCAGACCGGAGGTGGCTGGACCTATGGTCTGTGGCACATATTGCTGAATGCCCTGATGATTTTCTTTGCCCTGATCTTGCCCTACAAAAACATGAAGCTGTGGCGGATCAAAATGCAGAACACGCATTTGGGAAACAGGTTTTTTGTCTTTGACCAGGACGGTGCGGCACGCCAAACACTGGTGACCCTGTATCTGTCCTATGTTGTGATCGCGTTGGTCGTGATCGTTGTTTACGCCCTGCCATTCATTGCTGTTGGCCTGACCCTTGGGGGGGAAGTTTTCACGGGCGCCTTGAGCCAGGCGGAAATCCAGACCCAGGTTGAGATGAAGCTTCAAACCAACTCTGGTATGCTGACAATGTTTGCTTTGGTCTGGCCGATATCCTTGCTGGTTTTTGCCATCGGCATGGCCTGGTACAAATTGAAGGAAACCAGGTTTCTGGTGGGTTTGACGACTTTTGAAGACCTGAAACTCTCCTTCAATGCCACGTTGCTCTCCTTCTTCTGGCTGTATCTTGGCAATATGTTGATCCTGATTTTCACCCTTGGCATTGGCTTGCCCTTCACCCAGGTGCGCTACGCCCGTTTCCTGGCTCACCACACCGGCATCGACGGGGAACTGGATCTGGGCACGATCAGCCAAAGTGCCGACGATGACCTGACAAGTGGAGAGGGCCTGGCGGAGGCTTTTGATATGGGTGCTGTTTGAATATTTGGGAATACCGGTAGAGCGATGGTAGCTGGAAATCAACGAAATACAATTTTATAGTGATTCGAAATTATGTTTTTCTATTCTCTATAAAGTGCAACGTATTATCTAATGACTGAGCAGCAAAACGATCCGGCGTCCGACGGTTCTGGTGTGAACACCATAAAGCATAAGGCCTTTGGCGATATTATTTTTCATGGTCGCGCCAGAGAGATCATCGGCCTGGTTTTCAGGAACTTCGTTCTGAACATCTTCACAATTGGTTTTTATCGATTCTGGGCCAGGACCAAAGTGCGACGGTATCTGTGGGAAAACATGTACATCATGGGTTCGCCACTGGAATACACAGGTACGGGCAGGGAATTATTCCTCGGATTCCTGATGATCATATTTGTCATCTTCCTGCCCTATGCCGTATTGAACGGATTCCTGGACGGCATGGGCTATCTTCAGGACACTTCAACATCATTCTGGATCAGCCTCGGAACCGGCGCTATTTTTGTCTATCTGATCGGCGTTGCCTCCTACCGCGCCAGGCGATATCGCCTGACACGAACCAGATGGCGCGGGATCAGAGCTGGTCAAACCGGCTCCAGTTGGAAATACGGTTTATGGTACATTTTATATACATATCTGACTGCAATACTGGGTTTGATAATGCCGTGGAAAAATATGCACCTGTGGCGCCTGAGGACAAAAAACACTTTTGTTGGTAACAGGTATTTTGTTTTTGATCCGGACAATCAGGCGAGGAAATGTCTGGTCGGGCTTTACAAAAATTTCACAGTATTTTGGTTGATTTTGACCACAAGTGTAACGGTGCCTGTTATCGCATTCTGGTATTTGTATCAAACGGCATCCAACAGATATCCTGGACTTACCAGTGAAGAAGCAGGCAGCATTGCAGGCAGCAATATTGGATCGATGTTCGATAAAGATGTCTATGGATACATTCTCCTGACCATATGGGTCATATTGCTTCTGGCGGCACCGGTCGCGTTGGCATGGTACAAACTTCATGAAACCAGGGCTTTGATGCAACTCACAACGTTTGAAGGCTTGCGACTTTCTTTTCGAGCCGGGCTCTTCAAATTTTTGGGCATGTATGTCGGAAATCTTGTCATCACAATTTGTACCCTGGGGTTTGGCACAGCTTTTACCCAAGTAAGGTTTGCGCGTTTTGTTGGCAGACATACTGACATCAACGGCGAGCTTGATCTCGCCACGATAATGCAAAGCGATGATGATGATATATCCAATGGTGAAGGTCTCGCCGATGCCTTTGATATGGGTGCCGTCTAGCTAATGACCGACAATTCGATAACAGGGGTTTATCCAGCTGAATTTTTTGACGGCTACTCGGCTTTGTCCAGGCAAGTCATGGTTCGTGTGGAACTTGAGAATTTACAGATTTCAGATTTGCAAACGGCTGAGCTTATCCAGCGGTGGCTTATTTCCGAAACACGCTGGATCAGCGGCAAAGGCCCTGCGGCACTCACAACCGCCAAGACCCCTGATGCCCGGCTTATCCTCAAGCGCCCGACACTTGCCAACAAGCTTCTGGATTTGAACCCTGATCTGAAGAAGCCGGTCAAATCTGCGAAATCGCAAAAGACCCACAAAATGGCGTGGGTGCTGGGTATTTGTGCGGTGGTGTTGATTGTCGGACTTTTGGCGATGGCACCTTTGCTGTCCGGGCCCTTGGCGAAGATGGCCACTGACGACTGGCGGCAAAGGATCGGCAAACAATCTTCTGCCCAGATCGAAGCCTTCCTTGGCAAGTCTTGTTCCGGTGATCAGGGTCAGGTTGCCTTTTCCGACCTGGCCCGACGCCTGGCATATCATTTGCCGGTTTCAGAGAAACTGAACGTCAAGGTTATCGACAACGACATGGTCAACGCCTTCGCCCTGTCCGGTGGCAATATTCGGTTCATTCGTGGCCTGATTGACGAAGCAAATGACCCGGATGAAATAGCCGGCGTTCTGGCCCATGAAATAGCCCATGTGGCCCTGCGCCATCCAGAAGAACTGGCCTTTCGCAATATGGGCTACGACATCCTGCTTTCGACTTTTGCTGACAGCGGCGCGGTGACAGAGGTTGCAGCGTCAGCTGGCATCATGTTGGTCAATGCGGCCTATTCACGTGAAGCGGAATCAGCAGCTGATGCCCTGGCTTTCCAATTGTTGAAGGAGGCAAATATTTCGAGCACAGGTATGGCGAGTTTCTTTGCCCGTATCGAAAAGAAGGAAGGCACGTCTCCACGGTTTCTGAAATATTTCAATTCCCACCCGGCGACAGGCAAGCGTCGTGAGGCGGCAACTGCCCATGCCAGCGAAGGCTATGCGGCCTTGTCAGTCAAAAGCTGGCAAGCCCTGAAGGCAATCTGTGACTGAAGCCGTCAAGGCTCCATCCTGGTGACTTTGATGCCCGTGAAGTGATCACCGCCACTGCCCAGTCCGGCCGTCTCGACAACATCCAGAAACGGAATACCTGAGGTCATCATGGCACTCAGGATCGTAACATCCGACCCCCGTTGGCCGCAAAGTTTGGGATCAGAATCGGTACTGAACAAGACAACGGTTTTACATCCCGTGGGCGCAATCAAGTGCATGGGGCCGGTATCGTTGCCAATGGCGACACGGGCGTGCCGGGCCAGTTCGGCTATGTCCGCCAGACTTGTTTTGCCGCAAAGATTACGCGCCAAAGGCACATCATGCGCGACCTCGGCACAAACGTCTGCTTCAGCCTCTGCGCCAATAATTACGGGCGCAGTGCCTTGCTTTGCCATGTGTCGGCCCAGTTCCCGATAGGCCACAGCGGGATAGCGTTTGCCGGGCCTGTGGTGCGCCCCTCCTGGCACCAGCAAGGCATAATCTTCCGGCAGGTCAAAGTGACTGACATCGGATGTCAAAAAAGAGACATCAGGTGCAGGCAGATCTTGGATCCCGGCCATATGAAGCTGTTCGGCCTGGCGTTCGATGGTGTGCATTTCGTCCCGAAAGGCATTGTCGTGGGGGTGTGAGCAACCCTCGGCAATGCCGGACCAGTCCGGTTTGGGCGCGCGCAACAGTTTGAAATACCAGGACGTGCGGGTCGAGGTTTGCAAATCATACACGCAGGTAAAATTCGAATTGTTCAAGCGCTGGCGCAGTTCCATCCAGGCGCCTGGCTGCCAAAGCTTGGGCTTGTGATCGATCCAGATATCATCAAACCACCCCCCCTGGCGCGCCATGTCCGCATAGGGTTCGGTCGTCAGTAAGGTAATATGGGCATCAGGATAAGCTTGACGGATGGCTTTGAATGGCCCGGTCGACAAGATGAAATCACCCAGCGCACCATGCTTGATGACCAGGACCCGGTCAGGTTTTGCCATCAGTTTTTTTCCGCTTCCGGAGACATCAGTTTTTTTCCGCTTCCGGAAATGTTTTGGCTTCCGGAAAGCCCAATAATTCGCGATAGACAAACATCGTCCGCGCGGTCATCAGTTCGACTTTGTATTCTTCCAACACATGGGCACGACCGGCTGAGGCCATTTCGGCGCGGTCATCCGGATCAAGGTGCACAGCCTTGCGCAAGGCGCTGGCCAGTTCAAGGGCATCACCTGGTGGCACCAGCCAGCCGGTGATGCCTGGCAATATTGTTTCCCGTGCGCCGCCATGATCTGTGGCAATTACCGGGCGACCCATGGCCTGTGCTTCAACAGCGACCCGGCCAAAGGCTTCCGGATCGGTTGAGGCGGAAACCACAACATCCGCCAACATGTAAGCCGCGGCCATGTCGTTGCAATCCCCGACAAATCGCACAACACTTTCGAGATTATTTTCACGCACCAAGGCTTCCAGCTCTTCACGATATTTGGTCCGGCCTTGATCATCTCCCACCAGAACACAAATCACGTCCTGTTGACCGTAATGTTTCAGGGCATCAATCAGGACAGTATGGCCCTTCCAGCGCGTCAGGCGGCCCGGCAACATGATTACCGGCAAACCATCTGTCAGCCGCCAGCGATCCGCCAGCTGAATGATGCGTTCGGCACTGACGGCAGCGGGATTAAAGAAACGGGTGGTTTCAATACCGCGGGGAATGGTTATCAGGCGCCCGGCGTCATCGCCAAGGCCCATACCATAATCCTTGCGTACCCGATCCGCGATAAATTTCGAATTGGCAATAACACGATCTCCGCGCGTCATGACCGAATTATAGAGCTTCTTGAACGGCCCCTTAAGGCCATAGGTGCCGTGAAAGGTTGTCACAAAGGGCACCTTGTTACGCCGGGCGGCCATCAAGGCGCTCCAGGCGGGTGCACGGCTACGGGCATGTACCAGGCTGACACTCCGGTCATAGATCAGCGCCGCCAGCTGAGCCGCATTTTTATGGATTTGCAGGGGGTTTTTTGAGGCCAGGGGCAAAACAATATGTTCAGCACCGATGCGGTCAAGTTCGTGCTGCATGCGGCCGCCTTCGGACGCCACCAAAGCCGTCCAGCCAGCAGCCGTTATGGCTTTTGCCATATCCACTGCCGTACGTTCAACGCCACCGGTTTCAAGCGCGGGCAGAACCTGAAGCACGATGGGCTTCTTGTTCCCGCCCCCGTCGATGTTATGCTCTGTCGTAACAGACAAATTGAAATTCCTGAATATTCATCAAGGTCAGAATGAACGATACCAGTAAAATAGATGCGCAACCTGATATATTGGCACGCCCTGATGGCCAGACAATCGCTTATCACGCTTGGCCAGGCAAGTCACCGGGTGTGATCTTTTTGGGCGGCTTTATGTCAGATATGACCGGCACCAAGGCGTGCGCCCTGGAACAGGCCTGTCGGGACGAAGGCCGGGCCTTTGTACGCTTTGATTATTTCGGTCACGGGCAATCGTCCGGGGGTTTTGTGGACGGCACCATCGGGCGCTGGAAAGACGATGCTGTCGCCGTGCTGGATGAAGTCGCGCAAGGGCCACAAATTATGGTCGGTTCCAGCATGGGGGGCTGGATCATGTTGCTGACAGCCCTGGCTCGCAAGGACCGGATTGCCGGACTGGTGGGCATCGCACCGGCACCAGACTTTACGCGATCCTTGATGTGGGAAGATTTTAACGATGAAATCCGGGCAACCCTGAAACGGGATGGCGTTTATCATGAGCCCAGCGAATATTCGGACGAACCCTACACCATCGCCTACAACCTGATTGAGGAAGGCGACAACCATATGATCCTGGAAGAGGGTATCGATCTGGATTGTCCTGTGCGAATTCTTCAAGGCATGCAGGACCCGGACGTACCGTGGGAACATGCACTGAAACTTGTTGCAGCCCTGAAATCAAACGACGTCACCCTGAACCTGAACAAATCCGGCGACCATCGCTTGTCAGAACCGGATGATATTGAGCGACTTGTCCGTACAGTCGAAACCCTGTGCCGACAGGTTTCATGATGAACGCAGCTGTGGACACTGTTGTATTTGATCTGGGCAATGTGCTGATCGACTGGGACCCGCGCCATCTGTATCGCCAGGTGTTCGATGATGAAGCGCGGGTGGAGCAATTTCTTCGAGACGTATGTTCGCCCGATTGGATCCGGCAAAGTGATGCCGGCAAGCCCATGGCCCAGTGCGTTGCGGAGCTGGCCGATCAGCACCCGCACGAAGCTGAGTTTATTGAGTTGTTTGAAAGCCGATGGCCACAAATGATGCGCCAATGCATTGGCGGCAGTCTGCAAATTCTGGAGAAGCTGAAATCTCAGGGCACCCCCTTGTTTGTACTAAGCAACTGGTCTGCTGATACATGGCCACGGGCGGTTGAGCAATTTGATTTTCTGGATTTATTCGACGGTCTGGTTGTCTCGGGCCTGGAAGGTGTGGCCAAACCAGAACCGGAAATCTATCGCCGGCTTGAACGCTTTGGCGTGAACCTTGAACGCGCAGCCTTTATCGATGATCGACCGGAAAATATTGAAGCTGCCAACGCCCTGGGCATGACGGGCATTTTATTTACCGAGGCAGATGTCCTGGCAACTCGATTGTCAGAACTGGGGTTGTTGGCGGAATAGGGGGCACCCCAAGCTACTCACACCAAGGCTATTCAGCTTCGAAAATTGTCCGCAGCCCGCTTTGGTAATCCGGGTACTTCAATGTCACGCCAAGTTCTTCGTGCAGTCGATCATTGCGCACACGTTTATTATCTGACCAAAACGTCTGTGCCATGGGTGACAGGTCTGCCTGCTCATAGGGGATGATTGGCGGCACCGGGACGTTCAAAAGCTCACAGGCGAATGCCGTCACTTCCGATGGCGCTGCCGGATTATCGTCACAGACATTGTAGGCGGCACCGGCATTGGGTTTTGCCATAGAGGCCCGCAAGATCGATACGATATCTTCCACATGTATGCGGCTAAAGACCTGGCCGGGACGATGTACCCGTTTGGCCCGGCCCGCCCTGACCTGGTCCAAAGCACTGCGTCCGGGCCCATAAATGCCCGCCAGGCGAAACAGGTGAACAGATATGTTTGCGGCTTTGCCCAGGGCCAGCCAGCCATCCTCGGCATCAACCCGTCTTTGACCCCGTTCAACTGCCGGGGTCCGCGGCGATGTCTCGTCCACCCAGCCACCATCCCTGTTGCCATAAACCACTGTTGTCGAGAGATATCCGACCCAATCCAGATCCTTGCCAAGGGATTGCAGGTCTCTGGCGTGGCAATCCAGTACCGGATCGCCTGAAGCGTCCGGCGGTATTGAGGCCAGCACATGCGTGACGCCTTCCAGTAGCGCGGCAAGGTTATCAAGAGGCTGGTCCCGGTCAAAGACAACAGCATCAATACCCTGCGCCTGGAGCAAAGCAGCGGTTTCTTGCGTGCGGCAGGTTCCGGCCACTTGCCAGCCATCTGCAATCAGTGCACACGCCAAAGCCTCGCCTGTATATCCAATGCCGAAGCAGAACAGTTTTCCCGTAATTGCCTTAATCCTCACTAAATCATTGTAAATAAGAGCCAAATTCTCCAAGGCATCTTGAGTAAAGCCAAGTAGAATGAATTTCATCTGAATTTATTACAAAGCTGTTACAAAATAGCACTTATCTGACATAAGCCTGATACATAGATTGTGTTTAATTGAAGTCGACAAGAGCGGTCATCAGGGCCATCCAGCTGGATTTGAGGTTTCTCTCCACTGGATTACATCCCCAGGCCCTGGCTGCCCCCTTCTTGTCTTCCCTGACCGGCACCCCCCTGCCGGTCCAGACTGACGCCTCCCCGTCAGTCTTCCCTGTCTATAACTTCCCCTCGCTTTTGCGAGGGAATTTTTTTGTTCACTGTCCAGGCGATTCCGGTTTAGACGTAATCGCTTCAGATTTGTTCATTGACGCACACCTGGAGCTTGAAGCAACGCTACGTTTCCGTGAGCCCGGAAACGTTCTCCCATTCTGCCCGAACGTCCGCATCTTCTTCCTGCGCGGTATGTTTTTCAGCCAGGTCGGCAAATTCCTGGGCAGACTTTAGTTGAGACAGCGCCCAAATGGCAGCGCCCCGGACAACAGGTGCTGGATCATGCAACAAGTCTTCGGCTTTTGTCGCAAGTTCAGGCATATTTGAGTTGCCAATAGCGATCAATACATTGCGGACAAACCGGTCCCGCCCGGTTCGTTTGATGGGAGAGCCTGAAAACACCTGTCGAAAAGCTGCATCATCCAGCGTGACAAAATCCCGCAATTGCGGTGCCGTCAGTTCAATGCGCGGTAAAAATGCCGGTTCTTTATGAGCATCTGCAAACTTGTTCCAGGGACAAACAGCGAGACAATCATCGCAGCCATATATGTGGTTGCCCATGGCTTTTCGATACTGCCTGTCGATGTGACCTTTATGTTCGATGGTCAAATAGGAAATACAGGCCCGGGCATCCATTTTGCCGTCGGGCGACAATGCCCCGGTAGGGCAGACCTGAATACAGGTTCGACAACTGCCGCAATGATCTGTGTGGGGTTGGTCCGGTTCAATTTCCAGGGAGGTAAAAACTTCACCCAAAAACAGCCACGAGCCGAATTCACGTGACACCATATTCGTGTGTCGCCCCTGCCAGCCCAGTCCGGCAGCTGCGGCCAGGGGTTTTTCCATAACAGGTGCGGTATCAACAAATACCTTCACATCACCACCAGCCTCTTCGATCAACCAGCGCGCCAGGCGCTTGAGACGACTTTTTACCAGATCGTGGTAATCCCGCCCCCGGGCATAGATTGCGATATTGCCACGCTCAGGGTGGTTCAGCAGGTGCAACGGGTCATCTTTTGGCGCATATGACAGGCCAAGAGAAATCACCGTCCGGACATCTGCCCAAAGGCCATTGGGGTCCTGGCGCCTGTCCGTGTTGCGCGCCATCCAGTCCATTTCACCGTGCCGGTCATCGGCGATATAGGCAGTTAGATCATCCGCTTGTGGTCCGCCCACAAAGGCTGTTGCCGGTGCAAATCCGACGGCATCAAACCCGAGGGCGATGGCCTGCGCCCTGATTTTTTCTTTAAGGTCAGCGTCTACGGGAAGATCGCCGCTCATATGAAACCCGCCATCCCTGTGAAGTTCGTCATCCGGGGATGCACCTAAAAGTCCAGGTCGGCGTAATGTTTGGGTGGCGGCAAACCAGGAATATGATCCGCCAGAAGGGGGCGGAAAGTCGGGCGCGATTTGATGCGTGCATACCAGTCCTTGGCCGCCTGATGATCTTCCCATGGCACATCGCCAAGATAGTCAAGACAACTGAGATGTGATGCGGCCGCAATATCGCCGAGGCCATATTCGTCTCCTGCCAGCCAGTTGCGCCGTTCCGTCAGCCAGCCGATATAGTCCAGGTGCGTGTGTAAATTATAATGTCCTGCCCGCAAGGCATCGGAATTTGGCTCACCAAGTCCCAGAAAGCGTCGCCAGACCTTTTGATCCAGCAAATTAACAGAGACTTCCTGATTGAACTTTTGATCAAACCAGGCGACCAGGCGGCGGGTTTCCGCCCGTGTTTTCACGTCCTTGCCAAGCAATGGTGGATCGGGATGTAATTCGTCCAGATATTCACAGATTACCATGCTGTCAGAAACCACGGTTCCGTCTTCATCGATCAAGACCGGAACCGTGCCCGCAGGATTAAGCGCCAGAAATTCTTCCCTGCGTTCCCAGGTTTTTTCCGCCTCAAAATCCGCGACAAGATCTTTTTCGCCGAGTACGAGACGAACCTTGCGGGAGAAGGGCGAGAGCCATTGATGATAAAGCGTGCGCATTTGCCAGAAAGTCAGATTAAATCCGTTAAAGCCGACATCACTCTACAGTGGTTCCTGGAAACGTTGAATCACTTCGATGGAAAATTTAGCTATATATCAAAAAATTGTACCTTATCAGCGAATCGAGTTTCGTTGATAAGCCTTAAAGGGCGCAGCAGCTGTTTCTCAACTACTCTACGCCCCTGATGAGCTTGGTTATGTGATCAGGCCAGTTGTTGTGCTTCTTCATCGCTGTCTGAAAGTGGCTCTTCCAGCTTGCCGATCATTTCCTTTGGGCAAACTTGCCAAAAATGCCCCACAACCGTTTCCCATTCCGCCAACATATTCGTGGCGAAAGTAGATTGGGTCTGGTGCGCATGTTCGCGAACCTGGGCCTTCAAAATCTCTTCCCAATAACTGCTGCGCAAACGTTGATAAACGACTGAGTCCGGGTTCACATGGCTTTCAAAATTATTGCCACGATCATAGATGAACGCCATGCCGCCGGTCATACCGGCACCAAAGTTTTCACCCACCGAGCCCAGAATAACGGCCATGCCGCCGGTCATATATTCACAACCGTTGGCTCCACAGCCTTCAACAATCGCCAGACCACCTGAGTTGCGGACACAGAACCGGTCACCAGCCTGGCCCGCGGCATAAAGTTCGCCGCCGGTCGCACCGTAAAGCGTGACGTTGCCGATGATGACATTGTCCTGTGACTTTAATGGCGAGGACGTCATCGGGCGCACAACAATAGTGCCGCCTGACAAACCCTTGCCTACATAATCGTTGGCGTCGCCAAAGACTTCCAGTTTCAAACCCTGGACGGCAAAAGCGCCCAGAGACTGACCGGCAGAGCCCCGGATACGGGCCGTGATATGACCAGGCTGCAATCCATCCATGCCAAATCGACGCACAATGTGCGATGACAGCCGGGTGCCAATGGCACGTTGTGTATTCTGGATGTTGTAGGCTAACTGCATTTTTTCGCCCACTTCAAATACCGCACTGGCATCTTCGATCATTTGGGCATCCAGTGTATCCGGCACTTCGTTACGCCCCTCGAGGGTGCAATAGCGTGGATTGTCACCTGGATCAGCCATCGCCAGCAGCGGGTTAAGATCAAGATCGTCCAGATGTTCGGAACCACGACTGACCTGGGCCAGCATATCAGCGCGACCGATGACATCTTTCAGGGAACGCACGCCCAATGAAGCGAGAATTTCACGAATTTCCTCGGCCATGAAACTGACGAGGTTCACGACTTTTTCTGCTGTCCCTTCAAACTTGGCCCGCAAGTCTTCATCCTGGGTGCAAACCCCGACCGGGCAAGTATTGGAATGGCACTGACGCACCATGATGCAGCCCATGGCCACCAGAGCCAGGGTACCAATACCAAATTCCTCGGCACCCAGCATGGCGGCAATGACGATGTCACGACCGGATTTTATGCCGCCATCAGCCCGCAAGATGCAGCGGTGGCGCAGATTGTTCAATGTCAGGACCTGGTTGACCTCGGCCACACCCATTTCCCACGGCAATCCGGCATATTTGATGCTGGATTGTGGACTGGCACCGGTTCCGCCATTGTGGCCCGACAGCATAATCACATCAGCTTTGGCCTTGGCGACACCGGCCGCAACCGTACCAACACCGGATTCAGCCACAAGTTTGACCGACACCCGGGCTTGTGGATTGATCTGCTTCAGATCATAAATCAGCTGCGCCAGATCTTCGATGGAATAAATGTCGTGGTGTGGCGGCGGTGAAATAAGCGTCACGCCTTCGGTCGAATGACGCAGGCGGGCGATGGCTTCGGTCACTTTGAAACCAGGCAACTGCCCGCCTTCACCAGGCTTGGCGCCCTGGGACACCTTGATTTCGATTTCGCGGCAGTTGTTAAGGTAATCTGCTGTGACACCAAAGCGGCCTGAGGCCACCTGCTTGATCTGGGAGTTGGCGTTATCGCCATTGGGGCGTGGACTAAAGCGCTCCGGATCTTCGCCACCTTCACCTGAGTCAGATTTTGCACCGATCCGGTTCATGGCAATAGCCAGGGTTTCGTGGGCTTCTTTCGACAAGGCCCCCAAAGACATGGCTCCCGTCACAAAGCGCTTGCGGATCTCGGTAATGGATTCAACTTCATCCAGAGCCAGGGGATCCGAAACAGGGCGGAAATCAAGCAAGTCCCGCAAATTGACGGGGCCCATTTCCCGCAAGCCCTGAACATATTTGCGGTAGGATCCATAGGAATCTGTTTCCACTGCCGACTGCAGCAAATGGATCAGCGGTCCATCAAAAGAATGCAGTTCGCCACCTTGGCGGAAGCGATAAAGACCGCCAATGGGCATGGGCGGCGTGACACCGGACCAGGCTTTTTTATGGGCGCCCAGAGATTTGCGCTGAATACCGACGAGGCCGATACCGGAAATACGCGACGCCATGCCAGGGAAAATGTCGGCAACCAAGGCGCGGGATAAACCCAGTGCTTCAAAGTAGTAGCCTCCACGATAAGAGGACAGTACCGAGATGCCCATTTTGGACATCACTTTCAAAAGACCCGAATCAATGGCCGCCTTGAAGTTGGCAATACATTCTTCCAGGGATAGTCCCGGGAACAGGCCGCGGGCGTGGCGGTCGGCAATCGCTGCCTCAGCCAGATAGGCATTGACCGTGGTCGCACCGACACCAATCAGGACGGCAAAATAGTGCACGTCCATGCATTCGGCGGAGCGCACATTTAAAGAAGTATATGTGCGCAAGCCCAGGCGCACGAGGTGGCTGTGGACGCCACCGGTGGCCAGGATCATGGGGACCGGTACTTTGTTCGAGGACGACGTTTGGTCCGTCAACACCAGATGGGTGCAGCCTTCCCGCACCGCATCTTCGGATACCTGGCGAATGCGATCAATAGCCACGCGCAAGGCATCTCCGCCACCATCTGCATCAAATGTACAATCAACTTCGACAACGGTGTCGCCGAGATGTTTGCTGATCCCGACGGCCAGAGCCGTTGTCAGAACAGGCGAATCCAGTTCAAAAATATTCGTCTGGGCCTCAGTTTGTTCGAAGACATTGCCAAGATTGCCAAGCCTTGTGGTCAGAGTCATGACGCTTTTTTCACGCAAGCTGTCAATCGGTGGATTGGTCACTTGGGAAAAATTCTGGCGGAAGAAATGGTGTAAGCCCCGGTATTTTTCAGACAGGACGGCTGACGGCGTATCATCACCCATACTGCCGATGGCTTCCTTGCCGTCTTCGCCCATTGGATGGAGGATCAGTTCCAAATCTTCCGTCGAGAAACCAACACTCACCATGCGACGACGCAATTCGTCCTTGTCATAGGCTTCGACCAAACCGGGTATTGTTTCAACGGTTTGTGCCATCGGCACAATGTTCTTGACCCACTCCTCGTAAGGGTGGGCATCGGCCAGCAGGTCCTTCATTTCATGGTCGTGATAGAGCTTGCCTTCATTGAAATCGATGGCAACCAACTGACCCGGCCCAATGCGACCTTTTTCAATAACCTTTGATTCAGAAACAGGCACCATGCCCGCTTCCGAACCAACAATCAGCAGCCCGTCAGTGGTCACAGTGTAGCGCAAGGGGCGTAGTCCGTTACGATCCATACCAGCCACAACCCAGCGCCCGTCCGTGGCGCAGATCGCCGCCGGGCCATCCCAGGGTTCCATCACACAGTTACTGTAGTTCAGCAAGGCGCGGTGTTTCTCCGGCTTGGTATCTTCAGGTGACCAGGCATCCGGGATCATCAGGACTTTTGCCAGAGGTGCGGACCGTCCGGCCCGGACCAGGGCTTCGAAAGCCGCATCAAGGGCCGCTGAATCCGAACTGCCGGATTGCACAATCGGTTTGATCTCACTGGCATATTCGCCAAGGCTTTCTGATTCCAGACGCTGCTCGTGGCTTTTCATCCAGTTAACGTTGCCACGCACAGTGTTGATTTCACCGTTATGGGCCAGCATGCGGAACGGCTGGGCCAGGCGCCAGGTCGGAAATGTGTTGGTCGAATAGCGCTGGTGGTAAATGGCGAAGTTTGAAACGAAACGCTCGTCCAGCAAGTCCGGATAAAAGTGCGTCAACTGTTCCGCCAGAAACATGCCCTTATAGATGATCGAACGGCAGCTCAGCGTACAAATATAGAAGTCGTTGATATGCTCTTCCAGCAAACGCCGTTCAATGCGGCGGCGAATAACATAAAGGTCACGTTCGAAATCATCATCCGTCACGCCGCGGCGGTTATCGATCATGATCTGCTCGATTTCCGGGCGCGTGGCATTGGCTTTTTCGCCAATGATGCTGGTATCAACCGGCACCTGACGCCAACCATAAATGTAGTAGCCGAAATTCAGGATTTCGGTTTCAACAATTGTCCGGCAGGTTTCCTGGGCGCTGAAGTCGTTCTTGGGCAGAAAGACCATGCCAACCGCCAGACGGCCTTCCGACGGCTCGTGGCCCGTGCGGGCGATATGTTCCTTGAAAAAGTTTTGCGGAATTTGCACATGGATCCCGGCACCGTCACCGGTCTTGCCGTCCGCATCAACAGCACCGCGATGCCAAACCGCTTTCAGGGCGTCAATCCCGGCAACGACAACAGAGCGACGTGGCTCACCATCGATTGTTGCCACAAGGCCAACACCACAGGCGTCATGCTCATCTTCAGCCCGGTACATGCCATTATCTTCAAGGGCACGGGCATTTTCAATCCAGCTCTCGACGAACTGCTCACCAGCGTTGAGTGAATTTTTGGTATTGAGAGTCTTGTGATTTTTCATTTCTTTAACCCAATCCGTTTATTCTGCTGCCTGGAACTGACGTTCCATACCGCTTCTTTTTTGTGTCAGATAGCGATCCATGCGTTGCGCCGCATCGCGACCATCACGCACAGCCCAAACAACCAGGGCGGCACCGCGCACAATGTCACCGGCTGCAAAGACGCCGTCGATGTTGGTCATCATGGAGCGATGATCGATTTGCACTGTGCCCCAGCGACTGACACCCAATTCAGGTGCGTCGAACAGGGATGGAATGTCATCGGGATCAAATCCAAGGGCCTTGATCACCAGATCGGCTTTAATGTTATGAGCTGAACCTTCGATCACCTTGGGTGTTTGGCGACCACTGGCGTCGGGCGATCCAAGGCGCATTTTGACAGCCCGTACAGCCGTCACATCTTCGTCACCAATAAATGCTTCCGGTGCGGTCAGCCAGACAAATTCAACGCCTTCTTCTTCTGCATTATTCACTTCACGCAGGGAGCCTGGCATGTTGGCCCGGTCACGGCGATAAAGACATTTAACTGATTTGGCACCCTGGCGAATGGCCGTGCGTACACAATCCATCGCGGTATCACCGCCACCAATCACAACGATGTTTTTGCCCTTGGCATCCAGATCGCCCGACTGAAACTCAGCAATAGTATCGCCCATCCCGACCTTGTTGGAGACTGTCAGATAATCGATGGCCTGCACCGTATTGTTCAGACCGGCACCGGGCAGCTGCACGTCTCGTGTATTATAAACACCGGTCGCAATCAAAACCGCATCATGGCGTTCGCGCAGGTCAGCCAGTGTGGCGCCTTTGCCGACTTCGAAATTGGTGTGGTAAACAACGCCGCCTTCGGCCAGCAGGTTCGTACGCCGTTCAACAACTTCCTTTTCAAGTTTGAAACTCGGGATGCCGTAAATCAACAAACCGCCCATGCGATCATAACGGTCGTAAACATGAACCTCATAACCGGCGCGACGCATTTCTTCGGCCGCAGCAAGTCCCGCCGGGCCGCCACCAATAATACCGACAGACTGGCCAAGTTCGGCCGCCGGGGTTGGTGGTTTGACCCAACCTTCTTTCCAGGCCGTTTCCGTAATGTATTTTTCAACGGTGCCAATTGTGACCGAATCAAAGCCCTTTTCGATGACGCAATTGCCCTCACAAAGCCTGTCCTGGGGGCATATTCTGCCACATATTTCAGGCATATTATTGGTCGCCGAAGAGAGTTCATAGGCTTCTTCAAGGCGACCTTCAGCCGTCATACGAAGCCAGTCGGGAATGTTGTTGCTAAGTGGGCAGTGCACCTGGCAAAAAGGGATACCACACTGCGAACAGCGGGCGGCCTGTTCAGTTGCCAGGTCCTGACTGAATTCCTGATAGATTTCGTCGAAATCCTCAACACGTGCTTCTGCTTCACGCTTGGAGGGCATTTTTTTATCGACAGAAATAAATTTCAGCATTTTTTGCGCCATAAACGTTCCCCGCCCCGGGATGATTGATTAATTTCCGGGGTGCATAGATTTTCAAACTGTTAGAGCGTTTCCTGGCTTTATGGAAACGCAACGTTGCCTCAAGATCGACGCCGGCGCCGACAACTGAAGCAGAAGCAATTCCAAAAAACGGGAATTGCCCCAAGACGGCGTTGTTTAATGCATTTTGCCGAAAAACACCAGTCAAAATTAGTTAATAGGTCATATATGTTGACTAATTAGCCTATTTTGGTGTCGCCCGCCAGCAGAACCTTTAACTGTCGCGCCAATATTATCTATATTTAGGTCCGATATAGGACTATAATCAGCTATGGTTGTACTAAAGTCGATGCTATAAGCCATTTGCACACTGTCAGGCGCAAGGCCAGGCAAAACAGGCCTGCCAATTGTCAGGCTGGAACAGGAAACCCGACTTGAGCCTTTTTCACATCTTTGTTGTTGCTATTATTCAGGGTATCACCGAGTTTTTGCCAATATCGTCGTCCGGTCACCTGATCCTCATTCCTGAATTCACAGACTGGCCCGACCAGGGTCGTGCCATAGATGTCGCCGTTCATATTGGTACCCTGTTTGCGGTTTTACTATATTTCTGGCGAGATGTAATGACAGCCTTCAAGGGCTTCTTTCTCTTGTTTGTCGGGCGCAACACAGCGGGCGGACGGCTTGCCTTTGCCCTGATCGTCGGCACCATTCCTGTTGTCATTGCAGGCTTTTTTGCCGCCAAAACCGGGTTAATCGATCAAATGCGATCAGCTGAGGTCATTGGCTGGACCATGCTGGGTTTTGGCATTGTGTTATACGCGGCTGACAAGACCGGTATGAAAATTCACCGCATGGAGCATATGACAGTCACGAACGCCTTTGTCATTGGTCTGGCGCAGGTTCTGGCCCTGGTCCCCGGCACCAGTCGTTCTGGTATTACGATGACAGCTGCACGGTTTTTGGGATTTGAAGCCCACGAAGCGGCCCGTTTTTCCATGCTGATGTCCATTCCCACAATACTGGCCGCCGGACTACTCGACGGTCTGGACCTCTATGAAAAAGACCAGTTAGCCCTGGGGTCTGACGCAGTCGTCACCGCCGTTCTTGCGTTCTTTTGTGCAACCGCTGCCCTCGCGGCCATGATGGCCTGGCTCAAACATGCGAGCTTTACGCCATTTGTAATTTACCGGGTTCTCTTGGGCACGGGGCTTTTATGGTGGGTTTACGCCTGACCGCGCATATGGTGGGCTTATGCCTTACGGCGCATATGGCGGGTTTACGCCTTAAGGCGTATGGATCAATCAGTTGGTTTGAAGCCGCGGATTGCGACCGGGTTTGCGATAGCGAGCCATATAGCCTGGCAATACAGCTTCAATCGGCGTTGCAGTGATTCCGAGGTCGGCAAGACCTTTTGCATTTGCCGCGACCACATTGTCGGTCTCCATGGATCGTACCTGATCACGGGTCAACAACGGTACTGGCATAATCTCCAGAAAAAAAGCATAGAAACGCGCAATGCCGAGCATAATCGGTATCGGGATACACAAGCGTTGGGTTTCGTGCGCCGTGATATTCAGGCAATCCCGCCAGGACAATATTTGATCGCCGCCCAGTTCATAGGTTTCACCCCGGCTATCGGCGTTATCCAGGCTGTTGCAAATGGCTTGTGCAACATCACCCACATAAACGGGCTGCATACGCGTGCCTTCGCGGTCCATCAGTTCGCGGACAAACAACGGCATAAATGGCGAGAGCGCCATCATCTTGCCAAAGCTGTTGAAAAAGCTGTCTTCCGGTCCGACCAGAACACTGGGCCGCATGATTGTTGCACTCGGGAAGGCTTCTTTGACAGCCTGCTCACCGGCAGCTTTGCTGCGGGCATATTGTGACGAAGCAGCGGCATCTGCGCCCAAAGCCGAGACCTGAACCATATTTGATGCACCCGCACTTGCTGCCGCTGCGGCAATTCGGCCTGCGGCGTGCTCGTGCACAGCCTCAAAAGTTTGCTTGCCGGAATTGTACAAAATACCGACCAGATTGATCACAGCATCTGCGCTCAGGCAGGCAGCAGCAACCGACGCGTCATCCCGCACATTAGCCTGAACAAGCCCGACCTGACCGGCCTCACCCATGGTTCTGAGGAATTTCCCTGATTCGACATCCCTGAGGGCAACACGGACCTGATAGCCTTTTTTTGCCAGATTGCGGACGACATTGCGCCCCAGGAAACCCGTGCCGCCAAAGACCGTGACCAGCTTGGCCCCATGGTTTCGCTTGTTGGCCACGCCAGATGCCTGGCTGGAAAGTTCACTCATGTCTTTTGCCTCAATCAAAAATGAATAACGTGGCGCATCATAGTCCCTGATGCGGTGTGAATGAAGACCTTCGAGGCGCTAAAAATTGTCGCATCATTGTCGCATGACTTGACTTCCATCTCAGAGCGCTTTAATCCAACCGCTTGCCGCAGCCTATGTGTATGCCCAGGTGGCGGAATTGGTAGACGCGCAGGCTTCAGGTGCCTGTGGCCGCAAGGTCGTGGAAGTTCGAGTCTTCTCCTGGGCACCAACACTTCGGGAACCTGGTTTCCTGCTGCAGTGAATTAAAGATACTTCTGATTTTGCCGGCAATTCGCAATAGACTGACATGCAGTCCTGCATTGCCTGATCAAGGCAGAACCTGGTATCTTACAGCTGATTTGAAATTTGCCACATTAGCAGGACGATCATGACCATACATGTGCATCGCGGTGATTTGCCGAGCGGTATCAGCTTCGGTTCCTCAGTTGCAGTCGACAGCGAGACCCTCGGCCTCAAAACCTTGCGCGACCGATTGTGTGTCGTGCAATTATCTGCCGGAGATGGCGACGCGCATCTGGTGCAGATCCCCAAATCAGATATTGACGCACCCAATCTTGTCGCCCTGATGGCGGATGCAAATGTCACCAAGATATTTCATTATGCCCGTTTTGATGTTGCTGCTCTCAAGCACTATCTGAACGTTGATACGACGCCAATCTATTGCACAAAAATCGTCTCCAAGATGACCCGGACCTACACGGATCGTCATGGCCTGAAAGACCTGTGTCGGGAATTGTTGGGCGTTGATCTGTCCAAACAACAACAATCATCTGACTGGGCCGCCGAGGAATTAAGCAAAGAACAACAGGCCTATGCGGCATCGGATGTTCTGCATTTGCATGCTTTGAAAGAAATTCTTGATCAACGCTTGGTACGAGAAGGTCGGACACACATGGCCAAAGCTGCCTTTGACTTTTTACCAACACGGGCTGAACTTGATATGGCAGGTTGGGGCGAAGACGATATATTTGCTCATTAATATGCTGTTTGTAGCGTCATAATCCGGCCATATTAATCATCCAGAGATTAATCCGGTTTTATATCTTCGGTGAATTTCTCTGATAATCAAATCTGATACGACAGAAACCCAAATCCCGGCGGATGGAAAACTGAATATGACATCTGAACAGCCGACCAGCCCAGAGATCAAATTGCTTGATGGTGGACATGACGATCTGGCCTCCGCCCGGCGCGTGCTTAAGCTGGAGGCCGAAGCCCTTGAAATGCTGGCCCAATCGCTGGGCGATGAATTGGTAGCGGCAGTTGATCTGCTGTATGGCGCCACGGGGCGGGTTATCGTTAGTGGTATGGGAAAAAGCGGCCATATCGGACGCAAAATTGCTGCAACCATGGCCTCGACAGGTACACCTGCAAGTTATGTGCATCCCGGAGAAGCCAGTCATGGCGACCTTGGCATGATCACGTCAGATGATGCTGTTTTGGCGCTGTCCAATTCCGGCAACACCCCTGAACTTGGTGATATTGTTGCCTATACCAGACGCTATCGCATTCCCTTGATCGCGATTGTGGGCCGGGATAACAGTACATTGGGTAATGCGGCGGACGTTGCTCTGGTCTTGCCGCCAGCACCTGAGGCGTGCCCCATGGGGCTGGCACCAACGACCTCAACAACGCTGACGCTGGCTTTGGGTGATGCCCTGTCAGTTGCCCTGCTGGAACGCAAAGGGTTTTCGCCAGACCAGTTTCAGGTGCTGCATCCTGGCGGTCAACTGGGGAAGTCTCTGGTCAAGGTTGAAGACATCATGCACGCGGGCGACAGCGTCCCGTTGGCTGGCCCTGATATCAAAATGTCAGAGATCATCATCGAAATGTCGAGCAAAAGCTTTGGCTGTGTTGGCATTGTGGAAGACGGCGAACTTGTTGGCGTCATCACGGATGGTGATCTCAGACGGCATATGTCTGGCGACTTGTTAGCCATGCCTGCCCGCGACGTTATGACAGTGTCCCCAAAGACTATTCGCCTTGGGGCCCTGGCCGCCGAAGCTGTTGGCCTGATGAACGAAAAAAACATTACTTCACTATTTGTCACCGATGCTGTCACTGATGACCGGCAAATGGTTTCCGGCATCATACATTTGCATGACTGTTTGCGTGCGGGGATCATTTAAGACATGACCGCGTTCAAGCCAGGCTGATCATGAGCACAACCGACCATTCCGATTTGACCCCGGCGCAGGAGCGGCAATCGGCACTTGACCGACTGAGACCGATTCGCGGCAAGTTGGACGGTGTCGGAACGCGCTACAGTCGGGCCGTTAATCTGCTGAAATACGGCTTGCCAGTTGTTGCTTTGCTGGTTGTTCTGGTGGTTATTGGCTGGCCTGGTGTGCAAAAGGAAACTGAAGGCTTCAGGATCACCTTTACATCATTTGTTCAGGATGAAGACGGTGCACCTGGCATGCTCAATGCTCGTTTCGTCGGCTCGGACAAGGCCAATCGACCCTTTGTTATTACCGCTGAATCAGCCCGACAGGACCCAAAAAATGAGGGTTTTGTGCGCCTGAACAATTTGCAGGCAGACCTTACGCTAAGCAGTGGCATCTGGTTGACCATGACCGCCACTCGGGGTGATTACAACAGCGAAATCCGTTCGTTGTCACTGTTAGCCCCTGTCGATATTTTCTCCGATGTTGGCTACGAATTTCATGCGGGTGATACAGTTGTTAATCTTAAGGACAATGAAGCGCGCAGTGACCAGCCTGTGAATGGCCAGGGCGCATTTGGGTCCGTTCAGGCGCAGTCATTTGTTATGTCTGAGAGCGGCCAGCGTATGAAATTCATTGGCAACGTCAAAATGGTGATTATTCCTGGCCAAAAATCCAGATGATCCGGTGAGAAATATTCCAGACCGGGGTCGCCCTGGTGTATTCATCCCGGATATTTTCCGGTTTTTCCGTGCCTCTTTGCATCCACTGGCTTATGATTGGTTTATGAACGTGTTTCAAATTGCTAAATTCTTGAACTTCAAAGCCGCTGTGGTTGTGATGGCAGTGTTTCTGGCTGGATTGGCCGGTCAGTCACAGGGTCAGGCACAAAGCCTGGTGACGACAAAACATGATTCCAGCCAGCCTATCGAAATAACGGCTGACCAGCTTGAGGTTCAGCAAGAAAAGCAATTGGCGACCTTCAGCGGGAATGTCCAGGCCATTCAAGGCGATATTCGTCTGCAAGCAGCCAGCCTGCAGGTCCGTTACCGGGCCCAGGACGGCAACGCGGACGTTGAAGGTTCAATATCCCGAATTATTGCAAAAGGTGAAGTTTTCTTTTCCTCCCCAGGCCAAACCGCGAGAGGCGACAGCGGAGTTTACGATGTCGATAAAAGTCTGGTCACACTGGACGGCAATGTTGTGCTGACACGTGAGGATAATGTCATTCGTGGCAATCGTTTGGTATTGAACCTGGCCACGGGAAGGAGCAAGGTGTCAGGGGCACCTTCAGGCGGCACCGGACGTGTTCGCGGTCTGTTTGTACCGAACAAGAAAACAGCAAAATAGATGACCGGCAAGCCGGCTATTCAATCTTGATCCAAAGGTGACAAGTTAAGCCAGAATGACCCCAGAATGACCAACGACAACGATAGTTCCACGCCGCTTCAGGGGGATGGCCCTCGACTGGTAAGTGAAAATACTGGTTTGCAGGCGCTTCAAATTGGCAAAAGCTTCAAAAAGCGGCCAGTCCTGAGAGATATCAGCCTGAGTGTCCAGCGCGGCGAGGCCGTCGGCCTGTTAGGCCCCAACGGTGCGGGTAAAACAACCTGCTTTTATATCATTACCGGTTTGATAGGTGCGGACCACGGCACCATATCTTTGGATGGGCATGATATTACGGATTTACCGATGTATCGCCGGGCGCGACTGGGCGTTGGCTACCTGCCCCAGGAGGCCTCAATTTTCCGTGGCCTTTCTGTTGAAAATAATTTACGGGCCGTCCTGGAAGTCGTTGAGCCGGTTCGAGACGTACGTGAGGCAATACTGGATGATTTGCTGGCAGAATTTTCGATATCTCACCTCAGGCGTGCGCCGGCTATGGCCCTGTCCGGCGGTGAGCGTCGGCGCGTCGAAATTGCCAGAGCTCTCGCCTCGCGCCCCAGCTTCATGCTTCTTGACGAACCACTGGCTGGCATTGACCCGATCGCTGTCAGCGATATCCGTGACCTGGTATCGCACCTCAAAGACCGGGGTATTGGCGTATTGATAACGGATCATAATGTACGTGAAACACTGGATATCATCGACCGCGCCTATATCATCCATGAAGGGCGCGTCTTGATGGAAGGGGCCCCGGAAGAAATAGTCGCGCATGAGGATGTCCGCCGCGTGTATCTGGGCGAACGATTTAGTCTATAGGCTTTTTTTGAATGGTATTGTCGCCGAAAGTTGAACTCCGCCAAGGCCAGCAACTGGTTATGACGCCACAGTTGCAACAGGCCATCAAGCTGTTGCAGTTCAATAATATGGAACTCAGCGAGTATGTTGAGGGCGAACTGGAAACAAATCCCCTGCTGGAAATGATTGATCCTGACGCCCCGGAGCGGGGCGACAGTGATGGTAACGAAGGTACCGAACAACAAACTGAGCAAGCCAACACAACGGCCGAAGCAGATGGCACCCGCGACACTGAGGTCCGCGACAGCGTCGACCTTTCCACTGGCGAGAACATGCCTGAGGTCAACGATGCGCCACTGGATGTTGCCGATGGGGACATGTTCGAACCGGATGCGCCAGAAGTTGGCCCGCAGAATGATTTCGCGGATCAGGGATCAAACGAATTGAGCATGAGCGGCTCCCAGATGTCGAGCACAGGCGGGAGCAGTGATTTTTCCGGCAATGATTTCGGGATCGACCAGAATATTGCGGAAGAAGTATCCTTGGCGGATCATCTGCGAGAGCAGTTGAATGTGGATGTTGTAGATGCCGTGGACCGCATGATCGGCATCCATCTGATTGATCTGGTGAACGAGGCAGGATACCTCGTGGGCGATATCGATTCCATTGCAGAAATGGTTGGCTGTCCGGTTGAACAGGTTGAGGCTTCATTGGAGAAGCTACAAAAATTCGATCCTCCCGGCGTGTTTGCGCGCAACCTGCCGGAATGCCTGGCCATTCAATTACGTGAGCTGGATCGCTTTGACCCTGCCATGGAAACGTTTCTGGAAAACCTGGAACTGGTCGCCCGTCACGAAACCGGACAGCTGGCTAAATTATGTGGCGTTGATGCTGAAGACATCGCCGACATGGTCGATGAGATCAAGGACCTGAACCCTAAACCTGGCCTCGCCTTTGGTAGTGAAGTGATGCAGCCCGTGGTGCCGGATGTCTTTGTTCGGCCAAACCCAGGAGGAGGCTGGCTGGTTGAACTGAACAGCGAAACCCTGCCTCGGGTTTTGGTCAATATGCGCTATCACGCCCAGATCAAAGGCACCGCCATGCGGGAAGAAGACAAGGCATATATTACGGATCGTCTGAATTCAGCAAACTGGTTGGTCAAGTCTTTGGATCAACGCGCCAATACGATCCTGCGTGTGGCCACAGAACTGATCCGCCAACAGGATAATTTTTTGGTCAAAGGCGTGCGTTACCTGAGGCCGTTGAATTTGCGTGATATCGCTGATGTTATTGAAATGCATGAAAGTACGGTCAGCCGGGTAACGGCCAACAAATACCTGGCAACACCACGCGGCATTTACCCAATGAAGTATTTTTTTACGGCGGCTATTGCATCCACATCCGGTGGAGAAGCACATTCCGCCGAAGCGGTCCGCGACAGAATTCGCGAATTGATCGACAATGAACCACCAACCAAAATTCTTTCTGATGACAAGATTGTTAATTTGCTGAAAGGGCAGGGCCTGGATATCGCCCGTCGAACCGTTGCAAAATACCGTGAAGCCATGAGAATTCCGTCGTCAGTGGAGCGGCGACGCCAAAAAAAGCTGAGGGTCTGAGGGTCCTCTGAATACCGTCATTTATCGAATGATCGCCGGTGTCATCGTAAAGTGACGTTAAAAATTGAGTAAAATCAACGCCGTAATGTAGTGGTTGACAGCAGCCATGCGCGGACTTAGTTTCCGCGCACCCTGAGATCAGGGCCTCATATTACAAATTGATTTTTTTCCCACCGGCTTAGTACAAGGAACCGGGATATACCCTATGCAGGTTACCGTTAAAGGAAAACAAATGGACGTAGGCGAGAGCCTGCGCGGCCAAGTCGAAATGCGCCTTGAAGGCAGCGTTTCAAAATATTTTAACAACGCCATTGAAGCCAATGTTGTGTTCACAAAAATTCGCAATGGCTTTGAAGCTGACTGTGGCGTGCACATCGGTTCCGGCATGACATTGCAGTCCCATGGCGAAGGCGGCGATGCTCATGTCGCTTTTGATGCGGCTCTGGAACGCCTGGACAAACAATTGCGTCGCTACAAGCGCCGCATCAATGACCACCATAAATCACCGCGCGGCGGATCTACGCCTGCGCAAAGTTATATTCTTGCTCCGGAAGATGAAAACTCTGCCGAGAGTGAAGATGGTGCACCCTTGATCATTGCTGAAGGCACAACTGATTTGCCGGAAGTCACAGTTGGTGAAGCTGTCATGCGGATGGATCTTGCAGATGCGCCCGTCTTCATGTTTCACAACAGTGCCCACGGACGTTTGAACGTCGTGTATCGACGTGCCGACGGCAACTACGGCTGGATTGATCCGTCCACCGCTGAGCTGAATAACGGGAACTAAAATGGAAATCACAGATATCCTGAAGCCGAATTGCGTGCTGGCCAATTTCAAGGCCAGCAGCAAGAAACAGGCGCTTCAGGAATTGGCGCAACGGGCGGCGGATATAACCGGCGCCCAAGAGCGTGCCATTTTCGACGTCTTGCTCGAACGCGAGCGTCTTGGCACCACTGGTGTTGGCAATGGCATCGCTATTCCGCACGGCAAGCTGGCTCAGCTGGAACAGTTGCAAGGCATGTTTGCCCGGCTGGAAGTGCCGGTGGATTTCGAGTCCATTGACGAACAGCCTGTCGACTTGATCTTCCTGCTGTTGGCACCGGAAGAAGCCGGTGCCGATCACCTGAAAGCATTGGCCCGGGTATCGCGCCTGTTGCGGGACAAAAATATTTGTGAAAAGCTGCGCGGTACAGATGAAGCCGATGCCCTTTTTGCCTTATTGTCTGAAACTGCACATTCCAACGCAGCCTGATACAACCAGACACGACCTCAAAAGCGGCCAGGCTTCGCGAACGAAAAATCGAAGGCCTGGCACCATGCGACTAATTAACAGGTTCGTTCTGGTAAACAGGTTTGTTCTGGCGGCCCTTGCAGCACTGTGGCTGCCTCTGCCCATTGCCGTGGCCGCCAACGGTCAGCCACCGGCATTTGATTTCCCCCTGAAGTGCAAGCCAGGGCAGCGCTGTTTTATCCAAAACTATGTCGATCAAGCACCTGGCCCTCAGGCCGAAGATTTCGCCTGTGGCAATCTTTCATATGATGGCCACAAGGGCACGGACTTCAGGGTTTCTGATCTGGCTGAACTTGCCAAAGGCATCACAGTTGTTGCGGCGGCAGATGGTCGAATAAAGGCCACGCGTGATGGCATGCCTGACCGTGATTATCGCGATGCTGATGCCAAATTAGTTCGCAACATGGAATGCGGTAATGGCGTCATTATTGATCATGGGGACGGCTGGCACAGCAAATATTGTCACATGCGTCGCGGCAGTATTCTGCCGCCCAACGGCTCGGTCGTTGTCGCTGGTCAGGCTTTGGGCCTGATGGGTCTCTCAGGCAAAACATCGTTCCCGCATTTACATTTTGAAGTTACCTTCAAGGAAAAGTTTGTTGATCCGTTCACGGGTTTGCATCAGCGCCAGGCCCAAACATGTACCGTCAATGCTCGCACAAATACCTTGTGGCATCGGACTGCTGCAACGCAACTTATCTATAAAGCCAGTGGTATCATCAGTAGCGGTTTTGCGACCACAAAACCTGATATCAAACAAATCGAAAAAGGAAAATTCAAGCTGCAGCAGGCGTCCGTGCAGGTTCCGGTCTTGCTGTATTGGATACAAATGTACGGATTACAACCGGGTGATAAAGCTGAGATCGTGGTGACGCGACCGGACGGCACGATGCTCGCTCAGACCCGGGATATCCACACCGGCAGCCACAAGGCACAATGGTACGCCTTTGTCGGCAAGCGACGCCCCAAAGGTGGTCGATGGCCAGCGGGTGATTACACTGGCCGCTACAAATTGTCCCGAGTATCCGAAGACGGCAGCTGGCAAGAAGTATTATCTGTTGAGCGGAAAATTAAGCTTGGAGATTTTTAGGGCGGCTTGGTTTCAAACTAAAACGCTGCGCTCCCGCAAACTCACTGTGGGCAACGATAACAAGAGCAGAAGCGACTCCGTCTAAACCGGAATAGCTCTAGTGAACGCTGACCGGCGTGTAGTCATGTGAAAGGGCTGCGGCAAAAGCCACTTCCCGATCCGCCAGAATAGCCAATTCAGTGCCATCGGCGGCATATACGCCATAGGCCTGATCACCATCGACGGTAACCGATTTAACATAGGCAATTGTCGGATCTTCCAAAGCTGCCATGGCCGCTTCAAGATCGGGTGCCAAAGATATTTTGCTGTCTGTGTACATGGGAATTACCTTAACCACAAAGTGTGAAAATTTCGTTATTCAGCCATATTTGCGACGTTAATCGCATTATTTTGGCCCTTTTCGCCGCTTTCGATCTTGATCGTGCGCACGGGCGCTTCGACCTGGGGGCGCTCCAGCGCCACATGCAACAATCCATTATCGGTATGCGCACCCGTAACTTCAATGCCATCTGCCAGCACGAAAGATCGCTGAAATTGTCGGGAGGCAATGCCGCGGTGCAGATAAATCCGCTCATCGTCATCCTCTTCCTGACGGCGTCCGCGAATGACCAATTGATTATCTTCGATGGTGACCTGTAAATCGCCAAGGGTAAAGCCGGCGACCGCAACGGTAATGCGAATACCGTTTTCACCAATTTGCTCAATGTTATAAGGTGGATAGCCCTCTCCGCTGGATTTGGCGACACGATCAAGCGTGCGCTCAATCTGTTCGAAACCTAATAGCAGGGGACTGTTAAACAGGGAAACCCGGGACATCTTGTGCGCCTCCTCCTCTGAGCGAGAGCGATAAAACCAACAACTGCGAGAGCGATAAAACCAACAACTGCGAGAGCGATAAAACCAACAACTGCGAGAGCGATAAAACCAACAACTGCGAGAGCGATAAAACCAACAACTGCGAG
>JABIFY010000075.1 GCA_018650465.1 Alphaproteobacteria bacterium
AGGATCGGGCTGAACAGTTAACCGGGTTTACCTATAACAGCGCGCTCTGCAATCTCTACCGTCATGAGCGAGACAGCGTCGCCTGGCATGCGGACGATGAGGCAGAGTTGGGAACAAACCCGGCCATCGCCTCTCTCAGCTTCGGCGGTGATCGGATATTTCAATTCAAGCCAAAGTCAGGCGTAACCCTGCCATTCGACATCAACCTACAGGCGGGCAATCTGTTATTGATGAAGGGCGAAACCCAGCACTACTGGCTACACCAGATTCCCAAGACCAACAAACCAACGGGCGAGCGCATCTGCCTGACCTTCCGGATGACTTATTCCTGAACGTAAGGAAGAAGCGGAACCTTGTCTCAGGTAAACTACTCAGACTTTAAGGTAATGTCTCTTAACTGGCTATTTGCAGACATTCAGGCAAACACATCTTTGACGCGCCAAAAACAAATGATTGCCCGGCATCACGAATTGTTTTTCTACGTCAGTTCAATAACAACCCTGCGCCAGAGACCGCCAATAGAATCAAAAGTCCCCTTTTGAACTGGGCTTCATCGACACGGCGATAAAGAAAAAAACCGAGATAACTTCCGGCCAGCATGACCGGAATGGCAAGAACAGTCGGGCTGATGAGACCCTTGTGCATTTTGCCCTGCACTGCATAGACACACAGCGTCATCACATGCATGGAAATATTGAAAATCTGGAAAGTGGCTCTTTGGCGATCCTTTGACCATTTCATCATGCTGCACCAAATTGTTGGCAGAATACCCGACAGTCCAGCAAAGCCACCCATGACGCCACCGCCAAAACCAACCAGATACATGGACCAACGCGGTGCCCGTTGAAGACGCGGCAGTCGGCCAACAATAAAGACCGAAGCGACATAGCCAATGAGCATGACACCCGCGATCTTGCGGAACCACCAGGGATCAAGGATGTGCAGGATACTGGCCCCGATGGGCGAGCCCACAAGACCAAATCCGATGAACGGCAAGGCGGCCTTGAAATCGATGCTGCGCCAGATGCCAGGCAACGTCAGCAGTTGCACCACCAAAGAACCCAGCACAACCAACTGAGCCAATATCAGGGGGGACAGGGTGTGGGCCCAGATACTCAACGATGTTGCCCCGAAAGCAAAACCAGAAAATCCCGACGCAAGCGCCCCGGCAAAGGCACCGGCAAGGATCGCCCAGACCGGGTTACTGTCTCCTGAAATCAGATCAACCAGGTTCGCCAGATTTTCCATTAGAGTGTTTCACCTTTTTCTGAAACACAGGTTTGCGTCATGGTATTGAAAAGCAATGCAGAAATATAACAAAGCGATTCGCATTAAACCGAAATCGCCTTAGCCAACTTCACCAGATATTATGGCTCAAAAAAAAGGGGCGTCTGACGCCCCTTTTCCGATCAATTGAGATCATTAAACCATATCAGGCGTCGCGACAAACCTGGCGTTGCTCGCCAAGACCACTAATGCCCAAGGTGACAACGTCGCCGTTGTGCAAAAAGACCGGTGGTTTAAAACCGGCACCAACACCAGGCGGTGTGCCTGTTGAAATAACGTCGCCTGGCTGCAGGGACATACGCTCACTCAAATAGCTGACGATATGAGCGATGGTGAAAATCATGGTCCGGGTATTACCCGTTTGGCGGCGCTCGCCATTAACATCCAGCCACAGGTCAAGCTCCTGAGGATCACCGGCATCGTCTTTAGTGACCATCCACGGACCAAAAGGGCCGAAGGTATCGTGACTTTTGCCCTTGGTCCACTGACCGGTGCTTTCCGTTTGCAAGGCCCGCTCGCTGACATCGTTGGCGAGGCAATAACCAGCTACATAATCAAGTGCGTCGGCTTCAGAGACATATTTGGCCTCCTTGCCGATAACCACTGCCAATTCAACTTCCCAGTCTGTTTTTTGCGCACCACGTGGCACTTCGATGCCGTCATTGGGCCCGCAAATGGCGCTGGTTGCCTTCATGAAGACAACGGGCTCTTCCGGGATCGGGTTATTGGTTTCGATGGCGTGATCCGTGTAATTCAGACCAATGCAGACGAACTTGCCAACACTGCCAACGCAGGGGCCCATACGCACATCGCCCGATACTTCCGGCAAGGTTGAAGTATCAACAGCGGCAATTTTGGCCAGACCTTCGTCCGACAGAACCGCGCCATCAATATCAGCCACAACACCGGACAAATCGCGGATTGTCCCGTTCGCATCCAGAATTCCGGGTTTTTCTGATCCGGCCTCACCATAACGTAACAGTTTCATTTTTCAGTCTCTCCGTATTTGATTAGATTGCTTGCTTCAAACATCAAGTGGTCATGCCACCATCAATAATCATTTCAGTACCGGTAATGAATTTTGATTCGTCACTGGCCAGAAAAAGTGCCAAATCGGCAATCTCGGTTGTTTCACCAAGGCGCCCCATGGGCTGACGCGCGATAAAGTCTTTTCGCGCCTGAACAGGATCATCCAGAGCATTGATACGGTCATTCAGCGATGGCGACTGCACGGTGCCGGGGCAAATCGAATTACAGCGAACACCCTGGGCCACAAAATCCTTGGCCACAGACCGGGTCAAACCAATTACGGCGGCTTTGCTGGCACCATAAGCAAAGCGATTGGGCACACCTGCGACCGATCCTGCGACCGATGCAATGTTCACAATTGAGCCACCACCGTTCTCCAACATGGCGGGAAGGAAGGCCTTGCACATGACAAACATGCTGCGTGCATTCAGGCCAAAGGAAAAATCCCAGTCTTTTTCATCGCAATCCAGGATCGTGCCGTGATGCACATAGCCAGCACAATTGACCAGAATATCAACCGGGCCAACTTTTGCCGCCATGGCCCGAACGGCGTCACCGTCCGTGACATCCAGTGCTGAAGTCGATGCAATGCCTTGTTGGCCGTTTAGTTCAGCCACCAGGTCGCCATTCAGGTCAGTGGCAGTCACGACTGCACCTTCACTGGCCAGCTTTTCTGCTATTGCCCGACCTATACCTTGTGCGGCCGCAGTTACAAATGCGGTTTTGCCTGTTACGCGTCCATTCATTCTGGTTTGACCTTGTTTCAAATGAGCCAAAGGCAAACAAACGGATGGATCATCATCCGCACAATGCCTTGCGTCGTTACGAAGTTATAATGTAATTATCATACAATTGGAAAGCACCAATCCCGTATTGCGACAGGAGAGACCACTGTGACCGAACAAGGCAGCCAGACCGTCCGTTTGAACAGCGCCGACAATGTAATCGTTGCGCGCACAGATTTTCCTGCAGGACTAACCATTTCCGGGGAAGATGTCACGACCCTTGGTGCCGTGCCGGCAGGTCACAAGGTGGCTACCCAGGCCGTTGCCAGTGGCGAGGCCATCCGCAAATATGACCAGATCATTGGCTTTGCCAGCGCCGATATTGCGGTTGGCGACCATGTTCACACGCACAATTGTAATTTTGCTGACTTTGAACGCGACTATGCCTTTGGTCAGGATGTGCGTGAAAGCGGCCTGCTGCCGGATGCCGAACGGGCCACTTTTCAGGGCTACGTACGCCCAAACGGCCAGGTCGGCACCCGCAATTATGTGGCCATTGTCAGCACCGTGAACTGTTCGGCCACGGTCTGCAAACAAATCGCGGCTGCTTTTGAAGGTGATGTGCTGGCCGATTACCCCAATGTGGACGGCGTCTTTTCGGTCACCCATGCCATGGGTTGCGGCGCTGGTGGCGCTGATAACCACGCCCAGATGCAACGCGTCATGTGGGGTTATATCAGCCACGCCAACTGCGCCGGTGTATTGTTGATTGGCCTGGGCTGTGAAGGCAACCAGATTTCTTTCCTGCTGGATGCCTATGGCTTGAAGGCGGGTGATAATTTCCAGCACATGACCATTCAGGACACCGGCGGCACCCGTAAAACCGTTGAAGAAGGCATTGCCCGCATCAAGGCCATGCTGCCGTTGGCCAATGGCTTCAGCCGCCAAACCGTTTCCGCCGAACATATCAGCATGGCGTTGCAGTGTGGTGGCTCTGACGCCTATTCCGGCATTACCGCAAACCCGGCCATGGGCGCGGCTGTCGACCTGATTGTACGCAACGGCGGCACCGGGATTTTAAGCGAAACGCCTGAGATTTACGGTGCTGAGCATCTACTGACCCGTCGGGCAGTCTCTAAAGAAGTCGGTGAAAAACTGATTGAGCGCATCCATTGGTGGGAAGATTATACGTCAAAGAATGGCGCAGAGATGAACAACAACCCCTCCCCTGGAAACAAAGCGGGTGGCCTGACAACAATCCTGGAAAAATCCCTGGGAGCTGCCGCCAAGGGCGGCACCACCAACCTGGTCGATGTTTATAAATATGCCGAGAAGGTCGACAAAAAAGGCTTTGTCTTCATGGACAGTCCCGGTTATGACCCAGCCTCAATTACCGGCCAGGTAGCGTCGGGCGCGAATGTTGTTTGTTTCTCCACTGGTCGTGGCTCGGTTTTTGGCTACAAACCAGCCCCATCCATCAAACTTGCAACGAACTCCACCATGTTCAATCGCATGTCTGAAGATATGGATGTCAATTGTGGTGCCATCATTGATGATGGTGTTTCTGTCCAGGAAATGGGCCAGCAGATTTACGACCTGGTCCTGCGCGTCGCTTCCGGCGAACAATCAAAAAGTGAAGAACTTGGCTTTGGCGATAACGAATTTATCCCCTGGCAAATCGGTCCCTATTTGTAAGTCAAATACCCTACCGCCGGATTTCAAAAGTGACCCCCGCTTGAAGACTCCAGATAAACGGAACACACAATGAAAATTGATCTCTCGGCTTTGCTGCCGATCGACGGCACCAGCGGCACCTTAATCGGTCGGGTTTGGTTGCCGGCAACCGAAGGTCTGCCGGCCGGCCCCACGCCTGTGGTCATCCGCGAAGATGGCGTGTTTGATCTGAGCCAGATTGCCGCCACTGTTTCCTTTTTGCTGGAGGCACAAAACCCGGCCGGTGCAATTGCTGCGGCAGCCAACCTGCCACGCATTGCTGACCTCGCCGAAATCGCTGCCAACTCTGTTGCCGCCACATGTGATACCGGTAAGCCCTGGCTTCTGGCACCAGTTGATTTACAAGCCATCAAGGCTGCGGGTGTGACCTTTGTAAAATCCATGCTGGAGCGCGTGATCGAAGAACAAGCAAAGGGCGACCCAACCAAGGCCGCCGGTTTGCGCGAAACTATTAATACAGAGGTCGGCAGCGACCTCGCCGCCATTAAGCCGGGCTCGGAAGATGCGGAGCGCGTCAAACAAATCCTGATCCAGCGCGGTATGTGGTCGCAATATCTGGAAGTAGGTATTGGACCTTATGCCGAAGTCTTCACCAAGTCCCAACCTCTGTCCGCCGTCGGCCCTGGTGCTGATGTTGGCCTGCATCCGGAATCCACCTGGAATAATCCAGAGCCGGAAGTGGTCATGGTCGTCAACAGCCGCGGTGAAACCCTGGGGGCCACCCTGGGCAACGACGTCAACCTGCGCGATTTTGAAGGCCGCAGCGCCTTGTTGCTGGGCAAAGCCAAAGACAACAATGCTTCCTGTGCCCTGGGCCCGTTCATCCGCTTGTTTGATGACACCTTCAGCATCGATGACGTGCGCCAGACCGTGGTCAAATTAAAGGTTGAAGCGCCAGACGGTTATCTGTTGGACGACAGCTCAAGCCTTAGTGAAATCAGCCGTGACCCGCTCGACCTGGTCTCGCAAACCATCGGCAAGAACCATCAATATCCCGACGGCGTCGTTCTGTTCACCGGCACCATGTTCGCCCCCGTCCAGGACCGCGACGCACCTGGCACCGGCTTCACCCACAAGATCGGTGACGTGGTCACCATTTCATCGGACAAAATGGGCAGCCTCAGCAATACGGTCACAACCTGCGACCAGGCCGCGCGCTGGACCTTTGGTATCGGTGCCCTGATGCAAAACCTGGCGGCACGAGGTTTGCTTTAGGATTTGATCTGATGCTGCTGCGACAGTTTTTTCAACCAGGCAGGTTGCTGGTCTCCGTGAAATTTGCGCAAGCGCTGCATGGTTTCTGAATTCCTGTCCAGACCAAGATAGCTGAGCCCGTTGCCGCCCAGGATAGCTTCTCGCTCCGCAAGAAAATACTCCCCAAGCAAGGTATTCATATCTGAAAAATATTCGTCGTTGTCTTTGCGGCCAGTGCCCATGAACCAGTCTGAGCCATAGAGCAAACGGGACTTCAGGATACCGCCATCCTGCTCCAGCAAGGCCTGCAAACCGGCGACAATCTGGTCCTTAAATCCTGATTTACTAACCTGGTGAAAATTGCTGAAATCCGCAAACAAATTTTTGTTGGTCGACATCATATTGACGATCTGTGTAGTCCAGTTTGGCTCCGCACATGTATTGCCACAATAATCATCTGCCGTCGGACCATTGCGCGCCACATCATCACAGCCCCCAAAGTGGCCCATGTTGAAATTGATGTTGGGATACATCTTCAGAAGTTCTTCCCAGTGATCTGGATGAGGTCTGTTTTTTGGCCGCCCCTTTGGCGAACTGCTGTCATTTGTGTGTGCCATGATGGGCACGTGGTTATCATTGCACCAGCGATAAAGTTTGTGAAGTTCCTTGTCGAGACGCGCGCCCATTTCGTGGGGTTTGGGCAGTTCAGCGAGAACATCACCCTGGCGTCCCTCCTGCTTTATGTATCTGGGGAATTTTAGTTTATGTGGCTCACGCAGGTGATCGGGCCAGTTCGCCACGTCCTTGTCCAGGGCCTCATTACCGGACATCTGAAACCCCATGGGCGGATACATTTTCACGCCAACAAAGCCGTGTTTCAGAATAGCGTCTTGTACCCACGTCAGTGCGTCACCTTTTTCAAGGATGTTACGCAAGGGATCAAAGGCCACAAAAGGTAGAATGCGGCCGTCATGCAGACGAGAGACTTTGCCAATCACGGGTGACAAACTCCCAATATTGGATATGGCAAAATCGTTTAACCAGTAACCCATGTCGACAAAGGCAGCGACAAACAGATCCACACCCTGACCATCCTTGCCCTTTGGCTTACTATGCTGAAAAGTCTTGATCAATTGATTGGCATTTTTATAGCGATAGGTCCGGTAACGTTTCACGAGACGTAAAATCCGCCACAGCGCAGTTTTCCGATAAAGCTTTCGCAAGTTGCCAGACAAACCTTTGTTTGATTTTTCCCCTGCGACTCCCTGGTCGCGCATCATGTCATCCACCATCTCTCCCTGTGGATCAACCTTCTTGATCTCGTCGGACAATTCTTTCAGATCGTTGATCTCGATGTCGTTATCTTCTGCTGTGGACAGCCGGGCGAGGCTTTTCTTCAGCCCAGGCAAATCACAAATCTTTGTGCCAAAAGTTTATCAAGTTCCTTTTCCTCACGATGGGTTTTTGGCGCCGCAGCCTGCGCGTATTTGTCCAAAAGGTTAATCAGCGGCTTAATCAATTTGCCTGCCCAGTTCGGCAAACTTTTGGCCAGAACGTCCTTGGCATAACCGTAGACCGCAATGTCCTCGGCATTAAAAATATGCGCGTGGGCATCAATGAACAAAGTGTCAGGTTTTTTAAACAGTTGAAGCAATTTGGGTCTGGCGCAGCTAGCCAAAAAAGCCAGGCTACCGCCCAATAACCCCAGCTTCAGTATACGCCGGCGACCAGCTTTATGGCCAGTCAGCGAGGTTTCGCCTTCTGCTACTTGTGTCATTTCCCATACCCCCCAAGGCTGCAATTGTGTCTTCAAAGATTATAGAATTGTAGCCAGGTAGCGATACGTAATAATGCTGATATGCAGTTGTATACACCCGGAAGATATCACAGGTTTTTTCGAGCTGATTCCAATAGGGACCGTATTATTACCTTGTCTGATTCATCTGTTGCCGCCAGTAAAGATTCTGTCAGGGATTGGACAGAAACTTTATGTACGCTTGGCTTGTCTGACTGTGCACGTTTGGCTGATGCCACACCAACCTTCGGCAAAATTGCTGCCACCATGCGTTCAATCGCCTGGAAGATGAAGTCCGTGTTATAGCCGGCAATAATCGCTAATACGGGGGCGCTGAGCTGAATTATCTCGTCGCCATTTGGCGCTTCATTTGCATCACCAACGCCAATCTGACTAACAAAATACATAACGATGCCGCCTGAAGCGAACCCCAGCAGCATGCGGCTTTTGTATTCTGCAATTCGCAAAGGATCGAAGCTGCGATTGCTGACGAAGTCATGGCATTTTGGCAACAAATAGAGACAAGCACCGAGAAGTCCGTAGATAAAGGGCAGCAAGATGTTTAGACCAACCAGGTAAAGATGCATGCCGTAGACCCAGTCCATTTCGAATTCCGAATTCAACGGGAACCAGCGTGTCGTCAGCTCTTGCAGAAACTCGGTCGTGCCAATGCCCAGAAGTGCAAAGCCAGTAAACATCCACATCTTGAACGACCAGATTTCAGCTTCGGAGCGCAATGTACCCAGACCGAGTGACATATATGTACGTCCGCATTTCGGATTTGTTGCTCTTAAGGTATCCGCCCGAACTGGTTTCATCATGGCTGACAAATCCCGAAAGGCTTCATCAAACTTCAGTATTATCTGTTCGTATTCCGGGTGCCCGTTTTCTTCTATGTCGGTGTCGAAATCATCGATAGGTTGCTTGCGTTGCTGAATAGCGCGAATTGCCCGATTTGTCGCAGGATCAACATCGATGCCTTTGGTCAGGGCGTAATCCAGAAGCAGCGCCGCATCACAAACACGTTTGCTCAGGTTTGAACATTTCGGTGTTTTTGAATCGTCGAAATCAGCTTCCGGCATCATCTGGTTTCCTCTTGTGACTGGTACATGTTTCAGAAGTGGGTGTGGATGCGGAAACAGCCGGCGACACGGCGCCATCGCTCAAATATTGTTCGCCATTCACGGAAAAATATTTGCCGTCAGACCGCAGAACGATGTTTCGTTCAACGACCGAAACCAGTGCCAGATCCTTTTCCCTCAAACCCTTTGGCGTTTCGCCCTTGTTGGTCGCATAAACAGCTTTCAAGCCCAGTGGTTTGATGTTGTGCAAACGGTTCAGAACCGCACGGGTGGGATGACCGTATCGGCTATTGGGGTAGCCATCCCCGGCAGAGATAAAGGCCACAGTCGGACGCAGGGTTTCGAGGAAATATTTATTTGAGCTGGTTGAACTGCCGTGGTGGCTGAGCCGTGCGCTATCGACGTGGCCCACCTTGTCGGCAACAGGCGTCTCCATATTTTCTGTTGTTTTTTTTACCAGATCGGCCGCCACCCGTGAGGTCACCGCCGATGAAATAGTCAAAAGTACCGTAATTGATGATCAAAGCGATACTGGCCCCATTTTCATCAAGTCTGGGCCGATATTGATTTTCACCGGCACCGGATACACAGCCATTTGCCGCCACAATACTGACAACTATTTCCGGGCCCAGATCAATTACACCATGGCCTGTCTGTGCTGCGTTTCGTTTTTCTGGCAAACCAGCGGCATGGATATAGTCTGCATAACGCGTGTCGTTCCCCTTCTCCGTTTTTAGGGGCCTGACAGGCAAGGGGCCAACACTGCCGGGGTCAAGTATCTTACCGGGAGGCATCGTCAGGGACTTCAGGACTTCGTCCAGACCGCCGATATGATCAGAATCGTAATGACTGGCGATTACATAATCGAGGTGCCGAATGCCCAATTTCTCAAGAAGCGGCACAACAATTTTTTTACCCTGACCATTTTGCCCACCATCAATCAGCATGGTTTTGCCGGAAGGGCTGATCACAAGCGTCGCGTCGCCCTGCCCAACATCAATATGGATGATTTCAAGGAAGCGACTATTAGCTGCTTTGGCATTGGAACCGGAAAAACCGGCCACAAACGCCAGCAAGAAGACATGTATCCAAATACGTGCTAATATCATTGAACCACCTATTATTGGATGTGGCTCATCAACATATATAAATTTAGTTGTATGTCAAAATATTTACAACCTTTTGGAGTTTACCAAAAAAAGGGCGCGTGATGATAATTCGCCACACGCCCCTTAAGCTATTGATTTATAATCGATTAATGTGAATCACGCGGCACTTCAGCGCCCCGGCAGCCAACCAGAAAATCAAAGTCCACACCTTCATCGGCCTGCAACACGTGATCAAAATAGAGTTTTTGATAGCCACCGGGCATGGCCGATTCAGGCGCAGTCCAGTTTTCACGTCGTCTGGCCAGTTCTTCGTCCGGGACATCCAGGTGCATGCGTCGACCCTCTACATCCAGTTCGATCATGTCTCCATTTTGCACGAGGGCGAGCACGCCACCCGCTGCAGCTTCAGGGGCCGTATGCAGGACGACGGTGCCATAGGCCGTACCGCTCATGCGGGCATCAGAAATACGGACCATATCGGTAACGCCTTTTTGCAGGACTTTGGGTGGTAATCCCATGTTGCCAACTTCGGCCATACCGGGGTACCCCATCGGCCCACAGTTTTGCAGCACCATAACGCAGGTTTCATCGATATCCAGATCCGGGTCTTCAATGCGGGCCTTGTAGTCCTCGATATCCTTGAAGACAACGGCACGCCCGCGATGCTGCATCAGTTCAGGCGTCGCCGCAGATGGCTTGATGATGGCACCCTTGGGCGACAGGTTGCCGCGCAGGACGGCGATACCGCCACTGGCCAGCAAGGCATTGTCAAAGGGCCGAATAACTTCTTCATCCCAGATATCAGCATCCTTGCAGTTCTCCCAGATGGTCTTGCCGTTCACCGTCATTTCATCTTGATGCAGTTTGCCCGCTTCGCCGAGGCGACGCAGCACCGCCCGAACACCACCGGCATAATAGAAATCTTCCATCAAGAATCGACCGGATGGCATGAGATCAACTATCGTCGGCACATCCTTGCCCTGTTCGTCCCAGTCATCCAATGAGAGGTCGATCCCCATACGACCGGCCAGAGCCAACAAGTGAACAACAGCATTTGTCGATCCCCCAATTGCGGCGTTGGTGCGGATCGCGTTTTCCATAGAGGCTTTAGTGACGACTTTTGACATACGCAGGTCTTCGTGGACCATAGTCACGATGCGACGCCCGACTAACTGAGCCAAACGATAACGTCGGGCGTCTGCTGCCGGAATGGCGGCATTTTCTGGCAAACCCATACCTAAAGATTCAACCATGGACGCCATAGTGGAGGCCGTGCCCATGGTCATGCAATGACCAATGGACCGGCTCATGCCTGATTCCGCATCCATGAAATCATCAAGGCCCATTTCACCGGCCTTCACCGCCTGATCAAATTTCCAGACGTCCGTGCCACTGCCAATATCGCGACCCCTGAATTTGCCGTTCAACATGGGGCCACCCGAGAGACACATGGTCGGCAAATCACAGCTGGCTGCCCCCATCATCAGGGCGGGGGTGGTTTTGTCGCAACCGACCAGCAAGACAACGCCATCGATGGGATGGGCCCTGATGGCCTCTTCCACATCCATGGAAGCCAGATTGCGAAACAACATGGCCGTCGGTCGCATGGTTGGCTCCCCCAGAGACGAGACCGGAAATTCGACAGGAAAACCACCGGCTTCGTAAACGCCACGTTTTACCCGTTCCGCCAGATCGCGGAAATGGGCGTTACAGGGCGTCAAGTCAGACCATGTGTTGCAGATGCCAATGACGGGGCGGCCGTCAAAGTTATCATCTGGCACACCCTGGTTCTTCATCCAGCTGCGATGTAAAAATCCATCTTTGTTGGCCGGGCCGAACCAGGCCGTGGATCTGAGCTTCTTCTTTTGATCTGACATTATTGTCTCCGTTGGGGGTCTATGTACCGATACGGATATATCGGCGCGTGGTGAACATTTTAGTCGTCGGGGTTGTCGGCGATGAAGTCAGCAACGGCCCTGCGGGCATCATCCAGCAAGTCGACGACAGCCGACTGGGCACCTGCTGTGTCGCCAGCAGCAATAGCTTCAAGAACGGCCTTGTGTTTGGGCAAGGCTATCATCACTCGTTTTGCGCCCAGGCTTGAAGCCTTGAAGTTGGCGGCCAAGGCCGTTTCGATCATGTATCCAAGGGAAATCAGTAGCTCATTGCCGGTACTGGCCAGAAGAAGTTGGTGAAAGCGCAAATCGGCGGGAACACTGGCTTCGATATCATCCCCGGCGGCTTCCATAGCATCATAGGCGCTGCGCAAATCGGCGACCTGCTCTTTGCTGGCCCGCGACGCTGCCAGAGCTGCCGCGGAGGGTTCAAAAATCTCGCGTATTTCAAATAACATCTCCGAGGCCGCTGCATTGGGACCCGCAGCAAACAACCAGGACAGGATGTCCGGGTCCAGCATGTTCCAGTTGTTCCGGGTGCGCACGCGGGTGCCGGTCTTGGGGCGGGATTCCAGCAATCCCTTGGCAGTAAGAACCTTGATGGCTTCCCGCAGGGCGGTCCGACTGACATTCATCTCTTCACTCAGATGGGCTTCATTGGGCAGAGACTGTCCCGGCAACAAATCTCCGCGCAGAATACGTTCGCCGATCTCGTGCGCCACCTGTCCGTGCAGGCTGCGTGTCGAATAAGTTCGTACAGCGATTTCCGTATCCGTCATCCGAACAGCCTGATATTCTGCATTCGATCTCCCCCCAAGAGAATCACGCCATCCCTGCCAGACTTGTCATTCGATTGTCCGCAGGACTTATTAGTCATATTATATGCTGAATATACTTCGGAGAAGAAAAATCGCATACCAAATGCCAAAAAGAACCATAATCGCCGACGATATCGGCCATTTGTGGCTGGCAATATGACTGCAGGCAATCCACAGGGCCTGTTGGTGGATTGGGGCACAAGCAACGCCCGGGCCTGGACCGTGGCGGAGGACGGCTCTGTTATTGCTTCAGCGCAGTCCAGCGGCGGAATCGGCCGTATTGCTGATGGTAATTTTTCCGCTGCCTTCAAAGACCTGACAGAGCAGTTAACGCCGACACCTTTGCCGACCTTGATGTCGGGCATGATCGGCAGTCGTCAGGGCTGGATCGAAGCGCCTTATCTGACCTGTCCGGTTTCATTAAGTGATCTTGCGCAACAGCTGATACCGGTCCCAGACGCACCCTATATCCGGATCGTGCCCGGTGTTCATCTGCAAACGAGCAAAGGTAGAAACGATGTTATGCGCGGCGAGGAGGTTCAGATTGCCGGCGTTATTGAGTTGGTCAGCTCGACCGAAGAGCAATTAATTTGCCTGCCGGGCACACACAGCAAATGGGCCTGGGTCAAGAAAGGCGTGCTGACAGACTTCGCTACATCGATGACCGGCGAGGTTTTTGCAGCCATGTCCAACCACACAATTCTGGGGGCGCTGTTGCCGAATGATGGCGGCGCCGCATCTGACATCACATCAGCGGGCTTTGAAACAGGTTTGGTCCGGTCCGGCGAAAGCGGTGGCCTGCTGCATCACTTGTTTGGTGTTCGCGCTGAAGGCTTGTTTGATGCGGTCGCTGCCGACGACCTGCGTGGTTATTTGTCCGGTATTCTGATTGGTCACGAAGTCCGCGACATGCTGGGCCAACAAACAGGTACTGCGCCGGTCATCGTTGTGGGTGAAGCACAATTGGCCGCACACTATGTTCATGCGATAACAGCTATGAACCGCCCCGCCTCCATCCTGGATTCTGAACTGGCAACAATCGCCGGTTTGACAATGATCCTGAACAAATCACAATAATTATCCTGAGCCAGAAATCGATGAACCTGACACCTGAAGCCGAGTTTGCAAAAAGACTATCCGAAAAGCCCGTCGTGGCAATTTTGCGCGGCATCAAACCATCAGAAATCGAAGCAGTGGCTGGCGCCCTCATCGATCAGAATTTCAGACTGATCGAAGTGCCGCTGAATTCACCGGACGCCCTGGAAAGCATCCGTTTGCTGGCGGACGGCTTTGGCGATCAGGCCCTGGTCGGTGCCGGAACGGTGCTCAAGCGGGACCAGGTGATAGCAGTCAAGCAAGCAGGCGGACGGATGATTGTCTCCCCCAATACCAATGTGGATGTTATCAAGGCATCTGTTGAACAAGGTATGCTGTCCCTGCCTGGCTTTGCCACGCCAAGTGAAGCCTTTACCGCAGTCGATGCAGGAGCTCATGGTCTTAAACTGTTTCCGGCAGATGGCTGCCCGCCAAATGTGCTGAAGGCCATGATGGCGGTCTTGCCGCCTGCCGTTCCGGTACTGGCCGTCGGGGGCGTCAGCGACAAAAACATGGCGGATTATTGGCAAGCCGGGGCCAAAGGCTTTGGCATTGGTTCCGCGCTTTACAAACCTGGACACAGTCCTGCCGACGTTATCGAGGCCGCCAAGAGATTTGCCGCCGCGATCACTGAAAATATTTAGAGACTATTTTGCGGGTTTACGTGTCAAAAGAATTTCACCAAACACAGAAGCACAGACTACGGCAATGGCCAGCATCTGAACCCAGGTGATGTCCTGGTTCAAAATCCACACGGCCAGCAAAGCCGCAATGACCGGCTTGAGGAAAAACAGATAACTACCCCGGGTGATATCAGGCACCGCAGCCAGGCCACCGATCCAAAGAAACTGTGTGATGGTCGTGTTCCAAAAGGCAATGACCAGCAAATACCCCAACCCTGCCGCCGGCAAGTCGATCAGACGTTGCGGCAGGGCCCAGACGTTAAATGTCACGCCGACCAACAGCCACAAGCCCAAGCCGCCAAGCATCATGGTGATGGCCGTTATGCGCAAGGCACCATATTCAGCCACAATGGGTCGAACCAGCAGGGAATAAAGCGCGACCGCTGCGGCACAACCCATGGCAAGAAAAATGCCGAACAGATTGCTGCCACTGCCTGCCAGGCGTGCGAGATAGCCATCCGTGATCAACAGGGCAATGCCGCCAACAGCACAAAGGCCACCAATGATTTTGGCCCGACCAATGGGCTGGCGGTTAATCACAAGATTGCCCAGGGCCACAAAAATCGGAATAGTCGTAACGGTCGTTGCAACCTGGGGCACACTGGCGAAATCCAGCGACCAATGAAAGACCAGATAACCAACGGTCACACCCAGCAAAGACAGAATAATCAGAGACCAGAAGTGGGTTTTGAACGGTGCCAGAAGATCGCGGCTGGCAGGCATCAATAATGCCATCAGCACTAACCCCAGCCCGCCAAGCACAAAGCGCCAGACAGAGAGTTCAGGCCCTGCCACGCCAGACAGTACCGCAAAAAATTCCGTAGAAGCATGCCCAAAAACGCCAATCAAGACGGCGAGATAGGCCAACCAGCTGTGACGGTGCCAGATTGCCATTCAGTTCGCTTTCAAATTAGAGATCGGCTGCGAAATCAATCAGGGTTTTGCTGAATTCGGCAGGGCGTTCCGCAGGCAACATATGCGAGGCATTGGCCATATCGACGCGTTTGGCGACGGGCATGCGGGCCGTGCGGTCGGTCACATCCTGTTCCACATAAAACAAGCGATCCTGTTGGCCGGTGAGCACCAAAACCGGCATGTCGATTTTCTCGTAGGGCAAATCCCAGTTCGCTGTGCCACCTGCGGCCAACAAATTGTAATCATTATCGGCAGGCGTAAGCGCCGTGTAGCCCTTATCGGTCAGGAAATTCTCACGCACGCTGGCCTGATATTCTTCGTTCGTGATCAGCGGCAGGAACAAATCCCGCATCAGATCAAGACCACCGACTTCGACGCAGCGCATCATGGCATCATTGATCCACTGCAGGCGCTGACCGTCCCGGCGCAGGGTGTTTACAAAAACATTGCCAACGACATCAACATCATCCAGGCCGTTCAGCCAGGCCTGAATGGCAAACAGGCCCCCGATGGATAGACCGACCAATACAACACGCGGTGGCCGGACATGCTCCAGTATGCGGGCGCTGTCAGCGGTCATCTGATCCGCATCAATTTTGACGTCAGCGCCAATGGGGCTTTGTGCCTGGCCGCGAAAGTTAAAGCTGAGGGTGCCATGACCGGCAGCCCGCAAGGATTCCCCGATCTCGCCTTCCCACATGCCACAATCACCCGTCAGGGCATTAAAAAAAACGTAAGTGACGCCGGCGTCACTGGTGGGCGCGTTATAGGTATAAAAAATACTGTTGGTACTATCAAATTCCAGCATGGACATGTGCTTTTCTCCTTAAATTTATTATCAGGTTTCAGACAAATTTCTGATGGCGGTCTTTGACGGTTTCCAGAACCTCGTCCGCATCTTTTTGCCACCAGTTATTTTGTGAGAAAATCTCGACCTCACAAGCGCCGTTAAATCCGGTTTGTTCCACCCAACCCCTGATTTTCGGAATATCAATAACACCGTCCCCCATCATGCCGCGATCCAGCAATAAATCTGTCGTTGGCACCAGCCAGTCACAAGTGTGAAAGGCCAACACATTTTGGCCAGCGCGGGCGATTTGGGCCTCCAGGTCCGGGTCCCACCAGACATGATAGACATCAACCGCCACACCCAGGCCTTCACCCAATTCTTCACACAAATCATTTGCATGGGCCATGCTGTTCACACAAGCCCGGTCAGCAGCATACATGGGATGCAAGGGCTCAATCGCCAGCGGCATGCCAACGTTGCGGGCATATTCGAGCGTTGCGGCGATGCCATCGCGGACCTGTTGGCGGGCACCGGCAATATCCTTTGACCCGTCTGGCAATCCACCGACCACGAGGACCAGGCAGGCCGCATCCAGGGCTTTGGCTTCATCGACAGCCAGACGGTTATCGGCCAGGGCGGCTTCACGCCCGGATTTGTCCGCCGCCGGGAACATACCACCCCGGCACAAGCCACTTAATGTCAGACCTGCATCGCGCAAATGTTTGGCAGCAGGCTCAAGGCCATATTCATGCAACTTGTCTCGCCACGGCGCGATGCCCGGAATGCCATGCCGGGCACAGCCTTCGATACATTCTGCCAAGGACCACTGGCTTTTAACCGTAGCCGTATTCAAGGACAGTCGTGAAAGGTCAGCCATGGATTATACCCCGATACCGTGAGCAGCCATAATGATATCCGCCCGGGCACAGGCTTCTTCCGGGTCGGCCAGCAATCCGGCCTTGTCAGCCAGGCGAAAAAGCTCACCCAGGTGCTGGGCCGAACGCGTACTTTCCTGTCCACCAACCATGGTGAAGTGATCCTGATGGCCGTTGAGATAAGCCATGAACACAACGCCGGTTTTATAAAAGCGTGTCGGTGCCTTGAAGATGTGGCGGGATAGCGGCACGGTCGGTGCCAGTATTTCATGATAGCGATCCATGTTACCCTGACCCATGGCGGTCAGGGCCGCGCTGGCTGCAGGTGCGATGGCATCGAAAATACCCAGCAAGGCGTCAGAATATCCTTGCTCATCTCCAGCAATCAAATCGGGATAATTAAAATCATCGCCGGTATACATACGCACGCCATCGGGTAAGCGTCGGCGCATGGTGATTTCTTTTTGATCGTCCAGCAAGGAAATCTTGATGCCGTCGATCTTGTCCGCATTATCCGCCAGCATATCCAGGCAAACATCCATGGCCTTTAAATGATCGTCGTTACCCCAATAACCTGCCAGGGCCGGATCAAACATTTCACCCAGCCAGTGAATAATGACAGGCTCTTTCACCTGGGCGAGGACACGGCCATAGACTTTGGCATAGTCATCAGGTGATTTGGCTGCGGCTGCCAGGGCACGGCTGGCCATAAGTATGATACGTCCACCTGCCGCCTCAACTGCTGCGCACTGTTCTTCATAAGCCGCAATGATGTCGTCTACTGTCAGGGAAGGATCAGGGGTGATGTGATCGGTGCCAGCGCCTGAGGCCACCAGTGCACTGCCATTTGAATCATTGGCGAAGTCCTTCGCGGCAGCGACAGATTGTTTGATCAGTTCCAGCGATGTCGGCCAATCCAGCCCCATGCCGCGTTGTGCTGTGTCCATAGCTTCGGCTACACCCATGCCCAGTGACCAGAGATGGCGGCGATAGTCGATGGTCGCATCCCAATCAATGGCCGTCTCCAGCCATGGGTCTACGTCGGCATATGGGTCCGACACCACATGGGCCGCGGAATAAGCAATGCGCGGGAACGCAACATCAGATGCTGCTTCAAAACTTAGCGGCTCGCCTGCTTCATACTCTTCGACACCGCCATCAGCGGTGGGCAAGGATACAACGGCCATGTCCTAAACCTTCAACTCATCAACATCCAGCCAGCGCCGCTCGGCCCAGCTCTTCATGCCCAGTTCGGCCAACTGCACGCCTTTGGCACCGGCCAGCAGATCATAGCTCCAGGGCGCATCTTCATAGACATGACGAATGAACATTTCCCACTGCGACTTGAAGCCATTGTCGAATTCCTGATTATCCGGCACTTCTTCCCAGTCGCCATAAAAATCATGGTTGCGGGCTTCATCCGGATTCCACACAGGCTTTGGCGTATTCCAGCGCGACTGACTTTTGCAGGAATGCAAACCGGCCACAGCCGAACCATGGGTGCCATCCACATGGAACGTCACCAGATCATCCCGGCGCACACGGGTACACCAGGAAGAATTCATCTGGGCAATAATGCCGCCTTCCAGCTCGAACGTGGCGTAGGCCGCATCGTCGGTATCTGCCGTATAGCGATCACCATTTTCGTCAACGCGTTCCGGGATGTGAGTGGCACCGAGGCAACTGACCGCCTTGACCGGGGCGATGGTATTGTCCAGCACATAGCGCCAATGGCACAACATATCCAGAATGATGCCGCCACCTTCAGCCTTTTTGTAGTTCCACGAAGGACGCTGCGCGGTTTGCCAGTCGCCTTCAAAAACCCAATAGCCGAATTCACCGCGCACACTGAGGATACGACCGAAAAATCCTGTATCGACCAGGCGCTTCAGTTTCAGAATGCCAGGCAGGGAAATCTTGTCATGCACCACACCATTTTTCACCCCTGTTTTGGCCGCATGGCGGGCGATGCCCATGGCATCTTCCAGGGTTTCGGCAATGGGCTTTTCGCAATAGACATCTTTCCCCGCATCCATGGCCTGCTTCAGCAGATCGCCACGCATTTGTGTCGTGCCTGCATCAAAGAACATGGTGTCGTCCTTGTTGGCGAGACAGGCGGCCAGATCATCAGACCAGCGCTCGATGCCATGGGCCTCGGCCAGGCGGCGCACCTTGTCGCCATTGCGACCCACGAGGATCGGGTCCGGCATGACCCGGTCACCATTTTTCAGCACCACACCACCCTCGGCGCGGATCACCTGGATCGAACGAATGAGATGTTGGTTCATGCCCATGCGCCCGGTCACGCCATGCATGATCAGGCCCAAACGAATATCTGCCATTATGAGAAGTCCTTGATGTCCAGTTTCATTTCACGCATCGATGACCAGTCTGGTTCAGCGCCTGAGGCAAATCCTGGACAATCCAGGGATTGCAGATCAAGCAAACCGTCTTCGATACGGACAAAAGTTTCATCGCCTTCACGGCGATACAGTGATGGATGAGCGGCAGCAAAGGCTTCTTGCTCCGCCTTGGGGGCACCGGCCCCGGTCATGCCGTGGACATAATGATGTCCATTGCGCTCAACATGGGTCAGCCCCAGCAAGTTTATCAGGGCCAGGTCCTGTTGCAATCCCGGTCCGGCCTGGATGGTCAAATCTTCAGCCGACATAAAATAGTCCGGTTTGTCCGGCCCTTCTTCTTCGCTCCAGCAACGCGTGCGGGCTGTATTCAGGATGGATTTATAAAAACCCTTGCAGGTCTTGGACGACACCCCGCGATAGCCGCGCAAGCGGGCTTCCGGGAAAGCATCAAAAGAGCCATCACTTTCGTCAATAATGACCGGATACCGCGCGGCAATTGCACCCACATCTTCTTTCAGAGCCATAGCTCGTTTAATAGGCTGTTCAATGAACAGGATGTTGGCATTGAAATTTTTCAGGGCGGCGTTCTTGTCCATCGCGTCCAATAACTCAACAACACCTGCAGCATCTTCATATTGTTCGTTGCCATCCAATGACAGGTGATAGTCCCCGCCTTGTTTGTCCAACACCCCGGCGATAGCCGTCAGACGTGTAATATCGGCGTCGATATCGCCCCCGACCTTGATTTTGAAATAGGTGTGCCCGTAATAGTGCACGATTTCTTCCAGGGTTTCCGGCAAGCCATCATTTACCCGGTCGGCACTGTTCTGATCCGCCGCCACCAAGGGGTCAATCATGCCAACTGTATGGCGGGCATGAATGGATTTGGCGGGCGTCAAGCTGGCCAAAAAGGCATCCAGATCGAAGCCTTTCAGATCGGGCGTCATCTCATCCACCAGAATTCCCGCCATATTTGATTTGATGGCCTGGTAAAAAGAAACATTATGCAGCTTGCACAGAGCATCCATGACGGCCTTGTTCAACAAGGCCGGCCCATAACTGGCCACGAGGGACTTCAGGCCTTTTAGACGGGCGGCCAGGACATGATCATGGTGGGTCGAAACCGGCAAACCAAAGGCCGTGACACGGCCGGCATTGAGAAAGGCCTTGCGGGCGAGGGCGATCGAGGTGCGCAGCTGGTCAAAATTGTCTTCGTTGGTCAGACTTTCGTCCTTGTCGAACCATTTAGGGGCCAGAACCTCGGCGGCAACACCCCACTCGCTGCGACCGTCTTCCAGACTGACCCGTATCCGGGCAAACGCCTGTGGTGCCTCACGCAGAGTGACGACGCCAAAGCGGAAAGGCAGGCGCAGAACCACGTCCCGCTCATACAACTCAACTTCTTCGACCTTTATCAGCGGCGCAGTCATCTGATGATCCCGTCTTTTATTATTGGCAGCTCTATATTCACAAGCCTGCGATTGTGCCCTTTTGTGGCTTCTTATCGAAAGTCGAAAATGTAGGGCAGGTGTCGAATCTGCACTATTTAATCAACAGGTCTTCGATAATCATCATACAATTCCACAACTCATACAGAGTTGCCTGGGGACTATCTGCTGTCAACGGTTGTTCCCCAATGCTCTACGCAGTCCTCTGAATTCGTGGTACAGGGTTAAGGAAAGTTGAAAATTCGAACATCTTGCCGAATTTTCGAGGGATACCAATAAATGACTGAACACACTGATACAGCACCACAAACGTCCGTCAAAAGCGGTCGGGGTGATCGCGTTATGCTTGGCATTGGACTGATGATTGGCGCCATGCTTTCCATGTCGATCCTGGATGCTGTCGCCAAGCACCTGGTCGAGACCTACCCGGTTGTCCAGATGCTGGCTCTGCGGGGGATCGTTATCCTCGCCATTTTGTTTGCCCTGATGCCCCGGGCTGGCGGGCTGTCAACTTTTCGCAGCGCCAACTTGCCCGGTCAGGTGCGCCGCATCGGGTATTCCCTCGCGGCGCCGGTTTTGTTCTTTACCGCCCTCAAGGAATTACCTTTAGCGGATGTCACTGTTCTGGTCTTTGGCGGCAGTTTCTTTATGACGGCCCTGTCTGTGCCCATTCTTGGTGAACGCGTCGGTGTTTTTCGTTGGTCCGCCATCGCCATTGGCTTTACGGGTGTGATCATAGCCGCTGAACCAACGGGCGATAACTTCGGCATGACAACCTTGTTCGCCGTATCAGCCAGTATTGCCTACGCATTGCTGATGATCGAAACAAGGCGCACGGGCTTCAGCGATCCTCTCTTTACCCAAACCTTGTATCCGGCTGTCGGCGTGACTTTCATGGCCTGGTTGACCACGCCCTTTATCTGGGTGCCGTTTGATTTTGCCGATACGGGCTGGATTGCTTTGCTGGGTATTTTTGCACTGACCGGACATTTTCTGGTTTACAAGGCGTTTGGTGTTGCCCCGGTGTCGGTACTGGCGCCATTTGAATATACAGCCCTGGTCTGGGCCACCATATTAGGATATTTCGTCTTCAATGAGTTGCCTGGCAACCAGGTCTGGCTGGGTGCTGTGATCATTGTCCTGTCAGGCATGATAATTGTCTGGCGCGAAGCCCGGCTCAGTCGGTCTCAACATCCGACTTTGCCAACAGTTGGCGATTGACCACATTTGCTGTCATCATGTCTGCCGTATGATAATTTGCAGACCCGGACAATAACGGCAATATGCATAAATAATGAGTGAAATCAGTACGTTAATTCCTGCCAACCCGGCCATGTGGGTGACTTTCGGGGCCATACTTCTGGCCTTGGTACTCTATGCAATTGAACGTATTCCGGAAGAAGTCACCTCAATTGTGGTGATTTGCCTGCTGCTGGTTTTTTTCTCGATCCTGCCGGTTGAAGGCGCGGGCGGGAAAAATCTGCTGAACCCGGAACGGCTGTTGGCCGGTTTTGCCAACCCGGCACTGCTAACGGTTCTGGCCTTGTTGGTCGTTGGTCAGGGCATGGTGCGTACCGGCGTGCTGGAGCGTGGCGCGGGTTTGATCGTGCATCTGGGTAAAGGCAATCCCTGGACATCTGTTGCCATCACCATGACTGTTGTGCTGATCATCAGCGCCTTTCTCAACAACATACCGGTTGTTGTTATCTTCATCCCCATCATGCAAACCCTGGCCACCCAATTGGGCCAGCGCGAGAGCAAAGTCATGATGGGCCTCAGTTTTTCGGCGGTCCTCGGCGGCATGACGACCCTGATTGGTTCGGGGACAAATCTGTTGGTATCAGGTGCCATGGAGGAATTGGGCGAACAGGGCTTCAGCTTTTTTGACTTTACAATCCCCGGTATTGTGTTGGCCGCTGTTGGCTTGCTCTATGTGTTGTTCGTTAATCCGCATCTGTTGCCGGACCGAACCTCGCTAGCCAGCAGGATCATGGACCGGTCACGCAAAAGCTTTCTGACACAGATCGAAATTGGCCGGGGACACCGGCTGATCGGGGCACCGATCCATGGCAGTTTTATCGATGGCCTGCCTGGCTTGCGGGTGCGACGGATATTCCGGGCCGAGCGAAACTTTGTGCCGCCCTTCCACGATACCACCGTCAAGGTCGGCGACCATTTACTGGTGGTTGGCCAGCGCGCGGCCTTGACGGCGGCAGCGGCAGAAGACCCAGCCCTGCTGCATTCGGCCACGGGCCTGGCCCCGGAACTGGCCCCCGATGGTGATGACATCACCGGCCAGCTGGGCGAGCGTGCAGTGGCCGAGGTGATGATCACACCCTATTCCAGCATGATCGGATCCTATATCGGCAAAGCCGGTTTCCAGCGCCGGTCGCGCTGTAATGTGCTGGGTATTGAGCGCCGCAATCATGTTTATCGCAGCGCCCTTTCAGAGGTGGCCCTGGAAGCCGGCGACGTCTTGTTGCTCATGGGTCGGGACAGTGACATCAAGGCCCTGCGGGCAAATTCTGACGTGGTCCTGATGGAGTGGTCCGCCGAGGCACTGCCACATTTAAGGAGCGCAAAGCGAGCAGCATTGACCTTTTTTGTGGTCATTGCCATGGCAGCGACAGGACTTATTCCCATCGTTGCCGCCGCCCTGATCGGCGCCATAGCCATGATACCGCTGGGCATCCTGAATGTTCGCGAAGCAGCCCGCGCCATCGATTCGAAAATCATTACGATGATCCCGGCAGCCCTCGCCTTAGGCGCCGCCATGCAGGCAACGGGCGGGGCAGACTTTCTGGCCAACCTGGTCATTGCCGGATTTGGCGATGCCGGACCGGCCGTCGTGTTATCCGTGTTCTTTTTATTGACGGCTGTGCTGGCCAATATCATCAGTTCCAAGGCTTGTGCGGTGTTGTTCACCCCCATCGCCATTGGTATCGCCCATCAGATGCAGGTTGACCCGGTTATTTTTGCGGTCGCAGTCGTCTTCGCGGCCAACTGCGCCTTTGCAACCCCGGTGGGCTATCAAACCAGTTTGTTGGTCATGGGGCCCGGACACTATCGTTTCGGTGATTTTGTGCGCGCCGGTGCGCCATTGGTTATCTTGCTTTGGCTGACATTTTCCCTGTTTGCGCCATGGTACTATGATCTCTGAGATGAACTATGACCTTTGATATGACGAAAGACCCACCCTTCGACGTTACTTGTTTTGGTGCTGCCCATGTCGATCTGATCGCACAGGCGGAAGAAACTTTGGTACCCTTCAGTTCCACGCCAGGGCGGATCATGCGTGCGGTTGGTGGTGTCGCCTCGAACGTGGCCCGACAACTGGCCCGACAAGAAGTTTCTGTGGTTATCGTTAGTCAGGTGGGGCAAGACCGGGAAGGTGATTTTGTCTGCGAAACCTTGAACCAGACCGGCGTCAATACGGATCAGATTTTGCGCCAGGAAAATGTCGCGACGGGCTGTTATCTCGCCATTGAAGATACAGCGGGCGACCTGGCCATGGCCGTGTCTGACACCCACGCCCTCTTGAGCATAGATGCCCGGGATCTTTTAGCAGCTGGCTTGCAAAACACGCAGGCCAGATACTGGTTTTTAGATACCAATCTGACCGCAGACATGATCACAGAACTGACGGCGATTGATCACCACCCGCCCGTTGCAATAGATGCTGTCTCAGTCAGTAAGGCGGTGCGGCTTAGGGCAAACCTGACAGATCACGCCTTGATATTTTGCAACAAGGACGAAGCAGAGGCGTTGTTGGAACAAAAATTTTCCTCGACCTGGGAAACCGGGCAATCCATGGCTGAGCACGGTATCAAAGCCTCGGTTATTACGGATGGCCCCCGCCCCTTGTGTGTTCAGTCCGGGAAGGAAATCAAGCCCATTCAGGTCCCACCAGTCGACGTCTCTTCTGTCACCGGGGCTGGTGATGCCTTGATCGCAGGAACCCTGGCCGGACTGATTGAAGGCTTGCCCTTGCCGACGGCCTGCTTACGCGGTATCTCCGCAGCCGCACAACAACTGACCCGGCCCGGATGAAGTCGACGAAGAAGATAAAGAAGATGATGATCTCAGGATTAAAACCATGCACACACATTTGACGGTTTCTCCCGACGTGGCCGAGGCCTTGCGCGAAAACCGCCCGGTTGTAGCACTGGAATCCACCATTGTGACCCACGGCATGCCCTGGCCACGCAATGTGGAAACAGCGCGCCTGGTTGAAAGCGACATTCGCGATGCAGGGGCCACACCTGCCACCATCGCCATTCTCGACGGTAAAATATGCGTCGGCCTGGATGACGCAACCCTGGAAGGCCTGGGCCAGGCCACCGGCGTCATGAAATTGTCACGGGCTGACCTTGCCTTTGCCCTTGCCATGAAGCGCACGGGGTCCACCACAGTGGCCGCGACCATGATCGCCGCCCATTTGGCGGGCATAAAGGTCTTTGCCACTGGCGGCATTGGCGGCGTGCACCGGGGCGCCGAAACCACATTTGATGTCTCGGCTGATCTGGATGAACTGGCTGTCACACCGGTTGCCGTTGTTGCTGCCGGGGCCAAGGCAATTCTGGACGTGCCCAAAACACTGGAATATCTGGAAACGCGCGGGGTGCCGGTTGTTGCCTACCAGACCGATGATTTTCCGGCTTTCTGGTCACGTTCATCCGGGTTACCTGCGCCCTTGCGCCTGGATGAGACCAGTGACATTGCGAACACATTTGCGACGCGTCAGGGACTTGGCCTGGCAGGCGGCATGCTGATCGCCAACCCGGTACCGGTTGAAGCAGAAATTCCAGCCAGCGATATGTCGCCGATGATTGACCAGGCACTGGCCGAAGCCAACAAAGCCAGCATCAAAGCCAAGGATGTCACGCCTTTTGTGCTGGGTCGCATATTCGAGATATCCGAAGGCCGTAGTCTTGAGACCAACATTGCTCTGGTGCGCAATAACGCTCGCCTGGCCGCAGAAATTGCCATAGCCCTGATATCAAACAAGTAACTTTCCGTCCATGCTTGCAGTCATCTGACAGTTATCTAAAATCACTTGGTCTACTTCTCACGCCTTGATCGGAGTTTCCCTATGTCAGCCCCTCGCATTCTCACAACAGTCGTTGGCTCGTACCCCATCCCGGAATGGCTGGCGGCCAATCCAACGGAACAAGGCCTGACGGACGCCACGCGCGTGGTGCTGAATACCCAGGAAAAAGCCGGTATCGATGTGGTCTGTGATGGCGAATTGTATCGCTTTGACATCAACCACCCTGAAACCAATGGCATGATCGAATATTTCATTCGGCCCATGGGTGGCATCCGTACAGAAGTAACTTTTGACGAATTGATCGCCTATCGCAGTCAGCCCGGCATGGGCTTTCGCCGTCGCCCGCCGGGTATTGTTGATGGCCCCATCACCAGTGGTACACTGGATTTGCCGGAAGCCTGTCGCAATGCGGCAGCCCTGGCCAGTCAGACTTTCAAGTTCACTTTGACCGGCCCACATATGCTGGCCAAAACCCTGGTGGATAATCATTACAAGGATACCGCAGCCTTGGCCGATGCCATCGCCGATGTCCTGGCTGAACAAGTCGGTTATCTGGAAGCCGATGTGATCCAGGTGGACGAAGCCAACCTGCCCGGCAGTCCGGAAGAATGGGAATGGGCCGCAGCCTCCATCAACAAGGTGCTGGACGCGGTCAAAGGCACCCCTGCCGTGCATCTGTGTTTTGGCAACTATGGCGGCCAGAGCATCCAGTCCGGCTCGTGGAAGCAGTTGATGAATTACCTCAACACCCTGCACACCGATCACATCGTTATGGAGATGGCCCACCGCTCACCGGAAGAACTGGTCGCTTTCAAAGACCTGCGCCCGGAAATCGGCTTTGGACTGGGTGTTGTCGACGTCAAGGAAACCGAAGTTGAAAGCCCGGAACAAGTCGCCCGCAGCATCGAATATGCCACCGGCATCCTGGGCGAAGGCCGGGTGAAATATATCCATCCCGATTGCGGCTTCTGGATGCTCAAACGCTCCATTGCCGACGCCAAAATAGAAGCCCTGGTCAAGGGCCGGGATTTGTATGAAGGACGTCCCAGCATCGCGGTGGCGTAGAACAGTCTATCACCGTCACTCAGGGCTTGACCCGGAGTCTCTCGTGATTCCAGATTACGGAAATAATTGCCTGATCAAGCGTTGCTGAGACTCCGGGTCAAGCCCGGAGTGACGGATGTAAGAGAATCAACCCACCTACTCCATCCCCAACAGTTTGTAGATGCGTCGGGTGTAGACGCCAAACTTCTCGTGGGTTTTCATGTCCAGGGTGCGCGGGTAATCCAGTTCGATTTCGAATTGGTCGGCCATGCGGGCTGGACCGGCGGTAAGGACGGCACAGCGCGAACCCAGCAGCACGGCTTCCTGGATGGAATGCGTCACAAAGATGATGGTCTTTTTGCTTTCGGTCCAGATCCGCAATAATTCCAGGTTCATCTTTTCCCGTGTCAGGGCATCCAGCGCGCCAAAGGGTTCATCCATCAAAATCAGCTTGGGATCATGCACCAGAGACCGGGCAATGGCGGCACGCTGTTGCATACCACCACTTAACTCATAGGGGTAGTTCTGCTCAAAACCATCAAGGCCGACCATGTGCAGCAGATCACGGGCCCGCTCCCGGCTTTCCCCCATGGGTAGCCCCAGAATTTCTGCGGGAAGGAGGACATTGTCGATGATCTTGCGCCACTTCAGCAGCAGGGATTGTTGAAAGACCATGCCCACGTCTCGCCCCGGCTCGAAAGGATTATCGCCACCGCCAATATCGACAATACCTTCGTCGTGGTCGTGCAAACCGGCGAGGATTTTCAGCAGGGTTGTTTTGCCACAACCAGACGGGCCGACCAGGGACACCAGCTCTCCTTCATGAATATCCATGGTCGCGTCAGAAACAGCCAGAAATTCCTGGCGACGGCTGCGGTAGGTTTTGGAAACGCCTTCCAGATGTATAAAGGGTTTGGTCACGCGGCGTTCTCCATCCTTGAATCGGATTTCACGAAAATCCGTTCCAGCAATATCACGATCCCATAAAGAGATACGCCGATCAGGGTGATCAACAGCACAGCCATGAACATGGCCGGTGTATCGAGATCAACCTGGACCTGTTGCATCAAATAACCAAGCCCTTCTTCAGAGCCGATAAATTCACCCACAATGGCCCCGGCCACCGCCAAGACAACGGCGACTTTCATGCCGGAAAAAATGTACGGCAAGGAGCCTGGCAGCTGGATTTTGGTAAAGATTTGCCAACGCGATCCCTTGAGGGATTTAACCAGATCAAGCAATTCCGGCTCAACTTCCATCAACCCACGCGTCGTCGTGATCAGGATGGGCAAGAAGCTGATCATGAAGGCGATTATAATGTTTGGCCCTAGCCCGTAATCAAACCAGACAATAAAAATGGGGCCCATAGCCACCTTGGGAATCATGTTCAGGCTGACGACCAATGGCATGAGAAATTCAGAGACTGTGGCGTTCCAGGAAAACAGCACGGCCAGGGTTACACCTACAACAACCGCCAGAGCATAGCCGCCAAAGACTTCCCCGGTCGTAATCATGGTATTATGCAGCCAGTTATATTCACCAAAAATCGACATGATCGTTTGGCCAGGCGTAGGCATGACATAAAGCGGAACCTCGCCCAGAACGACGAAATAGTGCCAGGCCACAACAACGATGACATGGACCAGAATGATCAACGCCCATTTGCGCGCTGAATCACTAATATTGTTCATAAGGTTACGTCCTTGTTCGCATGTGAAATTAAGATATGCGTTCCGCCATTTCTGGATCGAATGTCCAGGCCGGGGAGACAAAGGTAACGTCATTTCGCACGTAATGGAATGCCACAGCCCGCCGCCATTTGCTTGAATTGTTGTCGCCAGAGCCATGCAGCGTGATGCCATGGTGAAAGGAAATACCGCCACGCGCCACGGGAGTAGCTGTCATGTTGGCGCTTGCAGCAGCCTCTGCTGGCAATTGCAGATTAAAGGGTTCATCCTGCGGTGCAATATGATCGATCAGTCCCGACTTGTGACTGCCATCACCGTAATACAAACAGCCGTTTTCAATCGTGGCGTCATCCAGCGCAATCCACGCCGTGACCATGCCATCAGGGTCGCTGGGTCCAAAATAGAAGTTGTCCTGATGAATAGGTTTTGGACCGCCTCCTTCGGGTGGTTTAAAAAATATTTGACTGAAATAGACCGTGACGCCGTGCCCGCCAATCAGTTGCTCGACGGCCTGAACCAGAAGCGGCGTCCGGGCAAGTGCTTTGAAGATTGCCCGGTAGTGAACGGGATCATCCAGTTTCCGTAAATGCCGCCCTGTCGCGCCTGCGTCCAGGTACCAGTGTTCGTCCATGGGTGTGATATTGCCCAAAGTCTCATTCGCCCAGGCCATGGCATCCGATGTTGCCTTGTCGACATCTGCCTCAGACAACAGACCAGTGACCGTCAGATGCCCTTGTTCGGCAAATGTTTCAAGCTGTTCTTTGGCCAGGCTCACGCCAACCACCTGTTCAAATTATCTTTGACAAAATCATCATCAGACAGGTCCGCATGATCTGCATATATCCGGTCAATTTCTTCCTCTTGCCCCGGACTGAGGGCTTCTGTCGGATCGAGGCACCAGATGCCGTCCAGCAACCCTTGACGATGCAGGACTTCGTGGCAACCGGCGATGACCCCGGCAAAGTCATTGGCCACATCAAAAAAGGCAGCATTACAATCCGTTACCCGCGAATCCAGTGCCAAAAGGTCGAAATCAACTTTGTCTGTTTCTACCGCTTCATGCACCCGCGCCAGAAGCTCGACCGCCGATTTCACCCAGACGCTCCAGTGCCCCAACAAGCCGCCCTTGATGCGCACCCGCACATCTTCGCCGTCCCGCTTGACCAAAAAGGGGCTAAGCAAATCCAGAACGATATGATCGTCATTGCCGGTGTACAAGGTGACCCGGTCTTCCGCGTGTGCAGCCACAACACCGCGTATGACATCAAGTGTGCGATAGCGGTTAAAGGGCGCCATCTTGATGGCCACGACATTGTCGATCTCGGCAAATCGACGCCAGAAATCCGGCGATAACAGGATACCACCCACGGCGGGTTGCAGGTAAAATCCGATCAGTGGAATTTCCGCCGCCACGCTTTGGCAGTGTTTAATCAACTCGTCTTCCGAGGCGCCCTTGAAGGCAGCCAGGCTAAGCAACCCGGCATGATATCCGAGACCTCGCGCCAATTGTGCTTCGGCCACCGCCTGGCCGGTTTTGCCGACCAGACCAGAAATTTTCACAAGGGCTTTTTGCCCAGCCAGGGACTGCGGCGTCCAATGGTCGACAGCCTCGGCCGCCAGTTTCAACACCGGCTCAAACAAACCCACATCACGGATTTCAAATTGCGTTGTGTGGACACCGACAGCAACACCTGTGACCCCGGCATCAATATAATATCGCGTCAGTCCAACCTGGCGACGCTCATCAAGCTTGCGTTGTTCTGTCAGGGCCAGTGGATGAGCCGGAATGGCACCGCCGCGTCGCAGGGAATCCAGGATATCGGTAGGTAACTCGCTGTAATGCACGTTAAATCTGTCCCCTGAAAATCGCTTGGATGAACCCAAAAAATAAATAGTATGACAATTTCATCTTGCGCCCGGTCGAATGTCAATGAATACTCAGGGACCAATGAGATAATCTTGTCATTCCAATACCGCTTGTCAAAAGCGAAACCATAAAATCTTCGGGGAGGAAGACCATCATGAAACGTCCAGTTCAACTGGCCGCCGCAGCCATAACAGCGTTTGGATTACTGGGAGCCAGCCAGTCCATCGCTGCCACAAAAATTGATTTTATCCTGAACTGGATCGCCGGTGGCGACCACGCGCCTTATTATTATGCCGAGAAAATGGGCTGGTATAAAGAAGCCGGGCTTGATCTGACCATCCAGCAAGGCAAGGGCTCGTCCATGTCGGCCCAGCGCACAGGTGCCGGTAAAAACCAAATCGGTCTGGCTGATATGCCGCCTGTTTTTGCCGCCATCTCAAAAGGTGCGGATCTGGTTGCCGTCATGAATGTCTATGCCAATTCACCGTATGGTTTTTACTGGCTGAAAAGCAGCGGCATCAAAAGCGCCAAGGACTTCGCTGGCAAAAAAATCGGCAACCCGCCATGGGATGCCGCCCGCAAAATGTGGCCAGCCTTCGCCGCCAATGTGGGTATCGGTGAAAAATCTGTAAAATGGGTGAATATCCAGCCAAACGCCAAATTGTCTGCCCTTAAGGCCGGGTCGATCGACGTTACAACGTCTTTCTACAATATCCACCACATCTTCCAGCGCTTGCTGGGTGACGATATGGGTTATGTCTCGGGTAAAGCGCACGGCGTGAACCCTTATGGAAACTCCATCATCGTTAATGGTGATTTCCTGCGCGGCAACAAGGCTGCTGTCGGTGCCTTCGTCAAGGTCAACCAGCGTGCCTTTAAAGCCTGTGCAGAAAATGCCAAGCCTTGCATTGATGCCCTGGTTGGGGCCAACAAAGGCCTGAAGGCTGCCAATGAAGCTACCAACTGGTCGCTGGTCAAGGAACTGATGACCGACGCCACTTCAACCGGTGTTGGCCTGGGTTACATGGATGTGGCCCGCATGAACAAGTCTTACGAAATCTTTGCGCCGTTCCTTACCAAGAAGTTCGACATGGGCAAACATTTCAGCAACGAGTTTATTGATACAAGCATCAAGATGCCAAAATAAATCAACAAAACATCAATGAAGAAAGGCCCGGATTTTCCGGGCCTTTTTTTGATAGTTTCTGCCATACAGGACTACGAGATCCAGGCCTCGGCTTCTGCTTTCGACCGAAAAATTTCTATGCTCGTCTGCCCCTTTGGTATTCGTCCAACTGCGGCAAATAATTTCCCCAGTAACAAGTCACCTTCTTTGCCGACAACAATGGCAACCTTGGCTGCCCCTCTTCTCTCATCAGTATCCGTCATTATTTTTGCAATGGTTTCGAACGATTCCATTGTCACATCCATATGTGTAACCTGGGTCAAGTCTGAAAGAGTTGGGCAGCCCATCGGTAAATCCGGGTCATTTCTCAATTCGATGACACAAGCCACAAGTTCATCATCAGTCAAACGCGCTGTCGCTGTGATTACAGCGCGATTTGCTTCAGTATCAATGACATAGGACGCTGGCATTAGTTACTCCTTGTCGAGGAAACAGGGATTAGTTCCGACTATTATCCTAATTCAGGCCCGGCAATGGCGAAGATATGCTGCGGCTGGTCGAAGGGTTCAGTTCGACCGACCAACATGCGGGTGAAGGGGCGTTGGACCGTGAAGCCGCGGGATTTCAGCCAGGCGGAAAGTAGTTCCTGGCTATCTGGTACATCGATATAGATCCCGCCGTCCAGAGTGCTGAACACACGGTCCAGCAGATCAATGGCAATTTGTTCATTATCGGCAACAACCGGGCCGACCTGTAAATTTTCACGCCCGTCGCGGGCCAAAGCAAATCCGGCCAGGCTGTTGTCTGCATCATGGCGGGCCAACAAAGCCTGGTCCGGACAGCGTTGCAGAAGATGCGCGATCACGTCACGACGGTCACCACCAAAGCAGGAAGCATCATAGGCCAGAATGTCGCCCAGATCATTCGTTGTTGCAGCCTCGACCGAGACCCCACCAGGAACCGCAGCAGGCGCTGCCCAACCAGGTTCGGTCGCTTGCCAGCGACTGAGTTCATAGACCGGCAGGAAGCCCAGCGGCTGATAAACTGGTTTTCCCGCAGGTGTGGCATCGAGACCTGGTATTTGACCTTCTGCCTGAACCTTTGCAATCAGGTGGGCCATCAGGCGGGAGGCAATATTCTGGCGTTGATAATCGGCGGTCACCAATATCATGCTGAGCCAGGCAAAGTCAGGCCCCTGCGGTAGAGACAGTGCACTGGCGATAAGTCGGCCATCTTCATCACGCAAACCCACCGCATCACCGGTGGTGATCATCAAACGCCAGTCTTCCTCTGTCTGGTTCCAGTTGGCCTCACGCGAAAGCGCATGAGCCGCCGGGGCATCCACCACCAGTAAAGGCGTTATTGGAAGTTGAGCGAGATCAGTCATCGTCTAATAACTTCCATCACGCGCTTCGTAATGGGTTGGCTTGCCAAGGCTGGCCTGACCACGCGTCACCCAGTCAGCAACCCAGGCAATCATCGTGTCCGTATCCACGACGGGTTTGCCAAATAAACCGACAGCTTTTTCCGTGTTGGATAACCATGCCATCTCGGCGGGCGCGCCTGTGAACTTTGCAGTTGTTCCCATGATTTGGGCACAAGCCTCAGCAACTTTTTGTACCTCCAGGGTTTCCGCCCCGGAGACATTAAGGATGGCCGTCGGGCTCTCGCACAGGTGTAAACAACGCAAGGCCTGCGAGATAGCATCGCCCTGCCAGATCACGTTGACATGGCCCATACCCAGATCAATAACCTCGCCCGCAAAAACCTTGGCAGCAATATCATATAAAACGCCATAACGCATATCGATGGCGTAATTCAAACGATACATCAAAACCGGATTGCTGTTCTGTCGGCTGAAATAATCAAACATGCGTTCCCGACCCAGGCATGAATAGGCATATTCGCCGGCGGGTGGCAGTGGTGCTGTTTCTTCCGTCGCACCGCCACTGTGCGTTGCCACAAAGGGATAGACACAGCCGGTTGAGAACACCACAACGCGAGATGTGGTGAAGGTTTTGGCGACAATAGCCGGAACTTCGACATTCATGGCCCAGGTCAGTTCTTCTGATCCAGTCGTGCCAAACTTGCGCCCGGCCATGAAGATAACATTGGGGACCTGTGGCAAGGCGGCGACGGCGGCTTCGTCCAGCAAATCACAGGTGAGGGTTTCCACGCCGCAGGCCTGTAGTTTGTCGACCACAGACGGATCGCTGAAGCGGGCCACGCCGATCACCCTTTTGTCTGGCGCTGCTCGTTTGGCCAAACGGGCCAGGGTCGGCCCCATTTTACCGCCAACACCCAGGATCATGATGTCGCCTTCAAGCCGGGCCAGATCATCCACCAGGGCCTGGCTGGGCAACGTCATGAAGTCTTCGAGGGCCGCTTCATCATTGAAGGATTGCGGGAAGTTATCTTTTGACAGAACGTTCATCAGGCTACGATTTCCTCTTTTGCGATCCCGGATTAATCCGAATCGCCTCGTTTCATATTTGCATTGGCATTCGAAGCCTTGCGGTCATCCGGTGCTTCAGAACGAAACTGAAACACTTTAATCAATTTGGGATTTATCCTTGTACATCACACGATGGCGTTGGGTGCGGACCCATTCCTCGATGTCATCCAGAGATTGATAGTTATCCATATTATATTTGCCGAAACTGGCGATCTCACCGAGGTCTTTTTTCCAGCGATCATAGGGCGGTTTGGCGGGCGGGCCGAAGCACATGATGTCGATCACGGCTATATCATCCGGCACACCCAGCAAGGGCTTCAGATCATTTTGGGCATCTTCCTGGCCGATAGCAGTGACCCACCAGACCGCATAACCAAGCGCTGCCGCTGCCAGATGGGCTGACATGGTCGAGGCAGCCACGGATTGCAGCAAGATACGCTGGGCATTTTGATGATACAGGTCATCAAGTTCCGAGCCATCATTCAGCACCGGAAAGGCATTCACATAACGAAAATCCGTGCAAACGGCGATCAGGCCGGGGGATGTTTTCATGCCCGCATAGTTGGGCGTCGGAAACTTCATTTTCAGTTTGGCGCGTTTGGTCGCTTCGGCAACAAAATAATCCCCAAGCTTTTCTTTCGTGTCGTCATCTTCCACCACGATATAATGCCAGGGCTGGGCATTGGCACCAGAGGGGCCTTGGCGGGCAGCTTCCAGAATCATCTCGTAATGCTCGCGCGGCACCACAAAGTCCGGATCAAAACTGCGCGTGGTGCGACGCGACAGCACCACATCCATGAATTGTTTGTAACGTTCCAGATTTTCAGGCGAACCCGGCACCAAGGTTTCAACGTCTTTTTGCTCACGATCACTCATTGAATTTTTCCCTTGCAGGCTTTCCATATCTTTTCAGCGGTCCATGGCATGGATACTGAAGAATTTGGTCCGATAGCATCGACAACAGCATTCAGCGCCGCCGCCGGTGCGCCAATTGTCCCAAGCTCCCCCACGCCCTTGAAACCCATATGATTATTGGGCGACGGCGTGTTCACACTGACATGATCAATAAAGGGGAAGTCATCTGCCTTCGGCACACTGTAATCCATCCACGAGCCGGTGATCAGCTGGCCACTTTCCTGGTCATACCGACAATCTTCCTGAAAGGCCTGCCCCAGGCCTTGGGCGATACCGCCATGCATCTGGGCCGCGACCAGGGCCGGGTTCACTTCGGTCCCCACATCAACGGCTGACGTCACCCGATCAATACGCACAAAGCCCGTGGCCGGGTCGATCTCGATCTCGCAGACAATCGCACCTTGGGGCATAGTTGCTTTCTGGTCTTCAAATTCTGACTGGGCTTCGATGCGTGATGACAGATGTGGTGGCAGGTTTTCCGCGTCGGCCAGTTTTGCCGCCAGATCATAAAGGCCGATGGCCCGATCCGTGCCCTGAATTGTGAAACGTCCGTCGACGATCTCAATATCTTCTGTGGCCGCTTCCAGGACATGAGCGGCAGCTTCTCGCCCCTGATCAGCCGCGCGTTTGGCGGCCCGGGCCAAGGTCGCACCCGAAATCACCGTAGATGACGATCCACCCGTGCCGCCGCCCTTGGCAATCAGGGCCGTATCGCCTTCCACAACTTTTACTTCCCCATAAGGAATATCAAAGGCCTCAGCGACGATCTGGGCGAATGCCGTTTCATGGCCCTGCCCCGACGATTGTCCGCCCGCCAGCGCTGACACATGACCTTCCGCCTTGACGGTGACGGTACTTTGTTCGTCTGTAATCCCGCCCGTGCAATGCACATAGGCCGACAAGCCAATGCCACGCAATAATCCTTTGCCTTCGCTGATCATGCGACGGGCTGCAAATCCGGACCAGTCGGCCCGATCTACGGCTGCATCCATCACGGCTTCAAAATCACCGCTTTCATAAACCAGATGCACCGGCGTGGTGTAAGGCATGGCGCTGGCCGGGACCATATTGCGCCGGCGAATTTCCAATCGGTCGATACCTGTTTTGTCTGCCGCCAGATCAACCACGGCCTCCAGCATTGTCATGGGGTCGGGGCCACCTGCCCCCCGGAAGGCATCCACAGGCAGCGTATTGGTAAAGACACCGCGCACCCGCAAATCCATGGCAGGGATCGTGTAACAACCACTGGCGGCACGGCTGACACCACTGGTGGGAATGCCGGGTCCAAAGGTAGAAAGGTAGGTGCCGAGGTTGGCAATATTATCAAACCGCACGGCAAGGAACTTGCCTTGTACGTCCAGGGCGAGGTCCACCCGGCCCGTCAGGGCGCGGGACTGAACATCCGACATCAGGCTTTCAGCCCGGTCTTGTTCCCAGCGCACAGGGCCGTTTAATTGCCGGGCTGCAAAGATGATCGCGGCCTGTTCCACATAGGCAAAATATTTCGGACCAAAGCCACCGCCTACGTCGCCGGTCACTACACGCAGCCACGATTTTTCCTCGCCAAAAACCCTCTCGGCATACAACGTTTGCAAAAGGTGCGCCCCCTGAGAGGGACAATAAAGGGTCATGCCATCATCTGTGGGCATCGCAATAGCCACACGTGTTTCAACCGCCGCGTAATGCAGACGGTTGCCATCATAATTGAAAGAAACAACATGATCTGCCGCATCAAAAGCTGCCGTCGTCGCGGCCGCATCACCGGCTCGCCAGTCATAACAAAGATTGCCAGGGGCCTGGTCCCAGACGATTGGCGCGCCGTCTTCCAGGGCAGTTGCTTCGTCCACCACACTATCGCGCTCGGCGTAATCTACAAACACAGCCTCGGCCGCGTTACGAGCTTCCAGAAGGCTATCGGCCACAACAAGAGCAACGCTTTCCCCCACATGACGCACCCTGTCAGTGGCCATGATCCGGCGCGGCGGTTCAATATTCAGATCGCCCGCATGATCCGTTACCGGACTGATAGTTGGAATGGGGTTCAGATGGGCTGTATCTGCACCGGTAATGACGGCTCGCACGCCTGGATAACCGCTTGCGTCTTCTGTATCGATGCCAAGGATATCGGCATGGGCATAGGGGCTGCGCACAAAGATGGCAAAACACTCGCCGTCAAAATGCAGATTGCCCGTGAACGTACCCTTGCCGCGCAACAATCGGTCATCTTCCAGCCGCAGCACCGATTGCCCGATTTTACCCTTGCTCATACATCCACCTTTTCATTTCGATCAGAGTGCCTGTCACAGATCGGGGAATCAATTGTTTGATTCTGATTTTGCCAAAATGTGCCAGATTTTTTCCGCTGTTACAGGCATATCCAATTCGTGAATACCGTAAGGTTCAAGGGCATCCAGAATGGCATCCATGACACAAGGCAAGGCCCCGGTTGTGCCTGCTTCGCCACAGCCTTTGACGCCAAGCTGGTTGGTTGTCGCGGGACTGGGGCAATCGGCGACGACAAATGACGGCATGTTGTCGGCCCTAGGCATGGCGTAATCCATAAAAGAGCCCGTCAGCAGTTGTCCGGTTTGGTCGTAGTGGATGTTTTCCAACAAAATCTGGCTGGCCCCCTGAACGATGCCGCCATGGACCTGGCCTTCGACAATCACAGGGTTGAGCCTGTTGCCAAAATCATCCACGGCTGTGTAACGGTCGAGGCGGATGGCACCCGTGTCCGGATCAATTTCAACTTCACAAATATGGCAACCATTGGGGTAGGTGGCCGACGGTGTATCGATCAGTAGATTTGCGTCCAAACTGTCCGGCAATCCCGTGGGCCAGTTGGTCTGGTTGCGACCCATTGAGACAAGCGCCAGCAATTCAATGTCCCGGTCGGTTCCGCTAACCATAAATCTGCCTTGTGCGAATTCAATATCCTCCACGGCGGCTTCCAGGACATGGCCTGCCCATTGCTTGCCTTTTTCGATGACTTCGTCGGCAGCCTGACTGAAGGCTGTGCCGGAATTGATGGTTGATTTCGATCCGGTTGTGCCGAAGCTACCGGAGATATCATCGCTGTCACCCTGGACCAGATCAAACAAATCATCTGGCACGGCAAAAACATCAGAAACAATTTTACCGTATGTCGTCGCATGCCCCTGCCCTTGATCCAGCGTGCCCGTGACCAATGTGATGCGCCCGTCGTCGGTGAAGCGGATTTTCCCTGTTTCCATGCTCGGTGAGCCCGTTGCTTTGAGATAGCAGATCAGGCCCCGACCCCTGATTTTACCCCGTGCCGTGCTGGCTGTTTTTCTAGCCGCAAACCCTTCGTGATCGGCTTGCGCCAACGCCTTGTCCAACACGGCTTCAAAATTACCGCTGTCATAGGTGGCGCCAGATGCCGATTTCCAGGGTATCTGATCTGGTTTGACCATGTTCTGACGACGCAGATCGACAGGATCCCGGCCCAGCATCCGGGCCGCGGCTCGAACCAGGCGTTCCATCACCAGAATACCTTCTGGCTGACCGGCCCCGCGATAGGGCGTGATCGGCAGTTTGTTGGTCAAGACGCAACGGGTGCGAACAGAAATCGCAGGCGTTTTATAAAGGCTGGTGGCGCTGGTCATCAAACTGTAGGTGTGCAGAGACGGTGCCCAGGTGCCAACATGCGCCCCCATGTCACTGAAGCCATCAATGCGGACAGCAAGAAAATTCCCGGCGTCGTCCAGCGCCAGTTCAGCTGTGCCCTGCCAATCGCGGGCCTGAAAATCTGAGAGAAAACTTTCACTGCGATCATCCCGCCAGCGCACGGGACGGCCAAGGTCGCGGGCAGCATGAAGCAACAAGACAGGCTCCCCATGATATTGGGCTTTGAGGCCGAAGCCGCCACCGACATTTCCCGAAATCACGCGCAGTTTTTCTGCTGGCAGTTTCATCACGCCGGCCAGCATGCGATGCATGTCCCAGACGCCTTGCGTCGCCATGTGCAGGGTCAGGCGTCCGGATGCTACATCAATGAAGGCCGCACCACAGCGAGGCTCCATGGTGGCAACCGCCAGACGACTGACGTCAATTTCAACTTTGGCAATATGGGCCGCAGCGGCGAAGGCAGCCTCGACCTGATCGACCTCGCCCCCTTGCCAGTCGAGGCAAAGGTTGCTCTTGCGTCCGTGTAACAATGGGGCACCTTCGACGAGGGCCTGCTCCGCCTTTATCACTACCGGCAGCGCTTCGACATCGAATTCAATCAGATCAGCCGCATCGCGCGCCTGGTTCCGGGCTTCTGCCACCACAAAGGCTACAGCCTCCCCCACATGGCGCACACGGTCCTTCGCCAGGGCAAACCGGTCTGGCACAAAGGGGGCGGAGCCATCCTGGTTTTTGATCGGGATATCGAAGGGAAAAGATGCGTACCCAGCCGCCGCCAAATCAGGATAAGTATAAATCGCCAGAACGCCTGGTTGCCTGCAGGCCGTCTCCACATCTAGCTTCCGAATAATGCCGTGGGCGTAAGGGCTTCGAAAGACAACGCCGTGCGCTTCGCCTTCAAACGGTACATCGTCCGTATAGCACCCCTGCCCCCGCAACAAGCGATCGTCTTCTCCCCTGATATCAGAAGCAGGGTTCGTCATGTGGATTAATGAATTTCCGGTTCCGGTACTTCTTCTTCACCGGTTTCCAGATAATCAAAGTCACAGCCCAGATGAGCCTGGGTGACATGGGCCGCGTACATGGCCCCAAAGCCGCGTGGATAAATCGGTTTAGGCTGGACCCAGGCGGCCTTTCGCCTTGCCAGTTCTTCATCACTGACTTTCAGTTCCAGAATACGTTTTTCCACATCCAACTGGATCATGTCGCCATTTTCTACCAAAGCCAGCGGCCCACCGACAAAGCTTTCCGGGGAGACGTGCAGCACACAGGTGCCGTAGGACGTGCCGCTCATGCGTGCGTCGGAAATACGCACCATGTCACGCACGCCTTGCTCAAGTAACTTCTTTGGCAAGGGCAGCTGGCCCCATTCCGGCATGCCTGGTCCGCCCAGAGGCCCGGCATGTTTCAGGACCAGAACACTGTCTGCAGTAACCTCCAGATCGGGATCGTCGATGCGGGCGGCCATATCGTTGTAATCGGCAAAAACCACGGCGGGACCTTCGTGTGACCATAGGTCAGGTTCGGCAGCCGAAGCTTTAATGACTGCACCATCGGGGGCCAGATTGCCGCGTAGAACCGCAGTTGATCCCGCTTGGGAGACGGCATTTTCGGGCGTGCGAATAACGTCTTCGTGGTAGACAGCGGAATCGCCCTGGTTGTCGCCCAGGGTTTTTCCGTTGACCGTGATGCAACTGAAATCAAGGTGGTCTTTCATCACCGACATCAGGCCACGCAGGCCACCGGCATAATAAAAATCTTCCATCAGATATTTACCCGAGGGCCGGATGTTGGCCAGCACCGGCACGGTCTCCGAAATTTCATCAAAGCGGTCGATGGAAAGATCAATGCCTGCCCGTCGGGCCATGGCCACCAGATGCACGATGGCATTGGTTGAGCCACCCAGGGCCATATCCACCGCAATGGCATTGTCAAATGCCGCTGCCGTCAAAATGTCTGAGGGTTTCAGGTCTTCCCAAACCATATCCACCACACGCCGACCACTGGCTGCTGCCATGCGGCTGTGGTTGCTGTCGGGGGCCGGAATGGATGAGGCACCGGGCAAGGTCATGCCGAGGGCTTCCGCCAGAGACATCATCGTCGCCGCTGTGCCCATGGTCATGCAGGTGCCAGGAGAGCGGGCAATACCGCCTTCGATTTCGCCCCAGTCATCTTCCGTGATATTGCCTGCCCTTAATTCAGCCCAGTATTTCCACGTGTCCGACCCCGATCCCAGGGTTTCGCCGCGCCAGTTGCCGCGCAGCATGGGGCCGGCAGGCACATAGATCGAGGGCAAGTTCATGCTGACCGCGCCCATGATCATGGCCGGTGTTGTTTTGTCACAGCCCCCCAACAGAATCACACCATCGATGGGATGAGAGCGAATAAGTTCTTCTGTCTCCATGGCCAGAAAGTTCCGGTACATCATGGTCGTGGGTTTGACGTAAGGTTCGGACAGGGACATGGCGGGCAGTTCCACAGGGAAGCCGCCCGCCTGATAAACACCGCGTTTGATTTCTTCTACCCTCTGCGGGAAGTGACTGTGGCAGGGGTTGATGTCGCTCCAGGTGTTGATGATTGCAATGACCGGCTTGCCGCCAAAATCATTTTCGTCATAGCCCATCTGTTTGGCCCGTGACCGGTGCCCGAAGGAGCGCATGTCCTGCACGCCATACCAACGAAAGCTTCTTAATTCTTCAGGTGTCTTCTTCTTTACCACTTGATGTTTCTCCGGCCTTTAAAGTTTGTATTGAACATTCAGGTGCGGGTCATGAGAGCGCAGGTCATGATAATGCAGGGCCTGGGAATTGCTCGCGCAAAACCCGTTTCAGCGGTTTACCCGTAGGATTACGGGGAATGACATCAATAAATGCCACACCCTTGGGGGCCTTAAAGGACGCCATTTTGCCGTCGCAATATTTCATGATTTCTGCTTCGGTGGTGCTGTCATCTTTACGCACAACAACAGCAAACGTGCTTTCACCCCAGATCTCGCTGGGCTGGCCGATTACAGCAACATCGGCAACGCCATCATGCTGCAACAGTACATTTTCAATTTCCGCCGGATAGACATTTTCACCACCCGATATGACCATGTCCTTGATTCGATCATGCATGGTGACGAAACCGTCCTTGTCCATGATGGCCACATCGCCCGTATGCAACCAGCCATCGCGCAGGGTTTCAGCCGTGGCATCCGGTCTGTTCCAGTAACCAATCATATTATGATCGCCACGCAACAAGATCTGGCCCGGCTCACCTGGGGGCACATCATTCAGGTCATCATCAACAACCCGCACATCCGTCATCATATAACCTCGCCCGGTGGAACCGGCCCGTTCAATGGCATCTTTACCACCGATATAACAACCAGGCCCGCCCGTTTCGGTCATGCCATAGACTTGCTCAATTTCAATTCCATAAGCCTTGTATTTTTCGATCAGGGTGGCCGGGACAGGAGACGCCCCACTGAGGATATTGCGTAAAGCAGATAAATCGCGCTTGTCAAAGTCAGGTACAGTCAGCATGAAATTCAGCATGGCTGGAACTGCCAAGGTTGTGGCAATTCTTTCTTTTTCAATGACATCCCACATGGCCACAGGATCAAACTGGCGCATCAATACCACACTGGTGCCGCAATGCATGGCACTGATGATCGGCGTCAGTGCCCCCACATGGAACAGCGGCAGGACGATCAAATAACGATCCCGCGGCCCCAGATCCATTGTTGTCAGGACATTATTTTGCGCGCCGAAAATCGTGTTGTGTGTGTGCATAACCCCCTTCGGCAATCCGGTCGTGCCTGAGGTATACATAATGAACATCAAATCATCATTGTCGGAAGGGCAGTCCGGCTCGGCTGTATCACCCTCGCTGATCAGACTGTCATAAGGATCAGCCCAGACCTGGCGCTTATCTGCTGGTCCGACTTCAATCCAGTTGGTGATGTCTGTCGCCGCGCCTCCCCTGTCATGAAGATCTGCGACGGCGTCAATGAATTCCACCCCATAGATCAGGCTGGTCGCACCACAATCCTTGAGAATAAAGGCAAGCTCGTCCGCCACCAGTCGCCAGTTCAAGGGCACGGCCACCGCACCAAGCTTCGCCGCAGCATAAAATGTATCGATGAATTCGATGCCGTTAAACAAGAGCATTGCCACCCTGTCGCCCCGCTTCACACCCCGAGCCGCCAGGGAATGCCCAAGCGCATTAATACGTTCATTCACCTGGGCGTAGGAAAACCGTTGGTCTTTGGCAAGGTCAACAATGGCTTCGACATCCGGCGTGATATAGGCCCGGCGACGAAATAGTTCGCCTAGATTTTTGTTCAAGATAGCATCCCCGTTTTTTCTTATTCACCGGTGTATTTTGGTTCCCGCTTTTCCAGGAACGCCTTCACACCCTCATTGTAGTCATCTCCACTCTGGGCCAGCGCGTACTGATCATAATCACTATGGCTGGCGACATGCGACAGCGCATTGGCATAGGCATTGATATCCTGCTTGCACATCCGTAAAGCCACCGGTGGCAGGGACGCTGCGCGTTCAGCCATTGCCATCGCAGCATCCAGTGTCGTGCCATCAGCAACCGCTTCGTCGGCAAAACCCCAGTCGACAGCGCGGTCGGCCATAATCTTTTCAGCCAGAATAACAATTCGTTTGGCTCGGGCCGGGCCAACCAGATTGGTGATCCGTGGCACGGATCCCCAGCTCATATTCATCCCGCGTTCAATTTCCGGCACATACATCCCCGAAGACTTGCCAATAATCCGCAGATCCGTCGCCACAGAAAGCGCCACACCACCACCGACGCACCAGCCTTCCATGGCCGATATCGTCAGCGCCTGAATTTCTTCCCAGGCCCGGCACATGCGAGCCCCTGTCATCAGTCCCAATCGGCGCTCAGCCAGACCGGCCTCCCGGATGGCGGCCATTTCCGTATCTTTCAGATCGGCCCCCATAGTGAAGTGATCAGGCCGACCGGTCAGGATAACGGCGGACGTTTCAAAATCATTATCAAAGGACCGGGCGACCTCAGTGAGTTCTCGCAACAGCTCAATTGACAATGCATTGGCCGCAAAGCCCCGGTCAAAGCGCACAATGGCAATGCGTCCCTGTTTTTCGATTGTGACGTATTTCATAAGACCTCCCAAGTCGGAACCTTATCAAACACCATATGACCCAGACGAACCAGCCTGTAAGCCAATCATTGGCAACCTAATGGTTAATATGCCAGGCTGGCCCGACAGGGGGAGATATGGATTTCACAGCACATATGGATTTCACAACACTGGGCCGAACCGGCCTGAAAGTCAGCGTCGCCGGGCTGGGTTGCGGCGGACACAGCCGCCTTGGGAAAACCAAAGGGGCCAGCGCCGAACAATCGGGCGACGTGGTGCGGGCAGCCCTTGATCTGGGCATCAATTTCATCGACACCGCCCCGGCCTATGGTACCGAAGAGATTGTAGGTGCAGCCCTGAAGGGTCGACGTGACGGGGCTGTCCTGTCGACCAAGACCCAGATCGTTACCTCCGGTAGTGATGTGCTGGGCACGGATTTCAAAGATCCATCGCAATTAGTGGCTGACCTGGAAAAATCACTAACCGCCCTGCAGACCGATTATATTGACGTCTATCACCTGCACGGCGTCATGCCCGAGCAACACGCCTGGTGTGCCGAACATTTGTTGCCGGTTTTGAAGGGCATGCAATCGCAAGGCAAGATCAGGTATTTGGGTATCACCGAGCGCTTCATTTATGATCCAACCCACGAGATGCTGGGTGTCGCCCTTGAGGACGATCACTGGGATGTCATTATGACGGGCTTCAACCTGATCAATCCATCGGCGCGAAACGTCGTATTTCCAGTCACCCAGTCCAAAAATGTCGGTACTCTATTAATGTTTGCCGTGCGCCGTGCATTGAGTCAGCCGGAAGCCCTGCGCAGCTTGATCTCCGATCTGATCTCGGATGGTCTGGTTGGTGCAGATGACATTGATCCTGAAAATCCTTTGGATTTTCTGATGGATGAAAATGATGCTGATTCTGTCGTTGAGGCTGCCTATCGCTTTTGCCGCCATGAACCGGGCGTTGATATTGTGCTGACAGGTACCGGTTCTGTTGCTCACCTGAAAGAAAATGTCAGATCAATCCTGAAGCCAGCCATTGCGGAAAAGTCGCAAAAAATACTGGCAAGGCTGTTCGGACATATCAACAATGTTTCAGGCAATTAGGCTGTAGGATTCAAAAATTATTGTGCTAAGCTAATTTTGAGTGTGAAAACCAACTTATCCTGACAAACAATAAACAAGGGCATATTGGTTACTCACAAAGGGGTTCAAAAAAGACATATCAAACTAAGACATAAATGTTTCAGGGAGGAATAAACATGTCATCAATTTCCAAATTACTGGCGACCGCTGCGGTTGTTGGTCTGGTTGCTACGGGTGCGTCATCCGGGGCTTTTGCGGCTGATACCTTCGTCCGGATCGCATCCGGCCCGGCTGGTGGCAGCTGGTACCCATTGGGTGCCAAGATGGCTGAAATATTCGGCAAAAATGTTGCTGGCATTACTACGTCCAACGGCCCCGGCGGCGGCATCGGTAATGTGTTGGACGTCAACAAAGGTGAAGCTGAACTAGGCTGGACCTATGGCCACACAGCCTATGACGGCTATACCGGCGTGGCACCATCCTTCAAAAAAGCCAATCCGAATGTGCGCCACCTGGCCACTTTTTATCCGGCCGCTTTCCAGACTGCTGTTCTGGCCAAATCCGGAATCATGACCTACGCCGACCTCAAAGACAAAAACATCAGCCCTGGCAAGGCCAAGTGGTCCGGTTATGCAGCTTTCAAAATGATTGCTGGCAAATATGGCTTCTCGGTTGACGATGTTAAAAAAGCTGGCGGAGCCGTGCACCACGTGGGCTATTCAGATTCAGTCGCCCTGATGAAAGATGGTCACATTGATGCCTTCTCTGGTCTGACCAGTCTGCCTCAGGCGTCGTTCCTGGATCTCGAATTCAACCCAGGCATTCGTTTGCTGCCTGTCAGCGAAGCGGTTCTGGGCGGCATTCTGAAGTCCAATCCAGGTTATGTCCGCGTCGACATGAATTCATCACACTATAAAAGCATGAAATCACCCGTCCCGACACTGGGCGCTGTGACTATCATGGTGGTGAACAAAGACGTGTCGGATGATATTGTCTACGGCATCACCAAGGCCCTGTGGGAAAACCATGCAGGCCTGGTCGGTGTGAAAAAAGTCTGGAACAAGGTGCTACTTAAAAATGCCTTGATGGGTGCCGCCACACCGGTCCACCCTGGTGCCATGCGCTATTACAAAGAACATGGCGTTAAAAAGATGTAGGCGATTGCCTGCTTGAGACGTTTGATTTGCAGGGTGCGGTCAGGGATTTCCCGGCGCACCCTGCATCTTTTCTACTGACAATTGGCTAAAGCGTTTCTGAACTTTACGGAAACGCAGCGTTGTATCAAACTAATGGTGTGCGCCAAAAAATAAAGCCGAAGCGATTCCGTTCAAACCGGAATCGCCTTAAGTCACAAGGTGCCTGTATCTGACATGTCTGACCTGACCAGTTCTGCTTCCAGCCCGCAACGTATCGAATATCACGAGGCCCGTGAGTACACCTTGCTCGAGCAAGTGTTGCGCCACCGGACCATCAACCTGATTTGGCTGGTGACCATCACCGCCGCCATTCTCAGCATTGGACTGGCGGTTTTCCATCTCTATACGGCCGTCTTTGGCACCCCGGAAACACGTTCTTTTCGCTCCACGCACCTGACAGTTATGCTGGTTCTGGCCATCTTGCTGAACCCCATGGGGCGAAATAACCTGCGTGACAAAATCGTCGGCAGCAAGGCCTGGGCCGGATTTATCATCGACTTAGGGTTAGTTGGTCTCGGCATCGCCATTCAGGTTTATACCCTGTGGGACATTACCGCTTTTGCCGAACGCGAAGGGGACTTAATCGAAAGTGACTTGTGGATGGGCTCCGCCCTGATCCTGCTGGTTATGGAGGCCACCCGACGCGCCGTAGGCATTCCCATGGTCATGGTGACGTCCTTCTTTATCGTACATGCCCTCTATGCCAACCATTTTTTCAGCTTCTTTTACGGCCCGCCCACATCCTTCACAAAATATATCGATATTGTCTTTGTGCGCACGGAAGGCATCTTCGGCATTCCTATGCTGGTGGCCTCGACCTATATCGTTTTGTTCATCATGTTTGGGGCGATCCTGATCCGGTCCGGTGCCGGGCGCTTGTTCATTGATCTAGCCATCGCCCTGACCGGTCACCGCACGGGCGGTCCCGCCAAGGCCGCGGTTGTGGCCAGCGCCTTCCTCGGCACGGTTTCCGGTTCTGCCGTGGCCAATGTGGTCACCACCGGGTCCTTCACCATCCCGCTGATGAAAAAACTGGGTTACAAAGCGAAATTTGCTGGCGCGGTTGAAGCCTGCGCCTCGTCGGGTGGGCAGATCACACCGCCAATCATGGGCGCTGCCGCTTTTGTCATCGCCGAGTTCATGCATGTCAGTTATTTTTACATCATCATCGCGGCTATCATCCCGACCGTTCTCTATTTCGCCACGATCTATTTCATGGTCGATATCGAAGCACAAAAAGAAGGCATTGAACGCCTGGACAAGTCGGTTCTGCCGCGTGTGGGTGAAGTTCTCGCGCAAGGCTGGCACCAGTTATTCACCCTGGTCGTTCTGGTCGGACTGCTGGCCATTGGCTACACACCTATGATGTCTGCCTTCTGGGCCATCCTGACGTTGGTAGGCCTTAGCTTTATACGCCAGGGCACGCGCATGAGTTCCGTTGACCTGTTTGCAGCCCTGGAATCCGGTGTGCGCAGCGCCATGCCGGTTACGGTTGCTTGTGGCTGTGCCGGGATCATCATTGGCTCGATCTTTGTCTCTGGCCTGGGCCTGAAATTCACCAACTCGGTTATTGAGCTCTCCGGCGGCAACCTCTTCCCGCTGCTGGTGCTGACCGGAATCGCCGCCATCATTCTTGGCATGGGCATGACCACAACGGCAGTCTATATCACCGTTGCCGCCTTAATCGTGCCATCCCTGATCCAGATGGATGTGGTGCCCATGGCGGCACATTTGTTTGCCTTCTATTTTGGCGTTGTCTCCACCATCACACCGCCGGTGGCGCTGGCGTCCTTTGCGGCGGCAGCCATAGCAGGGTCGAAACCCATGGCCACGGCGGTGGAATCCGCCCGCATTGGCATCGCAAAATATCTGGTGCCCTTCGCCTTTGTCTATAACCCCAGTTTGTTGTTTGAAGGTCCGGGCTGGCTGACGGTTATCAGCACCGCCTTCGCTCTGGTCGGCATGTGGGGTTTGTCCGTCATGCTGGAAGGTTGGCACAAAGGCCGTATCTCCATGCCGGTACGCACCATTGTCGGCCTCTCCTCCCTCGCCCTGTTATTCCCGCCGCAACTTGATTTCTTTGACACTGTGCCGGGCTATGCTGTGGTGACCATCGGTCTTGCCTGCCTGGTCGTCGTTCTCACCATGCAAAACAGAAGCAGGCAAACCGTGAACGGGAGGACCGGCTGATGAAAATTTCAGACATTTTTATTGGTCGTCTGCTGTATTGGATGCTGTGGCTGGTAATCGCCGGGGTGCTGTACTGGATGGGCAAGGGCGCGCAGCATGTGCGAGATTTTGTGCCCTTCGTGCTTGAACTATTTGCACTTGTGGCCCTGTGTGTCATCGTCATTGTCGCCACCTACAAACCGGGTGAGCGCATCACCCGCGAATCTCTGAATGAAGACGACGAACAACCCCTTATTGATAGTTAAAGAAAAAAGCATGACTGACCCCATTCTTCCCCGCCACGGCGGACGTGTTCTGGCTGACCAACTGCGCATTCAGGGTGTGGATACCCTGTTCGGTGTGCCCGGTGAAAGTTTTCTGGCCCTGCTGGATGGTCTCTATGAACATCGCAATGCCATCAAGGTTGTCACCACCCGCCAGGAAGGCGGTGCCGCCAACATGGCAGACGCCTATGGCAAACTGACGGGCAAGGTCGGTGTCTGTGCGGTAACGCGGGGCCCAGGGGCAACCAATGCATCCATCGGCGTGCACACGGCCTTTCAGGATTCAACGCCTATGTTATTGCTGATTGGCCAGGTGGCCCGGGACCAGGTCGACCGTGAAGCTTTTCAGGAAATTGATTACCGACGCATGTTTGGCGAAATGGCCAAATGGGTGGCGCAAATCGACGACGCCAACCGCATTCCGGAATATATCAGCCACGCCTTCCATGTGGCCCAGTCGGGCAGACCAGGCCCTGTTGTCCTGGCTTTGCCGGAAGATATGCTGCGCGACGTCGTCGAAGTTGCCGATGCACCATGCGCCAAAATCGTCCAGGCCTCCCCCTCAGCCGCCGCCATGGACGAGATGCGAGATCGCCTGAGCAAGGCCGAACGTCCCTTGTTACTGGTTGGTGGCCCCACCTGGACCGTCGACGCAGTTGCCGATATTACCCGTTTTGCACAAGCCAACGACTTGGCCGTGGCTGCTTCCCTGCGCGCCCAGGATTGTTTTGACAACCGCCATGATCACTACATTGGCGATGTGGCCATTGGTATTAATCCCAAACTGGCAGACCGCGTGCGCAATTCAGATTTGCTGATTGTCGCCGGACCACGCCTGGGTGAAATGACCACATCCGGATACGAATTGATCGACATCCCCACACCACAAATGGACCTGATCCATATCCACCCGGGGGCGGAAGAACTGGGCCGGGTCTACAGCCCGACGCTGGCGATCAATGCAGGTATGGTTGAATTTGCCAGCATGGCCGCTGCCCTGACACCAGTTGACGGCAGCAAATGGTCGGAGTGGCGCACATCAGCCCGCCAGGACTATGAAGCCCACATCAAACCGACCCAGGTGCCGGGTGATGTGAATGTGGGTGAAATTATCGCCTGGGTGAATGAAAATACGCCGGTAGATACCATCCTGACGGCGGGTGCCGGAAACTACACTGTCTGGACCCACCGCTTTTTCCAGCACAAGGTTTTCCGCAGCCAGCTGGCCCCCACATCAGGCGCGATGGGCTATGGTTTCCCCGCTGCCATCGCCGCCAAACTGGCTGCCCCCAACCGCACAGTGATCAATTTCTCAGGCGACGGTTGTTTCCTGATGCACGGCCAGGAAATGGCCACCGCCGTGCAATATGGTGCCAACTTTGTCACCGTTGTCGTCAATAACGGCATGCTGGCCACCATCCGCATGCACCAGGAACGCCGCTATCCCGGGCGCACGATCGCCACCGATTTGCAAAACCCGGACTTCGCGGCCTTTGCGCGATCCTTTGGGGCACATGGTGAGACAGTCACGAAAACCGAGGATTTCCCGGCGGCATATGAGCGCGCATCGAAGGCCGGCAAGCCTGCACTGATTGAGTTGGTCGTGGATGCCGACGCCCTGACACCTGGGGCAACGCTGAGCAGTTTGATGAAGGCCGATTAGTTTTGGAGGGTTTAACCCACAAACCCCACGTCATGCCGGACTTGATCCGGCATCCATGCTTATCCGCAAGGTATTCCATAATTCAAACGCGTAGACCCCGCATCAAGTGCGGGGTGACGGAGAGATTAGTGGAGCAGCTGTGCCGAAAAGACGATGCTGCTCTAACCCAGGTTCGAGGCCAAAAACTGCCGGCAGCGCTCGCTCTTCGGGTTCTCGAAAACCTCGGCCGGGGTGCCTTGTTCTTCGATGCGGCCTTCGTGCAGATAAATTACTTCAGAGGCCACCTCGCGGGCGAAGCCCATTTCGTGGGTGACCAATAACATCGTGCGGCCTTCGTCGGCCAGATCGCGGATGACCTTCAGGACTTCGCCGACCAGTTCAGGGTCCAGGGCTGAGGTGGCTTCGTCGAACAGCATCACTTCCGGTTCCATGGCCAATGCCCGGGCAATAGCAGCGCGTTGCTGTTGGCCACCCGATAAATGGCCTGAGTAGTGACCGCGTTTGTCGGCAATGCCGACCTTGTCCAGTAAGGCTTCGGCGCGTTCCACAGCTTCGGCTTTTGACAGGCCCAGCACATGGATCGGGGCTTCGATGATATTTTCCAGCACGGTCATGTGCGACCAGAGGTTAAAGCTTTGGAAAACCATGCCCAGTTTGGTGCGGATGCGGTCGACCTGTTTACGGTCGGCCGGTTCCTGGACGTGGCGGCCTTTTTTCATGTTAATAAGTTCGCCCTGCACGTAAACATCGCCGGATTCCGGGATTTCGAGCAAGTTCAGACAGCGCAGCAAGGTGCTTTTACCAGAGCCACTGGCTCCGATCAGAGCAATAACATCGCCTTCGCGGGCCGAGACGGACACGCCCTTCAGGACCTCAAGCGGGCCAAAGCTTTTGTAAAGGTCCCGGACTTCAAGAGCGGTGGACGACGCCGACGCGGCAGTTGCTGGTTTTGACATGTAAAAACGTTAATGTGCTTTGCCCCAGCTGACAAGGTAAAGAGCCACAAATCGGCCCCCTCTTGATCCGACGCTCATGGCAGCCTATTTTAACGGCAACTAATGGTTCACAGACGAACTAATCTCCACACATTGTTGAAATGAAATACAAGGTTTAGTCCTGACATGAAGTTCGAAGGTACAAAAGATTACGTCGCCACCGAAGACCTGATGGTTGCCGTCAACGCCTCGGTAGCGCTGGAGCGTCCCCTTTTGATCAAGGGCGAGCCCGGCACCGGTAAAACCATGCTGGCCATTGAAGTCGCCAAGGCGCTGGATGCGCCGCTGATCGAGTGGCACATCAAATCCACCACCAAGGCGCAACAGGGCCTTTATGAATATGATGCCGTGTCGCGTTTGCGCGATAGTCAGCTGGGCGATGACCGGGTGCATGATATCGGCAACTACATCGTGCGCGGTAAATTGTGGGAAGCGTTTGAAAGTGACAAGCGCCCTGTTCTGCTGATCGACGAGATTGACAAGGCCGATATCGAATTTCCCAACGATCTGTTGCTGGAACTGGATCGCATGGAATTCTTTGTCTATGAGACCAAAAAAACCATCAAAGCGGAGCACCGCCCAATCATCATCATTACATCCAACAACGAAAAGGAACTGCCGGACGCCTTCTTGCGCCGATGTTTCTTCCACTACATCCGCTTCCCGGAACGCGATGTCATGGAGAACATTGTTGAGGTGCATTATCCCGGTCTGAAGCGCAAGCTGGTGGCCGAAGCCCTGAATGTGTTTTTTGAAATCCGCGACGTGCCGGGCCTGAAGAAAAAACCCTCCACGTCTGAATTGATCGACTGGCTGAAGTTGTTGATGGCCGAAGATGTCGATCCGGAAACACTGCGCACGCGCGATATGAAAAAACTGATCCCGCCGCTGCATGGTGCCCTGTTGAAAAACGAACAGGACGTGCATTTGTTTGAACGTCTGGCCTTTATGGCGAAACGGGATAAGTAGACTTTTTAAGGTTTGACTCTGTGCCGCCCACGCCCATTGTGTATCGCGCATGCATACATGACCCCGACCACCCATGCAATTATACTAGTGGGTGGTCGGGAGGAGGCGTGGGCGGCACGGCGCATATAAAATTCGCTTGCGAATTTTCGCAATAAGCCACAGGCTAGACCAATGTTCACGCAATTCTTTTATGATCTTCGCACAGGCAAAGTCCCGGTTTCCTTAAAGGAATACCTGATGCTGCTGGAAGCCATGGAGGCCGGAATTCCCGCCTACAAGGTTGAGGACTTCTATTACCTGTCGCGCTCGGCCCTGGTGAAGGACGAACGTAATATCGATAAGTTTGACCGGGTATTTGCCGAAACCTTCAAGGGTTTGGAGCATATCGACGACGGTGTCGAAGCGGAAATCCCTGAGGAATGGCTGCAAAAGCTGGCTGAGCTGACCATGACCGAGCACGAAAAGGCTCAGATCGAGGCCATGGGTGGCTGGGAAAAGCTCATGGAGGAACTAAAAAAGCGCCTGGAAGAGCAGGAAAAGCGCCACCAGGGCGGCTCAAAATGGATCGGCACAGCGGGCACTTCGCCCTATGGTGCCCATGGTTACAACCCGGAAGGCGTGCGCATTGGCCAGGACAAATCCCGCCATCGCCGGGCCGTGAAAGTCTGGGACAAACGCGAATATAAAAACCTGGATGATTCTGTTGTGCTGGGCACACGTAACATCAAGGTGGCTTTGCGGCGTTTGCGCCGATTTGCCCGCGACGGCGCGGACCTTGAACTGGACATGCCCGATACCATTAAATCGACGGCCAATAATGCCGGTTTCCTGGAAATCAAAATGGTTCCGGAGCGCCGCAACAAGATCAAGGTTTTGATCTTCTTTGATATCGGCGGCTCCATGGATGACCACATCCGCACTTGCGAAGAATTATTCTCTGCTGCCACTGCCGAATTCAAACATATGGAATATTTTTACTTCCATAACTTTTTGTACGAGGGTGTCTGGAAAGACAACTATCGCCGCCATTCGGACAAGCTGTCCACATCAGAAGTCATCAACACCTACGGCCCCGATTACAAGGTCGTTATTGTCGGTGACGCCACCATGAGCCCCTACGAAATCGTCTATCCCGGCGGCAGCGTCGAACACTGGAACGAAGAATCAGGCCAGGTCTGGCTGGAACGCCTCATTGCACAGTACAAACATGCGGTCTGGCTGAACCCTGTGCCCGAACGCCACTGGGACTACACCCCGTCGGTCCAGATGACCCACCAGTTGATGGAAGGCCGCATGTACGGCCTGACTCTGGACGGCCTGGACAAGGCCATGCGGGAATTGAATCGGTAGGGTTGGCTCAAGTTTAAACTCTTCGTCATGCCGGACTTGATCCGACATCCATGCCTATGTCTCGGGGAAACCACAATCCAAAAGCGTGGACCCCGCATCAAGTGCGGGGTGACGAAGTGCGTGACGAATGATGTTAAATCCTTCTAATGCCGTCGGCGGGACAAAGTAACTGGTGACCAATTCGAAATTCTCGTCACTGGTTTGAAAAGCATGTTCTCCTGCCATATTCCGCTTTTGCAGGCGCTGTTTGCAGACGTCGTCAGGCACATCCAGGAAATGCAGCTGGTGAGACACTTGGGCAGCATCACACAAACCATGTAACCATTGTCTTTGGCGCAGTGTATTGGCGGGAAAATCCAGAACGATTGAAAGCCCCTCCTTGAGCATGGAAACGATATGGGGTTCCATGGCACCTCGCAGGTTCTTTGAACACCGGACATAGTCATCCAGTGTCGCGATCTCTCCAGGATAAAGCTGTCCCAGCCAATGATCTTCACTGACAAGAACTGTCATAGGTTGCGCTGCGAGCGTATGAGCCAGCGTTGATTTACCCGCGGCGATCTTGCCGCAAAGAAAATGCACGGTTTGTTCATTCGAAGACATATTGTTTCCTGATCCTGTAGCCTAATGAAAAGGCAGGAACAAAAAAACCCGCCTCTACCGGCGGGGTGAAATTGGAAAATCAGCTGTTCCCTGGCCCACCATTCAATGAATGGTGATAATTACGACGGCTCTAGAGGTGGCAGAATTTTTCATGCGGACCTGATATCTGATTGTGAGAAGACTGTCAACGAAACGGTTTGGCCCCAAATCTTCGAGATGGTCAAGACACGGTCTCTCGGGAATTGAACCAGCAGCGATAGCCTCCAATCTAAACTCTCCGTCATGCCGGACTTGATCCGGCATCCATGCCTTCCCCGACGGGATGCTTGTATTCCGGATGCGTAGACCCCGCATCAAGTGCGGGGTGACGGCGTGTGTGGCAAATGCTACCCCGCCTTGCGATCTTCTCTGATCATGGCGCTGGCCTTCTCAGCTATCGCAATCACCGGCGAGTTCGTATTGCCCGACGTGATCGTCGGCATGATCGAGGCATCGACCACACGCAAACCGTCCATACCATGAACCTTCAGGCGGGCATCAACCACGGCCATGTCATCATTGCCCATTTTGCAGGTACCGATGGGATGGAAAATTGTGGTGGCGATATTACCGGCTTCACGGGCGAGGTCTTCTTCCGTGGAATGTTGCGGACCTGGCAACATTTCTTCCGGCTGATATTTTTCCACGGCCTTGGCGGCCATGATCCGGCGCGTGAGCTTGATACTTTCAGCCGCGATCTTACGATCCGTGGCAGCCGAGAGATAGTTGGGCCGGATGGCGGGTTGGTCGTGATAATCAGGTGTCTTGATGTGAATATCGCCACGACTGTCCGGGCGCAGATTACAGACCGAGGCCGTAATGGCCGGATAGGGATGCAATGGATCGCCCAGTTTGTCGGTACTTAAGGGCTGGATATGATATTCCAGGTCCGGTGTTTCTTTTGATTTATCGCTGCGCGTGAACAGGCCTAACTGGCTGGGGGCCATGGACATGGGGCCGCTGCGGTTGAGGATATATTCAAGGCCAATACCCATTTTACCGAACAAGCTGTTGGCGCGTTGGTTCAGGGTCTTGGCGTTCTGCACCTTAAAGACAGTGCGGATTTGCAAATGGTCCTGCAGGTTTTCGCCCACGCCAGCCAGGTCATGCGCTACATCAATGTCGTGGCCCTTCAGCACATCAGGCCGACCAATACCGCTAAGTTCCATGATCTGTGGTGAGCCAATAGAGCCTGCCGTCAGGATCACTTCCAGCCGTGCCCGGGCACGGGACAGTTTGCCCTTGATATCAAATTCAACGCCGGTGACGCGTTTGCCGTCCAGCATCAATTTTGAGGTATGGGCGTGAGTGATGACACGCAGGTTTGGCCGCTTCATGGCCGGGCGCAGGAATGCCTTGGCGGTGTTGACCCGCACGCCTTTGCGCTGATTCACTTCGAAATAGCCGGAACCTTCGTTGGTGCCAAGATTAAAATCATCGGTTTTGGGAATGCCTACTTCGTCGGCGGCGTCGCGGAAGGCGTCCAGGACTTCCCATGACAGACGCTGTTGTTCCACCCGCCATTCACCACCGGCACCGTGCATGTCTGACTTGCCACGGTAATTGTCTTCTGATTTCAGGAACCAGGGCATGATGTCTTCCCAGCCCCAGCCTTCGTTGCCTAATTGCCGCCACTGGTCATAGTCGCGAGCCTGGCCACGCATATAGATCATGCCATTGATTGATGAACAGCCGCCCAGCACCTTGCCGCGCGGATAGCTGAGGGCGCGACCATTCAGACCGGCGTCGCTCTCGGTTTTCATCATCCAATCCGTGCGCGGATTGCCCATGCAAAAGAGATACCCCACCGGAATGTGAACCCAGTGATAGTTGTCACTGCCGCCTGCTTCCAACAAAAGGACCTTGACGTCCGGGTCTTCGCTCAGGCGGTTGGCAACAACACAACCGGCCGACCCGGCCCCGACGACGATGTAGTCATATTCGCCGATTTCAGTTCTGTGCGTATCAGGCATTTAGTTCTCTCCCGCGCGGCTTGGCTGGCTTATGTCCAGCCGCCGTCCACAACAAAGTTTTGCGCGGTACACATCTTGCTATCGTCTGAGCCCAGGAACAAGGCCATGCGGGCGACTTCCCAGGGGTCAATATGGCCCCTCAGAAACTGGTTGGCTTGCAAGGCTGCTTCACCTGCTTCGTCATACCAGAGGTCTTTCTGGCGTTCGGTGAAAATCCAGCCCGGCACAATGGTGTTACAACGAACGCCGTGCTTGCCATAATAATTGGCTGTACCACGCGTCAGGCCGTGGATCGACGCCTTGGAGGACGCATAAACCGGCAGGTCGGCCTGGCCGTTCATCCACGAGATCGAACCGAAATTGATGATCGATCCAGCACCGGCTTCCACCATCATGGGGGCAACTGCCTGGATGGCAAAGAACACGTGCTTCATGTTCACGGCGACGCGGTCATCCCAATATTCCGGGGTGACGTCCGGCATGTCGTGGCGTTCGTCATGGGCGGCGTTATTGATCAGGACGGAAATGCTGCCCATTTCCTCAGCCACAGTTTTGATGATGCCCTGATACTTTTCGATGTCGCGCAGATCGCATTGAAAAAAGCGTGGGGCCGGATGACCCAGCGTGGAGATGGAGTCCACCAGGGCTTCCGATGCTTCGGCATTGATGTCGACGAAAGCAACCTTGGCTTTCTGGGCACAATAATGCGCCACAATGCTGGAACCAATGCCGGCGCCGCCGCCAGACACCAAGACGGTTTTGCCTTCCAGGCTGGGGTACACGGTATCTGTGATATCTAGTATTTCGGCCATCTTCGTCGTCCTGTCTTATATGGAAATTCGGTCAGTGAGAATCTCTGGGCACGTCCGAGCCACGAACGCCGGACAATATACCCCAGTCTGCGCCTTTGTCAGCCTGTTCCACGTGATCATGATACAAGCGCTGATAGCCCGTTTCGGATCGTGGTGGCGGTGGTGTCCAAGCGGCGCGGCGGCGATCCATTTCTTCGTCAGACACCAGCAGGTCAAGCTTGCGGGCATTCACGTCCAGATCAATTTCATCGCCATTTTGGATAAAAGCCAGAGGGCCACCTGCAGCGGATTCCGGTGCCACATGCAAGATAACTGTGCCATAGGCTGTGCCGGACATACGGGCATCAGAAATGCGCACCATGTCCTCAACGCCTTCTTTCAGCAACTTTGCGGGCAGGCTCATGTTACCAACCTCGGGCATGCCAGGGTAACCCTTGGGACCGCAGCCTTTCAGCACAAGGATCGAATCTTTATCGACATCGAGGTCGGGGGCATCAATGCGTTCGTGATAGTCTTCGATGCTTTCAAACACAACGGCCTTACCCTTGTGCGTCATCAAATCTTTTGACGCCGCTGAAGGCTTTAGCACACAACCATCCGGGGCCAGGTTACCGCGTAAAACGGCAATGCCGCCATCTTCGGTTAACGCCTTGTCCATGGGCCGAATGACATCTTCGTTATAGTTTTGTGCCTCGGCGCAGTTCTGGATCACCGTCTTGCCGTTTACCGTCACTTGGTCACCATGCAACAAGTCTTTCTCCAACAAGGCTTTGTTTACGGCTTGCAAGCCACCGGCATAATGGAAGTCCTCCATGAGGTATTCACCGGCGGGCATCAGATTAATAATGGTCGGGATATCACGCCCGAACTTGTCCCAATCAGCCAGATCCAGCGGCACACCCAGACGGCGGGCAATGGCCAGCAAATGGATCACAGCATTGGTGGAACCGCCAATGGCCGCCGTGGTGCGGATCGCATTTTCAAAGGCTTCGCGGGTCAGAATTTGTGAAATTTTTACATCTTCCTTGACCAAATCAACAATGCGACGTCCGGCGAACTGGGCAATCATATTTCGCTCGGCATCGGGCGCCGGGGCAGAACCATTGCCAGGCAATGCCATGCCCAACGCTTCCATCAAACAGGCCATAGAAGATGCAGTGCCCATGGTCATGCAAGAACCAGCGGAGCGATGCATACCGCTTTCAGCCGCGAACAAATCATCCGTACTCATGCGGCCCGCCTTGACGTCTTCACCAAAGCGCCAAACGTCGGTACCGGACCCCAAAGTACGGCCGCGGAAGCGCCCGTTCAGCATGGGACCGCCAGAAACCACAATGGACGGCAGATCAACACTGGCAGCGCCCATGACAAGCGCCGGGGTGGTCTTGTCACAACCCACCATCAGCACAACACCATCAATAGGGTTAGCCCGAATGCTTTCTTCCACATCCATGCTGACCAGGTTGCGGAATAACATAGGCGAGGGCTTCATGACGCTCTCGCCCAGGCTCATAACCGGGAATTCCAGAGGATAGCCACCGGCTTCATAAACCCCGCGCTTGACCCGTTCGGCCAGATCGCGGAAATGGGCATTACACGGCGTCAGTTCGGAATAGGTATTACAGATACCAATGACCGGGCGGCCATCAAAGTATTCGTCCGGCACCCCGCGGTTGCGCAACCATGACCGTTTAAGGAAACCATCTTTGTCTTTGGCGGCAAACCACTTCGAAGACCTGAATTTATTTTCGCTCATTGTAATTCCCTGATACCGGACATGGCGGCTACCCTGTTGCGTTGTTGACGGCACCAGACCGGGGTCGCCAACACCACACCGGGTAACCGTTTGCTAAATAACTGGATATATTAGTAATATAATATTATATATTTAGCAATTAAATATTATTTATTAATTCCAGATATTTCTGGTCTATCAAACACACCACCGTGACGAAACCGGACAGAGCATGTTGAATTCTACCGCGTTCAGCACTAAAGCAGTGGCAGTCAAAAAAATTCCAGGAGGAAGTAACGTGAATCTGAAATGGCAGTCTTCACTGGACGGCGTCAGCTGGATTGACCTGTGTGAATTGTATAAAATTGCGCCGTTGGGGGAAAAGGATCCGGTTGCACTGGAGACTGTATTTTCCAACAGTATGTATAAGTTTTTTGCCTACCATGACGGTAAAATTGTTGGCGTCGGCAGGGCCTTGGCGGATGGGGCAGATTGTTCATACATTTGCGATGTCGCCGTTCATCCCGATTTTCAGGGGACAGGACTTGGTAAAGAGATCTTATCGAGACTGACAAAAGCGTCACACGGTCACAAGAAGATCATTCTTTATTCTGTGCCGGGTAAAGAGGATTTTTACAAAAAATTTGGCTTCCGGCGTATGACCACTGCCATGGCAATTTTTGCAGATCCAGAAAAAGCCACAAGCGCCGGCTATCTGAAACAGGATTGATTTCAGCTTCCAGCGCCTTCAATCTTCACCCCTTCCAGCGTCATATCCTTGACCCGGGCCCGGTCATAGTCGGCGGTAAAGGGGAACGGTCTGGTGGCGTCAAAGCCGACTTTCGAGCCAAGGTAATCCGGGAAAGACGGGTTCAGGCCGTGCCCGAAGACGTTTTCGATCTGCAAAATTCCAGCCTTGGCATCAAGCCGGGTGGCCATGGCCCATTCGATATCTTCGGCGTTGCGAATATCAACGTCATCATCGACAACCGTGACCATTTTCAATGGCGCAAAGGCCGCGAAAGCCGCCATGATGGCCTGCTTGCCCCAGCCTGCCCGGACCTGGGCGATCTGCACAATGCAATGGTAAAAGCCGCAACCACCGTGACTGAAATAGACGTCTTTTACCCCGGGTATCTGTTTCCTGAGCGTATTCAGCACATTGGCTTCTCCCAGCAGACCCACTGAATTGAAGACTTCCTTACCCGAAAGGATGGAATGGAAGATCGGTTTTTTGCGGCGATGGATTTTCAGCACCCTGACCTTTGGCCGTGCCTCGCATTTGGCATAATATCCTGTGACTTCAGCGAAGGGGCCTTCGGGCAGATTTTCACCGGGGGTCATCTCGCACTCCAGCGCCCACATGGCGTTGGCGACCATCTCCACATCTGACCTGGTCCCCGCCACCAGCTCCAGCGGTGCACCGTGGATTTCACTGGCTATGCCCAGCTCGTCCAGATCAGCCGGGGCCGCTTCCGACGGTGTGGCAGCCGCGAAATGCAAGCCTGGCCCCACCCCGATATTAATGGTGATGTTCAGCTTCTGGCCCAACGCTGCGGCCTTGCCGAGATATAATTCAAGATGCCGCCCGGCATCAATATTGACCGCCAGGGTATTTTTGTTGACCACCAGAAAGCGCTGGATCGACGCATTGCGCACCCCGGTTTCCGGGTCTTTCGCCAGTACCACGGCAGCATCCAAATAAGGCCCTGCATCCCCCAGGGCATGGGTCGGGATCGGTAACTTGCCCAGATTGACACTACGCTCAGTGACCTCCATCACCGGGCCATCGGCGACCACAACCGGGCCCACAGGTCGCGCCTGCCAGTTACTGATGCAGTCGGAAATATATTGCGGTAGCTCAAACTCATCGCGCATAAAAATGTCGCCGAGCAACTCCCGCGACCAATACAGACCCATGAACACCGGAGTGTCGTGACCGGCAACATCTTCAAACAACACAGCCTTGCCCTGTCCGTGAAAGTTGTTGGCAATGCCAACCAGGTCATGCTTTGGGTCAACGCGAGATTTAACCCGAACCAGGCGTCCGTTTGCATCCAGTTCATCAATGATTGCCGCCAGATCAGCAATCAACGCTGGGCCCCGATTTGATTTTGGCATCTGTAGCTCCCCGTTCTCGCGCGCAACATTACCGGATTATAGTCATAAAATTGTAGGTTGCCCTGCCTGCCGTCGCAAGCGGCACAAAGGGCTTGCAATCATCCCGATTTTTTTCTAACGTCTGTTAGAATTATTCATTCCCGATCCAACCATTGCCCAACATGACAAAAGCTGCAAGCACCAAAGCCCGCCTTCTGGATACCGCTGCCCGTCTCTTTCGCGAGAACGGTTACGCGGCGGTGTCCTTGCGCGGCATTGCGGCAGCAGAAAAAATGCAGGGCGGCAGTCTTTATTATCACTTCAAATCGAAAGAAGAGATCATTGCTGATGTGCTGAACATCGGTATCGAAATCGTGCACAAAGCTGTGGTTGAAGCCCTGGCCGCCCTGCCCGCCAGCGCATCGCACGAAACACGCATTCGCACCGCCATGAAAGCCCATCTGCGCGCCTTGCTGGAACACAGTGATTATACCTCGGCCAATGTGCGCATCTTTGGTCAGGCGCCAAAGTCCGTTCAAAAAGCCAACCTGAAAGTTCGCCGGGCCTATGAAGATTGTTGGAGCGATATTCTACAAGCAGCGCAAAAAGACGGGGCCATTGCACAAAATACCGACCTTGCCACACTCCGCCTGATGTTAATCGGTGCCATGAATGCCACCCTGGAATGGTTCGACCCCAAGCGTGGCTCGGCTGACCAACTGGCCGATCACTTCGCCAACAATCTTCTGAACGGTGTCCTGAATAAATCCGGCCAGAATAAACCTGGAAAGACCAGAACATGAGTATCCTCAACAGCGCCATTGATCCGGCCAGCGAAACTTTTGCAGACAATCGAGATTATGTCGACGGCCTGAATACCACCTTGCGGGAACGCCTGGCTGTTGTCGCCGGTGGTGGCCGCGAAGCCTTGATCGACCGTCACCACAAGCGCGGAAAGCTGTTGGCCCGCGAACGTATTGACCGTCTGGTTGATCCGGGCACGGCCTTTCTGGAATTCTCCACCCTCGCCGCCTGGGGCCAGTATGGCAACGATGTGCCAGGGGCCGGGATTGTCACCGGCATCGGCACCATCTGCGGCACCTTGTGTGTGATGATCGCCAATGATGCCACGGTCAAGGGCGGCTCTTTCTTTCACGAGACCGTCAAAAAACATGTGCGGGCCCAGGAAATCGCCGAGCAAAACCGCCTGCCGGTGATCTACCTGGTCGACTGCGGCGGGGCCTATTTGCCGGAACAGGACCGGGTCTTTCCTGACAAGGACCACTTTGGCAACACCTTCCATCGCCAGTGCAATATGTCAGCCCAGGGCATCCCGCAAATCTCCGCCGTCTTTGGTGGCTGCACGGCAGGCGGGGCCTATATCCCGGCCTTGTCGGATGAAACCGTCATGGTACGCGGCAATGCCCGCATTCACCTGGGCGGACCCAGCATCGTCAAGGCCGCCATCAATGAAGACATCGACGGCGAAAGCCTGGGCGGGGCCGAAATGCACACGCGCGTTTCCGGCGTGTCGGACTATCTGGCAGAGGACGAGCCGCACGCCCTGGCCATCCTGCGCGATATTATCGCCAACCTGAATTACAAACGCCGTAAGGTCGAAGACCTGAAAGGCTTTGAGTCGCCTAAATATGATCCAGCCGAGATCGCCGGGGTGATCAGCAAGGATCGTAAAATTCCCTATGATGTTCGCGAGATCATCGCCCGACTGGTAGATGCCAGTGCCTTCCGTGAATTCAAGCCAGACTATGGTGAAAGCATGGTTTGCGGCACGGCCCACATTCACGGCCATGCGGTTGGCATTCTCGGCAACAACGGGGCGCTGTTTTCTGAAAGCTCATTGAAGGCCGCACATTTTATTGAGCTTTGTAACCAGCGCCAAATTCCTTTGCTGTTCCTGCATAATATCACCGGTTTCATGGTCGGGCGGGATGCCGAACGCGGTGGCATTGCCAAGAACAGCGCCAAGATGGTTTATGCCATGTCGACAGCACGGGTGCCGCGCTTCTCGGTGATTGTCGGCGGGTCTTACGGGGCCGGAAATTATGGCATGTGCGGTCGCGGTTTCTGGCCGCACTTTCTGTTTGCCTGGCCCACAGCAGAATGCGCCACCATGAGCGCCGACATCGCCTCAAACGTCATGCTGACCCTGCGCGAGGGCAGCCTGAAAGCAGGCCCCGCCACGCAAGAGGAACTGGACGGCATAGAAAAGGGTGTGCGCGATCAATATGGCGAACAAAGCGATCCTTATTATGCCACCTCGCGATTATGGGACGACGGTATCATCGAGCCGGCTCAAACACGCGACGTTCTGGGCCTGTGTCTGGCGGTTACCATGACGACGCCGGAGCCCACCGGTTTCTCACCTGTGTTCAGGATGTAAGCTGATGTTCAAATCAATACTTGTGGCCAATCGCGGCGAAATTGCCTGCCGCATCATGCGCACTTGCAAACATATGGGCATTCGCACAATTGCCGTTTATTCAGAGGCAGACCGAGATGCCTTGTTTGTACAAATGGCTGACGACGCGGTCCTGATCGGCCCGGCGGAAGCACGCCTGAGTTATCTGAAAGCGGATGCCATCCTGAAGGCGGCCCGACAAACGGGCGCCGAGGCTGTGCATCCGGGTTACGGTTTCCTTTCTGAAAATGCTGATTTCGCGGACGCCTGCGCAAAAGCCAAAATCACATTCATCGGCCCCGACGCCAATGCGATTCGACGCATGGGTTCAAAAATCGAAGCCAAGAAAATTGCCCGTGATGCAGGGGTGCCGGTGGTGCCAGGCTATGACGGGGCAGAGCAGACGTTGGCTGTGCTGACAGCGGAAGCTGAAAAAATACCTCTGCCCCTGATCATCAAGGCCAGTGCCGGTGGCGGTGGCCGCGGCATGCGCCGGGTCAATCTCATGAGCGACTTCGCCGAGGCCCTGAAATCTGCGCAAAAAGAAGCCCTGAGCGCCTTTGGCAGCGATGCCGTGTTGCTGGAAAAATACATCGAGCGCCCGCGGCATGTGGAAGTGCAGGTCTTGTGCGACAGCCATGGCGCGGCCCTGCACTTGTATGAGCGTGACTGTTCAGTACAGCGCAATCATCAAAAGCTTATCGAAGAAGCCCCTGCCCCGGACCTTGATCCCGCCACCCGACAGCGCCTGACCGACAGCGCCCTGAAGCTGGCCAAAATTATTAATTACACCTCAGCCGGGACCGTGGAATTTATTCTCGACCGCGACAGTAACGAGGTTTATTTTCTGGAGATGAACACCCGCCTGCAAGTAGAGCATCCGGTCACCGAAATGATTACCGGCATTGATCTGGTGGAACAGCAAATCCGCGTCGCCGCCGGTGAAGCCCTTGTCTTTGATCAAGACGATATCCAGATCAACGGCTGGGCCATAGAGGCACGTGTCGCTGCCGAAGATCCGGCGCAGAATTATTTACCGCAGACCGGCATCATCTCATATTGCCAGGAGCCGACCGGCGATAATATGCGCTGTGATAGTGGCGTGACTGCTGGCAGCACCATCAGCCCCTGGTATGATTCCATGATGGCCAAGGTTATCACCCGCGGGGACGACCGTGGCCAGGCCATCGACAATTTGTTGGGTGCGATGGATGGTTATCACCTGGCCGGCGTCGGGCATAACATGCCTTTTCTGTATGACATTGTTGACCAGCAGGCGTTCCGTGAAGCCAATATCGATACGACCTTTCTGGATCGTGTATTTCCCGATGGCTGGCAAGTGCCAGACAACAAGGCCGGAGAGATTGCAGCATCAGCCTGGCGTGGAAACCAGGCAACTTCAGCCTCACCGTGGCAAGCCCTGGGACCCTGGCGACTGACAGGTACGCCTGCCAGTTACGTTTATGTGCGCGAAAATGACGAGGAACCCGTTGAAGTTCAGATCACAAGTCCTGCCGATACGTCCTCAGCGGCAATGCTTCCTGATGGTCGGGTTCTGGTGTCATCGGGCAGTGCGCGAAATCATGTCTTCGAAGTTCTGTTGTCAGAGCAGGCCTTGCTGGACCGACAAAGTACCACGGCACATTCGGACGAACCCGGCATTCGTGCTCCCATGCCTGGCCTGATCAGTGAAATCCGCTCAGGTCTCGGCGATACGGTCAATGCCGGTGATACCATCGTCGTGCTGGAAGCTATGAAGCTGATGCAAAATCTGGCGGCCCCCATTAGCGGTACAATATCGGCCATTCATTGCAAGGCGGGCGAGACCGTCAACGGCAATGACCTTTTAATTGAAATTTCAAACGAAGAGTAGCCCCATGCAAAACAGTATCTATAACTCAGAAGAATTGGTCCTGTTCCGGGATCAGCTGCGCAAATATATCGAAAGCGAAATCGTACCGCACGGCGATGAATGGGAAAAAATCGGCAAAGTCCCGCGTGAAGTTTTCACCAAGATGGGTGAGTTGGGGTTTCTCGGCCTGCGGTATGGCGAACAATATGGCGGCTCGGAACTGGATACAGTAGCAACCGCTGTTCTCGCGGAAGAGTTGGGCCGCTCTACCTTCAGCGGCTTTGCGATCTCTGTTCTGGTGCATACAGACATGGCCTCACCACATCTGAACAACGCCGGCAACGACGACCAGCGGGCAAAATATATGCCGGGCATCATCACCGGCGAGACCGTTACCGCCGTCGCCGTCACCGAACCGGACGCCGGTTCAGACGTGGCCGGGATCAAGACCCGTGCCATCAAAGATGGTGATGACTGGGTGTTGAATGGCAGTAAAATGTTCATCACCAATGGCGTGCACGGCGATGTCTATTTTGTTGCCGCCAAGACCGACCCCGACGTTAAAGGGTCGCGCGGCATCACCATCTTCATCGTCGAAAAAGACACACCGGGTTTCACCGTTGGTCGCGCCCTGGACAAAATGGGCTGGCGTTGTTCCGACACGGCTGAGCTGATCTTTGACAACTGCCGGGTGCCTGCGGAAAATATCCTGGGTGAAGTCAATCGCGGCTTTTATGCCATCATGCAAAACTTCCAGAACGAACGCACCGTCATCGGGGCCATGGCCATTGGCGAATCGCAAAAAGCCCTCGACCTGACGCTTGAATACGTCAAGGACCGCAAGGCCTTTGGCGCGACCCTGTGGGATAAACAGGCCATCCGCCAACGCCTCGCCATGCGCCAGGCCGAGGTCGAAGCGGGTCGCCAGTTGGTTTACCATGCCGCCTGGATGGATGCGCAAGGCCTGGACTGCGTTGTCGAGGTTTCCGCCGTCAAAGCCTATTGTGGTGAATTGGTCAACAAAGTCATGTATGACTGCCTGCAATTCCATGGTGGCTCAGGCTATTTACGTGAGACCCCTATCGAGCGCATGACCCGCGACGCCCGCGTCCAGTCCATCGGCGGTGGCGCCACCGAAGTCATGCTGGAAGAAATCGCCAAGCGAATTTAAGAAGGGGCATCAACCAAAACATCGTCGTGCCCGTGCTCGACACGGGTATCCACGTCTTAAAGCACTGGCCCAAAAGACGAGGGTACGCGGGTCAAGCCCGCGCATGACAACGTGAAAAAACAGTTCCCGTTTTGCGCCAAACCTCCTCGCCACGCTGCCCGGAACAGCTTATAACGATCCCATGTTGCCAACTCTCTGCCGGGACTGCCTGACCCCCATCAACACGGGCGCCGACGTCTGCGCCACTTGTGGTTCAACGCGCTTTGTCCGCCATGCAGAACTGGACGAGCCGTCTTCAAACAACAGCAAACAAACTGCTCAGTCAGTCCTGTCAGCTATTTCTTCTGCCGACGAACTGCTCGCCGATATCATCAATACACCAGGCGTGGGCGTGCTGGTACACCGGGACAACAAGATCCTGTTTGCCAACAAGACATTTACAGATATGAACCGAATGTCAGAGGAAGAAATAGAGGATGGTACCCTGTCGGCCCGGATTATCGAAACGCGCCGACTGGAAGCAGACGTTTACTCGGCAACAACAGTTCAGGTAGCGAATGATCTAAGTGTGGAGGGTGAATTTGAAGCCATTGTGGAGAGAACTGACGGTTCCAGATACTGGGTCAAAATAAATACCAAAAACATAACATGGCAAGGCAAACCGGCACGATTGAATATTTCCTCCAGCATTGATATGCGTATCAGAATTGAGGAAGAATTGATCGCAACGCAAGCGCAACTCAAACAAGCCAATCAGGCAAAGTCTGAATTTCTGGCCCAAATGAGCCATGAATTACGCACACCACTGAATGCCATTATTGGTTTTTCCGAACTAATGTCATCGGGTATTGGCGGTGAAGTGGCGGAAAATCATATTGAATATTTGCGTGATATCAACCAGTCGGGCTTGCATTTGTTGTCCCTGATTATCGATGTGCTTGATTTGTCCAAAATTGAAGCGGGCAAGCTCGAGCTGTATGAGGAAAATTTCAATCTCGGCGATGAAATACGCCGGGGCCTGGTCTTCGTGCGGGAGCAGGCTCGCAATTCAAAAATCCGAATTTTCGAAGATTTCCAGGACGACTGTCCTGACATTCATGGCGACCGTCGTCTGGTTTTGCAAATAGTCGTAAACCTCCTGACGAACGCTATCAAATATAACGTTGAGGACGGCGAAATGCGCATTGATGGAGGTATCTCTGAAACTGGTTGTCCCTGGTTTTCAGTTGCCGACACCGGCGTTGGAATTGCTGAGGATGAAATCGAAAATGTGCTCAACCCTTATAGCCGCACCGGCGATCAGGATTCTACCGAGGGAACGGGCCTTGGCTTGCTACTGGTCAGCAAAATGGCTGAATTACATGACGCTGACGTTGCACTGACAAGTACCCTGGGTGTGGGGACTTCAGTCTGCGTCACTTTCCCGGCAGATCGACTGGCGGCAAGCTAAGCGCTATAATTTGTTCATGAAACGTTCGCGTATTTACTCGTAATGTCAGGCCCGACGCTATAAACTTGCTTTCATGTCTACAACCCTCACCCCCACCCTCTGCCGGGACTGTCTGACCCATATCAACACCGACGCACAAATCTGCGCCACTTGTGGTTCAACGCGCCTTGTCCACCATGCAGAACTGGACGAGCTGGATATCGCCCATGTGGATTGCGATGCCTTTTATGCCTCGGTAGAAAAGCGCGATGATCCGTCTTTGCGCGACAAACCCCTGATCGTCGGCCATCCCGGCGGACGTGGTGTAGTGACAACCGCCTGTTACATCGCCCGTAAATTTGGCCCGCGCTCTGCCATGCCCATGTTCAAGGCCATGGAGATGTGCCCCGACGCCGTCGTCGTTAAACCGAACATGGCGAAATACAAAGAAGTCAGCCAGCAAATACGTGCCATCTTCCTGGAAGCCACGCCGGTCATCGAGCCGGTCTCCATGGATGAAGCTTATCTGGATTTATCGGCAGACACCCGCGGCGATGGCCTGACCCCCGCCTGGCATCTGGCCCGCATTTCCCGACGCATCGAAACCGACGTCGGTATCTCCGTTTCCATCGGGCTTTCCTATAACCGTTTTTTGGCCAAGCTGGCCTCGGATATGGAAAAACCACGTGGCTATTCGATCATCCCACGGGTCGGCGTGCGTGAATTCCTGGCCCCCTTGCCTGTGCGCAAGATCAATGGTGTGGGCGAGGCCACGGCCAAAAAGATGGATGCCGACGGCATTGTCACCATTGGCGATCTACAAGCCCTGCCCGAAGCGCAACTGGTGACGCGTTACGGCAAGTTCGGCAATCGCCTGGTGCAATATGCCAAAGGCGAAGGCAGCCGCCGTATCACATCGTCGCGGGCCAGCAAAAGCATCTCGGCAGAAAACACCTTTCGCCGTGATACGTCTTCTTTCGATGTCCTGTGCGAGGCCATCGAGCCCATGTGCGAAACCGTGGCCAACCGCATGGTGCGCAGCAAACTGGCCGGCGGCACCGTTGTCGTCAAATTGAAAACCGGCGATTTTCAAACCCTGACCCGTAACCGCAAGCTGGCCAACCCCACCCAACGCGCCGATATCCTGTACCAATCCGCCCGCCAGATGATCGAAAAAGAAGCCAACGGCCGCGCCTTCCGCCTCATCGGTGTTGGCGTTGCAGACCTCTGCTCAGCAACAGAAGCCGACCCACCCGATTTATTTGGCGGGTTAGCGTAAGCCCCCTCTTTCAGGTACGCTCCTGGAATGATTTACGTATTTGGCTCTCTCAATGTCGACTTTTTTATGAATGTCGACAAATTGCCCGCCCCTGGCGAGACCGTTATTGGTGGGGATTATTTTACAGCACCTGGAGGCAAAGGGGCGAACCAGGCGGCGGCAGCTGCCAGGTCGGCCAAGTCTGGTGGTGTGGTCGCTATGTTTGGTCTGGTCGGTGATGACGAATGGGCAGCAACGCCTCTGAACGCCTTGCAAGAATTTGGCGTTGATGTGTCAGGCGTAGGCAGGACAACCGAAGCCGGGACCGGATATGCCTCCATCATGATTGATGCGCAGGGTGAAAATACAATTGCCGTGGCCAGTGGAGCAAATTTGAAGGCGTCAGCCAATGGTCTAAAGAATGGGGGCATCACGGAAGATGATTTCCTGATCCTGCAGATGGAAGTCGACAGCCACGCTAACTGGCAAGCCCTGGAAATTGCCAAGTCGGCGGGTGCGACAACGATTTTAAATGTGGCTCCGGCAGCGCCGGTACCGGATACGGCCCTGGCCTTGGTGGATTACCTCGTGGTCAATGAAATTGAGGCCCGGACCGTAGCGCAGTCACTGGCAACCGATGATATCGAGGCCATGGCCAAAGCACTAAGCCGGAAGCATAAACTAACAACAATCGTCACGCTCGGGTCCGATGGTGCCTTGGCTACGTCAGGTGATGAAATCATTCGCGTGCCTGCCATGGCGGTCACCGCCGTCGATACCACGGGTGCAGGTGACGCCTTTATCGGCACCCTGGCGGCAGGTTTAACGGAAGGGCTGGACCTGGAAGCCGCCATGAAACGTGGCTGTATCGGGGCGGCCCTGGCCTGTACCAAACCCGGCGCTATGCCGAGCTACGCCAGTCGGCAGGAAATTCTGACCCTAACCTGATCTTGCCGTCAGCCATTTGGCCACGATGGGCGCCAGCAAAATGATTTCGAATATTCGCACCAGATGATGCAGAGCGACAAAGCCCGGATCAACATCCATAGCAATGGCGATCAGGCTCATTTCTGCCACACCGCCCGGCGCAAAGGCCAGCATGGTGGCAAGAAAATCGAGGCCTGTGAAATACGAGACTGCATAGGCGCACATGGCTGAAACGAAAATGATCAAAGCGACTGAACCCAGGGCATAGATCGCAATACGTCCGATCTCTGTAGGGCTAACGCGGGAAAAACGGCTGCCAATAGAGGAGCCCAACACCACCAGAGCCACATTCAACAGCCAACGTGGCGGCAAACCCTGAACAACGCCCGTCATATAAAGGGCCGCCACGGCAAACATGGCCCCGGTCATATAGGGCGAGGGTAAACCGATACGTTTGGCGATCTGCGGACCGAGCAAGGCGGCACCGAACAACATCAGGGCTTCCTGAATATTCAGGGTCTCGGCCCCTTCCGGGCCTGTTCGCGTAGGCACAACACCGGTCACCCCGGCAATGATCAAGGGGATGGCAAAAACCAGCATCATGATGCGCAGGCTGTGTACCAGGGCAATTTTTTGTTCGTCCCCGCCTGCTTCAGTCCCCAGTATGGTCAAGGTCGTTAACCCACCGGGGGCCGAACAAAATACTGATGTCACCTGATCAAAGCCTGCCACACGGCGATAATAGACCATCACAACCAGGGTCACGACCGGCACATATAACAGAACAGCGATCAGGCTTATGGGCCAGACAGCAGCATTATCCAAGAGGTCCGGCTGAAAGGCTGTGCCGAGATAAATTCCGATGATCGACAGCATGACTGTGCGGATATTCATGGGTACGGCAACTTTGGCTCGCATCAAAGCGGCGATCAGGTTGGCCGTCATAGGCCCCAACATCCAGGCCAGAGGGAAATTGATGGCATTAAATATAACACCGCCCGCCAGGCCGATCAGCAAAGACAAAATTATTTGTGGCAACAGCGCCTTGAAATCGGACACGTTTTTCCCTGTATTAGGACCTGACAGTCGGCAACGTCTGGCGACAGCAGTTTACGCGCTACGTGGTTGAGGGAAAAGGCATGGAAGACAAATCAAAGGAGGCCGATACTGACAGCAAGGACGCGTCTCCTTTGGCCGACGTGTTCTTTTCCCTGCGCCAGGAATATCTGGAGGGCATCGAGACGGGCACCATCCGCAGCCTGACCGGGTTTCAACGTGGCGTGCACAAAGTGCCGGATGCCTTGAGTGATAAAAACAGCGCCTTTGTTAATCGCCTGATGAGCGACAATGTCGAGGCTGAGCTGGAAGATTTTTACAAACGCAGCAAGAAAGCCACCCGCCTGCGCCGCCGCGATATGCAGGTGGGGTCGGAATTTGGTGATGGTGACCTGGATACGCCGAAATTTCGCTATTCCGTGCAAACCCGCCAAAGCCCCGACAACCCGGCCCGTTATGAAATTGTGCGCAGGTTGGAGTTGAAAGTTGGTTGGCGCAGTCAGCGCGACGCCATCAATTTGATCTTTGCCGAAGACTATGAACGCCTGGTGTTTGAAACCAATGCAACTGATCTGGACTATGACGACCTGGTTGAGCGACTGGAAGATATCGAGGAAAAACACGGCGGCCATGTGGATGAAGAGCCCGGGCTTCAGCGTGTCAGCTGGGCTGCCCCCGACAAGGCCCGCCTGACGTTTGATTTGAAAGTCGGTCGTCTGGAAATGTCTTTTGGCCAACGCGGCGGCCTTGACTTGATTGATGCGGCGCAATCTTTGAAGCCAAATCTGGGTGGCAAAGCAAGCGCCCTGTTCAAGGACGACTGAGCTTTCTATGATGTGCTTTTTTCAAACAGGAAGCGGATAGATGTCGATTTTGCTGGGGGCCATTGCCGATGATTTTACCGGGGCCACGGACCTTGCCAACAATCTTGTTAAACAGGGCATGCGCACCATTCAGTTGATCGGTGTGCCTGACGCTGGTTTGCCCGTACCTGATGCGGATGCTGTTATTATCGCCCTGAAGTCCCGCACCATCCCGGCTGCCGAGGCCGTGGCGGAATCACTGGCGGCGTTAGAATGGCTGCAATCGCACGGCACGCAGCAGTTTTATTTCAAATATTGTTCAACCTTTGATTCCACAGATGCGGGCAACATTGGCCCAGTGGCCGACGCCCTGCTGGACGCGCTCGACAGTAATTTTACCATCGCCTGCCCGGCCTTCCCGACCAACGCCCGCACAGTTTTCAAGGGCCATTTGTTTGTAGGCGATATCTTGCTGAACCAGTCCGGTATGCAGAACCATCCCCTGACACCCATGACCGATGCCAATCTGGTCAATGTCCTGGCCTGCCAAACGCCTTTCAAGGTGGGGTTGGTTCCGGAAGAAACCGTTGTCAAAGGGGCCGCGGCTATTCGCCGGGCCTTTGATGATCTGGTTGAAAGCGGCTATCGCCACGCCATTGTTGATGCCATCAATGATGACGACCTGATGCAGATCGGCAAGGCCTTGGCAAACGTAAAACTGATCACAGGTGGTTCCGGCATTGCCATTGGCTTGCCTGAAAATTTCCGCAAACAAGGCGCCTTAAAGGAAGGCATCGCCCCCACATGGCCCGAGGTTGGCGGTGGTGCGGCGATCCTTGCAGGCAGTTGTTCCATTCGCACCCGTGAACAAGTCGCTGCCTGGAAAAAAAACCGTCCAGCCCTGGAAGTTGACCCCTATGCCATCTCAAAAGGTGAAGATGTTGTCGCACTTGCCCTGGCTTGGGCCGCCGACAAAATCAGTGGCGGACCTGTGTTAATCTATTCCTCCGCCGATCCGGCAGATGTTAGCCGCGTACAAGACGAACTGGGCCGGGAAGAAGCGGGCAGCATGGTCGAGGATACCCTTGGCCGCATCGCCAAAGGCCTGGTTGAAGCAGGGGTGCGAAAGATGGTCGTGGCAGGCGGTGAAACCTCAGGCGCTGTGGTCAATGCCCTGGACGTCAAAGCCTTGGCCATTGGTCCAGAAATCGATCCGGGTGTACCCTGGACATCTGCAAATACGGTTACGACGGCAGGTCCTACTGAAATCGCGCTGGCTTTGAAGTCGGGCAATTTTGGTGACATTGATTTTTTCCAACGCGCCCTGGATTTGTTGCCCGGAAGTTCAAACACATGAGCACAGAAAACAAGATCCGAGACGACATCGCCCGTCTGGCTAAATCCATCTTTGACCGCGGCCTGACCTTTGGATCCTCCGGTAATATCAGTGTGCGTCTGGAAGATGGCTGGTTGATGACGCCCACGGGGTCGACCATGGGCAACATCGATCCGGCGCGCATATCAAAACTGGATAATGCGGGTCAGCATATCTCGGGCGACAAACCCACCAAGGAAACGTTCCTGCATGTGGCCATGTATGAGACACGCCCGGCAACAGGTGCCGTGGTGCATTTGCATTCCACCCATTCCGTTGCCGTTAGTTGCCTGGCTGATATTGATCCTGCCAATGTGCTGCCGCCGATCACCGCCTATTACGTCATGAAAATCGGCAAGCTGCCACTGGTGCCCTATTTCCCGCCAGGAGACCTGGACCTGGCGAAGGCCGTGCGTGAAATGGCGTCCGATCATCACGCCGTCCTGCTGGCAAATCACGGCCCTGTGGTCGCCGGAAAATCCCTGGAAGATGCGGTTTATGCCACCGAGGAACTGGAGGAAACAGCCAAACTGTTCCTGATGCTGAAGGACAAGGCGACCCGGTTCCTGACAGATGAACAGGTCAAGGCTTTAGAGCAAAAGTACTAGCCACACACGTCAACGTCACCCCGCACTTGATGCGGGGTCTACGCTTCTGCCTTAATGTTCAGCCCATCCAATTGGAGAACCGCATGGACCCCGCATCAAGTGCGGGGTGACGGCGTGTTTTTGGTTGGGAAGATCAATATCTACCCATAAATATGCCATATCCACCCTGAATTAGTGCAATATCTTGTGTCTGACTGGCAAACCCGCTAGATATTGAGGCCTGATTTCCCCCACGCCCCGGACCTGTATTTTGACCTCTGTCGGCCCTGAAGTTCTGCATTTGCTGAAGTCGAAATTCGGCTATGACAGCTTTCGGCCAGGCCAGGAGGATGTCATTTCATCTCTGCTGGGCGGGCGTAATGTGCTGGCCGTGATGCCCACGGGGTCCGGTAAATCCATGTGCTTTCAGATCCCTGCCTTGATCCGCGATGGCCTGACAGTTGTCGTCTCACCACTGGTGGCCCTGATGGAAGACCAGGTGGCTGCTCTGCGTCTGGCGGGCATTGAGGCAGGCACCATTAATTCATCGCGCCACCGGGAAGACAATATACAAACCTGGCGCGACGTGGCTGCTGGTGTGGTGCGTTTGTTATATATCGCCCCCGAACGATTGATGACCGAGCGCATGCTCGGGGCCTTGCAAAAATTACCTGTCAGCATGATTGCCGTTGATGAAGCCCACTGCATTTCGCGCTGGGGTCCGTCCTTCCGGCCAGACTATGAAAACCTGGGCAGCTTGCGCGTTCATTTCCCGGAAGTTCCCATGGCGGCACTGACCGCAACGGCGGACGAAGCCACGCGCAACGATATTCATGACAAACTGTTCGGCGGAGACGGCAATGTCTATGTCACGGGCTTTGACAGACCCAATATTCGCTTAGGCGTGACACCGCGCAGTGCCTGGAAAAAACAGTTGCTGTCCTTTGTCGAAGCCCGCGCCGAACAAAGCGGCATCATCTATTGCCTGTCGCGCAAAAAGACCGAAGAAACCGCCAAGCTGTTGTGCGACAATGGCTACAACGCCTTGCCCTATCATGCGGGGATGGATGCCGGGACCCGCCGGACCAATCAAGATACGTTCATGACGGACAGCAATGTCATCATGGTGGCAACCATCGCTTTCGGTATGGGAATCGACAAACCAGACGTGCGCTATGTCTTCCACACCAACCTGCCCGCCTCTATGGAAGCCTATTATCAGGAGATAGGGCGTGCCGGGCGCGATGGTCTGGCAGCCGAAGCCTTCATGTTATATGGCCTGGATGACCTGCGCTTGCGCCGCATGTTTATCGATCAGGAAAATGGCAGTGCAGATCACAAACGACGCGAACACAAACGCCTGGATACTTTGGTGGCCTTTTGCGAAACCCCGGAATGCCGCCGCCAATCATTGTTGGTTTATTTTGGCGAAAACCCGGAACCATGTGGCAACTGTGATGTCTGTATTGATCCGCCGGAACTGGTTGAAGGCTCTGAACTTGCCCGCCTTGCTTGCGGTGCCGTGGATGCCACAGGCCAGGTCTTTGGCGCAGCCCACATCATCGACGTGCTGCGCGGGGCCGACACGGAAAAAGTCCGTAAATTCAATCACCAGGATGTCGGCGCCTATGGCATGGGCAAAGTCTGGTCACTGGATGACTGGCGCAGTTTGTTACGCCAACTGGTGGCGGCGGGTTTTCTCGCCCTGGATGTAGCCGGGCATGGTGGCTTGAGTTTAACGCCCAAGGGCTGGAGCCTGGTGCAGGGATCAGAGGATTTCTTTTACCGAAAAGATTCCGTTGGCAATGAAGCCCGGGGCCGCAAGGCAAAAGCAAAAACGGCACGGGCAGATATCGAATTGCCGGACGAAGATGTTGATTTATACGAAGCCCTGAAACGTTGCCGCCGTCGCCTGGCCGCCGAACAAAAGGTGCCGGCCTATGTTATTTTTCCAGACAAATCCCTGGTCGACATGGCGGCGAAAAAACCGGCATCCGTGTCTGAATTTGCAGGCATTCACGGCGTTGGCGATGCCAAACTAAAAAAGTTTTCCTCGGCCTTCATCGCCGAAATTTCCAATTGGCAACAGTCTGCCTGAGCCGTTAACTCTTGCCTCGAATCATCACGGTCATTTCACCGATGCCCTCAATTGCGCAAACCAGTCGATCGCCAGCTTGCACCGGACCGACACCCTCAGGTGTGCCTGTTAAAATCACATCTCCGACGTCCAGTGTGTAATGACGCGACGCATAGGAAACCAGGCGGGCAATCCCGTAAATCAGCGCGTTTGTGTTCGATTTCTGGCGCACCGCATTGTTTACCCTGAGTTCCAGGTCAAGATTATCCGGATCAGCGATTTCATCAGCGCTGACAAACCAGGGGCCGAGCAGAGCAAAACTGTCCAGTGATTTTCGTAAACTGCGGTCTTCGGTGCCGCGAATGGTCATATCCAGGCCAATGCAATATCCAGCGATATGATCCAGGGCGTCCGCTTGCGGGATATCACGCCCGCCCTGGCCAATGATCATCGCCAGTTCTATTTCGTGATCGGTGCGCCGGTCTTCATGGGCGATAACGACCCCCTCGCCCGCTCCCACCAAGGCACTGCCTGCCTTCAGAAACAGGCCCAGATCGTCGATGGTTTTCACGGGCAGGCCAAAATTCAGTTCCGCATCCTTGTTGGCTTCATCCTGGTGCAGCAAATAATTCACCGGTGCGCCGATAATTTTGCCGGGATTGGCGACAGGGGAAAGCAAACAAACATCGGTTAATGCCAGGCAGGCCGCATCGGGCCGCAAACGCTGCATCTCTGTCTTCATCAAATCCAGATGCGCAAAAAACACATCACCGCGCGGCAAAGGCCAGCGCAGATCAGGCAGCACGGCCGTTGCCGCCGTCACATCATAGACCAGGTCCCCTTCGACCAGACCCAGCCTGTCGTCATTAAATCGACAAAACTTCATGGCGGCCCCTTTGCTTTTGCTTTTAACTGATCAGCATAGCTAATTATAATATTCACGAGATATCTACAATTTTCAGGCATATAAGGAAATAATAATGGCTCAATTAGACGGACGCGTCGCCATTGTGACCGGCGGTGCCATCAGCATCGGCAAGGCCTTTGCCCGCACCCTGGCCGCAGAAGGCGCATCGATTGCCATTGCCGATGTGGCCGACGGCAGTGATGCGGCGGCAGAGATTCAAAAAGAATTTGGCGTAACCGCCCAGGCCTTCAAGGTTGATGTCAGCGACGAACACCAGGTGTCGAAATTTGTTGATCAGGTCATGGAGACATTTGGCAAGATCGACATTTTGGTCAATAACGCCGCCCTGTTTGCCACCCTGCCAACCCAGCCCCTTACAGATCACAGCGTTGATTTGTGGGACAAGGTGATGGCCGTGAATGTACGTGGGCCGTTCCTGATGGCCAAACATATCACACCGCATATGCAGACGGCGGGTTATGGCAAGATCATCAATATCGGTTCCGGGACGGCCAACAAGGGCATGCCCAATATGCTTGCCTATGTGACCTCAAAAGGGGCGATCCTTGCTTTTACCAGATCCCTGTCACGTGAAGTTGGCCCACACGGCATTTGCGTGAACACCCTGTCGCCCGGCCTGATCGAAAGCCCGTCGGTGATGGAAAACCCGCAACACCTGGGCTTTACCGACCGTGTGCTTGCCAGCCGCGCCATCCCGCGCACCGCCACACCTGATGATCTATTGGGTGCCCTGGTATTCCTGGCCAGCCCCGCCAGTGACTTTGTCACCGGCCAGACCCTTGCCGTGGATGGCGGGTCCGTGAATACCTGAGGGGTTTGCATAAAAAATGGCTGCCACAAACTTCTTAGGGAAGTTGTGACAGCCACTTGTTTGTCGCCTCCTGGTTCGTTGATCAGGCGGCTTGTTTTTTCTTTTGGCCTTTGAAACGACGTGGGCCAAGCTTTCGGGCTGGTTTGCCGGACTTGTCAAACTTGCCAGCCTTGTTGAATTTGGCACCTTTTTCAGTAAAAGGTTTGCCGGTCTTCTTGGGCTTGGCGGGCGTGTCGCTGTTGTTGGCCGCTTTGGACTTCAGGCTGTTGATGGCCATCGGATCGACATCAAACACCTCATCGAAGTTTTTAGGGCCCTTGCGCTTCTTCGGGGCCGGGGCCTGCCAGGCCTTGGCTTTCACGTTCTTTTCTGAACGATTAGGCTGGTTCTCTGAACGATTGGGACGGTTTTCAGTACGATCGGGTCGGAATTTGCGATCTGGCTTGCTGGCAAGCTTAAGACCATCGTTTGCCCCAGCTTTGTCACCGCCTCTGGCCTCTTCCTTCACAAACTCGCCGCCAAACTTTTTGTTGGGGTTGTAGTTGTTGTCAGAAGATGGCTCGTGTTTGCTGTACGAGGTACCGCCACCAAACTTGCGTCCGGTTTTGCCTTTGCCTTTTTTGCCGCCGTTTGACCGTCCACCGGATTCGTCATGCCATGGGTGGTCCATGTCGACGTCAATTTTTTGCTTCAACAAACGCTCAACACCAAACAACAGGTTTGTGTCCGTATTGCTGCAGATGGACAGGGCAACACCCTTGGCACCAGCGCGACCAGTACGGCCCACCCGGTGAATATAGGCATCGGCTTCCATTGGCATGTCAAAGTTGATGACGTGTGAGATGTCTTTTACATCCAGGCCACGGGCGGCCACATCGGTGGCCACCAGAACATTGAATTTGCCGTTGGTGAAATTACGCAGAACTTTCTGGCGAATATTTTGTTTACGATCGCCATGGATCGAATCAGCCTTGTAGCCAAGTCCCTGCAAATCTTCGGCGATGGTATCGGTCATGGATCTGGTGCGCACAAAAATCAGGGCGCGGGTATAATCTTCGCGCTCCAGAAGGCGTGTCAGCAAGCGGCGCTTGTCGGCATGTTTAACCCGCAGAACTCGGTGGTCCACATCGGCAGCTACTGAATTTTCCTTGGCCACTTCGACAAAAACCGGATCACGCAGCAGGCTGGCGGAAAGTTTTTTGACGCCGGGGTTCATGGTCGCAGAGAACATGACCGTCTGGCGTTCCTTGGGCATCGAAGCCGCTACTTTGCGGACTTCATCGACAAAACCCATGTCCAGCATGCGGTCACATTCGTCCAGCACAAAAGTGGTGATCTTGTCCATGCGCAGGGAGCCACGATCAATGTGGTCATGCATACGACCCGGCGTGGCGATAACAATATCGACACCACGGCGCAGATCAAACAATTGTTTGTTGTACGGCGCGCCACCATAGATGACGGTATAAAAAAGTTTTGAGCCTTGTTTGAAGGCGCGAACGGTATCACCAATTTGCTGAGCCAGTTCGCGCGTCGGGGCGAGGATCAGAACTTTGGGAGAGCCAGGTACCGGGCGCTCGTTTTCTTCGATTAGTTTGTTCAGTATCGGCAGCAGGAAAGCAGCGGTCTTGCCGCCACCGGTTTGCGCCGCACCCATCAGGTCTTTGCCTTCCATCAAAGATGGAATGGCATCAGTTTGAATATCGGTCGGGGCTGTGAAGCCTTGCGCGTCGATGGCAGATAGAAGCGGAGCGCACAGGTTAAGTGCGGCAAACGTTGTCATGTCGTTACCCTTGCGGTTATGGGACCAGCCAATTCGACCGATCCGAATTCCGCAATGACGTTGGGCCTAAATACCCTTATATGACCGATACCCTGGCCACATTTTTCACGACGGAACACGTTACAAAAAAATCTCGCCAAAAGGCACGACAACAATCGCGCCAGCGAGAAGCGTGCTATATCGTAGGTTTTCCAGGCTAAGTCAAGCAAAACAAGTAATCGCAACAAATGCACAGATATGATGGGGATTGCGCAATCAATCGCCAAATTCAGGAAAGACGGTAACCTTTTATGACAATCCTCTCCGTATTGGATCAATCGCCAGTGCAGGCCGGTGGGACGCCAGAGACCGCCATCCTTGAAACTGTCAAACTGGCACAACTGGCCGACAGGCTGGGTTACCGGCGCTATTGGGTCGCAGAACATCATGCCTCTGATGGCCTGGCAGGCGCGTCACCAGAGATGCTTATCGGCCAGATCGCTGCCCGCACGGAAACCATCAAGGTGGGGTCCGGTGGGGTGATGCTGTCTCACTATTCACCCTTAAAAGTGGCCGAGAGCTTTCGGTTGCTGGAAACCTTTTATCCTGGCCGCATTGATTTGGGCATTGGCCGCGCGCCTGGCAGTGACCAGCGCACGGCCCAGGCCCTGGCCTATGGTCAACAACCCCGCGGCCCGGATATTTATCCCAACCAGGTACAAGACCTGATTGCCTTGCTGGGTGATGGCCTGCCCGCCGATCATCCCTTCGCCGGTATTCATGCCTCACCGCAAATGAGCCGCAGGCCAGAATTGTGGATGCTGGGTTCCAGCGATCAGTCGGCGCAACTGGCGGCACATTTTGGCGTGCCATATTCCTTTGCCCATTTCATAACGGATGAAAGCGGCCCGGCCATGATGCGGTCCTATCAGATGCGCTTTCAGCCATCTGAATTATTGGCCGAACCACAGGGTAGCATCGGTGTCTTTGTGATCTGCGCCGACACCGAAGAAGAAGCCCAACGCCTGGGCGCCAGTCGGGACTTGTGGCGGGTCCGCTTGGACATGGGCCAAATCGGGCCGGTACCCACGGTCGAAGAAGCCCTGGCCTATGAGTACAGCGACATCGAATTGCAGCGCCGGGATTACCATCGTCGCCGCAATATTGTCGGCGCACCCGAACAGGTCAAAAGGGACCTGGAAGAAGTGCTGGCAAAATACCGTGTGGATGAAGCCGTCGTCGTGACCATCACCCACGATTACCTGGCCCGCGCCAGGTCTTACGAATTATTGGCTGAAGTCTTCAAATCTGATCCAGAAAACGGATGATGTCCGGGTTCACGAGATCAGGTTTGCTGACAATTGCCATATGACCACCCTCAGGTGTTTCAACAAATGAAAGACCAGGCAAGTGCTCCCGCATCTGGTCGCGAATGCGTTTGACAGACAAGCGAGTATCAGCCGAGGTGATCAACAATGTGCGCGCGGCCATATCAGACCAGGTTTCTACGGGGACCGGATCATACATCAAACCGTCCCAGGCGCCGCGAATGGTCGGCATCATGCCTGAAATACTCGCCTGACGTTTTTCCCCCATGGCCTGCCAGCTGCCAGTTCCAAACCAGTAATCGATAAAATGCACGCCCATCTCTGACCAGCGATCCTCTGCGGCCAGACGTTGAAAGGGTTCAGCCATAATATCAATATCGGCACGCCCGTCTTCATAGCCCGGGCGATTGAGCAGAAAAAATGGATTGGGTTCAACCAGAACCATTTTGTTGATCTGCACGGATGTCGTTTGCGCGACCTTCATGGCAATGGTGGCACCATAGGAGTGCCCGACCAACGACACAGGTTCGCCGACAAGTTCGGCCAGGGCTTCTATCAATTGGGTCTGTGCGGACAGTGGTTGTGGTTTGGCAAGTGCCCAGGGTGACGTCTTGCCTGTGCCACGCAGATTAACTGCCAGAACCCGGTAGCGGTCCTTCAATTGACCGATCAGGGGTTCCCACTGGCGATAGTTACTGGCACCGCCGTGGATCAAAATAACAGCGGGGCCTTGTCCGTCGTCGGTATAGTCGACGTCAAGGCCCCGCCAGTTGAGGATGCTCATTATTGAAACCGGTCTCCGATTAATCTGGCTTTCAATATATCAGCTTTGATCTCCGAAAACATAGGTCTTGCGACGACGCCGTCCCAAAGGCAGGATTTTTGGTACCTGGCGCTGATAGACCCGATAGCGGTCGCCCAGGGCTGTAACCAGGTCACGTTCTTCGAACCACATGCCAATGAAGATATAGACCGTGATGGCGACCGACAGGAAAAGATGGCTGACGGACATATGCTGGGTTGCCCAGAAAACCACCAGAAAACCAAACATCATGGGGTGGCGGCACAACTTATACATGGCGGGCGTTTTGAAGGCCATTTTCGGGGCGGTGGTGCCACGGAAATTGTTCCAGACCTGTTGCAGACCAAACAGCTCAAAATGATTGATCTGGAAGGTCGCCCACAAGAAGATCGCCCAGCCGACAAAGTTGATCGCCATCAGCACATTGCCAAAGACCGTGCCACGTACATCCCAGACGGTACCGGGAATGGGCTGCCAGAAATAAAGGATCAGGCTTAGGGCAACGGTTGAGGCCAGGACAAAGACCGAACGTTCCAGATGCTTCGGGACATAATTTGTCCACCACTTTTTGAAAGCCGGGCGCGCCATGATCGTATGTTGCACGACAAAAAGCGCCAGAAAGATGACATTGGTGAAGACGGCGATAAAGACACTGACAGTTGTTGCCGTATCAACCGATTTTGGAACAAAAAGATTTTCCTCAAAACCGACGGCATAGCCCACAGATGCAAGGGCGACGACATAGCAAAATCCCCCGAAAAAAATTGAAAAATACTTGATCATAATAATTCCCCTTGGTTCAACCGGGGCAGCTGGCTGCCGTCCCTGACCCCGATATAAGAAACAATTGTCAGGCATCCAATAGACCGGAAACAACTGAAACCATTGAAACGTTTCAACAACCAAAATCATGGAAACGTTTGAAACGTTTCAAGGATCGAAACACTGGTCTGTTTACAAGATTACGGTTATCTATGGATCAATCATTTACCCTTTTCAGGAAATACAGCCGATGACACCTCCTACTTCTTCACGGCCCACAGTGGGTGTATTTGGTCTTGGCTCCATGGGCTTTGGCATGGCTGCATCGCTGCTGAAAGCGCAACTGCCAACGGCCGGGTTTGATATCTCCGCCGATCAAGAAAAAGCATTTGCAGATCAGGGCGGCAAGGATCTGGGCAGTCGTAGCCAAGCGGCGGTCCAACTGGACGTCGCTGTTATTGTCGTTGTGAACGCTGCTCAGACAGAAGATGTCTTGTTTGGTGCAGATGGCATTGCGGCTGACCTGAAGGCCGGGGCATTGGTCATGTCTTGTGCCACCGTTGATCCGGACTTCGCCCGCCAGATGGAAGCCCGCCTAGCCGACCAAGGCATACTATTCCTCGACAGCCCGATTAGTGGCGGGGCCATCAAGGCCGCCGACGGCGCCCTCAGTATCATGGCCTCAGGCACACCGGCGGCCTTCGAGGCGGCTGAACCTGCTCTTGAGGCCATGGCGGAAACAGTTTTCCGCCTGGGCGATGTTGCCGGTCCTGGTTCTGCCATGAAAATTGTCAATCAGTTGCTGGCCGGGGTGCACATCGCCGCCGCTGCCGAGGCTGTCACCTTTGGCCTGTCGCAGGGTGTGGATGCGCAATCAGTTTATGAAGTGATCAGCAAATGTGCCGGCACATCCTGGATGTTTGAAAACCGGGTCCCGCATATTCTGGAAGACGATTATGCCCCGCGCTCAGCCGTTGATATATTCGTCAAGGATTTGGGCATCGTCGCCGATGCGGCCCGCAAACAAAAGTTCGCGGCGCCTCTGGCCTCAACCGCCCTTGATCAGTTTGTCATGGCCAGTGGGTCAGGATATGGCAAGGAGGACGACGCCGCCGTCGCCAAAGTCTATGCCGCACGGGCGGGTCTTGAGTTGCCGAAGAAATAGGGCGAGGCCAAATTTGAGACGCTTCAGAGACTCCGGATCAAGTCCGGAGTCTCTGGTAACTCTGGTTCTTGCAATGCGCAGGAAGAAAAACTACTTCGCAGCAATAATGCCGATTTCGACCTTGAATTCTGGCAGGGCAAGTTTGCTTTCGACGCAGGCGCGCACAGGAGGGTTGTCGGTGTCGACCCAGGCATCCCAGACGCCGTTCATTTCATTGAAAGCCGAGATATCTGACATCCAGATCGTCGCGGACAGGACTTTTGATTTGTCGCTGCCAGCTTCGGCCAGCAAAGCATCCAGCTTGGCGAGGATTTGCGACGTCTGGCCTGCCACATCGGCTGTGCGATCGTCGGCCACCTGGCCTGCGGTATAAATGGTGTCGCCGTGCACAACGCACTGGCTCATGCGGGGACCGGGATTGATGCGTGTAATGCTCATATCATTTTCCTGAAAGTGAAATTGAAAATCGAGGCATCATGACAATCGGACCAAGGCGTGGCAATACCGTGAGCAATCATCAAGCCGTTTTTTGTTCAAACTGGGCCAGCAGCCGGATGACTTCAACGGCCAGTGCCGCGTCCGAAGTATCTGGATTACCCAGCCGAATGGCTTGAGCGAAACGTTCCGTTTGCGCTGTCAGGGCCGGGGTGTTGGCATAGGTCAAGGGCTTGCCGTCACGTGTGGCCTTGGCGTCAACGTCATCGTCATAACGCAAGACCTGGCCCGTACTGGCTATTTCCATCCAGCGCCGTCGCCGGTCACCACCGTTGCCAAAGCGCAAATCGACCTCAATGCCGTTCACGTTGCCCTGCACAACAAACATCTTGCCTTCACCCACAATATCGACACTCACGTCCAGCTCGATATTCGCCAAACCGGCCACCGCCAGACAACAGGCCAGGGGGTGCGGTCCCCAGTCCCAAAGGGGGGTGGCGTCATCCCGCCACGGACCGGCATTGGACCAGTTGCCGGAAATTCGTTGAATGTCAGACTGTTGTGGTCGTTCAGCCATCACGGCCACCAGGGCCGGGTTTTGCAAATCGATGTGCCCCACATGCACAATTGCCGATTTTGATTTGGCAAGTTCAAGCAGGTCTTCGGCATCCGAGGGCGTTAGCGTCACTGGTTTCTCCACCAGGATGGCCAGCCCGGCTTCAAGGGCGGCACGGGCAATTTCCCAATGAGTCTCTGGCGGGGTGGCAATGATCAAACCATCAAGCCCCATATCCAGATCCAACGGGCCCAACAGGTCGCGCCAATCAGTATGGCCGGTCACACTATCGGGCAAGGTTTTGGTTGCGACGTGCGGGCTGGCGATATGGGCCAGTGTCACACCCGACGCTTCATCGGCAGCGGCAAGGTATTTCATGCCCCAGGCCCCGGTGCCCACCAGCCCCAGTTTTATGCCCGCATTTGCCTGCATGTCAGTCTGCTATTCTTCACCATTGTAGGTCTCGTCGGTCCAGTCGAAAAACCGCTTGAGGCCATCTTCGATGGTTATCACCGGATTGTAGTCGAGCTGACGCCGCGCCTTGACGATATTGGGGCAGCGCCGATTAGGCTCATCCGCCGGATAGCTGTCGGGATATTCGATAACTTCCTTGTCGATGGATTTGCCCAGAACCTTTTCGATCTCGTCGACCAGTTCGAAGACCGAAATCTCTGGTGTGGGATTGCCAATGTTATAGGCTTCCCCGGGCACACCACGGGCAATCACGCGCAGGAAACCATTGATGGCATCTGTCACATAACAAAAAGTCCGGGTCTGGTTGCCGGTGCCGTAGACTTTGAGCGTGCGTTCGCCCTTGATGCAGCTGGCAAAGTTCGGCAACACGCGATAGTCAGCTTCCTGCATGCCTGGCCCATAGACATTGAAGGGTCGGATGGTGTTGGTCGGGATGCCGTGTTTGTCGTGATAGATGTAACAAAGGGTCTCACCCAGACGCTTGCTCTCGTCGTAACAGGCGCGTGGCCCCTGGCAGGAGACATTGCCGCGATAACTTTCCGGAGTCGGAATATGCTTGGCATCCGGGTCGCCATAAATTTCGCTGGAACTGAAGAAGGTAAAGCGCGCACCTTTGTCACGGGCCATTTCCAGCAAATGCCGGGTCCCGTTCACCGCCACATCCAGGGTTTCAACCGGATAGGCCCGGTAATAATAAGGGCTGGCAATTCCGGCCAGGTTAATGATGAAATCAACCGGGCCGTCGACCTCAAAGCCCTGGGAGATATCTTCCTGGCGAAATTCAAAATTGTCAGACTCTGTCAGTGCTTCACCGGCCTTGCCCGCTGTGATCAGATTGTCAGCAATGATCAAGCGACAGGGATCGGCCAGTACATTTGTATTCAGATATTCAAATACGCCCTGAAAATAACGCCCGAGAAAGCCCATGCCACCGGCCATGACAATTGTTTTGCCAGAAAAATCGCTGGCCACGTCACCCAGCATTTCAGCGATTTCCTTGGCGTCACGGGGCAGGCAGGGTGAAGTACTCATAGGTTGGTCCGATCAAAAACGGTTAGATGACTTTGAGGTCTGGCACGGGCACAACAAAATGTCCGCCATTGTCCAGCACCTGTTGATTATTCCTGATAATGGGTTCGGCAAAATTCCAGGCCAGGATCAACAGGTAATCCACTGGTGCCGCGTCCATATGTTCTTTTGGTACCACCGGGATATGCAGGCCCGGCGAATATAGTCCCTGTTTCAGGGGGCTGTCATCGACGATGTAGGCTATTTCGGACTGATCCAGGCCAAAGCGATACATCAGGGTCGTAGCCTTGGCGGGTGCGCCGAACCCGGCAACCGTCTTGCCTTGCGCTTTGATGTCATCCAGCAAGGCCCGCAGATCAGTTCCCAGTTTGTCGATCTGGTCTGAAAACTCTTGATAACGCTTGAGCTGGTAAAGACCGGCCTCTTCTTCCACGGCGATCAGTTCTGCGACCGAAGCCTTGACTGGCCGCGCACCGTCGGATCGTTGGGCAAAGCCGCGCAGGCTGCCGCCATGGGTGGACACACGTTCCACATCAATCAAGGTCATGTCGTTGGCATCGAAAAATGCCTGCAACGGTTTAACGGCATGATAATCAAGATGTTCGTGATAGATCGTATCGAACAGAGTATCTTCCAGCACATCCAGCCGGTAGGACACTTCAAAGGCAAAAACGCCGTCCGGGGCCAGCATCAAACGAATACCCTTGACGATTTCCGCCAGATCATCGATATGGGCAAAAACGTTATTGGCCGTGACGCACTGGGCTGCGCCATGGGACTGACGAATGTCTTCCGCCAGACTTGAATCAAAAAACCGGTTCAGGGTTTCGATGCCTGATGCCGTCGCCGCAGCGGATATGTCCTTTGCCGGATCTATACCCAACACCTGGAGACCGAGGTCCTTGAACTGCGCCAATAAGGTACCATCGTTGGAACCGATATCGACGACCAAACCACCCGGTTTCAAATCAAAGGACTGAACAATATGTTCTGCATAGTCCCTGAAATGTTTGACAAAGGCCGGCGAGGTACCGGAGACATAAACATAGTTTTCGAACAAGACGGATGGATCAACCACATCCAGCAACTGCAAATGACCACAGGCCCCACAATACCAAAGATCGAGCGGGAAGGTCTGCTGGGGCTGGTCCAGTTGCTCTGCCGGGATGAAGGCATTGGCGGGCGGTGTCGCCGGGATCGTCAGAACCCTGATCAGGTCTGGTGATGCACACAGACGGCACGTATCGCGGTGGAAATATGAGGGTTCACCTGAAGTCACAGCGGGTATAGGCCTTACGGATTGTCAGGGTCAAACAGGGAAATGCGTTCGACGTCGGCTTCGTAGACGGCTTGTTCCCGTGAGTTCCGCCCCAGGGTCAGGAAGGTCGTATCGACACTGAAATGCATGGCGTGATCAACCATGGGCGGGGTGAAAAACAACTCGCCCTTTTTGACGGTGACTTTTTCTGCTTCCTGGTCGCTACCGGTCGGACGATGGTAATAGTCGATTTCGCCCTCGATAACGTAACAATAGTGCCAGTCGGTTTTGTGATAATGATTGGCCCGCACAGCCCCTTTTTTAGAGACAATCATCACAGCGCTCTCCATGGCCGTGTCCACCAGGGGGATGATCGAGCCCCGTTCGTCGTCAAAGGAATCCTTCAGGGCAATGATCACTTCTTTGGGGAAATTGGCGACTTCCTCGTCGGTGATAGGTCGAATGACAGGCGTTTCAGTCATTTATCGGGGCTCCTTGAACTTAACGTGACTTGAATATGGCCCTGTTTAGAGCAGAACCGGCCCAAATTGAAGGTTTGAATTGAAGGTTTCAGATTGTTTTATTCCTGAGTCCGGAAAATATTCGCTGCCAGACAAACAATGCCCCCATCAAACCTGCCGCCAGTACCGCGGGCAGGAAGCGGTCGACCATGTGGATCATGGCAAGCCCAAAGGAATAAGCGAAATAGAGGCCCCAGCAGTAGAAAATAGCCAGAATATGCGACGAGCCAAAAGTTCCGGCGCGCAATGCCCGGATCACCAGGGCCGGCACACCCAGCAACAAGACCAGAAACGACGACCAGGCCACCAGGCGCAGGATGCCAAGACCCAAAATCAGGGCGATATCCAGGGGATTGGTTTCAGCCTTGACGCGTTGCCACAGCTTCTTCATGCCGGGCCAGGGTCGCTCTTCGGTGGCGAATTTCAGATAAACTTTGGCATTGTCCAGAACATTAAAGAACTGGTGTACGAGACCTTCTTCATAACTGCGCACACCATGATAAAGCACCGCACCGGGCTGGCTGGCGAGGACGCTGAAATATTTTTGACTGTGCATTTTGGCAGACTGGTAGGCGTTAATGCCATATTCCGTGAACAGGCCCTCGGTGATCTGCACGGCTTCTTTATATTCGTACGTCTTGAGGTATTTCTGTGCCAGCTTGTCCAACGGTGTATCACCGGTAAAGACTTTCGTGCCGCGCGCCTCGATTTTCACCAGAGGCTGGATCAAGACATATTGTGAACCGGTGGTATAAAACGTGTAGCCGGTGCGCCAGGTGTTCCAACCCATCACGCCGCCGATGATCACGACCAGGGGCAAGACCAGCAAAATCGCACGGCGCAATGAGGCGACAGAATTTTCATGGCTGACGACAAACCAGGCAACATAGGCGGGCGTGAAAAAAACCAACACATAAATGCCAATGCCCCGCACCAGGCAGGCATAACCCAGCATCAGGCCTAATCCCAAAAGCAGCCACGGACCGGGGGGACGTTTTTGCACAAAGCCGATGAGAGGCACGGAAAATCCGATAACACAAAGCGCATTAAAAAGGCTGTCAGTCAGAATGTGCTGGTCATAGGTAAAGGTGACAGACAAGGCGTGGGCCGCAGCGGCCAACAGAGCCAGCGTTGAATTGCGCAACAGGGTCTGGCCCAGTCGATAGACCATCGCCGTGGCAAATAACGACACAATGATCTGGAAGGCGACAACCAAATATAAAGCCGCCCCACTTTTGCCCGTAATCAGTCCAGCCGCCGCAATCAGGGCCGGATAACCAAAGGTCCGGAAAACGGTTTGCGGCACGGCGTAATCATTCATGCCGGCATTTGACAGCCAACCGGTGTCGCTAAGGATCGTGTGGGCATAGGCCAGATAAGAAATGCTATCCGGTTGTTGCATAGGGCCAAAAAACATCAACCCTGACACTTTGGCGAGGGCGAGGGCCAGCAACAAAATACCTGGTAAGCGTGCGTTATCGGTCATTCGATGCGTCCGTCATCATCTTCCAGGTAAGCTGGTTCAGACATGTTCAGGGGGCCTCCGCCGTGGCGATCAGCAACAGACCCATGTGGTCCACGATAAACCGGGGCTCAAGTTTTTCAACAAAGTCTGCGAAGCGCCAACCCAGAGCCGCAGCAAAAGGCGCCGCGAACAGATAGGAGCGCACATTGATATTCTTGAAACCAGCCGTTTCCAGGGTGGCGCGCAAACGCCGTTTGTTGAACTTGTTGATATGCTGATCTTCGTAGGAGACATCACCAACCCGGTTCAGTAACCACTCGACCAGCGGCCAGACGCCCCCATAATCAGGGGTCGAAACAATAATGCGCCCTTGGTGCGTCATCACCCGTCGGGCTTCCGTCAGCAAGGCCGCGACGGCATCCTGTTCCAGATGTTCGATCAGTTCGATGCTGGTCACCGCATCAAAGCTGCCAGCCTCAAAAGGCATCTCGCCTGCTGATATGTGGCGAAATTGGGCATTATTTGTGCCATAGGCATTTTTGGCGAAATCGATTTGCGGGGCGGCAATATCAACGCCCACGGAGGAAATGTTTTCCGCCAACGAGCCGATAAAAGTTCCCGGCCCACAAGCAATATCCAGATGTTTGACGGGCAGGGCCAGTTCCTGGCGAATGCGGTCAAATTTCAGTTGATGCCATTTGCTTTGCATGCCCTGGTTGCGATGAAAAACCGCATCATAATAGCCCACATCAATCGAATCATAATCGTAGGCATCAGTCATGGCTGCACCTGACCACTTGGACACCTGAGCACCTTTCAGGCCCGCCAGTTCAGGGTTGTATTGGTGGCATAGTTCCACACTGCCCCCACCACGGCACCCAGGAAACCGGCCAAAACCCAGGAACCAGCTGCGTCCACAACCCGTTCCGCCACCAGCACATTAAAGAACAGGCCAAAGGAGCAGAGCACATAAAACAACATCATGCCGGACATCAGGCGCAGGCCGGTGAGCTTTTTGTCAGAATAGGTAAAGGTATTATTGAGGAAAAAATTCACTGCCATGGCCGCCAGAGCGCCAATGATATGGCTGGTCATAAAGCCCAACATGCCACCGCCATACAGCACAGCAAGGATCGCCACATTCACGCCAGCCCCCACCAGTCCCATCATGATAAACATGATGAAGCGCAGCGGCAGGATTTTGCCAAAGCTTTTATCGGCCAGCAACGCCACATATTCCACCATGACCGTGCTGTTCAGTTTGCTCTCGCCCCATTGTCGGGTTTTAAATTCATAGGGCAGTTCCTTCATCTTGAAGTCTTTGCCCGCCGTACACAGGATATCCAGTAATATCTTGAAGCCCCGCCCCGACAGGTTCGGCACCACGTTTCGGAAAGACGTCCGGCGCACCATAAAAAAACCACTCATGGGATCGGTGACTTTTTGCGGCACGACCAGGTAACTTAAGGATTTGGCAAAATTACTGGCGGCGATGCGCAATTTGCCCCAGTCTCCCAGGCCGCCGCCTTCCACAAAGCGGCTGCCGACAACGATGTCGAGGCTTGGGTCTTTGGCAAAGGCATCCAGCATTTGCGGCAGCACGCGTTCATCATGCTGCAAGTCCGCATCGATAACGGCCACATGTTCTGCCGATGACGACAAAAAACCCTCAATACAGGCCGATGACAGACCGCGCCGACCGACCCGTTCGATCAGCCGCACGCGCGGATCATCGGCCGCACAAGCCATAACCTGATCTTGTGTGCCGTCCGTCGAATTGTCGTCGACAAAAATCACTTCCCAGCGACGCCCTGCCAGGGCGGCATCCAGCAATTCGATCAGTCGGGGAACATTTTCCCGCTCGTTCAGGGTGGGTGCAATTACTGAAATTTCAACAGTCATCAACTCTTTGCCGGTCTGTATGCCGCATTGGTTATTGCACATGGCGCGATTAGCATAGGCAATAGCACATCAGGCCCGGCCTTCATAGTCAGGACGGTTCAGGTATCCGGCACAATGTCAGGCAATAATCCCGGACACCGGCAGATAACTGCGCGCCTCCAGTTTCTGAATGAATTCAAGTACGTTTTTGTGGGCTTCGACCGGGTCATTGGCGGATTTTTCGTCGGCGATTTGCTGCACCAGCTGGTCGATCAGATCAACCGGTCGATTCAATTGCTCCTCAGACCAGGTATTGTTCGGTGAATTGGACAGATAATCCGCGCCATAGGTCAGCAATTCAAACATATCGCTGTCCGAAATCATCTGATGCAGCCGCAATTCCTTCGCCATAAGATCGATTTCACGGGGTGAAATGTTGCGAAGATCATATTTTGCCGCCACTTCGTGGGCCTTGTCGGCAGTTTCTGCCGTCTCCAGCGCCCCTGACAAGTCCGCCGCGGCTCCGGGCTTTATCGGGGTCGCAGGCGTGTAAAGCATTGATTTTGAAAATATATTTCCGATTATCACGGATGCCCCCGTCGAATTCCGACCCTGATTGCTGTCGGGTCAGAGAATTTCGACGCAAGGTTCACGCCAGGGCCGCACCCTTTCTATGCCGGTTTCTCAACCATTATCACCGTAAACATGCCGCCAATCATATCGCGGTGAACTTCAACCAGACCCGCATCCGCAATCAGTTTGTCCTGATCCGCCCGCGTGGGCACCACATTGCCCCAGGTCATTTCGTTGTAGCCGGTCAGCACGGGAAAGAAATATTCCGGTTTGCGTAAGTCCGAGGACTTCGCCGGATAGGTCTCGTCGATGATCAACAACTTGCCGCCGGGCTTCAGCGCCTTGGCGCAATTGGCCATGACCTGGTCCCGAACAGCAAGCGGCAGTTCATGCAACACTTCGAACATGGTCACGAGATCGAATTCGTTTTCGTGACCAATATCGCCGCCGTCCACCAGTTCCGCTGATACCCGCCCGACCATCCCGGCCCGATCGATTTCCAGGGCGGCCAGTTCGATGCCGTGGCCGTCCACATCAACACCAACACAGGTCATCGCCGGAAAGGCCCCTGCCAGGCGCAGCATCAAACCACCTGCCCCACAGCCCATATCCAGCACCTTCAGATCATCCTGCAAGCGCTGCCCGATATCCGGCAGTTTCGGCAACACATGATGCACCAGCACAGACTGTAGCCCACCCGTCAGGTCGGCAATACTGGCGGTGAAAGCTGGCCCATGTTCCTGATAGCTAAAGACGTCGCCGGTTTTGAAGAAATCGGGATGGCGTTCCAGATCGGCGTGGAAATGATCCGTGGTTGTCGTGCAATAATTCGCCAAGTGCCGTGGGTCCCCCGGACTGGCCAGGATCAGGTCAAAAAAGGGTGCCAGGCGATATGTTGTCGGATCGGTGCTGTCATCCCCGTCCAGAAAACCGAAAGCCCCGGCGGTTTTGCACCAGCCTGCCACATAAGGTGCATGAAGGTCATGAGCTGCTGCGAGGTCTTCTGCACTCAATCCTTCATCCGCTGCCTTCAGGCTGGCAAACAGGCCCAGCTTGTCACCGGTACTGACCAGATGGACAGCGTGATAACCCTTGATATAGCCCCACAACTGGCCGATCTGGTCTTCGAATTTGGGTTCCTGTGCGCTCATGATTTATCATCTTTCCCTGAAATTGCCTGCCCAATGTAACAACTACCCTTAGTGTAGCAACTACCCTGAATTTGGCTATTGCCGCCCTTTTTCCCTGTTTTTCTCGACTTTTGGCCTGATCCCGGATAAGTCACTGGTCAACTCATTTCTCATACATCCCAGGCCATGAACCAGACCGATCACTCCAGCGCGCCCCGGCGCAGCTTTGCCATTATTTCTCACCCGGATGCCGGTAAAACGACGCTGACCGAGAAAATGCTGTTGTTTGGTGGTGCCATTCAGATGGCGGGGGCTGTCAAGGCCAAGGCGAGCCAGCGCAATACGCGGTCGGACTGGATGAATATTGAGGCGGATCGCGGCATTTCCGTGATGACCTCGGTGATGACGTTTAATTATGCGGGCTGTGTCTTTAACCTGCTGGACACGCCGGGCCACGAAGATTTCTCGGAAGATACCTATCGGACCTTAAGCGCCGTCGACAGTGCCGTCATGGTCATCGACGCTGCCAAGGGTATCGAAGCCCGGACCCAGAAACTGTTCGAAGTGTGTCGCCTGCGCGATATTCCGATCATTACCTTCATCAACAAAATGGACCGCGAAGGCCGCGACCCCTTTGATCTGTTGCAGGAAATTGAACAGACCCTGGCTCTGGACACCGCCCCCATCAACTGGCCCATTGGACGTGGCCGGTCCTTTGCCGGTGTTTATGATCTGGTTGGCAATCGCGTACGCCAACTGGATGCTGATGCCGATGGTTTTATCGTCGACGGGCCGGATGATGAGCGTGTTTCGGCCCTGCTGGATGTGCCGGAAAAAGACGAACTGCTGGAAGAATTGATGCTGGCCAAGGAAGCCTGCCTGCCCTTTGACCTGGATGCCTTTAACGAAGGGCACCTGTCACCAGTGCTGTTTGGTAGTGCCTTGCGGGACTTTGGTGTGCGCGATCTGATTGATACCCTGGCTGAAATCGCCCCGCCGCCGCAGCCACAAATTGCCGATGTGCGCACGGTACAGCCGGACGAGCCTGGCATGACCGGCTTTGTCTTTAAAATCCAGGCCAACATGGATCCAAACCACCGGGATCGTATTGCCTTCTTGCGGGTTTGTTCCGGCAAACTGACGCGCGGCATGCGGGCCAAACTGATGCGCACGGGCAAGCCCATGAGCATCAACACACCGCAGTTCTTTTTCGCCCAGGACCGCTCCCTGGCCGAAGAAGCCCTGGCTGGTGATGTGGTCGGCATTCCCAACCACGGCACACTGCGCATTGGCGACACCCTGACTGGTGGCGAAGACCTGGTCTTTCGCGGCGTGCCCAGTTTTGCCCCCGAAATTTTGCGACGTGTTCGCCTGCAAGATGCCATGAAGTCCAAGAAAATGCGCGAAGCCATGCAGCAAATGGCGGAAGAAGGTGTGGTACAGGTCTTCACACCGCTGGATGGCTCTCCCACCATCATCGGTGTGGTCGGATCGTTGCAGCTGGATGTGCTGATTGAACGTATGAAGGCGGAATATAACCTGCCCATCGATTTCGAAATGTCGCGCTTTAATGTGGCCCGCTGGGTAGAGGCCAAAGACGAGGCCGAACTGGATCGTTTTACAGCCCGGCAAAAATCTTCCATGGCAAAAGACCTGGATGGGGCGCCAGTTTTCATGTCGGAAAGCCCGTTCATGCTGAACTATGAAATAGATCGCTGGCCCGATGTGACGTTCTCTGACATCAAGGACTATCAACGCCAGGCTGAATAAATCGCTGATTTTTTCAAACCGATTTTCACCTGTTCAACATGCACAGGTGCTGTAGTACAGTTCAGCGTATCTATTTTGGAAATTTTTGAATGACCGAAGCACCCGACGTTGTTGATATCAAGGATGATGCGGGCTACCGCGTGGCGATGGCGACGCTGAACAAACAGAGCCGCCCGCCTGTTGTCTTGCGCCTGCTGATGAGCGCCTTTGAAGCCTATCGTCAGTCCAGGCGCATTGGCTGGTCCAGGCCGTGGAACAAATATGGCATCAATACCTTTCAAAGCTTCCGGCTCGCCTTTCCGGCTGATGACAATTTAATCGATTTGGCGCGGGCTGTGCTGGATTCTGAATGTGCCGATATCCCTGAGGACGCCGACAGTTTCATTCAGGATTTGTTGTCGGGCGATGACCTGATGGGGTTCGTTTTCGTGCATGAATTCGAAGAAGGCAGCAAACGTTTTGAAGGTGCCACACTCAGCTTTGGTCGCAAAACCCAACGACGCTATCGTGACCGCCTCGACCTGATCGTGGAAGCGCCTGTTGAAGGTGCTGGCATTGGAGAGATGTCTCGACTGCGAGTCTTTGTTGATCCTTATCGCGGCGTCAAACCACCGCTTTGGCAAACCTCAGTCAACGCTGCCAAGTCCGCTTCGGTCAAGACGTTGTATGAGGAACTTGGGAAGCTGTCTCATGCCTGGGCCGGGGATACTGACAAACTTTGGGACCACTGGACGTCGCGTTATATTGACTATTTTGGCCCCCGCCGCTGGCCCTTGGGCAATACACCTTTTTATGTTGAAACCAGCGCCACACCATCTGCATTTACCCAGGACTAAACGTCGGTGAATCTCGGAAAAAAAGCCCTGCAGGTCGCCAAAATTGGACTGGCAGCCCGGCGTATTAGCAAGGCGCGCACCGCGTCAGACAAGGCCCAGGCACGCGACGCCCTGGCGGCTTTGTTTTCCGATGCCAAAGGCGTGACGATGAAGGTTGGCCAGTTACTGGCCGGCCATGGTGGCGACAATGAATTTACTGATCTGGTCACCAGTGTTGAACCATTACCTTTAGGTGAAATCGAACCTCTGGTGGCTGAAAGTCTGGGTCGTTCTGTAGATGACCTTTTTGTCGACATTGAGGAATCGCAGGCGGCAGCGTCTCTGGGTCAGGTTCACAAGGCCCATCTGAAGGATGGCCGCGAAGTGGCGGTCAAGGTGCGCTATCCCGGCATTGCCGACGCGGTTGATGCGGAACTAAAGCTGGCCGGATTAATGCCCGGTTTGGGTCCGGTAAAAAAGTGGGGTTTTGATCTGGATGGTTATAAAACAACCCTGAAAGCCAATATGGACCGCGAACTGGATTATACCAGCGAAGCCCGGCGCCAAATCGAATTCGGCCAGCGCGTCAACGTGCCGGGCCTGGTGGTGCCAAAGGTCCATGAAGATGTTTTGTCGGACGGTGTGCTGGTCCAGGAATGGCAATCTGGTTTGCCGTTGTCGAAGATTTCCGGTTGGCCCGAAGCAGATCGTATGGCTGTCGCCCGGATCTTGCTGGGCACGTTGCTGAACAGTTTGTTTGAAGCCGGTCGGGTACACGGGGACCCACACCCCGGTAATAGCTATTATCGCAAAACCGCCCGCGGCCAGGCAGAAGTTGTCTTGATGGACTATGGCTGTATTGTCGATGTGGATGACACCGCCCGTCTGGCACTATTGAAAATGATTTTAGGTTTGCGTAAAGGTGAACCGGTAGACGCCTTGCAGGGTTTTTCTGCCATGGGCTTTGAGGCCGAAAAGCTGGCCCTGATCGCAGAACCCCTTGCCGCTGTGACAAATGTATTACTGTTGCCCTTTTTGCACGACGGCGACTTTGATTTCGCCGACTGGAGTCTGAAGAACAGGTTTGAAGCCTTGCTGGGAGAAAATCGCTGGTGGTTCCGGTCCGCCGGACCACCAACCTTGCTGTTATTATTGCGAGCCTTCCAGGGACTGGTGCAACAACTGGAACAACTACAGGTCTCGATCAACTGGTGGCAGGTTCTGACAGACCACGTTACTGCGCAAACGCGCAAACAAGCGGAAAATTTGAACCTGCCTGATTTACCTGAAGGCGTGATGCAGACCAACGTGGCGACCGATCTCTCAGCCAAGGCCGCACAACATTTAAAGGTCGTCGTAACGCGCGATGGTGAAAATGTCGTTGAAATTGCCATGCCGGGGCGGGCGGCGCGAAATATTGAAAACCTGATACCGGAAGATGTACTGGCCCAAATTGAGGCGTCCGGCGAAGTTGATTTTGCGGCCATAAAGAAACACCTGGAGGAAACCGGCCTCAGCCCGCAGGATATTTTCACCTTTGATAATGGTGAAAAACAGTACCGGGTCTGGCTGGAATAGAGAGGGAACCTTGATGCCTGATCCAGACCCATCCCGCCCGCCTGAGCCGCCTCAACATGAAGAGCCGGCCCAACATGAAACAGTCAGCAACGGCCCCTTCTGGCTCATGGTCTTCGGCATCGTCGTGGCGTCATTCAGCGTTATGATCTATCAGCAATCAACGGTTCAGCGGTCCATTGTAGTTCCGGATTTCAACGGTCTTGAACAACAGGGAGCAGGTATTTTTTCCGCCAACTGCAGTGGCTGCCATGGTGAAAATGCCGCAGGCAGTGGCAATGGACCGACCTTGATTCATCGCTATTATGAGCCCGGTTTGCACGGTGATAGCACTTTTTATGATGCCATCACACACGGTGCCACTGGCCACCACTGGAATTATGGAGATATGCCCCCGGTGGATAATCTGAAGAACGAAGAAATCGCTGCCATCGTCGCCTATATCAGAAAACTGCAAACAGCGAATGGCATTCACTGGCAATAGCAGCCGGTAAATGTAACCTTGATGTTGCCGTGAATTCGGGTTCCTCCAGCCGGGAGCCTGATCTATCATCCTTTTTCCCCAATAATTTTTCGGACAACTCGCCATGCCTCAGTCACAAAAGCCCCGCAAAAAATCACCCGTCGCCCAAACGGATACGCCTGCCGGGGGGATATCGCCCAAGCTCTGGTTTTATGGCTTCATCGCCTTGATGATCATTGGTGGCGGCATATTGTTCCTGCAGGCCAAGCCAGAAACCAAAACCACACACCTGGATGTCTTTGCGCCTGAATTGCAAGGTATTGAAGTCAAAGGCGGAAAATTGTATGCCGCCAACTGCGCCGCTTGTCATGGCCCCAACGCCGCCGGCAGCGAAAAAGGCCCGCCCTTTGTGCATAAGATCTATGCCAGGGATCACCACGTGGATGCTTCTTTCTACAATGCCGTCAAACGTGGCGTTCAGGCCCATCACTGGCCCTATGGCAATATGCCCGCGGTTGAGGGTGTCAGCGACGACGACGTTACCGCCATCATCGCTTATGTGCGCAAGGTCCAGGTCGCAAATGGCATGAAGTAACCAGGGCGATTCCGGTTCAAACGGAATCGCTTCTGCCTGGAGCAAATTCAGAGAAAATGCTCCGATTTGTTGACGCGCACCTTGGGATTGAGGCAACGCTGCGTTTCCGTGAAACCCGGAGACGCACGGAAAGTTCATCCAACAGGCCTTGCCTGGCGGCGCGGAAAGTGGAAAAAGTCCAGTGAACAAAAGGAATACTTCCATGGACGCCCAAAACATACGACTGACAACACTTTCACACGGTGGCGGCTGCGGCTGTAAAATCGCGCCTGCCGTACTCAGCGAAATGTTGTCAACTTTGCCCACCGGCTTGCTGGACCCGAACCTGCTGGTGGGGAGGGAAAGTGGCGACGATGCCGCTGTCTACAAGATCAACGATACCCAAGCCATTGTCGCAACCACCGACTTTTTTATGCCTATTGTCGATGACGCCTTTGATTTTGGCCGTATTGCCGCCACTAACGCCCTGTCGGATGTCTATGCCGTGGGCGGCAAGCCCTTCATGGCCCTGGCCCTTGTCGGCATGCCGCTGGATAAACTGCCGCTGGAACAAATGCAACAAATCCTGGCTGGTGGCACGGACGTCTGCCAATCCATCGGGATTATGGTTGGCGGTGGACATTCCATTGATGCGCCCGAGCCGATCTATGGCCTGGTCGCCCTTGGCCTGGTCGACCCCAACAAGATCAAGCGCAATGACACGGCGCAGGATGGTGACGTGCTGATCCTGGGTAAACCCCTGGGCGTTGGCATTCTGAGTGCGGCCTTGCAAAAGGGCGAACTGGATAACGCCGGTTATGCGGAAATGATTGCCGCCACCACAAAGCTGAACACCGTGGGTGCTGACCTGGCTGAACTGGAGACCGTTCACGCCCTGACAGATGTCACGGGTTTTGGCTTGATGGGTCACTTGCTGGAGATGTGCCGGGGATCAAACTTAAGCGCGTCCGTCACATTCGCGGACCTGCCTCTGTTGCCAACGGCACAGAAACTGGCGGAAGCCGGATTTAATACTGGTGCCGCAGGTCGCAACTGGGCCAGCTATGGCCACGAAGTCTCTGAGCCTGAAGGCTTGCCAGGCTGGCAGCATAATCTGATGGTCGATCCGCAAACAAGTGGCGGCCTGCTCGCCGCTTGTGCGCCTGAGGCCGTCAAAGAAGTTTTGGCTTTGTTCAAGTCCCAAGGGTTTGACGGTGCTGCTGTCATTGGCACGATGCAAAATGGAGCGCCAACTGTTAAGGTGATTTAAAGACACCTTTGCCCCGCCACCCAAGGCTTGTATCCGGAGCGTAATTTATGAATGACGACATACAGCTGCCGCCTCAAAAGGCGGCGCTGGCGATAGGTCTCGTCATTCTGATGGGTTTCATGCTGGCGACCATGGATAGTTTTGCCAAATATCTCAGCGTTGGCCATACGGTGTTTTTTATTCTCTGGGGACGCTATTTTTTCCATACCCTGCTGACATTTGGTTTTCTGGTCCGAAAGGGCTCCTTCCGGTTTTTGCGGGCGCGCCGGCCTGGTCTGCAAGTGCTACGGGCCCTGTTCCTGTTGGGGGCAACAGCCAATATGTATTGGGCCCTCAGCCACATGCCCCTGGGCGATGCCACCGCCATCATGTTCATGTCCCCCCTGATCATCACCGCCTTATCAGTGCCGGTGCTGAAAGAAAAAGTCGGCATCCGTCGCTGGCTGGCCGTTATTGTCGGCTTTGGCGGCATCTTGCTGATCGCACAGCCCGGTTCAGACAGCATGAATGCCTATGCCATCTTTCCCTTTTTCACGGCCATCTCGGTCAGTTGCTATATGTTGACAACACGCATCCTGGCGGCTCACGATTCTGTGGAAACCACGACCTTCTTTGGTACCGCCCCGGCCGCCTTGCTGCTGACCCTGGCCCTGCCGTGGATCTGGGATGATCTGAGTGTCCTTGAATGGGGCTTGATGGTTGCCATGGGTGGGGTTGGCGCGCTGGGGCATTTTGTCTTGATCGTTGCCTTCAGTTTGGCACCACCAGCCATGCTGGCCCCCTTCAGTTATAGCCATTTAGTTGTCGCTGTGGGCCTCAGTTATTTTTTCTTCGGCGATGTGCCGACAGCCACAATGTTGATCGGTGCCGCCATTGTTGTCAGCAGCGGATTGTTTGTCTGGTACCGCGAAACATATGCAAAAATGGGCTCGACCTGAAAAAGACCTTGGCAATCGAAAGTCATTATTGTAAAAAAATTGCTCTGATTTGCCACGCCAACTGATCGAGACCCTTTGCCATGTCCCAGACTGCGACCTGCGAATATTGCAGCGAAATATTTGAAGCGACCCGCGAATATTGCCCAAAATGCGGCAAACAATTGCCGCAAGAAATCAAGACCACCCTGGTTGTTGAACAATTCACGCCGGATTGTGGCAACTGCCACGGCCTGTGCTGCAAGGCCTTGGCTTTTGACTGGCCGCACTACAAAAAGCCGGCAGGCGAGCTCTGTAAATATTTGACGGATGAGTTCAAATGCGGAAATTGGGATAATCTGGAAGCGGATGGTTTCACGGAATGCCGGTCATTTGATTGCTATGGTGCCGGCCAGACCGTGGCCAAATTCATGGAACAACAACACCCCACGACCTGGCGCACCGACGCCCGAATTCAGAACGGTGAATTCGCTGTGTTCCAGCAGGTCTATGCGGAACTATTCAAAGACATCAATGATGCGGCCCCCAAGGTTGGGGACCTGTCAAAGCTGATTCCAGAAAGCGACACCACATAAAAAAACGCCGCCAACCCTTTAGGGCGTAGCGGCGATTTCATTTCCTGAAGCCAGGTTCAGGGCATGGGCATATCTGCGGTGTACTTCGGAATATCGTAGCCCCGCTGCACAGCTGGCCTGGCAGCAATGTCTTTGTACCAGCGCGTGACATTTTCAAATTCGGTCATGTCGATGGTCTGCCATTCAAAGCGCGATATCCACGGCCAGGTGGCCATGTCGGCAATACTGTAGTCATCGCCCGCCATGTAGGCATTATCGGCCAGGCGTTTATCCAGCACACCATACAAGCGCCGGCCTTCATTCAGATAACGCTCAGACGCGTATTCACTTTTGTCCGGATTGAATTTAACAAAATGATGGACCTGGCCCAGCATGGGACCCGCACCACCCATCTGCCACATCAGCCATTCCAGACACCGCCAGCGGGCTTTTTCTTCTGTGGGTATAAACTTGCCGGTCTTTTCCGCCAGATACATCAGGATAGCACCTGATTCCATCAAGGACAGGCCTGTATCATGGTCATGAATGGCCGGGATTTTCTGGTTTGGTGAGACTGCCGTAAAGGCCTCGCTGCGCTGGTCCCCTTCAGTGATGTTGATGGAATGAGTGGTATATTCCAGTTCACATTCTTCCAGCATGATGGACACCTTGCGCCCGTTAGGCGTGGTCCAGGTATAAAAGTCGATCATTTGCTTCCCCTTTGATGACGTAAGCTTAAGAGCAGAATTATTTTTTGGACAAGGCCCCAACCGGTCCCAGACGCACACCTGAATCGATAACCATCAATTCACCTGTCACCGGCGCTGATGTGGTCAACAGATACATAATTGGGTCCGCAATATCTTCCGGCGTACAGACCCGGCCCAAAGGCACGGTATCTTTATAGGACCCCGTAACCCTTTCGACCTTTTCAGAATCAAAATCACGCATCCATTCGCTGTCCACCAAACCAGGGCAAACCGCATTGACCGTAATTTCCGGCGCAAAGGCGCGGGCCAGACCCATGGTCATGGCGTTCAGCGCCCCTTTGGAGGCCGAATAGGCCAAAGACGATCCATTGCCCATGATACCGGCAATGGACGAAGTATTCACAATGCGACCGGCCCCGGCCTTTTGCATGGACGGAATGACCGCCCGCGCCATTTGAAAGGCCCCGACCACATTGGTTGCGTAGACGTTTTGAAAATCTTCCATCTGCAAACCGTCAAGATCGGTATGTTCGACAAACACGGTTGTACCGGCGTTGTTGACCAGCAGATCAATACCGCCAAATTCATCCAGTGCAGCTTGGGCTATGGCCTGACAATCGGCATCGACCGCCACATCACCTTTGATAGCCGTGGCCTGACCACCCAGATCACGGCATGCAATGGCGACCTTGTCGGCAGCCTCGGCACTTGAGCGATAGTTGATGACAACATTGGCACCCTCTTCGGCCAGCCGCTTGGCGGTTGCCGCCCCAATGCCCGTACCACCACCTGTGACGATGGCCGTTTTACCCTTTAACTTCATTTTTCGATTTCCTAACCCCAGACATCGCGGGCGACATCGACTATTATGGCAAGTTTTGCTTTTTCATCATCCACTGTTACCGGGTTTCCGGCAACTGTCGAGGCAAAACCACATTGTGGACTGAGCGACAACCGCGCCAGGTCGACGAAGCGAGCTGCATCATTGATGCGCGCCTTCAGGGCATCGGTATCCTCCAGTTCAGCATTCTTGGAACTAACCAGACCCAGTACCACATTTTTGTGGTCGGGCACATATTTCAGAGCCTCGAAATCACCCGCGCGGGGGGTGTCATATTCGAGGAAAAAGGCATCCACATTAATACCCTGGAACAGCAGTTCCGCGACGGTCTCGTACCCGCCTTCCGACAGATAATGACCTTTGAAATTGCCTCGGCAGAGATGCATGCCGATCGTCATGCCCGCAGGCTTGTCATCAACACAGGCATTCATCAAATCCACATAGGCCTGCATCAGGGCTTCCGGGTCATAGCCGATCTCTTGCGCCTTGGCCCGGACAGTGGGGTCGCACAGCATGGCGATAGGCACGTCATCCAGTTGCACATATGTACATCCGGCCTCGGCCAGGGCGGCGATTTCTTCCCGGTAGACTTTCGACAGGTCGTCGAAAAAAGCCTGGTCGTTATCGTAAAGTCCTTCATCGATGCCCACACCCAGACGCCAGAAATGCATGGAGGGCGGCGACGGCAAGGTGATTTTCGGGGTTTTCGATGTCACGCTGCGGCTGAAGGCATATTCATCTCCGGCCACCGACCGTGTGCGCCGCACCGGACCATCCACATGCGGGGCGGTGAAATCAACTTCGTGCCCGTGGTCATCGTGAAACTTGAACGAGGCTTCACGCACAGCCAAACCGTCCACCAGTTCAACAAAGCGGGCCCAGTAGGACGGGCGACGGAATTCTCCATCCGTGACCAGTTCAAGGCCAACATCTTCTTGCAACTTGATCACATCGCGAATGGCATCATCCTGGACGACGGTAAATTCATCGTCCGTGATCTTGCCATTACGATGGTCCTTGAAGGCGGCGGTTAGTTCTTTGGGGCGCAACAAACTGCCGACATGTTCGGCATGAAAGGGAGGTTTTTTTTCAGTCATTGTAATCTCATTTTTTTGGGAGGGTCTTAAAGGTCGTTCAGGCGGGATTGAGGCCACACCATTCGGCAATAAACATGGCCATGGCCTGGGTGTTACGGCGTACACTTTCCAATGATACGCGTTCGTCAAAGCCGTGAATATTCTCGGCGATGGGGCCGTATACCAAGCCAGGTGTATCAGCATACAAGCCAAAGAAGCGGGCATCTGTGGTGGCCGTGGTGGCCAGTTCGGTCAGGTCTTCCCCATAGACCACTTTGTGGGCACGGTTGAGAATTTCTTCCGCCTCATCAGCACCGCTTAGCACATAACCCTCAGCCAGGAAGCCATGATAATCAACTTCCGGCGGGTTGTTGGCGAGGAACTTGTCGCCTTGGGCTGCACCCCGGATGGTATCTTCGATCTGGCGTCGGGCATCATCCAGGTCCTGACCGGGATAGATCGCCACCCGCACATCAAAAGTACACCAGGCCGGCACACTGGAAGGCCAGTCGCCGCCTGCAATCCGACCCACATTCAAATTGATCGGGTGGTCCACATGGGCATAAGCTTCGTGTTTGTTCTCATCCTTGTTCCACTGGTGCTCCAGCCCATGCAGGGCCTGAATGATGGGAAAGGCCGCCTCGATGGCATTGGCACCTGAACCTGCTTCCAGCACATGCACAGGCCGTCCGCGTAACTTGACCTGAAACCAGATCACGCCGATCTGAGCCCGGACCAATTGCTCCCCCAGGGGTTCCGGGATCAGGGCCGCATCGGCCTTGTAGCCCCGTTGAAGACAGGCCAGTGCGCCATTGCCGGTACATTCTTCCTCGATTACCGACTGCACATAGACATCGCCCGCCGGGGCATAACCCAGGCGCTTCAGGGCATCCATGGCATAGACACATTCAGCGATGCCCGCCTTCATGTCGCCACTGCCGCGGCCATAAAGCCAGTCGCCTTCCACATAAGGTTCGAACGGTGGCCGGGTCCACATATCAACCGGCCCCACCGGCACCACATCAATATGTCCGTTGAGGATCAGCGAATGACCTTTGGGGTTTTCACTGCGATAACTGCCAACTGTGTTGTAGGCATTGTCATAATTCACATGCACCGGCGAAAAGCCCGGCAAGTGGGCGATATCGTCCAACTCCACCTTCCAGCGATCCACGCCATAGCCCCGATCGCCCAGTTCATGAGCCATGAAGTCCTGGGCGGTTTGCTCGGCCCCGCGTACAGAAGGAAATTTCACAAGTTCGGAGGTAAAATCGATCTGTTCATCGAAGCCTTCATCGACGGCGGTCATGATGGCAGTGCGGGTTTGATCGTCGAGGGGTGTTGCGTCAGACATGAAAACGGTTTCTTTCGATGGAATATGTAGTGTACAGGAATTAATATTTTATTTTATAGGTCTATCAATTTATCACATTGTTGCCGCTTATCCCGAGCGCGTCAACTGAACCCCGGCCAAAACCACGACAGAAGCAACAACCTGAACCATATTAAAGTCTGCGCCAAAAGCCACAACTGAAACGATGATTGCAAAGACTGGAATCAGGTAGGAATAGACCATGGCGCGGGTGACGCCGAGGATGGCCACGCCCGCATACCACATGACAAAGGCCAGAGCCGCAGCGAGGGCCGCCGAAAATGCCGTGCCCGTCCATAGAGCAGGCGTCATTTGTGCCCAGGGCTGGTTGGGAAAAATTGGCAGGGCAATCAAGGTCAGCACCAATGCACCCGACAACATGCCCCACGCCATGACCTTCAGCGCGCCGTATTTCTGCACCGGCTTGCCTGCCAGCCCCGAATAAACGGCCCAAACCGCCGAGCCCGCCATCATCAGCAGATCGCCCCATATGGTGCCGCCGCCGAGATTGAATTCAGTAATGCTGCCGTTAATCACCACGGAGACGGCTGCCAAGGAAACAATGATACCGGCCCAGGCCCGTAGCGACGGCCAGTTGCCTTGAAAACCCGCCAACAAAGCCCCGAAAACCGGTGCCGTCGATACCAGAATGGCTGCCTTGGGCGCCGTCGTCAGGTCCAGGCCATAGGCCCACAAGCCCTGAAATATGGTAATGCCTAAAAACCCGAGACCCGCCAGGGGCCAGAACTCGGCCCAGCTGATACGCAAACTGTTGCCGCGAATCGCCATAACCGCCAGCAAGACCAGCGCCCCACTAAGATATCGGATCGACGAAAAAGCCACAGGATCAAGAACACCCAACACCTGCTTGGCCACCGGAAAATTTACGCCCCAGATGACCGTCACACCAATGAGCAAGGCATCACCCCGCCCGAAGGCCACTTTGTTCTCAGTCCTCAATTGATGTCCCTGCGTATTATGTGTATTTGCGATGCAGTGTGCCTGAGCACCAGAATGTTGCAAGCGGTGCCACCAGGTTTCTCCCTTGCAACAAGGGATTACACCCACCATAGCCAGAGCTATTCCGGTTTAGACGAAATAGCTTCTGCTCTTGTTATCGTTGCCCACAGTGAGTTTGCGGGAGCGCAGCGTTTCCTCCTTCGTCGGAAACGCGCTAGGCACACCCTCGTGGTTTATGCTATGAACGCGCCAACGAAATCGCGCAGATACGCGCTTCATACAGATACAGACGGATAATATCTTGAGCGATCAACAGTTTAGTGACGGCAATGATGCGGAACAGGCTTCCGGTTCCGATACGGCCATGCAAGCCGCCCTCGATCATCACCGAGGTGGTGACCTGGTCGGAGCGAAGACGGCTTATGAAGCCATTTTGGAGGCCGAACCTGATAATGCCCAGGCCTGGCAGATGCTGGGGCTGGTGGCCCACCAGGCGGGTGATGCGGAAACGGCGCTTGAGAAACTGGCCCATGCGATTTCACTGCGGCCCGATAATGCCGATATCCACGTCAATATTGCGGAAGTTCTGCGCGGACAGGGCAATGCCGAAGAAGCCGTCGGGGCCTATCGGCGCGCCATTGCCATTGATCCCAACCACCAGGAAGCGCTGACCAATCTGGGTTTGCTGGCCCTGGAAAACCAGTATATTGGCGAAGGCGTCGAAGCTTTGCGCCGCAGTGCCATTTTACAGCCCGATAATCCGGCTGTGCAGACCAATCTGGGCTTGGCGCTGCGCGAAGTAGGTGATTTCGAAAATTGCCTGTTTGCCTTTGCCCGCGCCCTGATCATCGCGCCTGAACAGATCGCCTTTCGTCAGCACTTTATCGATACTCTGGATGGCGGCCCCTTTATCAAAGTACCGGACGGTATCCGCCGTTTGCTGGAAGATGCTTATCTGACCGAAGGCCTGCACCACCAGTCCCTGGTTCCGGCCTGCATGGCCGTGCTGAAGCGGGAAGAAATATTCCAGGGTCTTTTGTCGCTGGCGCAAGACGAGGAACTGGGCGGCCTGTCTGCCGCCATGGAAGGTGGTCAATTTGACGTCTTTTTCACAGATTTCCTGGTGCGCGGCCTGATGACCAGAAGTCTGGTATGCGATGCCGAGTTCGAGACGGTCATGAATGCGGTGCGCCGTCTGATCTTGCAAGAAGGTGTCCCGCCACAGTCGAGCGTGCCCATGGTGCAACGCCACCCCCAATTTGTAACGGCCTTGGGGATGCAGGCTTTCTCCGGCGGCTACACCTGGTCGATGACGTCCGATGAAGGCGCGTTGTCCGGTATTCTTGTGCGCGATACGATGAAGCAACTGGCAGACCTGGACGCCGACGCCAATATCGACGCCGCCGTCTGGAGCGGCCTGATGGTCGCATCCTGTTATCGCCCTATACACACCATGGTCGCCCCGGAAAAACTACTGTCGGGTGATGTTGCCGGGATGCCGTCATTTATTGTCAACCTGATCCGTCAACAGGTCGCCGAACCGGCTCTGGAAAGCGAAATGTTGACAAGTGTCGAAACCCTGGCCGGTGAAGCCGCCACAGCACCAGGCCCGGATGCTGAAATGCCTGCCCCGGCCTGGAACACTCTGGCTGCGCGTCAGGAAATGACCTTGGGCGATATCATGCGCTCGCAAATTCCCGGCGCTGACGTGCCGCGTTTTGCAGAAGGACCGATCAATGCCCTGGTTGTGGGTTGTCGCACCGGCGAGGCCGTGATTGATCTGGCCCTGCAACATCCCCAATCCCGGATCATGGGGATCGATGAAGACACAGCCAATATCGCTTATGCCTGGCGGCAGGCCATGCAACGCGGCATCGCTAACTCGCGCTTTGTTGTTGGCGGCGTTGACGCTCTGGCCAGCCATGAACAGAAATATCATTTGATCGGCGCGCCGGAAGTGATCAGCCAAAGTGCCAACGCATTGGCAACCATGCAAACCCTGGCAAATCTGCTGGAGCCAGGCGGTATCATAAAAATCGGCCTCTATAGCGAACCCGGACGGGTTGCTGTCGCGGCCGCCCGAGAGGCCATTGCTGCCGAAGGGCTGAAAGATGACACAGAAGGCCTGCGGGCCGCGCGCAGCCTGATCAGAGGCCTGGAAGATGGCCACGCTGCCAAAGGTGTTCTGGCTGCCAACTGGTTTTACACCCGTCAGGGCTGTCGCGATTTACTGTTTGCCCAAGAGCTTAGCCAGTTCACCGTCCCGGCCCTGGCCGCAACCCTGGCCCAGGCCGGTTTGACCTTCCTTGGCTTTCAGATCAGTGATCCGGCCCTGGTTGGTCATTATCTGGAATTGTTCCCGGAAGCCCAGAACCTGTCTGACCTGGACAAATGGCAGAAGGTCGAAGCGGAATACCCGGATGCCTTTTCCACACCAGAAAGCTATGGCACCTATCGTTTGTGGTGTCAGAAAAAGTAACGGGTCGTTGCCAGAAACGGATATATCCCCCCTGGACAAAGCCCTGCAGCTGCACAAATCCGGCCAGCTGCAGGCCGCGGAAGCCGCCTATCGGCAAATTCTGCAAGACAATCCCGCTGACCGCGACGCCCTGAACAACCTGGGTATTTTGCTGCGCATGCAGGGGCGGCTGAATGAGGCTTTAATAGTTTTACAACAGCTCACATCGCTGAACCCGGATTTCCCCGAGGCGTGGAATTCTTATGGTCGGGCGCTAACCGCTGCCGGGAGAACGCAAGAGGCCCTCACGGTTCTGAACAAAGCCCTGACCATCAATCCGGATTTAGTCGCTGTTCATTTAAATATCGCCCACGCCCATGAAAGCAACGGCGACATCGACCAGGCCACAAAAGCCCTGCATCGCTATTTGAAAGTCGAGCCGGACAACCCGGAAGCCCTGGCCCGCCTGGGTTGTTATCTCTATGCCCTTGGTCATGGCAAAGACGCCTTACAGGCCTTGACCCGGTCCAATGATCTTGCCCCTGATAATGCCGATACACTGATTAACCTTGCCATGGTTCAAGAACAGCTTGGTCATTATGGCGAAGCGGTCGCAAGCCGGACACAAGCCTTGGGCATTAATCCACATGATGCGGAATGTTTCAGCGACCTGGCTATTTCGCTGGAGCGTCTGGGCCGGATTGAAGACGCCATAGCGGCCCGCCGGGAAGCTGTTGATCTCGCGCCGCAAGTTGCCGGCTTTATGGGAGACCTCGGTCGATTACTGACTGAAAATGGTGCAGATGAAGAAGCCGGAATGTGGTTCGACAGGGCCCTGGCAGTCGACCCCCAGGCGGCGCGCGTGCATTTCAACAAGGCACTTTTTCTGTTGCGGCGCGGCGAGTTTGAAGCGGGCTGGGCCGAACATGAATGGCGACTGAAGTTTTCCAGCCTGGCCGACATCTTCCCTGAACATTCCCAACCCTATTGGGATGGTAGTGACCTTGCCGGAAAAACCATATTCCTGCATGGCGAACAGGGTTGGGGAGATACCATCCAGTGCGCGAGGTTTATCTACCAGGTTTCGCAACTGGCAGGCCGTGTGGTGTTGGGTATTCGCGAACCCCTGGCGCGGCTGTTTGAATGCCTGCCCGGCGTGGATCAAATCATCACAGACCCCCTGGACCTGCCGCACTTTGATGTGCGCTGTTCGTTGCTCAGTCTGCCCTATTTCTTCAAGGCCGATCTTACATCCATTCCTGATACGGAGCCTTATCTGACGGCACCCGGCAACAGGCCTGCATTTGTTGATAAGGACAACTTCAATATTGGTCTGGTCTGGGGCGGCAGTCCGACCCACAAAAATGATCACAACCGGTCGGTCTCGCTATCTATTCTGAAACCCCTGCTGGACATCAAGGGCTGTGTTTTCCACAGCCTGCAAGTCGATGACCGTCGTCAGGATATTGGACGTGAAGGCCTGTCAGAACAAATTACGGACGCCGGTGCTGATCTGGTTGACCTGGCAGATACAGCCGATCTGATAATGGAACTGGACCTGGTGATCACCGTCGATACCAGCGTGGCCCATCTGGCTGCAGCCCTGGGCAAGCCGGTCTGGATTATGCTGGCGGAGCCCGCCGACTGGCGTTGGTTACGGGACCGGGACGACAGCCCCTGGTATTCAGGTGTGCAGTTATTTCGGCAGACGAAGCGCGGTGAATGGGCTGATGTTATCGAACTTCTGGTTGCCAGGTTGCCGTCGCTTTTGGCTCATCAGGACGTTTAAGCTGCGGATTAAGCCTGCGTTCTGTCCAGGCAAAGCCCCGCGTAACAACAAATGTAATCAGCAGATAGATAATCGCGGCAGTAATGAAAATTTCGTAAGGCGCAAAGGTGCGCGAAACAATGACGCGGGCGACGCCTGTTAAATCCAGCAGCGTGATCGTGCTGGCCAGGGAACTGCTTTTCAGCATCAGGATCACTTCGTTGGAATAGGCCGGCAGGGCAAGACGAAAAGCGCTGGGCAAAATAATGCGTCGATATTGCAGGAAGCGCGACATACCCACGGCCCGGGCGGCTTCAATTTCACCGTGCGGCACAGCCTGAATGGCACCCCTGAAAATCTCCGCCGTGTAAGCTGCCGTATTCAGGCTGAAGGCGATGATGGCGCACCAGTAGGCCTCGCGGAAAATGGGCCAGAGAAAGCTTTCGCGCACGGCTTCAAATTGCCCAAGGCCATAATAGGTCAGGTAAATCTGAACAAGTAATGGCGTGCCGCGAAAATAGAAAATGTAGCCATAAGCCGGCCCCCACAAAAATGGATTTTTGGCTGTTCGCATCAACGCTACAGGCACGGCCAGGATAAACCCGATAACCAGGGCAAGGATGATCAATTCAAGTGTCAGGAAAGCCCCGTCCAGCAACTTGGGCAGGCTATCCCACATGAGGTTCAAGGCTTCACCCATCGATCAGGACCGCCTTACGCCACGGTTCAGTCGCTTTTCAGCGGTCTGAAAGACAATCATGGAAATAGCCGTCAGGGCCAGGTAGATGAAGGCGGCAAAGGCAAAGAATGTAAAAGGGTCCTGGGTAGAGCCTGCTGCCACATAGGTCTTGCGCATCAATTCATCCAGGCCGATGACAGAAATAAGGGCTGTATCCTTCAACAGAACCAGCCAGAGATTACCAATACCCGGCAGGGCGAAGCGCCAGACCTGGGGCAACATAATGCGATTGAATACCTGCCAACGGTTCATGCCGATGGCCTGGGCCGCTTCGATTTGACCCTTATGGATAGAAATAATTGCGCCGCGAAAAACCTCGGTCGCATAGGCCCCGAAAACAAACCCCAGGGTCAGCACACCCGCTGTGAAGGCGTCGATTTCGACATAACCGATCTCACCAATCAGCGCCACGAAAGTTTCACTGCTATCGAGCAAACCAACGACATACTGGACGAAGATGCTGCCGCCATAAAACAGGATCAGCAACAAGATCAGTTCCGGAATCCCGCGTACAATGGTCGTGTAGGCATCCGCCAGTTTGCGGGCCACTGGATTGCGCGACAATTTGGCGGTCGCCCCCAGCATACCAAGGACCAGCCCCACCAGAACCGACAAGGATGCAACGCCGATGGTCATTTGCAGGCCAACCCAGAGCTGAGCTTCGTAGCCGTGCAACATCAGGCCATGGCCCCAAACAAAACGCCGCCAACCCCGGAAAGGATCGGCGGCGAAATTGTTTCAAACGTCATTTGTAGTGACAGATAAAACGGCAGGCTTATTTGCCGTAGACGTCGAACTTGAAGTATTTGGCGTTAATCGTTTGGTAAACGCCGCTGGCGCGAATACCGGCGATGGCAGCAGTAAACTTGGCGGCCAGATCAGCGTCGGCCTTGCGCACTGCAATACCAGCGCCATCACCAAACCATTTTTTGTCGGTGAAATCAGGGCCAACAAATTCAGCATCGGCACCGTTGGCTGTGTCCAGGAAACCTTCTTTCAGGGCAACGCTGTCGGCCAGCAACAGGTCCAGACGACCGGCCTTGAAATCAAGATAGGCTTCATCCTGGGTGGCGTAGGATTTCACGTCCATGATCTTGCCATAGTTGTCGGTGACAAAGTTGGCGTGAATGGTGGCGCGCTGGACACCAACCGTCTTGCCTTTCAGGCTGGCTGCATTGATTTCAATGCCGGAGCCCTTTTTGCGCACAAACTTGGCAGGCGTTGTGTAATATTTGCCAGAGAATGAAACCTTCTTTTTGCGCTCTTCCGTGATCGACATGGAAGCAATAACGGCGTCGAACTTTTTGGCATTCAGGGCAGGAATAATACCGTCCCAATCCTGGGCCACAATTGTGCAAGAGGCTTTCATTTGTGCACAAAGGGCATTGGCAATATCCACGTCAAAGCCCTGCAACTTGCCAGCCTTGTCAGTGAAGTTGAAGGGAGGATAAGCGCCTTCTGTAGCGATGCGGATTTTACCCCAGTCCTTGGCCAGAACCGGTGACGTGGCAACCGCCAGAACAACAGCCGAGACAGCTGCGAGCATGAGTTTTTTCATTTTGGATCCCTGTATCTTTATGGCGTCACCCTTATTGCATTGCCGAAACGGCGTTGCAGGGGTGCGCTTGTTTTTAATATATACTTGAGTGACCCGTAGCCTCTCTCGTTTGCAGCCCGCCCGTCAAGTATTTGCTGCGTATTTTTGACTATTTTGCCGTTTGTTTGCGGCGCATTTGGCCCCGACTATGCCTTGCCCGGCAAATGCCCCCAAGTCTATGCTGTTCATTCCAAATCATGAACAGGAGACCGACTTGGCCCGCCTCGAATTCTTTTTTGATATTTCCAGCCCCTGGACTTACCTCGCCTTTGAAAATATTCAACCTCTGGCGGCTGAAACCGGCACGGAAATCAGTTGGCGCCCCTTTATGGTGGGTGGCCTGTTCAACACGATCAACCCAAGTGTCTATGAAATGCGCGCCAACCCGGTGCCCGCCAAGTGGGACTATATGACCAAGGACCTGGCCGACTGGGCCACATGGTCAGGCCTGAAGATCAAGTGGCAACCAACGGTCTTTCCGGTCAATTCCGTCAAGGTCATGCGTGCCTGCCTGGTGGCCATCGACAACGACAAACTGGTCCCCTTCGCCCGCGCCTGCTTCGAACTGTATTGGGGTGAAGACAAAGACATCAGCCAGAACGATGTCGTCGCCGAGGCCTGCCAGCGCGCTGGCCTGGACCCGACCGGCGTCGGCGAGGCCATTCAACAGCCCGCCCTCAAACAACGCCTGATCGCCAATTCAGAAGAACTGATCGAGCGCGGCGGCTTTGGCACACCGACAATCTATCTCAACAAAACCGACATGTATTTCGGCAACGACCGCCTGCCTTTAATCAAGGCAGCGATTGAAAAAGGATAACATTATGCTTGGTGTCATTGGGGCGATGACGGAAGAAGTGCAGTTGATGCGGGCGCAGATGACGGACGTGACGACGTCCACTCATGCCCAGACGGAATTTATGCAAGGGACCTACAAAGGTACGGAGATTGCGCTGGCTCAGTCCGGCATTGGCAAGGTTAACGCGACGATCTGCACACAGATCATGATTGATCTGTTCAAACCCAAAAAAATGGTTTTCAGTGGGGTCGCCGGTGGCCTGTTACCGAACATGCGGGTTGGGGACATCATCGTGGCCAGCCATGTGGTGCAATATGATATGGACCTGACGGCCTTTGGTCGGCGACACGGCGAATCACCTGGACGGGACCGGCTTATTGAATGCGATCCTGATCTGGTTGGTCGCGCCACGGCCGCGTTTGATGCGGCCTATGATACCGTGCTGACGAACAATGACTTCCAGCCACCAAGTCTGATGCTGGGCACGGTGGCGTCAGGAGACCGGTTTGTCCAGGACACGGACACTCTTCGGTGGCTGCAACGGGAATTTGCGGCTCTTGCAACCGAAATGGAGGGTGCCGCTTTTGGCTATACTTGCCACCTTAACGGCTTACCGTTCGCGGTGATCCGCGCCCTGTCGGACGGGGCCAGTGAAACGGCAACCGGTGATTTTGAAGATAATTTGCACAAGGCCTGTCAGAACTCATTTCATCTCATGGACAAACTAATTCCGGCCTCCATGTCGGAACGCCGCAGCGGCGAACGTCGCGGGCCCGAATTTCGCGTCGCCTGATATGGCCCAGCCCTGGTTGTCCGATCTTCAGGCACTGGCTGACACCTTGGCTCTTCATGGTGACATCACCTGCAAACACTTTTTCAGTGGCGCGGCAGCCTATAAAGATGGACAGATATTCATGAGCCTGTCGCCCGCAGGCCTCGCCCTGAAACTGCCAGAGCAGACGTGCGCTGACCTGATCAGCAAGGGGGCAAAGCCGCTTAAGTATTTTGCTAATTCGCCGGCAAAAAAAGGCTATGCTGTCCTGCCGGATAATATCTGCGAAGATGATAAAGCCTTGCACAAATTGATCTCACTTAGCCTGGAATATATTGGCCAATAATCCTTCAATTGCTTTCGAAAACCCCCGGGGAAGACACCATGAATTCTGGACAATCCATACCTGAACGCACAATCAATTATATCGAGTTCAATGTCACAGACATCTCGCGCGCCAAGGACTTTTACGGTCAGGCATTTGACTGGACATTCACCGATTTTGGTCCGGACTATTGTGAATTCAACGACGGCCATATGAAGGGCGGCTTTGATACGACCGGACCGGTAACAAGCGGTGGTCCTCTGGTGGTTCTCTACAGCGCCGATCTGGAGGACACGCGCGCCCGGATCGAAAAAGCAGGTGGTCTCATCTGCAAACAAATATTTGAATTTCCCGGCGGACGCCGCTTTCATTTTACTGATCCGGAAGGATATGAGCTTGCGGTTTGGAGCTTGTCATAATGCCGGGCATTCAGCCCTGACAATCTTCTTCCACCCAAGTCATTCTCACAAGTAACAGGGTAATTAATACTTGAAATTTAGTATTTTTGCTTGTATTTCTTCACAAATAATTCAATGTTCGGGCGGAAAATGAAAATCAACACCAGCACTTTATTTGCAGCTGCCGTACTGAGTTGCCTGCCTTTTTCCAGCGCCAATTCAGCAGATATCGACTGGCTGGTACACGAACGCCCACCCTTCAGGATGTGGATTGACGATACCACCGTGACAGGGCTGTTTGTTGAACAGGCCGCAAAGGTGTTTCGCGAAGCCGGTGTTTCTTTTGAATGGCGACGTTCCTCTGCCTCACGCACCCAAACATTGCTGGAAAAAAACCGTGGAGCCATATGCAGCACTGGTTGGTTCAAAACAGAGAAACGCCAGGCTTATGCAAAATTCAGCAAACCCTTTTATCAAGGTAATGGTACCGGTGCACTGGTTCGAAACGATCATACAGAGGTCTTGTTATACAAAACCTTTGAGGAATTGCTGGCCGATAAACATCTGTCGGTTGGTGTGAGACGCAAATGGTCCTACGGCAAATATTTTGATGCTCTGCTGGAGAAAAATGGTACGAAGAAGGTTGTTCATGACCAGACAAATGCCGGGTCCATTGCCATGTTGGCAGCAGGTCGTTTTGACTATCTGCTGATCTCTGTGGACACTTCTGATTTTCTGATGAATTCAGTAGACAGGGCCAAGGGGAAGCTGAAGGTATTGAAAATGACGGACGCACCAGCGGGGGACTTGCGCTATATTATGTGCAGTAACAATGTCAGCGATGAAATCATGGGTCGTCTGAACGATGCCATTGATCGTCTGAAATTGGTCAAATAGTCCTGTCGGCTTCGTCAACTATTCCTGTTTTCGGGCCCAGTCTTCGCGGTTGATCGTTAACACGGGCAGCTTACCCAGGCCTCGCGCAACTGAACCCCACAAATCCAGGTGGCGACTGTAAGTCAGACCAATGGTTTCCAATATCCTTTTCGATCCTTCGTTGCCAGGGTCATAACAGGCATAAAACCGATCGTGCCCGCCCGCACCGAAATACCAGGCCGTGGCATGGCTTGCAGCCTCCAGGCCCAGGCCCTTGCCCCAATAGGCCTGACCATAACCATAACCGATCTCGGCCCCCTCACCTTCAATCTGGCCGCGCTCAAATCCGCAGAAGCCGAGCAGCGTGCCAGTTGGTGCCAGATCATCCGTTCGCGCCGTGACGGCCCAGCCGCCATAACCTTTCTGTGCCCAGGGTTCAGAATAACAATCGATATACTGGGCCGCGCAGGCTTGCTCTTCTGCCAGAGTTTGTGGCTGTAACGACAAGGTGGCCATCACTTCGGGATCATGCATGATTGTGCGCCACAGATCGTCCACATCCTCCGGCACAAATGGCCGCAAGATCAAGCGCCCGGTCGACAATGTGGGTGGCGTTCGGCTCATGTTTCCATGCCCTCGGTAAACCCGATTTTCATACGGCGATTATGTCGACCCTTGTTGTCCATTTTCAGCACGTTCTGATTGTCCTGGCAAAAAGGTCTGAAAAAAAGATTACCGATCTGTGGCGTCATTGGTCGTGGAAGCGCACGCTGTCGTCCGGTGCCGCATCGTGGTCGGACAAGGTATAGTCCCGCGTGACAGATGCCACCCGCAGGCGGTAATCCAGAAACAGGCCATCCCGACCCTTTGTCTGGGCGGACCGATGTTGTTCAACATTGCGCCACGCCTGCACGGCGGCTTCGTCCCGCCAGTAAGAAAGGGACACAAACTTGCCGGGACTTGTCACGCTTTCGAAGCGTTCGATGGAAATAAATCCGTCACGCTCTTCCAGCAGCGGCCTTAGTTTGGCTGCGACATCGAAGTACTCATCTTTTTGCGCCGGGTCAGGCTCAAATTCAAAAATAACGGCAATCATGATTTCCCCGATATTACAATATTACGTGTCGAATCGTGACGCTGCACGCTCGATCGCATCTTCATTGATATCATAGTGCCGGTAAATATCTATTGTGTCGCCGCTTTGACCAAATTCGCGCACACCCAAAGGCGAGACCGCATGACCTCGCACCCCACCCAGCCAGGCCAGCGAAGCGGGATGACCATCAATCACTGTTACCAGGCGGGCATTAGCCGCCAGCGGTTCCATCAAATCTTCCACATGGGCCATTTCGCCCGCGTCCGTGCCATGCAGGCGTTTGCGTTCCAGCTGTTGCCAGTCATTGTACAGACGGTCCGTTGAGGTCACGACCAGCAGACCTGCATCAGGGTGTTTTTCCAGTAATCGCGCATGGGCCGTGATGGCCTCAGTGGTCAGAGCGCCTGTGCAAATAATGGCAATGCTACCCTCGGCGCCCGGTTTATGCAGCCAGTAACCGCCATGGATAACCTGGTGTTTCAGGTCATCATCGAGCGTACGGCTTAACTGTTTCACCGGGCGGGTCGACAGACGCAAGTAAACCGCGCCGCCGTCTGCCTCGTCCTGCATATGTTCGAACGACCAGCGCATGATCTCGCCCACCTCGTCGGCAAAAGCGGGCTCGAACGAGGTCAGGCCGGGCTGCCCCATGCCGATCATGGGCGTGGAAATGGACTGGTGCGCGCCGCCTTCCGGGGCCAGGGTGACACCCGACGGCGTGCCCACAATCATGAAGCGGGCATTTTGATAGCAGGCATAATTAAGGCTATCGAGACCACGGGCGATGAAGGGATCATAGACCGTACCGATGGGCAACAGGCGCACACCAAACAGGCTGTCGGCCATACCAAAAGCCGCCAGGTTCAGGAACAGATCACTTTCCGCGATGCCCAGTTCGATATGCTGACCTTCTGGTGACCTGATCCACTTCTGTACTGAAGGTACCTTGCGGTTACGAAACTCATCATCATGTTTTTCGCGCCCGAACAGGCCGCGCTGATTTACCCAGCCGCCCAGATTTGTTGACTGCGTCACATCCGGCGAAGTTGTCACGATGCGGTCGGCGAACTCTCCACCCGTTTTGGCGATGTCGTTGAGAATGCGTCCAAAGGCCTCCTGGGTGGATCCCTTCTCCACAAGTTCCAGTGACAGTTCAGCAGGGATTTCAATGCGCGGGGCAGACTTCTTGCGACTGCCTTCGTGGTTAAAGGGCACGGACTTCAGGAAGTTTTCCAGGTCACCTGGCTCCAGCCCCAAACCAGAAGTCAGGTCCCATTCCTGGCCGGGCGAAATACCGTTCTGGACACGATATTCATCCATCTGCTGGTCATTCATGATACCGGCGTGATTGTCCTTGTGACCTTGTAAAGGTGTGCCATGGCCCTTGACCGTGTAACAGATAAAGCAGGTCGGCTTGTCATCGGGCACGGTTTCAAATGCATTGATCAGGGCTTCCAGACAATGGCCACCCAGGTCGGTCATGACCTCATGCAATTCCTCATCGTTATAGCTGTCGATCAGGACATGCAAAGCCGGATCATCTGGCAGGTCCGTCTTGATCTGTTTGCGCCAGGCGGCACCGCCCTGAAAGGCCAGAGCCGAGAAAATGTCATTTTCACAATCGTTGAACCAACCGCGCAGGGCCTTGCCGCCCGGACGCTGGAAAGCATTGTAGAGCTTGCGGCCATATTTGACCGTAACCACATTCCAGCCCACAGCCCGGAAAAACCGGCCGATCAGGCGAAACAGTTGTTCGTTGATCATGCCGTCCAGACTCTGGCGGTTATAATCAATGACCCACCAGACATCGCGCAGGTCATGTTTCCAGGTATCCAGCAAGGCCTCGTAGATATTGCCTTCATCCAGTTCGGCATCGCCGACCAGGGCCACCATGCGGCCTGGCTTTTCCGGTGTCTCGATCAGGCCTTTGGTTTGCAGGTAATCCTGGGTCAGGGCCGCAAAGTTGGTCAGGGCCGCCCCAAGGCCTACTGAACCCGTCGAAAAATCCACTTCGTCGCCGTCCTTGGTGCGCGACGGATAGGATTGCGCCCCACCCAGGGCACGGAAATTCTGTAAATTGTCCAACGACTGTTTGCCAAACATATAATTGATCGCATGAAACACCGGACTGGCATGGGGCTTCACCGCCACACGGTCTTCCGGCTTCAGCACCCGGCCATACAAGGCCGTCATGATGGTGTTGATCGAGGCACAACTGGCCTGGTGCCCCCCGACCTTGACGCCATCACGGTTGGGCCGGATGTGATTGGCATGATGGATCGTCCAGGACGACAGCCAGCGCACCTTTTTTTCCATGGCACTGAGGATCGCCAGTTCGTTGGCAGGCACGGGATTTACAGGGGCGATAGTGAATTCAGGCTCGGTCAACATGGTCATAAAGGGAAGTCCTGTCAGGGGTAATAACTAGCGCCATTATGGCAAATCATATCCTGCTGTGTATTGCCTATTTGCTCTACTATTTGCTATATCTTGGTATATTCTGCTAATTTTGGAGACTTTTATGGCATTTGATAGCGTTGATCGGCGTATCGTGCATGAATTGCAGGCAGATGGCCGCCTGACAAATGCCGAGCTTTCCAAGCGCGTTAACCTCTCGCCCTCCCCCTGTTTGCGCCGGGTCAAAAACCTGGAAGAACAAGGCATCATCACCGGCTATACAGCCAATGTGGATCAGGACAAGTTTGGTTTGCCCATCAGCATCTTTGTCTCTGTTAAACTGGAAAAACAGACAGAAGAAATGCTGCGCACCTTCGAGGCCGAAATCGGCAAGATTGATGAAATCGTCGAATGTTATCTGATGACCGGCGGCTTTGATTATTTGTTGAGGATTATCACGGATAGTCTGAATAGTTATCAAAACGTGCTCACCAAACGCATCACCCACATTCCCGGCATCGCTTCCATCGAATCAAGTTTTGCGCTGGGTATTATCAAACAAAGCAAGATTTATCCGGGGTGAATATTACTTCTTCGCCGTTCGCATGGCCGCGCCAACTGCGCCTTCGGCCCAGGGCTGCATTTGAGTCCAACCCTCCAGGGCCTCGGGTGGGACGGCGTAATAGGGCATCTTGCCGTGGGTCGTTGAGCCCTGGTCGATGAAGGCCTGTTTGTTCTGGTCGTCAGCTTTCAGGAATAGTTCCTCGGCCTTGTTCACCAGGGCAAACATTTTGGCATCGAGGAAAATGCCATAACCACCGAACATCCTTTTTGTTATGACGTCGCCAAGGGGGCTGAGGATTTCCAGCACGTTGTTCATGAATTCACTTTGTTCGGTCATTGGTTTTGTCCTCAATGAAAATCACGTGACGGGAAATGCCTGGGGTCAGCCTGGGCTTTGCCGGTCTCGGGGGCTTCGTCCAGTTCGTCCAGCAAGTAACTGTAATCCCCCAGGTGCCGGGCGATGACGTGGATGACGCGGCCTTCGCGTTGCACCACGCCGGTAATGCCCAATAACCTGGATCGCAAGACGACCTTGCGGAATTTTTCGAAAACCTTGGGCCATATGATGATGTTGGCGATACCGGTTTCGTCTTCCAGGGTGGCGAAGATCACACCGCTGGCGGTGCCGGGGCGCTGGCGGGAAATGACCAGACCGGCGAGGCGCACGGCACTGTCGGGATCGACCGTGGGCAGGGCTTCGTTGCTGATGAAACCACGATGCTGGAAACGTCGACGCAGCAGTTTTAACGGATGGGCCTTGAGGCTGAGGCGGGTGGCGGCGTAATCATCAATGACCTGCTCCCCCAGTTGGGCCAGCGGCAGGGTGACATCTGGTTCAATCTGGAAATTGCCTCCAGGCCCGGAACTTTCAGGCCTCGAATTTTGACGCTGCTTTGCTTCCCGCGCTTCGGCAGCGGCAAACAGAGGCAAGACCGTATCGCCCAGCCCCTTCACCGCCCACAAGGCATCACGGCGATTAAGCTGCATGGAAGCAAAAGCATCTGCCCGGGCCAGACGATCAAGCACCTTTGGGCCCAAGCCACTGCGATGCCAAAGATCAGAAACATCGGCATAATCCTGCCCCCGATGGGCCACGAGAGTTTGCGCATCGGCCTCCCGCAGGCCCTTGATCTGGCGCAGGCCCAGGCGCAGGGCCACACGACCACTCCCCGGCTGTTCCGGCTTGCGCCCCTTGCCACGATGGCGCACAGGCGGCTTATGAAAATCGTGAGGTTCCAGCGTACAATCCCAATTCGAATGATTAACATCCACTGGCCGCACCACGGCACCATGTTCACGGGCATCGCGCACGATCTGGGCCGGGGCATAAAACCCCATGGGTTGACTGTTCAGCAAAGCTGCTGCAAAGGCCGACGGGTAATGGCATTTCAGCCAGGCAGAGACATAAACCAACAAGGCAAAGCTGGCGGCATGGGATTCGGGGAAACCATATTCGCCAAAGCCTTCGATCTGTTTAAAACACCGCGTGGCAAATTCCTCGTCATAGCCTTTTTCAAGCATACCGCCGACAAAGCGCTCACCATAACCATGGATCTTGCCGGTCTTGCGGAAGGTGGCCATGGCCCGGCGCAGGCCATCGGCTTCGGAGGGCGTGAAGCCCGCCCCCACCACGGCGATCTTCATGGCCTGTTCCTGGAACAAGGGCACGCCCAGGGTTTTGCCCAGCACGGCCTCCAGTTCCTTTGAGGGATAGTTCACCTCTTCCTCGCCATTACGGCGGCGCAGGTAGGGATGCACCATATCGCCCTGGATGGGACCGGGCCGCACGATGGCGACCTCAATCACCAGGTCATAGAAATTACGTGGTTTGAGGCGTGGCAGCATGGACATCTGGGCCCGGCTTTCCACCTGGAAGACACCCACAGAATCGCCCTTGCACAACATGTCATAAACGCGGGGGTCTTCGGCAGGTACCGTCGCCAAAGTGAGGCTGCGGCCATGGTGCTTTTCGATGAAGGAGAAGGCCCGGCGAATGCAGCTGAGCATGCCCAAGGCCAGCACATCAACTTTCAGAATCCCCAGCGTGTCCAGATCATCCTTGTCCCATTCGATCACCGTGCGGTCTTCCATGGCCGCGTTGGCGATGGGCACCACTGACGACAAGGCGTTCCGGGTTATGACAAAGCCACCGGTATGCTGCGACAGATGACGCGGGAAACCACGAATTTGCGTGGCCAGATCCAGTGCCTGGGCAAGGCGCGGATCGGTGGGATCAAGCCCGGCTTCCCGCACCCGGTCATCAAGGAATTCACCGTCTTTGCTGGAACCCCAGCCCATGCCGGAGAGAGCCGCGCCCACATCTTCCGACAACCCCAGAGCCTTGGCTATTTCACGTACCGCACTTTTGGTCCGATAGGTCACCACGGTCGCGGTCAGGGCGGCTCGCTCACGACCATATTTTTGATAGATATACTGGATCACTTCTTCCCGGCGTTCATGTTCAAAATCTACATCGATATCCGGCGGCTCGTTGCGCTCTGCCGAGATAAAACGTTCGAACAACAAATCCACCCGGTCCGGATCAACCGCCGTAATACCAAGGCAATAACAAACCGCCGAATTGGCCGCCGAGCCCCGCCCCTGGCATAGAATACCCCGGGCCCGTGCAAAGCAGACAATGTCATGCACGGTCAAAAAATAGGGCGCGTATTTCAAATCCCCGACCAGGGTCAGTTCATGTTCGACGGCCTTGCGGATTTTGGCCGGAATGCCATCGGGATAACGCCGCTCAGCCCCCTCCCAGGTCAGCTTCTCCAACTCGCTTTGCGGGGTTTCACCCGGCGAGATGGTTTCTTCCAGATATTCGTAGGCCAACTCTTCCAGACTGAAATCACACAGGCCCGGCAGCTGGGCACTGCGGGCCACGGCCTCTTCGTAATTGGCAAACAGGCGGGCCATTTCGGCAGGCGATTTCAAATGCCGCTCGCCATTGCCCTGCAGGCGGAACCCGGCTTCGGCCACAATGGTATGTTCGCGAATACAGGTCAGCACATCCTGCAAAGCCCGGCGGTGCGGGTCATGGGCATGCACATCGTTGGTGGCCACCAATGGTGTGCCTGCATCGATTGCCATGATCTCGAGGCGTGCCAGGCGGGCGTCATCATCCCCACGATAGAGATGCCGGGCCGCCAACCAGATCACCGCATCCTTATGGGCCCGACGACGCAGAGTCTTGAGGGTTTTGGCAAAGGCGGCCTCGGCTTTTGTTGTTGGCATTTCAGGTGGCACCACCACCAGCACCTGGTCGCGCCCGGCCCCGAAAACCGGCCCGAAAAGATCATCCAGATCAAACCAGCACTCGCCTTTGGGTGCCCGCCGGTTGCCCAATGTCAGCAATTGCGACAGTCGCCCGTACGCCGCCCGGTCACGCGGAAAGGTCAGAATATCCGGCCCGCCTTCATGTCCATAGTCCGGCACCAGCCGACAGCCCGGCACAAAGGGCAACTCACTTTGTTTCGCCGCCGCATGTCCGCGCACTACCCCCGCCAGGGTATTACGATCCGCCACCACCGCCCCGCAATGCCCCAACACCGCCGCCCGCGTCACCAGTTCCTCGGCATGGGACGCACCCCGCAAAAAGCTGAAGTTCGTCGTGGTTTCCAGTTCCATATAGGCGATGTTGTTACTCATGGTTTTTCCTTATTTTCGCGCCGTGCCTGATCCAGCCGCGTAGATGCCGGATCGGGGTCCGGCATGACGGAGTGAGAAATTCGTATGCTCTCCGTCACCCCGCACTTGATGCGGGGTCCATGCTTCGAATACTTCAAACATCCGGTTGTCCATCTGGCTGGCCCAGAATGTCGCCATACAAATCACGCCAGTTCGGGTTGAACTCTGAAATCAGCTCGGCCTTCCACGATCTTCGCCACTTCTTCAGAACCTTCTCACGGATAATGGCGTTGGCTATATCTTCAAAACATTCGTAATAAACCAGAGACTTGATGCCGTAACGGGCAGTAAATCCATCCGTTACCCGGCTCTTGTGTTGCCAGGTTCGCCTGATCAAGTCTGACGTGACACCCACATAGAATGTGCCCTTCCGCTTGTTAGCCATAATGTAAATATAAGCCCCCCTCATGCGAACACTCCATGCAAAAACCACCGGGGTACACGCGGCGGCGGCGGGACAGCACCGGGCATAGTGGGCAAGTCATAAAGTCCCTCACGATAGAGCCAGAAGCGATGGCCGTCGGTGTCTTCGATACGGTAATAATCGCGGGTCAGGTGGCTGCGATCTTCGCCGGGTGGGGCGGTGTCGCGCCACCATTCCGGGGCGATGCGTTCCGGCCCTTCAGCGTGTATGACCTTGTGCAGCAAACGCCGCCAGCGAAACATCACTGGCGGACCGTCAGGCACTTCGGCCATGGCGTCGATGACTTGTGGTTGGGGAAACAGACGTAAAGGCCGGGCACCACCAGGGGCGGCGGGCATAGGCCGTCCATCAGTGGTTTGATGATCGAGAGCCGGGGCCATATCCTGGCCATGCCGGAGATCGGCCCGGTTATCAAGGGCCGAGACGGCAAGGCCAGCCCGTTCCGGGACATGACTGGCCCGGCTTTCCAGACGCACCACACTGCCCCGCCCCAAACGCATTTCCAGGCGGTCAATCAAGGGACCCAGTTGGGCTGTTTGTTCATCTGCGGCCAGGTCATGGGACAGGTTCACCTGGGTCGCATCCATGGCTTCAACAACAGGGGCCGCGATGGTCATGACCTCGACCCCGAAGCCAAGATCAAGTTTATCCAGACGATCTGCAAACAGGCGGGCAATGTGCGCCACATCACGCACCGGACGGCTGGTGCCAACAACCGCACGGGCAACACCACCATCCACCCGGTAAAGTGTCAGTTCGGCCCGCCGCAGGCCAAGGCGTTCATCAGCCAGGCGCTGGCGCAAACGATCCAGCAGGCGGTGCAAACCGGCGGCCACATCATCCAGATGACCGATGGCTTCGGGGAAAGAGAGACGAACCCGGTACGGCGTGATGCTACTGCGTGGCGAGACCGGTTCGGCCACCCGGCCCAGGGCCTGGTCCAGACGCAGGGCGAGGTCTTGCCCAAAGCGGGCCACCAGAGGTGCGCGGGGCAAATCATAGAGATCGCCGATTCGGCGCAGGCCCAGACGATCCAGGCCATCCACAACGGTAGTGGCAAGGCGCAAGGCAGCCACCGGCAAAACCTTCAGGGCCAGACGATGACCGCCGGGCGTAACAATTTCAGGTTCGCCAGGTTTTTTCGAGACACCAAATCGGGCAAGCGCCCAGGCTGCACCCGGTGTATCGGCGAGGGCCACACGGGCATGGAAGCCCTGGCGTTTGATGTTGCGCAATAAATCTTTCAGCAAGGCCCCTTCGCCGTCAAACAGATGAGCGCAGCCGGTGATATCCAGCCACACGCCAGATCCGTTGGCTGCCCCGTTGACAGACAAGCCCAGGGGTTCCGGCGATGTCCACGGCGTATAACGCCCGCACCAGTCGGCAATGCGTGAGAGGGTTTCCGCATCGCGGTGAGGGTCGGCTTCAACCGTTTCCAGGCCGGGCAACACGGCCCGGGCTGCGGCCAGAGTCAGGCCAGGTTCCAGCCCCGCCGTTGCCGCCGCCGGGTTCACCGCCGCCAGCCGGATGCCGCCATGAGATGCCATGACGACCGCCATGGGATCAGACCGCCAGGCCGGGTTCTGTCGGGTAACGCGATCGCTGGCCAGCTTCGGCAGCCACAGTGAAACGACGCGGCGCTGTCCTGATCCGGTTCCGGCTGTCGTGTAAACGTCCATCCCGCCACTCCACCTGCCAGTCCTCGAGCTGGCTGTCTGCTGTTGCCCCGCGACAGCGCAACAGGTTGAGTTTCCATCGCATGTCATATCCCGCCGTCACATTTGTGGCAGGCGTCACCTTCCAGCGCGTCTGGGCCGCACTCACCGCATGGCTCTGGCTGTTATGGCGTAACACCAGGGCAGGCACCCCGCGAGCTTCGGCGGCCAGTTGCAAACGACGGCTGGCGGTAAAGCTGAGATCACTGACCTCGCCCAGCACGGCGCACAAGGCGGTGCTTTGCAGGCCTTCTTCCAGGGCCCACAGAATGTCATGATCGCGCCCGGCCCGGACCTCCAGCAAACGTTCAGGCCCCAGACCGAAGGCAGCCAGACCCGGACCATAGAGTTCGCCATTTTCCTGGCCGTCATAATGACGCCGGCACCACAGCACCACGCCGCCCCCTGAATCAGATATGTCTTTTGCTGCCAGCCCCATCAAAGCCGCAGCAAATCCCGCAGCGGCCCCCTGGGCACCCGGTGGTCCTACAACTTCGTGCAGGGCGCCACGCGCCAGGCCGCCATCAGGCAGAATCGCATCCAGATCAGGGGTCAGGGCCAAAGGTGTCGTGCTGACAGCACCACCCAGCTTGCCCACCTTTTCAATGGCCCCGATTTTGGCCCGCAAAGTCGCAAGGACTTGATCCTTCAGAGGCAAGTCTTCATCCACCTTCTGTATAGCCTTCACCTCAGAAGCCATTGCTGGTTCTCCCGTCTTCTTTGTCAGGGAATATGTCCCATTTGATATACAAGAAATGTTCTTGTTTTGTTCTATTCCGACTCAGGCACAGAGTCAAGCTTCACGTTCAAGGTCTTGGCAGGACTGTATAAGTTGCTACGCTGCTCCATTAAAATGCAAAGCCAGGAGGCCCCCATGCCAAATGATGCCGTTCTCTATAACGTCAAGGATGCCGTCGCCACGATCAGTCTGAACCGGCCAAAGGCCTTGAATGCCCTGAACAAAGACCTGACGGAAGGTCTGGTTGCTGCCGTCGACAAGGCGGCCAGCGATCCCAATGCGCGCTGTGTGGTGCTGACCAGTTCCAGTGATCATTTCATGGCCGGGGGTGATTTGATGATGTTCAAGGGCTGGCTTGATGAAGGCGTTGAGGTCGCCCAGGAAAACCTGCTGGGTGTCTTTGATGCGGTCCACAGTACGGTCAAGAAAATCAAAACCATGGACAAGCCGGTGATCGTCAGTGTGGACGGGGCCGTGGCCGGATTTGGCCTGAGCTTGATGCTGGCCTGTGACCTGGCCATTGCCGCTGAAAGCGCCGCCTTCACCCTGGCCTATATCCGCATCGGAGCCAGCCCGGATGGCGGGTCCACCCATTCCCTGACGCGCATTGTCGGTGTGCGCAAGGCCATGGAAATTGCCATGCTGGGCGATAACTTTTCCGCCGCCGAGGCCAAAGACGCGGGCCTGATCAATCGCATGGTAGCCACCAATGACCTGAAGGCCGAAACAGCCAAACTGGCGCAACGCCTGGCCAGCGGCCCGACCCACGCCTTGGGCCATACCAAACGCCTGATCAATGCGGCCCACGACACGGCCATTGCCGAGCAGCTCAAAGCCGAAGAGGCCGCCTTCGCCGCCAGTGCAGGCACCCTTGATTTCAACGAAGGCATCACAGCCTTCATCGAAAAGCGCAAGGCAAATTTTATCGGAAGTTAACAACGCCCTTTCAAGCCGGGTGGATAAGTCGATTTATCTGGTGCAAAGTAAAGATATACACGTCATCAAAACCACAAATGCCCGAAACTGGCAAAGGCAGAATTTTAGCCCAGATAACCCGCACCCTTTAAACGATCCGGTAGTCACGCAAGATGCCCCGCAAATCGCCACAGGACCCTGAAGACGAATTGGCAGCCCTGCGCCTGGCCAATCAAGAACTGACCAGTGTCCTGGCGACCCAAGCGAAGGCGCTGGAAGATGCGGAAGAAATGTTCCGCACGACCTTCGATCAGGATGCCATTGGCATGGCCATCCGGGCGGTGGACCCAAAAAATCCGATGTGGCTGGACGTGAATGACCGGTTCTGCGAAATGCTCGGTTACAGCCGCGAGGAACTGTTAAAACTGTCATCCTTCGATGTCACCAGTGACTCTGAAAAAAAGGAGGCTGCGGAAAAGAACAAACGATTGATGAATGGGGAAATCAAGAGTTTCTCGCGGGAGAAGCGCTACCTGCACAAAGACGGGCATGCCATCTGGGTCAATATCTGGTTGTCGGTCGTCCATGATAAAGCTGGCAAACCACAAAAAATTATTTCAGCCATAGAAGATATCTCCAAACGCAAGGCCGCCGAAGAAGCCATGCGGACAACTGAAAAGGATTACCGATCCATTTTCGAGAACGCCACGCAGGGCATGTACCGGTCTGACCTCGATGGTCACGCACTGCGCGTCAATCCCGCAATGGTCAAACTGAACGGATATGAAAGTGAAGCGGAATTATTGGCCGCAGTGAAGGTCACCTCACAGGACTGGTATGTGGAACCCGGACGGCGGGAAGAATTTACCAGAATCATGGAAACACAGGGACGGGTTAGCAATTTTGAATCTGAAATATATCGGCACAAAACCCGCGAAAAGATCTGGATAAGCGAGAATGCCCATCTGATCCGCGATGACAGCGGCGAGGCCATGTTTTATGAGGGCACCGCCACTGACATTACGATACGCAAGAACCTGGAAAATGAATTGCACCAGTCCCGGGATTTGTTTTCACTGGCTTTTCATGCCAACCCCAACCTGGTCGCCCTTGTGGAGCCATCAACAGGTGAACATCTGGATGTCAACGAAGCCTGGTTGAACACCCTGAAGTTCCAGCGTGAGGATGTTATTGGCAAATCCTCTCTGAAATTTGGTACCTGGCCAAATATTAATGACCGTGACCAGCTTTTGGCGATCCATCAGTCAGAGGGTCGGGTGCGAAACTTTATCGGGCAACTGCGGGCGAAGGACGGCACCTTGATCGATTGTTCCTTTTCAACGGACAACATCAAGATGGATCATATGGAGCCGATCCTGTGGACAGTCATCGACATTACCGAGAGCAAAAAGGCCGAAAAGGCTCTGAATGAAGCTTTGGCTGACGCTGAAAGGGCTAATCAGGCCAAGTCAGAATTTCTGGCAACCATGAGCCATGAATTCCGCACCCCCCTCAACGCAATTCTCGGCTTCAGCGAAATCATGGGCAAGCAAATCTTTGGTCCGCTGGGGTCCGCCAAATATACCGAGTATTCGGATGATATTTTCCGAAGTGGCGAGCATATGTTGACCCTGGTCAATGATGTTCTGGATATTGCGGCGATAGAGGCTGGCAAACGCGCCTTCGACAAGGAAATGATCGACCTTCGGGATTTGATACCGGAGTGCCTGAAGCAGGTTGAACTGGCGACCACCAACGGCGGCATTGAACTTGCAACCAACATTGCCACAAATCTGCCATCACTGAATGCGGATCGCAGGTCGATCGCCCAGATCCTGATTAATTTGCTCTCCAATGCCACCCGGTTTACCGGGCGCGGAGGTTCCATCACCATTTCCGCATATGCCAGTGGCAACAGACTGTGCCTCTCAATCCAGGACACCGGCACGGGCATTCCCGAAGACAAGCTTGCCTCAATCACAGAACCATTTGTGCAGGCAGAATCTGACCCTCACAAGGCACGGCACGGCACGGGTCTGGGGCTTTCTATTGTGAAATCCCTTGTGGATGCCCATGATGGACAACTAGAGATTAAGAGTATAGTCGGCGAAGGAACAACTGTTTCGATAACATTTCCCTGCATTTAAACCGGCCAGAAGACTTCAAATATAAACCTGTAATGATGACCTGAAATAATGGCCTGTAAGGATATCCCACATGGATTTTAACCTGAGTGACGAACAGCGCATGATCTATGGTTACGGTGAACAACTGTCCCGGACTTACGGTCATGATTACTGGATGGCCAAGGCCCGTTGCCACGAGTTTCCGCGCGAGATGTGGCAGCAGATGGCCGAGGATGGTTTTCTGGGCGCCATGATTCCGGAAGAATATGGCGGCGCTGGCCTGGGCATGATGGAAATGACCTTGCTGATGGAAGGCATGTCCAACGCAGGCATCCCCATGCTGATGCTGGTCGTTGGCCCCACCATGTCCCTTGCCCCCATCGCCGACCACGGCAGCGAAGATCAAAAACAGCGCTGGTTGCCAGCCGCCTGTCGCGGTGAAATCAATTTCTGTTTTGCCATCACAGAAGCCACAGCGGGCACCAATTCCATCAAGATCAATACCCTGGCACGGGCGAACGGCAATCGCTTTTCCATGTCCGGCAGCAAGACTTTCATTACCGGAGCCGATGTCTGTGACTATGCCCTGGTTGTGGCCCGCACCACGCCGCATGGCGAGGTTAAACGCAAGACAGATGGCTTCACCCTGTTCATTGTCGACCTCAACGCCAAAGGCGTGGAACGCCACCCCATTGATATCAATCTGCCTATACCGGAAAGCCAGTTCACGATATTTTTTGACGAGGTTGATCTCGGCCTGGAAAATGTCATTGGCGAGGTTGGCAGGGGCTTCGACATTCTGTTTGACAGTCTGAACCCGGAACGCATTCTGGTGGCTGCCCTGTGTTGTGGCATCGGTCGCTTTGCTCTGGAAAAAGCCGTTGCTTATGCCTCGGAACGGGAAGTGTTTGATGTGCCTATTGGCAGCCACCAGGGGGTGCAGCACCCACTGGCCGCCGCAAAAACACAGGTTGAAATGGCCTCATTGATGATGCGCCAGGCGGCCTGGCAATATGACCAGGGCCTGCCCGCAGGCGAGGCTTCCAACATGGCAAAATATGCCGGTGCCGAAGCTGGCATCCAGGCGGTCGATGCGGCCCTGCAGGCCCACGGCGGCAATGGCTTCACCGAGGATTATGGTATTTATGAGCTTTACCCCATGGTCCGCTTGATGCGCACGGCACCGGTCAACCGGGAGATTATTCTCAGTTATATCGGCGAGAAAGTGATGGGACTGCCAAGGTCTTATTAGACAGTTGCGTCGAGAAAACTTGCATCGGTCATGGATCAAGTGGATTATTGGCAAATGTGAACGAATTGACTAATGCTTTGATACCGAAAAACATCTTCATCGCGACAAGGGAATATTGTTCCACATGTCCAGTCTGTTCAACCGTCTGCTCATTATCCTGGTCACGGGATTAATGACGAATGTTGCACAGGCCCAGACGACAAAACCGGTATTTGCGCTGCTTGATTTCAAGCCCTTCGGGAACAGCACGTCCAATGGATTTGACGGTATCTTTGCCCGTAGTATGGATTTCATTCAGGCTGAGAGCGGCATTGACGTTACGACACAAATGTTACCAATTCCCAGGTCCCTGAAGGCGATAGCGGATGGATCAGCACAATTAATTATCACTGGTGCTGTGTCCAGGCTGCTGGAGAATACCGACTCACTGGGCATTATCGGTTGCAGCCGAATTATCGTGCTGACGTCGGCAAAATCTGGCATCAAAAACCTTGCTGATCTTGAAGGCAAAAATATCGGCTTTGTGGCGAGCGGATTTCTGGACAAACTTTACAGCAATAAATTTGATTTGATTCCACATCGTATCCGCAATAGCCAATCCATGGTCGCCATGCTGGACCGGAACCGGATCGATGGCTTTTTCATTAGTGATGTCGTTATTGATGCCTTTGAAACGCCTGCCTCCGGTTCTTCCATGATCAAGGTAGATTGGCGAAGTCGGCTCGGGGAACGAATCGAAGTTCGCAAGATCGCCACCCATCTCAGGATCGCCAAAGACTATGGATCGCGTGAGCTGTCAGACCGTCTGCGGTCAGCCGTCGCTGCGGGCAACGCGAAAGAGTCTTTTTCGGCCATCTACAAGTCCTATGGCGTTCTTTCAGGTGGCAAATGCTGAAGACTGTCTTTGCCGCAGCCCTGCCAAGAAGCGTTAATAAGTGACCCTTGATCTGGCAAACAATCCGCCTGCATCCCTCTTCAGTTTCCTGTCGGGCAATGCAAACTTTCGCCGCGTTTGGTTGATCGGCATATGTTCCGGTATCGTGCGTTGGCTGGAGATGTTGGCCTTTGGCATTTATGTCTTTGATCTGACCGGCTCGGCATTCCTCGTCACATCCTTTACCCTGATGCGCTTCATCCCCTTTGCTCTGTTTGGACCCGTCACCGGTGCGCTGGTGGACCGCTTTGGGCAACAAAATGTGCTGCGCTGGTCGCTGACCTTCATGTTTCTGACCTCAGGCGTTCTGCTTTGGTTGACGACAAGTGGTTGGCTGGAATTGTGGCATTTGGCCATGGCAAGTATCTTTGCAGGTTTTTACTGGACGACGGATTTTCCGGCCCGACGAAACTTGATCGGGGAGCTTGCCGGACCTGACCTGTTGGCCCGCGCCTTGTCGTTTGATGCGGCCAGCAACACCATGACAAGGGCGCTTGGACCATTAACCGGTGGGCTGTTAATGGCAACCCTGGGCATCAGTGGCATTCTGGCCCTGACCCTGACCCTGTATTTCCTGTCCCTGGTGCTGGCCCTGCGCCTGATGTCGCGCAGCAAGAATTTGCAAAAGGCAACCGCAAGCCTGTTTCGGGAAATCCTTGCCGGTTTCCGCTTTGCCCGTACCCGTCCCGATATTCTGGCGGCATTTTCCATCACCATCATCTTTAACCTGTTCGGCTTTCCCTTTACCGCCCTGATCCCGGTCATTGGCATACAGACCCTGCATCTGACGCCGGATGGTGTTGGCATGATTGCGGCAACCGAGGGCATCGGCGCCATGATCGGGGCCGTGCTGGCCGGACGCAGTAAAACGATTGGTCAGGTCTGGGTGGCCTACGGTGGCGGTGTATCTGTCTGCATGATCGGGATTCTCATTATGGGCACAGGCCAGGACGTAGCCTGGGTCGTCACCGGTATTATTGTTGCCGGCTTTGGCGCTGGCTTTTTTGCCGCCACACAAGTCATGATTACTTACCGGTTGTCACCACCAGACCAGCGCAGTCGCATGCTGGGCATTCTGACCTTCTGCATAGGCTCAGCCCCCATCGGCTTTGCCGTGCTGGGCTATATGTCCGACTGGCTGGGTACCGGGCCGGCCCTGGTCATCATGGGGGTCGAAGGCATAATTGCCATGTCCTTGTTCTGGTTGATTTTCCGGCACGCCATCCGAGCCAGTGCCAGATAATATCAAACATAAATGTTGGATACCCCAACAATAGGGCTTGCAAACAATATGATCTTTCGACCATCATTCGGCCATGAGCAACCAGGATAAAATTGAACAGGGTTTGGGCTGGCCGGACATAGAGGTCACAGGTGATGTCCTGGCCCGCACGGCAACCCGCTTGCCGGAAAAGACAGCCCTGATCTGTGGCAATGAACAACTCAGTTATGCGGCGATGGATGCCCACGCCAACAGGGTTGCCAATGCCTTGTTGGCGCTTGGTTTGAACAGGTTATCAAAGGTCGCCATCATGGCGCGGAATGTGCCCGCCTATGCCCTTATCTATTACGGAGCGGCCCGTTCCGGTCATGTCCTGGTACACACGTCCACCCGCTATATCGCCGATGAGCTGGCTTATGTGCTGAACAAGTCAGACAGCGAAGCCCTGTTCGTCGAAGCCCCTTTTGCACACATTGCCCGGGCGGCAATTTCAAAATGCCCGGCTGTGGTGCATTTGATTGTGATTGATGACATCACCCGTGAATGCCCGACGCCACCCGACCTGACGACATTCGCTGAGCTAATTGACCAGACACCGAACTCAAGCCCCGACATTGAAATTGCCGGATCAGATATGTTTGGCATCACCTTCACCGGCGGCACAACCGGCTTCCCAAAGGGAGCCGCCGTTGACCACCGGGCCCGGCTGATTTCCAGCTTTGTCGGTGCCGACGAACAGAACGTGCTGGAAACTGACATCGCCGCCATTACGACACCCCTGTTTCATACGGCTGGCCTGTTTGTCTGGTACCAGCCCGTGGTCTTGCAGGGCGGCACGGCTGTGCTGATCCCCAAATGGAGTGCCGTCGCTTTTCTGGAGGCGGTCCGCACCCATCACATTACGGCTGCATTTCTGGTGCCAACACAAATCGTGATGCTATTGAACGATCCGGCCTTTGATGAACAGGTCTTTGGTACCTTGCAAAAAATCGCCTATGGCGGCTCTGCCATGCCACCAGCCCTGCTGGATGAACTCATCGAACGCTTCCCTGGTCTGGAACTGGCCAATAACTATGGGCAAACAGAAAGCTGCCCCCTGTCCATGTTTCGCGCCGATCTCGCCCCCGACCGGGTTGCCACATTAGGCAAGGCCCCAAGGGGCATCGACGTCGCCATCCTGTCACCCGAGGGAAATGTTTTGCCGCCGGGCGAAGTTGGAGAAATCGCCAGTCGCGGCGATCACAACATGCTGGGTTATTACAATGATCCAGAACAAACCAGGGCCTGGTTCAAAAATGGTTGGGGTTGTACCGGCGATCTTGGTGTGATGGACGAGGACGGCTATATCAGCCTGGTGGACAGATCAAAAGATATGGTGATCTCCGGCGGTGAAAATATCTACCCCCGGGAAATCGAAAATGTCCTGCACGAACATCCCGCTGTGGCAGAATGCGCGGTCTTTGGTGTGCCCGACGACACCTGGGGCGAAATTCTCGCCGCTCATATCTGTTTGCGCAACGGTATCCAGGCCGAAGAAAACGATCTACTGGCCTATTGCGAAGCCAACCTCGCCCGCTTCAAACTGCCCAAGATCATCAAGATCGTCGACGACCTGCCCAAAACGGCCATCGGCAAAATTCAGAAAAATGCGCTCAGGGATTTGTATCTGGATGGCGGAAAAGAAAATCGTCATTCTGGCGAAGGCCAAAATCCATAGGGCAGTAAAGACATAGCAACTCATTATGGATTCTGGCCGTCACGCAATTGCGTGCAAAGCACGACGCCAGAATGACGACCGCGCTCCCTACTTTTGACCTAGCACCGTCAAGCCATTCCAGCCGCCCACCGGCGGGTTTTCTACAAAACCCCGGCAGCGTTCGATATAAAGTGCGGCGGCCTGATCATCGGGGGCCAGGGCGACGCAGGCTTCAAAACGTTTGCAGGCGGGCAAGAATTCGCCGATACGATAATGCTCAAGGCCCTTTTCGAATTGGGCCTGGATTTGTTGTTTCTGGGTTTTCAGGTCTGGGGCATTCATGTCCATGAGTTCATAGACTGTAACCGCCGTTTCGCGCCCCACAACAACGACCTGATCCAGTTCACGAATTTCAAACTTCCCGGGGTCTATCAGGCGTTCCATGGTGTGGCTGGTGAACAGGATCTGTGCCCCGAACAGTTTGGTCATGCTTTCCGTGCGGGCCGACAAGTTGGCCGTGTCACCTACCACGTTTGATTCCAGACGCTGACCGCCACCGATGGCCCCCAGCATCAGGGGGCCACTGGTGATTCCAATGCCGAAGCGGATTTCATCTTCGCCCCGGCTTTTACGGCGCACATTCAGCGCTTGCGTTTCCTTCAACATGGTAACGGCACAGCGCAAGGCGGCATCGGCATCGCCCGGAAACAAGGCCATGATGGCATCGCCCTGATACTGGTTGACGAAGCCGTTTTCCTGTTCGATCGCCGGTTCAACGACGGCCAGAAATTCGTTGAGCATGGCAAAGGCCCCTTGCGGCCCAAGTTTTTCAGACATAGTCGTGAAGCCACGAATGTCGGCAAACAAGACATTCATTTCGAGACCAGCTGCGTCGCCCGCGCCAATTTCTTCAATGCTCTCGCGGTTCAGCAATTCGAGAAACTGAAAGGGCACGAACCGGCTGTAAGATGATGTCAGGTCCACCAGCCGTTCGTTATGAGATTTAATATCTTCGTTCAGTTCACGGTTGGTCCACAGGGCGCTGGCCTGTTGCACCAATACTGAAAAGGCAGATTTATGTTCTTCGGTTATGGGTTCAAAAAAGTCGGCACTTTCAAGGGTAATTCCGGCCAGAACAGCCCCGTTGAAATTACCCGATTTGTCGGTCAAAGGACTGACGATTGCCTGGGCCAACTGCAATTCCCGCCAGTTTTCCAGCAAGGCGTCCGAGGCATCAAAAATCCGGGTCTCTGCCGGATCAATCCAGTCGATAGAAAAGGGTAGCAACCCTGGCGGGTCATCAAATCCAAATTCACCAGCAGCGACCAGACTTGAGGGATCATTTGTTGTGCGCAGGACCAGGGCCACTTCAAATTCAAAGGCCTCGATAATCGATTCCAGAGTGAGTACGTTGAAGTCAGCAACGTTCGCCACTTCCAGGCCGTCAGAGATATATTTCTGGATGGCCTTGAAACGCATCAATTCGCGATCCAGTCGGTCCTTGGTTCGGCTAAGATCACGCTGGATGACCAGATGGCGACCACTTTCAGCCTCCAGCCGTTCACAAATTGCCTGTAATTCTTCGTAGCTACGTTTGTTTGTCAAATCTGTCATACGTATTCAGAAAAATGCCTCAGGCATCCGCCTTGCGCACAAGCGAGAACACCGATGTTGTAAAGCTGTGAAATTCGTTGCGCCCGGCAATGGGCGCATATTCACTGTAACCATAGACACCCAACCACGGAACTTTCTCACCACCGCAAATCGGATGCTGGATCTTGGCCATAATCTCGTCTTTCAATACCCGGTCAAAAGTCAGGCGACCACGGGCCATACAGTCAGCATGAAAAACCGCCTCCGGTTTGCGCCCGTCAAAGGCCTCGTTCATGCGCGATGTCATGCGATCAACGCCATCGAAAATAAGATCTTCATCCCGTTGCATAAGCACGACCTTGCTGCCTTGGGGGCAGGTTGTCGGCCAGGAAAAAGTTTGATTGTCCTCACTGACTTCGAAGGTTGCGCGCAGAACTTGCGGATTGTCGTAAGCCTCGCGCTCCGGCGTCTCAAGGCCGATACCCAGACCGGATATGCCCATGCATTCAGCAGGGGGCGTCTCGACAGGCAAGCCAACTTTGCTCATCAAGGCTGGCCAGGCAGGTTTGCCATCCAGTTCCAATATTCGGTTGGCCTCTGATTTGGTGACTTCCATGGCCATGCCTTCCATCGGCACCGAACCATGATGTACGCCTAAGACCAATTCCAGCGTCGGGTCGGCGAAACCAACCAGCACAATGCCATCTTCCATGACCTGATCATTGTGAAACTGAAAAGTTCTGGCGGCTTTGCCGTTATCAGCCGCTGTCGCGCCAATAATCGGGATATCCGGGCCGAACACACTTTCAATACCGGCAATGACTTCGTCGCCGCGCACATCAAGTCCCGACGTCAGGCAATAAATGATTGATATGTTGTCGCTGGCAGCCTTGAGTTCGCCAGCCACCCCTTGCGCAACGGACATTGAATTCTCACTCTTCAACCCGTCAGCTGCGGCAACCGATAATTCCGTGCCCTTCACGGCCATCATCGCCATTGCCCGCATATTTTCGCTGACACCTTCCCGACCAATCACCCCAGCCCCACTGCAGCCCACGATTTGCGCCTCGGGGCAGGCCGCCTTTGCCGCCGCCAGTGCCTGAGCAAAATTATGCCCTACGGTAGAATGAATGACGAGCAGATTACAATCGGCCGCCCCGTCCCCCAAGGCCAGTTCGATACACTCCGCTGCCGCTTGCTTGCTGTTCACAGCAGTGCTTAGACCTGAATAGAATTTCAACATGCCCCGCCCCTTGTTGATCCATCATGATGCCATGTGACAATGTGCAGTACTGTAGACCTTTCCTGCAACAATTCCAAAAAGCATTTTGACTTGTCTCGCAACCGTGGTGAAATACAGATAGTTCACAACTGCCCAATTGAACAAAAAAATGAACAATGGATATCCGAATAAATGAAATTTGGCCTTCGCGCAAAACTGACGCTCGTCTTTGGCTTCTTGACTCTCATTGGAATTAGTAATTCCGGCCTTCTTTGGCTTGCCGAAAAAAATGCAGCTGATCAACAAAGCCAGGTTCAGCATACCCACACCGTCATAACACGAAGTCAGGCCCTGTTAGGCCATTTGAGAGACGCAGAAACCGGTCAACGCGGTTTCTTGCTGACAAACCAGGACGAATACCTGGAGCCCTACGCCCATGGTATCGAAAATTCTCTGGAAGACCACAGTACCCGACTCTTTTCATAACACCAACTCTATCAACGGTTTCCGAGGAATGTTTGGTTTGAATAAAGCCATCATATAGTCGCGGATTTCCAATTCAGACATTTTGACCATGGCTTTTCTGAAGGCATTGAGGCC
>JABIFY010000076.1 GCA_018650465.1 Alphaproteobacteria bacterium
GGCCTCAATGCCTTCAGAAAAGCCATGGTCAAAATGTCTGAATTGGAAATCCGCGACTATATGATGGCTTTATTCAAACCAAACATTCCTCGGAAACCGTTGATAGAGTTGGTGTTATGAAAAGAGTCGGGTACTGTGAGCCAGGGCACCGACTTCGGCATCCGGGTTGACGCCTGCTGTTGTCAGGAAACGAACTTCCGGACGGAAAGAATAACGCATCTTGCCGCGCTTTTCCTTACTGGACAGGGTCAGGTCGGCAACGGCCAGATAGTGCGCATCATAACCGGCCTTCAAGATCAGTGTCTTGCCTTCGTAGGCCATCAACGGATCATGATCATGACCGCCCAGAATAACATCCAGGCCTCTGGTTTTGCGGGCGATTTCACGATCTTGTGAGAAATCCAGGTGTGTGATGGCAACAACAAAGTTTGCCCCCTGTTTGCGCAAATGTGCCACGGCATTTTTGGCCGTTTCGGCGGCATTCAGGAATTTCACATTGCCTGGACTGGAAAGATGTTTTGTTTCCGATGTCAGCAACGAGAAAAAACCTATTTTATAGCCCCCTACTTCGCGCATGGCATAGGCTTCCATACCGGCAAAGGGTTTGCCATCGGTGCCCATTGTGTTGGTTGCCAGCCATTTAAACTTTGATTCTGCCAGGCGCATTTTCAGCACGTCATCGCCAAAATCAAATTCGTGATTTCCCAGACCGGCCAGATCAACACCAATGGCGTTCATCATGGAGATCATCTGTGTGCCTTTGGTCAGACCCGACATCACCGATGGCGAAATCAGATCACCGCCCAATGTGGTAATCGTCGTGTGCCCTTTGGCCCGTTCCGCCTTCAGCAAGGTCTGAAGCTCAGCCATGCCACCGACACCGCGTTTGGCGGCAAATTCATAGACGTCATTGATGTGCAGAAAGCTGACTTTGGCTGATTGCGCGACAGCGGCTGCTGTCATCGCAACGCTAAGTACACCAGCCAGCACAATACTGGTTAGTCGCGTTGATATATGTTTTGAAATTGGCATGTCGATACCCCCAATGCATCAGTTGGATTGCCCGGTTTCAGGCGTTTTTTTTCGGTAGAAAACCCTATGCCGTTCCGGATCGCTTTGAAACACAAATCTGACCAATTGGACAAACATTTCAAAAACCCGGGTGCTTTGCCTAATTCACGGTTATGATCTGGAGACGAGATATGGGTGGGAAATTGATGGCACAGTCACTGGCGCAAAATATTCATAGCTGGATTTTGGAACAGGGTCTGACGGAAACAGGTTGTGAAGACGTCGTACAAGGCTTTGGGCAGCGTCTGGTGGCCGGTGGTGTGGCGGTCCACAGACTTAGCCTCGGTGGCATGCTGTTGCACCCGGTGATTGGTGCCCATGACGTGGTCTGGGAGGCAAAACTGGATAAGGTTGTCGCCAGTAGGGTCCCCCGCACGGTCTTCACCTCGTCTGAATTTCAGAATTCCCCATTTTATTATTCCACCAGCCAAAACCTTCGTTTTGCCCGTTACAAAATTGAAGACGAGAACCTGGAACGTGAGTTCCCTTTGTTCGACAAATTCCGCGAACAGGGTGTCACGGACTATCTGGTCTATTTCCATTCCTATGGACGGGACAGCCGTATGCTTTGGGCGGATTTGCCGCCCGGTCTGGAAGGTGTCGCCTTTTCCCTGACGACCAAACGCATTGGTGGATTTGCCGATGACGAAGTGGACATGATCACCGACCTGATGTTGCCTCTGGCGCTAACCATCAAATCGCGCACGACCATGGAGCTTGCCAGAACGATCCTTGATTCCTATCTCGGCAGTTATTCTGGTGGCCTTGTGCTGGATGGTCTGGTGGAACGTGGCGACGGTCGGATCATTGATTGCGTGCTCTGGTATTGTGATTTACGCGATTCCACGGCTTTGGCGGACAAGATGGAACTGGAAGAGTTTCTCGCCATGCTGAACGATTATTTTGATCATACCGCCGGGGCGGTGCTGGAGCATGGCGGTGAGGTCTTGCGCTATATTGGTGACGCTGTCATCGCCATCTTCCCTTACGAAGAAGGCACACGACCGCCGCAAGCCATGGCGCGAGCCGCCCTTTCGGCCACCCGAGACGCCATTGCCCGGATCAACAGGCGAAACGACAAGGTGGCGGGGTCAACGGCCGAACCAATCCGCTTTGGCGTCTCCATGCATGTGGGTCAGGTGATGTACGGCAACATCGGCACCGACGAACGCCTGGAGTTTTCCGTCATCGGCCCCGCCGCCAACGAGGTCGTGCGCTTGGAAGGCCTGTGCAAGAAGCTCAACACCCCTGTCATCGCCTCGTCAACTTTCCGCGACATCTGCGGCGAGGAAACCATCGACCTGGGCCGCCATGAAGCTGCCGGCGTCAAAGGCGGCGTCGAGGCCTTTACCTTCGAGGATTTTGCGGTGGATAGTTAATGCGTATATTCCATGGAGAGTGATCATGCGTCTGATTGAAAACGATATTCTGACCAAAGATGTCCTGGACTGGAAAGGAATGCATCTTTTCCATTTTATGGCGTCATCTTGTTCGCAGAAAACCAGAATCTGTCTGAATCTAAAAAATATCGACTGGACGTCTCATCATCTTGATCTTGGGAAGGGAGACAATTACTCCGAATATTATTTGGGGATCAATCCACGGGGTCTGGTGCCAACACTGATTCATGATGGTGAAGTTCATATTGAGAGCAACGATATCATCGTACTTCTTGATGAGCGGTTCCCGGAACGGAAACTTGTTCCACAAATACAAAAGGACAAGATTGTCGATTTGCTTCGTCACGAGGACGATCTCCACCTTGACTTGCGCACGTTAACATTCCGCTACACGCACCCCCGTGGAAAGGAGCCCCGCTCAAAGGAAACTCTGCAAAATTACAGGAACCGGGGGTCGGGCCAGGTTGGTGGGGAAATTGACGAAGCCAAGGAACGAGAACTGAAATTTTGGGAAACGGCGGCAGATGTTGGCATCACGGATGACGCTATCCGCATTTCAACGAACAAATTCAGGGCCGCAATTGATGAACTGAACGATCTGTTGACTGACAACAAAAATTTGATGGGTGAAGAAATTACGGTTCTGGATATCGCCTGGGTCATCTATCTGAATAGACTGGTGCGCTGCGGCTACCCCCTTGAACGTTTGCATCCTAGGGTAAATACATGGTTCAATTCGTTACGGATGTTGCCTGAATTTAACAATGAACTGGTCGTGCCGCCTGAAGTTCAAAAGGCGGTTGACCAAAACCATGAACGCCAACGACTAGACGGGACGACTCTTGTGGAAGTAGCTGGTCTATAAAATTTTTTTTACCTTTGCCTAATCTACCGCAATCATTGCCGCCGCAACCCTTCGTTCTTCAGACAATAACACATTGAAGGTCCGACAGGCTGCACCCGTGTCCATGGATTCGAGACCAATGCCCCAGGATTTCAGGCCCTGGCGGATGTCATCTTCGATAAAGCCCATGGTTTTGCCACAACCGATCAATAAAAGCTCCACGGACGGCTCGGCTGTCTTCAGAGGCTCGAGATGATCCAATGTCAAGTCGGCGATTGTCTCGATGCCCAGGGGCAAGGTTTCTTGCTGGCAGACCAGCACCGAACCTGAATGGCGCACTTCAGCAATGACAAAATCGCCATTGCCGTATTTGTGGATCAGTTGACGCCCGGCGGGAATGAGCGGGGTGATATCCATGACGTTAGACTATCTGGCTGACTAGCTGGCCGACTCAATGGCTTTCGCATCACCTTCGGTAGCATCATCCCCATCGTTGCGGCGGACACCAAAGTACAACAGTAATGGCCCCGCTACGAAGACGGACGAATATGTCCCGACAACAACGCCCCACATCATGGCGAAGGTAAAGCCACGAATGACTTCGCCGCCAAACAGATACAGTGTGATCAGAGCCAGCAATGTGGTCGCCGACGTCATGGCCGTGCGGGCCAGGGTTTCATTAACACTTCGGTCCAGCAACTCGTCCAACGGCATGGTCCGGAATTTACGCAGGTTCTCGCGCACCCGGTCATAGATCACCACGGTATCATTCATGGAATAACCAATGATCGTCAGGATCGCAGCAATAATCGAGAGGTTGAATTCCAGACCCATTATCGAAAAGACACCAATGGTCAGAATAACGTCATGCACCAGCGCCAGCACGGCGCCAATACTGAACTGCCATTCAAATCGGAACCAGATGTAGATCAGCATGGCCGTCACCGCCAGCAACATGGCCATGGTACCGGCTTCGATCAGTTCTGCCGAAACTTTTGGTCCGACAAATTCAACCCGACGGTATGATAATTCGCCATCAATTTTGTTGGCCAAAGCGGCTTTCACCGCATCGACAGCTTTTTGTTGGGCAGAGGAATCACCGGGCTGGCGTTCAACACGGATAAGGACTTCTGTATTACGACCAAATTCTTGCAGGGCAACTTCGCCCAGGCCCAGGCCTGATGTGGCCCTGCGCATTTTGGCCATATCAACGGGCTGGCTGGAGCCAACCTCCATCAGAATTCCGCCCTCGAAATCGATGCCGTAGTTCAGGCCTTTGCCAAAATACAAACCGATAGAGCCGAGGATCAAGACGAGAGAAAAAACGAACGCCATCTTGCGCATGGCCATAAACTTGACGTTGGTTTTTTCCGGGACAAGACGTAATTGCATGATCCGGCTCCTATATGGGTAACTGTGTGGGACGGGCACGGCGTAGCCACAGGGCGACCAGCAAACGTGTCAACGTCACCGCAGTAAACATGGATGTCACAACGCCAATGGCCAAGGTCCAGGCAAAGCCCTTGACCGGCCCGGAACCAAATTGCAGCAGCAGAACAGCCGCGATCAAGGTGGTTACGTTGGCATCGATAATGGTTGTCAGAGCGCGTTTGTACCCGGCATCAACGGCGGCAAAAGGTGTTTTACCCAAGCGGGCTTCTTCCTTGATGCGTTCAAAGATCAGCACGTTGGCATCCACGGCCATACCGATGGTCAAGACAATTCCTGCAATCCCCGGCAGTGTCAGTGTTGCCTGCAGGATGCTGAGGGCACCACCAATCAAAGCCATATTGACCAACAAGGCGGCATCAGCAGCAAACCCGAAGCGGCCATAGAACATGGCCATGAAGACCATCACTATAATAAAGGCGAGGCCACTGGCTATTTTACCGGCCCGAATGCTGTCGGCACCCAGGTCAGGACCCACGGTGCGTTCTTCCAGAATTTTCAACGGTGCGGGCAAGGCACCAGCGCGTAACAAAACAGCCAAATCATTGGCTTCAGGCACAGTAAAGCTGCCGGAAATAATACCGGAGCCACCGAGAATTGGGCTCTGGATCTCCGGCGCACTGATCACTTTGTTATCAAGAACAATGGCAAAAAGACGGCCCACATTTTTGGATGTTGCATCGGCGAACTTCTTGGCACCGACGGAATCGAAACGGAAGCTGACGACCGGGCGACCTTGATCAAAGGTGGCATCCGCATCGACAAGGGATTCACCGCTGACCATGACCCGCTTACGAACCAGATACTGACGCGCAGACCCTCCGGCCTCTTTTGCTTCTTGTTCAAGAAGTTCTGAGCCCGGCGGCACACGACCTGTCCGCAGAACATCGGCAACGTTTGATTTGATGTCGACGAAGCGGAAAACCATTTTGGCGGTTTTGCCCAGCAGACGTTTAATACGATCGGGGTCTTTGACACCTGGCAACTGGATCAGGATACGGTCATCACCCTGACGCTGAATGGTCGGCTCACGCGTGCCGGTCTGGTCAATCCGGCGACGGACGATTTCAATGGATTGTTCCACCGCAGCCCGCTTTCGATCCAGTATTGCCTGTTCCGTCATGGTAATCTGAAGGACGTTACCATCCAGAACTTCTACCTCGATGTCCCGACCACCACCCTGCCCCATGGCATTGGGTGTCATGACATTGCCAAGCCCATTGACAATTTCCTGAGCTTTTTCCATTTGTTCTGGTTTACGCACACGCACCAGAACTTTCGAGCCATCCGTGACACCAAGGCCACCACTGTATCCAATCCGTTCCTTGCGCAAGTCGGCCCGGGCCCCTTCAACAAGGTTCTCCAGTCGTTCCAGCACAACGGCATCAGTGTCGACCTCAAGCAGCAGATGAGACCCGCCCTGAAGATCAAGGCCAAGGTTTATCTGTTTGTGCGGCACCCAGTCCGGCAGGCCCTCAGCCGTGGAACGGTCAAGGAAATTCGGCAGGGTGAACAAGATACCCGCCGCTGAAACCAGCGCAATCAGGGTTATCTTCCAGTTGGAAAAATACAGCATCGTCAGCCCCGAACCAGTTTACTTTTTGCCACCGAGAAGGCCACCAAGCAAACCGCCTGGTTTTTTGACGGCACCCTCGCGGTCTTCTGATGAATCATCTTTTGAAGAATCATCTTTTTTGTCATCGCCTTTTTTGCCGGAGCCGCCATCAGCAGGCTCACTTTTCGACATAACAGCGGTCAACGTGGATTGCACGACTTCGATTTTCACACCTTCGGCGATTTCAACCATGGCGCGGTCATCATCGTGAACCTTGGTGATCTTGCCCATGATGCCACCAGCGGTGACGACCTTGTCGCCACGGCGTACGGCCGAGATCATGGCTTTATGCTCTTTGGCCTTCTTTTGCTGCGGACGGATCAGCAGGAAATAGAATACGGCGAAAATCAGGACCAGCGGCATAAGTTGTGTCAGCATACTGCCGCCACCAGAAGCACCACCGGCAGCCTGTGCAAAGGCCGGAGAAATGAACATATTGCGTCCCCATAAAGGAATAACAGGCGGGGAAATCCCACCCTGGAAAATTTGCCGGACTATAACGGCATGTGGTGACTTTGCAAACCGTTACAAGGCGGTTTTCTGCGGTTTATGAATGAAAAACACAACATTGATCTTCGGCCCCGATGTGATAATGTCGCGCGCCGTTATCCCGAAGCACCAACCTAACCGGAAACCATGCCAGAAAAAGACCTGTTCCCCGTTCTCGAACGGATTGCCAACGCCCTTGAGCGTATGTCACCGCCCGTGCCTGAAGCACTTGATCTCAGCACAGCTGATGCCTTTGTCTGGCATGCCGAGGATACAACCCTGAAGCCTGTTCAGCGCGTTAACCGCGTTGAAATTGGCCTTTTGCGGGGGGTTGACCGGGTTCGGGACATCCTTTTTGACAATACAAAGCGTTTTACGGATGGCTTGCCGGCCAATAACGCCCTGCTGTGGGGAGCCCGTGGCATGGGTAAAAGCTCCCTCGTCAAATCGATCCACGCCCAAATAAACCAGCAAACCGCCGGTGCCCTGGTGCTGGTGGAGATCCATCGCGAAGACATCCCCACCCTGCCGCGGCTTCTCGGCCTGCTGACGGCAACCGGGCGTCGTTGCATCCTTTTTTGCGATGATTTGTCTTTCGACAGCGACGATGCCAGCTATAAATCCCTGAAAGCCGTCCTCGAAGGCGGCATTGAGGGCCGCCCGGACAACGTCATCTTCTATGCCACATCCAACCGTCGCCATTTAATGCCACGCGACATGATCGAAAATGAACGTTCCACGGCGATCAACCCGGCAGAAGCAGTCGAGGAAAAAGTCTCTTTGTCAGATCGATTTGGCCTTTGGCTTGGTTTCCATGCCTGCAGCCAGGACGAATATTTCGAGATGATTGAGGGCTATGCGGCTCACTATGGTTTGGATGTGAGCATTGAAACCCTGCATACCGAAGCCAAAGAATGGACCATGACACGCGGCTCACGATCGGGTCGTGTCGCCTGGCAATATATTCAGGACCTGGCCGGACGATTGGGCCAGAACCTGGACTGATCTGAAGAATAATTTTGCAGTTGTCGAGATTAGTTTGAAGCTAACGTCACCGGGCGGCGCTGGCCGTTGCTTGCAGTAAGGTACTTCAGGGGATTAACCGCATTGTTACCTTTGCGGATTTCGAAATGGACCTGGGGTTTGCTCACACTGCCACTGGTGCCTGCGTGACCAATGATCTGGCCCTTGTTGACCTTCTGGCCACGTTTGACCACAAGTTTGTCGGCATGAGCATAGGCCGTCATCCAGCCACCTGAATGACGGATCAGCAACAGATTGCCAAAGCCGCGTAATTCATTTCCGGCATAGGCGACAACGCCATTTTCCGCCGCCAACATCGGCTCACCCTGTTTGGCGGAGATATTGATACCGTCATTATAAAGCCCACCCTTCTTGGGGCCAAAGCGCGACAACAAACGTCCCTTCACCGGCCAGACAAACCGTCCGCCTGAACGGCGTGGCGGAGCGGCGTCGACAATCTGTGGTTTCGCCGGTTTATTCTTCGCAGGTTTATTCCGGGCCGGGATCATGGTGTCGACGGTGGGCTTTTTCAGCTTGAATGTTTGTTGTCCGCCAGCTTTGTTCTGCGCAAGCTGGACAGTCGATGCTTGCCGCCTGCCAGGCATAGACAGTCTCTGGCCCACGTAAATCGTATAGGGTTTCTTCAGCTTGTTGGTGCGGATCAGGGCTGACATATCGACGTTATGATCGCGGGCGATCTCGAATATCGTGTCGCCGTTTTTGACAAAATAAGTGCTGGGCTGCGGCAAGGTCAGGATGCGGCCCGGCTTTACCATATAAGGCGGCAACAGGTAATTTGCTGAAATCAGATCGCGGGGTTCCAGATTGTAGTGCCGCGCAATGGAATAAACCGTCTGCCCTGCCTGTACGATAACCCGCGCCGGGATCAGCCTGGGTTTCGGTTTCGATATGGCCCAGGTCGCAGACTTGTTAAAAATGGGTGCAGGCAAAGATCGTGAACAAGCCCCCAACGCCAGAAGCGCCAGGATGCACATGCTCAAACCACGGAGTTTACAAAGTTTCTGCACCATACTGTTTTTATTGAACAATGTTGGTTTAGAAAGTGCTAACAACGGGTAATTTAGGTGCTGTGAGTAGTTGAATTCCGTTTTTCGGTGGCTGTACCTTCAACCAGAGGCACAAATCGTACTGGCAGCATTTTTTCTTCCGAGTATTCATCGCCGTTGCGACGAATGCGCACAATGTCCTGGTGCTGGCTTTCCTTGCCCACGGGAATAACCATTATGCCACCATCATCCTTCAGCTGCTCAAGCAAGGCCTTGGGTACTTCTTCAGCTGCTGCCGTGACGATGATGCGGTCAAAGGGGGCCTGTTCAGGCCACCCCTTGGCACCATCACCGTGCCGACTGACGATGTTATGCATATCCAGATCCCGAAAGCGCTGTTCAGCGACCTTTAGCAGGGAACGATAGCGCTCTACCGTAAAGACCCGGCGACAAAGTTTCGACAGGATTGCCGCCTGATAACCTGATCCGGTTCCGACCTCCAGCACCCTGTGTCGATCCCCCAATTCAAGGGCTCCGGTCATAAAGGCCACGACAAATGGCTGTGAAATTGTCTGACCCTGCTCGATCGGCAAGGCCGTGTTCTCATAGGCTTGATCTGCAAAATTTGGCAGGACAAAAAGATCGCGCGGGATACGCTCTATAACCGACAGGATGCGCGTATCGGCAATGCCGGTCTGGCGCAACTCCATTATTAAACGGATCAGGCGGTTCTGATCGTTCACGCCAACAATTTGTTCAGTTTCGCCATAGTCGGCTGATGGGTCAGGTTGATATGCAACGGGGTTACCGATATACCGCCCGCATCCATCACGGCCAGATCAGTTTTGGCGGCAGGTGCACTCATGACTTCACGATAGCCAATCCAGTAATAGGACTGGCCACGGGCATCTACCCGTTCATCAACAAACATGTCACCCAGATCTCGATGGCCCAGTTTGCAGACTTCAACGCCCGTCACCTTGTCGGCTATCACGTCGGGGAAATTGATATTGATCAGAACATTGGACGGCCAGCCACCATCCACCAGTTTACGCAATAGCGCTGGTGCATGGGCCTCGGCAGTGCCCCATTTGCAAGGATGGGGCCGGGTCAAAAGCTGGCTCATGGCGACAGAGGGTATGCCCGCCAATAGACCTTCCATGGCCGCCGCAATGGTACCGGAATAAGTCACGTCTTCCGCCAGATTGCCGTGCCGGTTCACGCCGGAGAGCAACAGGTCAGGCTTTTTCTGGTCTTTAAAAATATGATTGACCGCCATCAGCACGCAGTCCGTTGGTGTGCCTTTGACAGCGAACTTTTGTTTGCCGAGCTTGCGCATGCGCAAGGGATCATGCAGTGACAATGAATGCGATGCGCCGCTTTGTTCCAGTTCCGGGGCAACAATCCAGATGTCATCGCTGATGGTCCTGGCGATTTTCTCCAGCGACTTCAGGCCGGGCGCATTGATACCATCATCATTGGACAAAAGAACCCGCAGGCCTTTGATCGGCTTTAGTTTGGGACTTGCTTTGCTTACCTTAGCCATTGGCTTCAATAACCTCCATACCGCCCATATAGGGACGTAAAATTTCCGGCACGATTACCGAGCCATCGGCCTGCTGATAGTTTTCCAGAATGGCGACCAGGGTGCGCCCAACGGCCAACCCTGACCCATTCAGGGTATGCACAAACTGCGTGCCCTTTTCGCCCTCGACTTTGAAACGCGCTTTCATGCGACGGGCCTGGAAGTCACCGCAGTTGGAACAGGAAGATATCTCGCGATAGGTATCCTGTCCTGGCAACCAGACTTCAATGTCATGTGTCTTTTGCGCACCAAACCCCATGTCGCCGGTGCACAGCACAACAACCCGGTAAGCCAGGCCCAAGCGCTTCAGAACTTCCTCGGCGCAACCTGTCATGCGATCCAGTTCGGCGTCTGATTGATCCGGATTGACCACGGAGACCATCTCAACTTTTGTGAACTGGTGTTGGCGAATAAGACCGCGCGTATCCTTGCCAGCAGCACCGGCTTCTGATCTGAAACACCAGGTTTGGGCGGTATAGCGGCGGGGTAAATCATCTTCGCTCAGGATTTGGCCATTTACGAGGTTAGTCAGCGGCACCTCGGCAGTGGGAATCAGCCAGAAATCATCATCCGTGTGAAACTGGTCTTCGGCAAACTTTGGCAACTGCCCAGTGCCATACAAAGCTTCACTGCGGACCAGCGCTGGCGGGTTAATTTCCGTATAGCCATGTTCGCCCGTGTGCAGGTCCAGCATGAAGGCACCCAGGGCGCGTTCCATACGTGCCAAAGAACCGCTCATGACAACAAAGCGGGCACCTGACATACGAGCAGCTGCTTCAAAATCCATCTGCCCCAGCGCTTCACCGATTTCGAAATGCTGTTTGGCCTCAAAGCCCAGTTCAGGCGGCTTACCCACGCGGCGAATTTCAATGTTGGCTTCTTCGTCGTCGCCGTCTGGTACATCCGCTGCGGGCAGGTTTGGAGTGCTGGACAGGATATCATCCAGGGTCTTGCCGACCTCGCGTTCGCGATCTTCGTCAGCCTTCAGTTTATCTTTCAGATCAGCCACTTCGGCCATCAAGGCCTGGGCGGTTTCTTCATCGCCACTGCCTTTGGCCTTGCCAATGAGCTTGGAAGCCTCGTTGCGCCGTGTCTGGTGTTCCTGAAGAGATGTTTGTGCTGCACGACGTTCCCCATCCAGTTCCAGAATTCGGGCGGACAGCGGTTCGGCGTTCCGGCGTTTCAGGCCAGCATCAAAGGCGTCAGGGTTTTCGCGAATCCATTTAAGATCAAACATTTTGGCACGTCACAATGTCAGTGGTTTACAGGTGCCCTGTGTATACGCGAGCCCACGTGTATCGTCCAGCGACAGCCAATTTCTAATTATTCGACTTAACGATCTACATTTCCGCTGCGCAGAGGAACACCAAACTCCCGATGACAGACATCCGCAAGCTTGGCGACGCCTTCACGGATGTTGTCGATGGTGGGATGGCCAAAACATAACCGCATGCGATTTTTGTTTTGCTCACCATAGACCGTCCATTCCGGGCCGGGGTTAATGGCGATACCTTCAGCGCCCGCTGACGCAGCAAGTATCGAGCTGTCGACATTTTCTGGCAAGGTAACCCAGATATAAATGCCGCCAACCGGCACTGTGAATTCAGCCGATGCGCCGAAATGTTCGTTTAACGCCTCAACGATGGCCTCGGACTTTGCCTGCAACATGGGCATCAGGGCGTTCACATGGGTATCAAAATGTTTGGGTAGGTATTCTGCCAACACCATCTGTTCCAACGCCCCACTGCCCGCATCTGTCTTCAGGGGCAGGACGTGCTTCATGACGTTCCAATGGGCTACCAGGTAGCCAACCCGCAAGGCTGGTGCCACAGTCTTGGAAAAGGTGCCGCAATAGATCACACGCTGTTCTGTATCCAGGGCGTGAATGGCTGGTGGGCGCTTTTGGTCCCAGATCAAATCGGAATAACAGTCGTCTTCAAAAATAGGCACGCCAAATTCGGAGGCAATGGCGAGCATCTCCAGACGTCGCTCCTGGCTCATGATCGTGCCGGTAGGATTCTGGATTGTCGGAATAGTGTAAATATACTTGGCTTGCCGCCCCTGCTGCTTCAGGTCCGCCAACGCGTCACGCAACAGGTCCATGCGCATGCCATCGTCATCAAGGTCAATGCCCACATAGTCAACACCGAGGCGCTTTAGACGGGTCAAGGCACCACCATAATTGGCGGATTCCAGAACCACGACATCGCCTTCTTCCAACAGCAATTCATTGACCAGATCCATGGCCTGCAATGAACCTGAGGTCAGCAATACTTCTTCTGGTTCGATATCCATATTGGCACGGCGCTTGAGGTTACCGACAATAAATTCCCGCAAGGGAAGATAACCTTGCGAGCCATTTTCCATGCCATATTTGGCCATGGAATGACCTTCAGCCCGAAATACTTTATCCAGAGCAGTTGCCAGTTCATCAACCGGCACAGTGGCTTCATCGATATTACCGCCAACAAAATGATAAGGCGGATAGCCTTTCCACTGCGAACCTGCTGACGCCGCACGCTTACTCAGGACGGGGCTGAAATCGAAATTCATTGGGGCCTGCCTTCCGGGAATCTAGTCAGTCAGAAAAATTATTCAGCGTCTTCTTCTGCGGCTTCTTTCACGCGCTTTTTCTCGATAAGACGGGCGCAAATAATCGAAATCTCATAGAGTATAATAATCGGAATTGCCAGGCTGATCTGGCTTAAGGGGTCTGGTGGCGTCAGGATCGCTGCCGCAGCAAAGGCCGCCACAATGGCATAGCGACGTTTCTTCTTAAGCCCTTCGGACGTCACGATACCAACACGGGCCAGCAGCGTCATCAACACGGGTAATTCGAAACTGATCCCGAAGGCAAATATCAGGCGCATGGCCAGGCTGAGATATTCGCCAACCTTGGGCAGCATCTCAATCGGCAGTGCACCTTCAGCACCCAGTGACTGGAAGCTGGCAAAGAATTGCCACGCCACCGGCATGACAAAATAATAGACCATCGAAGCGCCCAACAAAAACAGCAGGGGCGTCGCGATCAGGAATGGCAGGAAGGCGGACTTTTCATTTTTGTACAAACCAGGTGCAACAAACATCCAGATTTGCCCGGCAATGATCGGGAAGGAAATAAAGGCAGCAGCAAAAAAAGCGACTTTGATGTTGGTGAAAAACTTTTCGTGCAGCGCCGTATAGATCATCTTACGGTCGCTTTCGCCTTCCCATATTCCCGCCAGTGGTTCAACCAGGAAATCGAACATCGGATTGGCAAAGTAGAAACACACCAGGAAGGCCACCAGAAAGCCCCCTGCCGCATACATCAAACGGGTGCGTAACTCGACCAAATGATCAAGCAACGGCATTTTGCTTTCTTCGTCGGCTGTGCTTGTGTTGTCCGTCACGGTGCCATCCCTGCCCTACGCCTTGGTCTCTGATGCGTCATCAGAATCAGTCGCAACCGCATCCCCGGATGTATCGTCTTGAACCGGCATATCAACACCGTCATCGTCGTCATTTGATTCATGATCAAAATCGAGAGATTCATCAAGGGATTGAATGTCGTCTGTGTGGTCGGCATCGCCACTATCATTGACGGCCGTATCCGGCTCGTAGTCTTTGATCTCATCTTTGAAATCAGCTTCCAGATCAGGGATTTCGAAATCCAGGGCTTTTTCAGCGTCACCTGTAGGGTCAATCATGTTGCCAAAATCGAGGGCGTCTTCACCGCCACCAACAACATTGTCTTTCAGTTTGTCGAGTTCGGCTTCGCGCACCATATCGTCGACACCAGACTGAAATTCACGGGCCAGGTTGCGGGCTTTTTTGACCCAGCCCATGACATTGCGCAAGACGTGCGGAATCTCTTTTGGACCCACCACAACAAGTGTGACGACCGCTACAACAAATATTTCTGGCCAACCGATGTCAAACATCTCGGCTTACCTGTCCTGTCTGGAGATTTCGCGAAACTGGAAAAAGCTGAATCAGCTTTTTGCAGCCTTATCCTTGTCGGCAGCAGCATTCGCTGCATCTTCACTGCCTTCAATCGACTTGTTGTCAGCTGATGCTGTCGGTGCTTCCTCGGCATTTTCCTTGATGCCTTTTTTGAAAGCGTTCAGGCCTTTGCCGAAATCGCCCATCATGCGCGAAATCTTGCCACCGCCGCCAAACAGCACCAATACTACGACCAACAAAATCAGCCAGTGCCATATACTGAACGCACCCATAGTCTTCGTTCCTTAATCTTGATCGGCCCGACCGGTGTGGCGGAGCCCTGAATTTCGCGGATCATCGCAGAATAGCCCCCAAGGCGCAATGTCACTCGACACGATGTCGCATGAGCCCAGATTAGTTCTATTCTTCCTCGTCGCCCTCAATATCTTCTTCGTCTTCTGTCTCTACTTCATTTGATGGTGTTTTTTTCTCATCACCCTCAAGATCGTCGTTTTCTGTGTCTTCTTCGCTTGATGACGCATCTTCCTGGTCATCCCACTCGGAAAAGCGCTCTTCATCGCTTTCTTCTTCCGGTTTGGCCGTCACAGCCGCATGTTCACGTGCTTCCGCCACCAATGAGGCCGGTGGCCGGGCAGACAACAGGCCAGCAGCTTTCAATTCTTCGATACCCGGTAGATCAGCCAGTTCTTCCAGGCCAAAATGTTCAAGGAAATTGCCGGTTGTGCCATATGTGACGGGCCGTCCAGGTGTTTTCCGACGCCCCTTGGGCCGCACCCAGTCTTCTTCCATCAACACATCAATTGTGCCTTTGGAAATCGCCACGCCCCGCACCTCTTCAATTTCTGCCCTTGTGATGGGTTGGTGATAGGCAATGATCGCCAATGTCTCAACAGCAGCCCGGCTCAGCTTACGGGAGACTTCGACTTCCTTTTCCAGCAGGAACTTGAGGTCAGGTGCCGTTCTGAAAGCCCAGCGTCCGGCAACCCGCACCACATTGACGCCGCTATCGGCATAACGGGCCGTGACACCATCGAGGGCCGCCGCCAGATCAACATCGTCCGGCAAACGGGCATGCAAGCTGGCTTCATCCAGGGGCTCAGCCGCTGCAAACAGCAACGCTTCAACCATACGAATATGTTGGGAATCATGTCGGGAATCTGTGGTCATAGGTTATTCTTCATCGTCAGGTTCGCGATTATCCTGGGCAATATCACCATCAGGAGCCCCGCCTTCTGCCAGTTGTTTGGTTTCTTCATCAAATCGATCGTTCGGGCGTAAGTAAATCGGGCCAAAGTTTTCGCCCTGCCGCATAGTCAGCTTGCCGTTTTTTGCCATTTCAAGCGTCGCCACCAAAGTTGACGCCAGCGCCGATTTACCAACAAGACCGCCCCTCAGTTCAGGCGGCAAGAAGCTTTCCAGTCGCTCCCAGCCCGGCGTTCGGCCCAACATTTCAGTCAAACGGTCCAGCGCTTGTTCGATGGTATAATAAATATGTCGATCTGGCAGATGAATATCTGCGTCGCCCTTGGCTTCTTTCTGGATCACATAGGCGCGCAGCAATTCATACAGCGTGACCTCGTAAACCGAATTGCGGATCAGGCGAATGCCCTCGGGCTCACCGCGCTTGAAGAAATCGCGGCCGAGACGGTTACGTTCCATCAGCTTTCGACCGGCATCGCGGAAAGCCTCAAGGCGTTTCAATTGCCAGGTCAGGCGGGCCGCCATCTCCGGACCACTGAGTTCTTCGCCATCGTCAGCAATTTCAGGCAACAACAGTTTGGATTTCAGATAAGCCAACCACGCTGCCATCACCAGGTAATCAGCCGCAATTTCCAGGCTTAATTTGCGGGCTTCGGCGATGAATTCCAGATATTGCTCTGCCAACGCCAAAATGGAGATTTTGGTGATGTCGACCTTTTGCGTGCGGGCCAGTGCCAGCAGCACATCCAACGGACCTTCATAGCCCTCGATGTCGACAAGAAGCGGCGTCGCATAGATGGACTCACCGAATTCAGATCCGGCTGCCAGTTCACCTTCCGGTAAGCCGCCCTCTTCGTCCCAATCGTCGTTTGGCGTTTCGTCGCTCAAGTTATCTCGCCTGAAAACAGGTCCAGGCGCATTGCCAGACCCCGGTTGAAGCACATGTTGATTTTGAAACCTTATACATCCCCTGCACCCCGAAGGGCACCCTCATCCGTGAAAAGTTACGAACCTTACGAAATCTAGCAGAAAGGCAATCATGGGGGAAACAACAACCTCAAAGAGATTAAGTCTGACGCCGACAAAATTGCCGACCATCGGAAGGAAAAACAACAGTCCTATCAGGATCATGAAGCCATGGCGTTCCAGCGATGCCAGTGGTCGCGCCAGGGCGTCTGGCAGCAGCCCCACAGCCACCCGCCCCCCATCAAGGGGTGGAATTGGCAACATATTGAAGGCGGCCAACACAAGATTGATCCTGATCATATTCAAAAGGCTCTTGGCGACCCATTCGTGCGCCATTTCGGGTACGTATTGCACAAGGTGAAAAAGTAAGGCCGCTATGATCGCCATCGCCACGTTTGATGCGGGTCCTGCCAGCGCCACCAGCACCATATCCCGTCTGGGATTGCGTAATCTGTTAAAGTCCACAGGCACCGGACGGGCCCAGCCAAACAAGAACGGAGAACCTGTCAGCAGCAACAATCCGGGCAAAAAGAATGTGCCAATGGGGTCAATATGGTTGATAGGGTTGATGGTTACCCGACCTTGAACATAAGCCGTATCATCGCCCAACTTCCAGGCAACGAAGGCATGGGCTGCTTCGTGCAGGGTGATCGCCAGCAAAACCGGCAGCACCCAGATACTGATGTTGAAGAAATTGATGTCAGGGTCAAGGCTCATGTGATTGTGGTCTCCAGCAAAGCGGTGAGTTCCTTAACGCCTGCATCAAAATCCAGGACTGTATTTGTGGTTGGCAAAGTAGCTCTGGCCCGGGTCCAGCGTTGCTGGCTTTTTGTCGATAATTCAGGGGCATTGGCGGCGATCCGCTTCATTTCGTCAAGCTTGCCATTGCAGTGCAACGCCGCGTCAGCACCAGCTTTCAGGGTCTTGGCTGCACGGTCTTCAATGGCACCTTCCAGGGCCTCCATGGAGAGATCATCACTGAACAGAAATCCATCGAACGCCATGTATTCCCGAATGATCTCCTTGATGATTTTGGCAGATACCGTGCCAGGATTTTCCGCATCAATAGCTGTAAAAACGATGTGGGCTGTCATGCCAAGCGGCAGGTCATTCAGGGAGCAAAATGGGGCAAAATCGGTCTTTTTAAGGATATCCAGCGCTTGTTCAACAACAGGTAAGGACAAATGGCTGTCGACCATGGCCCGACCGTGACCCGGTATATGTTTGATCACCGGCAAGACCCCCGCAGCCAAAAACCCGTTCGCCGCGGCCCGCCCAAGTTCAGTCACAACATGAGCGTCAGACGAAAAAGCGCGGTTCCCGATGACCTGGCTGGCACCATCCAGTTTCAAATCGAGGGACGGCGAACAATTTACATCAACGCCGACATCCAATAACTCATGGCCGATCAAGCAGGCATTCAGATGAACAGCCTTGAAAGCCGCTTCGGTATCTTTGGCAAAAAGATCACCAAACAGCGCCGGGGCCGGAATATCGCGCCACTGTGGCGGCTTCATCCGTTGTACCCGACCGCCTTCCTGATCCATCAGAACAGGGGCATCGGGTCGACCCACAGATTCGCGCAATCCGCTGGTCAATTTTTTGAGTTGATCCCGGCTTTCGCAATTGCGGGCGAACAGGATAAACCCCAAGGGATCAGCCTCGCGAAAGAAGTCACGTTCGACATCACTCAGAACGGGTCCTTCACAACCGAAAATCAGGGCGCGATGGGCCACGTCTTCAGGGTTTGATCACAAGGCAGCCAACCTTGCGTTTTTTCAGGCGACTGCATAAGGCGGCAGCGGCTTCTGGCCCGTCGACAGGTCCGGCCCGCAGGCGGTGGAAGACTCCGCGACTGCCAAGATCGGCCCGAACAACAAGTGGGCTCAAGCCACCCAATAGCGCCTTGTTGGCTTTTACCAGACTGTTCCAGCCGGTCGTGGCCTTGGCAGCGGTGCGGTAGGCACCAACCTGGATCATGTGTTGGCCAGGTTTGGTCAGTGGTTTGGCCTTCTTAACCGGCGCAGATGGTTTTGCCGTAACAGCTGCTGTTTTCACAACCGGTGGTTTTTTCTTTGCGACGACGACGGGTTTTGCTGCTTCGGGCGCGGGCTTCGGGACCAAAGGAATTTCTTTGGCAACAGATTTCACCGTCTTGACCGCGACTTTTGGCTCGACCGCCACTTCTGGCTCGGCTTTCGCCTTTTCCGGATCGGGTTCTGCTTTGGTTTCAGGCTCTGGTGCCGGGGCCGGTTTTTTTACGATAACTTCTGGCGGTGGCAACAAGCGTTCCGCTTCAACCGTTTCCGGCTTGCCACTGAGACGATTGTAGACTGTCTTGTCCTGGTGTGGCACCTGCATCCCACCCGGACTATCCGGTACAATCTTGATCGGACTATTGTCGGCGCGGATCAAGGGCGGCGCCATCTGCACGCCCTTGCGCACGCCCTGTTCATAGGCCAGCCACATACCTGTGGCCGCGGCCACAACTATCGCAGACGCCACCAGGACCAGTCCAATGCGACGAGCCTTGCCCGGGTCGGGTGCTACGGACACCTCCTGGGGTACATCAGTTCGGCCCTGCCGCAGATATTCCGGTGGCGGATCAATGGGCGGTGTGGTTTGGTCCGATGCCATTTATCGTAACTCCTCCAGCGCCTCGACGCCCATCACAGCCAGTGCCCCGGCGATTATGCTGGCGGCACCACCAATCAAGGCGAGACGTGCCCGTGTCAGCTGGATATCGTCTTCAATAATAAACCGAAGCGATACATCTTCCTTGCCCTTGTTCCACAAAGAATGAAACGCCGAAGCAACTTCAGCCAGATAAAACGCAATGCGATGCGGCTCGTGCGCAGCGGCGGCGGTTTCAACAGTGCGGGGCCAGGTTGCCATAAGCCTGATCAAAGCAATCTCGTCCGGGTCGGTCAAGTCGCTGCAATCGGTTTTGGCGAGTTCCGGATAACTAATATCGCCCAAAACATCGGTTCCAAGGGTCTCAAGAGCATTGCGCAGCACTGAACGGGTCCTGGCGTGTGCATATTGTACATAGAATACAGGGTTATCGCGAGACTGTTCAGTAACCTGGTTGAAGTCAAAATCCAGCGGCGCATCATTACGGCGCGTGAGCATGATAAAGCGCACCACATCCTTGCCCACTTCATCCACCACTTCGCGCAAGGTGACAAAATCTCCGGAGCGCTTGGACATTTTCACCGGCTCACCATCACGCAACAGCTTAACCAGGTTGCACAGTTTGACGTCCAAGGCGGCTTCACCGCCGGAAATGGCGTTCACCGCGGCTTTCATTCGTTTGACGTAGCCGCCGTGATCGGCCCCCCAGACATCAATCTGGGTTTTGAAACCACGTTGAAATTTGTTGCGGTGATAGCTGATATCCGAGGCAAAATAGGTCCAGCTGCCGTCGGATTTTTTAACCGGGCGATCCGTGTCATCGCCAAAATCAGTGGCTTTGAACAAAGTTTGCGGGCGCGGCTCCCAATCGTCGGGCTTTTTCCCCTTGGGCGGCTCCAGAACGCCTTCATACAACAGTCCCTGGGCTTCCAGCTGCCCCAAAGCGTCGTCGACTTCTCCGGCCTTGACCAGGCTACGTTCCGAACTGAAAACGTCAAAAACGATCCCCAACGCGGCCAGATCATTGCGGATCATCTCCATCATGGCGTCGATAGCTTCGTTCTGAAACAACGTGAGCCAGTCAGCTTCAGAAGCCTCAAGCCACTTGTCACCCTGTGTTTCCGCCAGTTTCTGACCAACTGCAATCAGATAATCACCGGGATACAGACCTTCAGGAATTTTGCCGATATCCTCGCCCAGAGCTTCGCGATAACGCAAATGCAGTGACTTGGCGAGCACATCAATCTGTGATCCGGCATCGTTGATGTAATATTCTCGTGTGACGTCATATCCCGCTTTGGCCAACAAACTGGCTAGCGCATCACCAATAACCGCGCCCCGAGCGTGCCCAACATGCATGGGTCCTGTGGGGTTGGCAGATACATATTCGACATTGACCTTTTCACCATCGCCAACCGTTGAAGTCCCGTAATTGTTGCCGCCCGCCAGCACTTCGGCCAGCCGGGCATGCCAAAAGGAAGCCGCAAGCCGCAAATTGATGAAACCGGGACCGGCAACTTCGACGGTCTCAATATCCGCAACAGCTTCAAGCCGGGCTGCCAGGGTATCGGCAATATCCCGCGGTTTCATTTTTGCCTGTTTGGCCAGCACCATGGCCGCATTGGTTGCAACATCCCCGTGACTTGAATCGCGCGGTGGCTCAACCGAAACATTGCTGAAATCCAGGCCTTCAGGCAAACTGCCGTTCGACGATAGTTCTTTAAGTTCTTTCGCAACAATTTCTTCTAAATAACTGAAAAAATTCATTTAATTACCTGCGTATACGTCGAATAAACGACGATGTTCTTCCAAAGCAAATCGATCTGTCATACCGGCCACGAAGTCACAGACATGGCGCGCTGTCAGGGCTGTTCCCGGCCCGTCGCACTTGTCTTGCCATGAGGTCGGCAGGCATCCAGGCTCGTTCAAATACAGCTCAAACAGCTCGCCGACAATACGTCGCCCCTTGCTCATCATGCGATTGACCTTGAAGTGGCGGTACATATTCTCAAACAGGAAGGATTTCAGCGCCTTTTCCTTTACCGCCATATCCCTGGAAAAGGCGACCAAAGGCTTTTCAAGATGACGCACGGCTGCGGCATCGGCGGGCTGAAACTCAGCGATCCGGGCTTGGGTTTCGGCGATAACATCATTGACCATCACTTCAATCAGACGGCGCACAGCCTCATGAATTTTGCGCGAAGTATCCAGCTGTGGATATTCCTCTTCAACCGCGGCGAACACAGGCCCCACCAGTTCAAGATCACTTAATTCGGCAATCGAGAGCAATCCGGCCCGCAAGCCGTCATCCACATCATGATTATTATAGGCGATATCGTCTGAAATGGCGGCCAGTTGGGCTTCGGCGCTGGCAAATGTATCCAGTTCCAGATCGTGGGTGTTAACGTATTCCACAATACCGTTCGGCAGCGGCCGGATATGGCCCTTGGCATCGCGACGCGCCATCGCACCCGTTAAGGGCCCATTATGCTTCACAATGCCTTCCAGGACCTCCCAGGTCAGATTGAGGCCGTCAAACTCGGCGTAACGTTGCTCCAGCTCCGTCAAGACCTTAAGCGTCTGGGCATTGTGATCAAAGCCGCCAAAGGGCTGCATGGCAGCATCCAGGGCATCCTCGCCCGCATGACCAAAGGGTGGGTGCCCCAGATCATGGGCCAGAGCCAGCGCTTCCGCCAGATCTTCATCGAGGCCAAAGACCCGGGCCAGGGACCGGGCAATTTGCGAGACTTCCAGTGAATGGGTCAGGCGGGTGCGGTAATTATCCCCTTCATGGGCCACAAACACCTGGGTTTTTTGCTTGAGACGCCGAAAAGCCGCGCAATGAATAATACGGTCCCGGTCGCGCTGAAAAGCGGTACGGGTCGCACTTTCCGGTTCGTCGTGAAAACGACCCCGGGAATCCGCTGACCGACAGGCAAAAACAGCTGGCGGCGGCGGCACAAATATTCTGGCATCCTTCATGGCGCGGAAGGTACCTTGAGCGGGCTGCCACTTCAAGCACAAGCACCCTACAGGCTTGGTAGAATTCAACTTTTTGCGTCACAAATCACCAGGATCACGTAATCGGTCGACATTCCTCCGATTCAACGCGAAACTTCGGGCATGTGACATCAAGAACCAATTGACAATTCGTCGAAACATCCTAAATAAGAGAGAGTATTACCCGACCAATCAGATTGGTTTTTAGAAAGTGGATATCGAGATGTCCGAAGTTCAAGTTGAAACGCCCGCTGAAGGCCCCGCTGAGGGCAATGTCACTTTAAGTGAAAGTGCCGCCAAACGGATCAATGTTATTGTGCAATCCGAGGCTGAAGCAGGCGAAGGCATGGTGCGGGTTGAGGTCAGTGGTGGCGGTTGTGCTGGCTTCCAGTATGGCTTTTCCTTTGATGCCGGCACCAAACCTGACGATACTATTGTCGAACGAGAAGGCGCCAAAGTCGTTATTGACGCCATGTCGCTTGAATTTCTCAAGGGATCAGAAATTGACTTCGTTGAAGACCTGATTGGCTCTGCCTTTTCGATCAAGAACCCCAATGCAACATCTGCTTGCAGCTGTGGGTCCAGCTTTGCTGTCTGATTACCAGCTTTGCTCTTTGATTAACTGACACGCACATACGGAAACAAGGCTCGCAATTGCGGGCCTTTTTCTTGTGTCATGCCCGGGTAGAATGCGGCCAAATTCTTGCCAATCTGATGAGCCTCATGGATACTGGCCTTCGCCAGTATCCATGAGGCCTCTGAAAACCTGGTTTTCCCCTTGAATATCGAACCGAATTTAAAGTCGCACACTTATGAAAATTGCTACATGGAACGTCAATTCACTTAATGTCCGCCTTGGTCATGTGCTGGATTACTTGCGCGAGGAACAACCAGACGTCCTGCTGTTGCAGGAACTGAAGATGATCGAGGACCGCTTTCCGGAGCTGGAAATCGGTGACGCCGGCTATAACTCTGCGGTGCTGGGCCAGAAAACCTATAACGGTGTGGCGATCCTGTCCAAACAACCCATTGAGGACGTGCGACGTGGCTTGCCCGGCGATGACAGTGACGAACAGGCACGATATATCGAAGCCGTCGTTGGCACGGTCCGCATTGCATCAATTTACCTGCCCAACGGCAATCCGACACCGGGCGAGAAGTTCGATTACAAGCTGGCCTGGATGCGCCGCCTGATCACCCACGCGACAGAACTTTTGACCTGGGAGGAACCGCTGGTTCTGGCGGGTGACTACAACCTGTGTCCATTGGACGATGATTGCTGGAACCCGAAAGGCTTCGCCGAAGACGCCCTTTGCCGACCTGAATCACGAGCTTTGTATCGCGAACTGATCTATCTCGGCCTGACAGACGCCTGGCGCGCCATTCATGGCAACAAAATCGGCTACAGCTATTGGGATTACCAGCGCGGTGCCTGGCCCAAGGATCACGGCGTGCGCATTGATCATATGCTGCTGTCGCCACAAGCCGCCGACAAGCTGACGGCCAGCGAAGTCGATCCCCGCCCCCGCGCCAAAGAAAAAGCCTCGGACCACACACCTGTCTGGTGTGAGATCAACGTCGGCTAGATCTTATTGGCGTTTCTTCATCTGTTTGATGTAATACCGCAGGGCCGCGCCGCCATTGGCATGGATCAGGTGGTCATTGTTGGTCCGTACATAGCACCGACGCAAAGCGTTCAGGACAGGATGGCTGCCAAGATCTGACGCCAGGTGGGCGATAACACGTTCACCGGGTTGAAGAACCCGTGGCCAAGGCTTGTTGTCGTGCAACAGGGGTTCATGAACGGCAACGCGCGGACTGTCAAAGCGGCCAACCAGACCAACTTCGGTCACCGTTGCCGGATCGTCACCATCGTTAAAAATATCCAGACACAAGCCAACACTGGCGACAGTTTCACGCCCCAGATGTGAGATATCGCCAGGACGGTCAGTGATCGCAATGGCGGGACCTGCAATGGCGTAGGCCACCTTGGCCCGTAAATTCAGTCGCGGTGCGGGCTCAATATCAATGTCGCCACCGCGAAATTTACGCATGAGTCCACTGGGGGACAAACCACCAGCCTTTTCAAATAACGTCGATGACATGACGTTTGTCCCCATTTAACTGCGATAAATTACACACGACACTTTGGCTGGTCCCTCAGCCGGACGGATTATTTACCCTGGAACTTTTCAGCCTGGCTGACATCGCGCGATGCGCCACGGGCCGCACTTGTTGTCAAAACAGCGTAGGCGCGCAAAGCGGCCGACACAACCCGGTTTCGCCCGCGTGGCTTCCAGGCTTGCGGCCCCAAAGCTTCCATTTTGGTCCGGCGTTCTTCCATTTCTTCGTCCGTGACATCAGCCGCAAAAGAGCGGTTCGGAATATCAATGATGATGATATCGCCGCTTTCAACCAGGCCAATAGCCCCGCCTTCTGCGGCCTCAGGCGAAATGTGACCAATGGACAAACCGGAAGTGCCACCAGAGAAGCGGCCATCTGTGACCAAAGCTGTACCTTTGTCGATCTGCATGCTTTTCAGATAGCTGGTTGGATACAGCATTTCCTGCATGCCAGGGCCACCCTTGGGGCCTTCATAGCGAATGACGACGACATCGCCCTCTTCCACTTCACCAGACAGGATACCGGCACAAGCCGCATCCTGGCTTTCAAACAGGCGTGCCGGACCCTGGAATTTCAGGATCGACTTGTCGACACCAGCGGTCTTAACGATGCAGCCATCCTTGGCAATGTTGCCATAAAGAACAGCAAGGCCACCATCCAGTGAATGGGCATGTGCAATATCACGGATGGTGCCGGTTGCCCGATCCAGATCCAGATCCCAGCGTTTATTCTGGCTGAAAGCTTCAATCGTACGCACACGGCCTGGGGCCGCCTGGAAAAACGTTTTGACCTCTTCCGACGGGTTGCGGCCGATGTCCCAGGCGTCAATGGCTTCACCGATGGTCGGTGTATGCACGGTGGGGTTATCGCGATGAATCAAACCACCACGGTCCAACTCACCCAGGATGGCGTGGATGCCGCCGGCGCGATGCACGTCTTCCATGTGGATTTCGGTGACCGTTGGGGCCACCTTGCACAGGTTCGGTACCTTGCGGGACAAACGATCAATATCTTTCATGGTGAAAGGTATTTCACCTTCGATGGCTGCCGCCAGCAAATGCAAAACCGTATTACTGGACCCGCCCATAGAGATGTCGCAGGTCATGGCATTTTCAAAGCCTTTGAAATCGGCAATGGAGCGCGGCAAAACGCTTTCGTCGTCGGTTTCGTAATAACGACGCGTAATTTCCACGATTGTGCGGGCGGATTGCAGGAACAGCTCTTTGCGGTCCGCGTGGGTGGCCAGCATGCTGCCGTTGCCGGGTAAGGCAAGGCCAACGGCTTCGACCAGGCAGTTCATGGAGTTGGCTGTAAACATCCCGGAACATGATCCACAGGTCGGGCAGGCATTTTCTTCATATGTCTGCACATCTTCTTCAGGAATTGAATGATCAGCTGCACCAACCATGGCGCTGATCAAATCCATCTTCGTTTCTTTGCCGTCGATCATGCCTCTGCCGGATTCCATGGGGCCGCCCGTGACAAAGATCGTCGGGATATTCAGGCGCATGGCAGCCATGAACATGCCGGGCGTGATCTTGTCGCAGTTTGAAATACACACAAGCGCATCGGCACAATGACCGTTGACCATATATTCAACACTATCCGCAATCAGGTCGCGCGATGGCAATGAATAGAGCATGCCGTCGTGACCCATGGCGATGCCGTCATCAATGGCAATGGTGTTAAATTCCTTGGCCACACCGCCGACTTTTTCGATCTCGCGGGCAACCAACTGGCCCATGTCCTTAAGATGCACATGACCTGGTACGAACTGGGTGAATGAATTGGCGATGGCGATGATCGGCTTGCCAAAATCTTCTTCTTTGGTTCCGGTGGCGCGCCAGAGTGCGCGGGCGCCTGCCATGTTGCGGCCATGTGTTGTCGTACGGGAACGATATGCGGGCATGTTGCCTGCTCCTGCTATGGTGTAAATCAAAGTCCAGACCCACAGTACCCGACTCTTTTCATAACACCAACTCTATCAACGGTTTCCGAGGAATGTTTGGTTTGAATAAAGCCATCATATAGTCGCGGATTTCCAATTCAGACATTTTGACCATGGCTTTTCTGAAGGCATTGAGGCC
>JABIFY010000077.1 GCA_018650465.1 Alphaproteobacteria bacterium
CAAAGGGGGATGTGCTCTCCTAACGGTGTGGATAAGGCCTTGCCAAGTAATTGCTGCATATTTTGAGACTTTCTTTGGTCGGAGAATCTCAAAGTATGAATCACTTCAGGGCTTTATCCTATTAAGTCGGGTACTGTGACCTGCAAGTCCAATCAAGGCTTGGTTTATCGCGGATATGTGGAATACTGTTCGCTTTTGAGGAATATTCAAACAGGAGATTTGATGCATATGGAAATTTTTTCTCTGACGGGCAAGCGTGCCCTTGTCACGGGTTCATCCCGTGGATTGGGGTGGGAAATGGCAAAGGCTCTTGCGGGCGCGGGTGCGCACGTGGTGCTGAATGGCCGTCATGAGGAAACCTTGCGGGCTTGCATGGCAGAGATTGAAGCAAGTGGTGGCAGTGCCTCGGTTTCAGCTTTTGATGTGGTCGATGAAGAGGCGGCCTGTGGTGCCATAGACAGCATGGTTGAGGAGTTTGGCGGCATCGACATATTGATCAACAATGCCGGCATCGTCCATCGTGCCGAATTGAAGGATTTTACGACCGAGGATTTTACCCGGGTGATCCAGACCAATCTCACGTCCTGTTTTTATATGGCCCGTCATGCAGCGGGCTATATGACAAAGCAGAAATTTGGCCGGATTATCAATATCGCGTCCGTCTTGTCTGTTCTCGGTCGTCCAACTGTGCCTGCTTATGTTTCTGCCAAATCCGGACTGGCGGGGCTAACCCGTGGACTGGCAGTTGAACTGGGACCAGACGGAGTTACCTGCAATGCGATTGCACCAGGGTATTTTGCTACTGAACTGAATACGGCCCTGGTCGAAGATCCTGAATTCAATCAGTTTGTTTGTGATCGAACGCCGTTGGGTCGTTGGGGTGAACCGGCGGAACTTGGCGGCGCTGCCGTTTTCCTGTCGTCTCCCGCAGGGGCATATATCAACGGACATTTGCTCGTTATTGACGGTGGCATGACAATAAAATTGTGACGAACCGGGGCAAGTTGTAGCAAATCGGGGCATAAACTTTCCGCTGACGTGGCGCGGGTGATTTAGGCTCATATGCGTTGACAGTACCACAATTGGGCGTAGTTTGAGCGATACCCTTTGACGGAGATAACGCTTTGAAAGAAACCCCAAATCCGGGCGGTACAGGACGACAAGACCGCGCAAAACGGGTTATTTCGGCTGCCGTTAAATTATTTGTCCGACGGGGATACGAAGCTGTCAGCCTGGATGAAATCGCCATAACGGCCGCTATAGAAACAGATGTTCTAATTGCCGATTTCGGTGACAAGGAAGCTGTGGCCATCGCAATGATGGCCCAGGTGCAGTATCAGATTCTGGAACCACTGGTGAAAAAAATTGCCGATGCGCATGCGACACCCCAGGGGAAACTCGTTGGTTTTATCAACGGATTGGCATCACTGGCTGTCAGACGATCGGATTTTATGCTGCTGATGATTCGTTTCAGCATGGATTTCAAAGGCCGGGATGACAAGCTTGAGAACCGCAGCCGGATGATTAATTCTCAACTGATCAAGATTGTGGATGGCATCATTGGTATGGGTGCCATGCGCGGTGCTTTTCGCACAGATATTGACCGCGCCGAGATCGCAACTTTCATCGTCGGTGGCCTGACCGGAATGGTCCTGGAATGGTGGCGACGTGGCGAAACTGTGGACGGGGTGAAGGCCACCCGCACCTTTCGCCGCATTGTCATGCGCGGCCTTGAAGATTCAATGCGTAAAGATCAATTCGCCGATGGGGCCCGGTTTCCAGGCCATCATCCATGACCCACAGATGACAGTAACCACGTCAAGCTTGATCCAGGGTTATTTCATTGCCGCATAATCGATGGGCTGATGGCGGTCGATGTCCGTTCCAGCTTCCGGCATAGGGTATTTAAGGCCGCTGCCGCAGTTATAAAGAACGACTTCATCGGTCAAGTTTACCTGCCCGCTTTCCAAAGCCTTTTTGTATGCAGCCAGTGTCGCCGCCCCTTCCGGGCAGAGCAAAACGCCATCTTGCCCCGCAGCGTCGGCGCGGGCCTGTTCGATGGCATCATCGCTGACAGCGCAGGCAAATCCATCTGATTGACGAACAGCGTCCAGGATCAGGAAATCACCAATAGCGGCAGGAACCCGGATCCCGCTGGCGACTGTGTGCGCGTCGACCCAAGGTTCAGCATGGCGTTCACCCGCTTCCCAGGCTCTCACAATCGGGGCACAACCTTCCGCCTGAACAGCGACCATACGGGGGCGCTTGGCACCAATCCAGCCAATGGCTTCCAGTTCGGCGAAAGCTTTCCACATGCCAATCAGTCCGGTGCCACCGCCAGTGGGATAAAAAATTACATCTGGTACACGCCAGCCCAACTGTTCAGCCAGTTCCAGACCCATGGTTTTTTTGCCCTCGATCCGATAGGGCTCTTTCAGGGTGGAGACATCGAACCAGCCCATGGCTTCCTTGCCCTCACCAACGATTTTGCCGCAATCGTTGATCAAGCCGTTCACCCGAAACAGTTTCGCCCCCTGCAAGGCGATTTCAGACATATTCACAGCCGGGGTGTCGTCCGGGCAGAAAACGAAAGTCTCGATCCCGGCCTTGCTGGCATAGGCGGCCAGAGCTGCACCGGCATTGCCATTGGTTGGCATGGCCGCTCTCGTTACACCCAGTTCTTTTGCCATACTGACGGCCAGTGCCAGGCCCCTCGCTTTGAACGAGCCTGTAGGCAGACGACCTTCGTCCTTGACCAGAACTGTTGCACCGGTCGGCACTGATCTTGCCAGCGGCATCAAGGGCGTCATGACTTCACCAAGGGAAACAATGTTTTCCACTTTGCGAACCGGCAAGAACTCGCGATAGCGCCAGAAATCAGCTGACCTTCCTGCCAGGTCTTCTTTACTGACAGCCTTGCCCAGGGCGTCCAGGTCATACCGTACAAGCAATGGCTTGCCTGCCGGGGATAGTTGATGCAACTCGTCAGCGGCTAAGCGTTCACCCGTATAACCGCATTCCAGGTGCGTCACGAATGTCGGGTGTTCAGTGGTCGTATTGTCTTCGAGGGCCATTTTGATTTCTCACAAATCGGGGGGCAGATTTTAATGATCAAATTGTTCGCGCAGAATACGTTCTTCCAGGTTATGTTCAGGATCAAACAGCAGGCGAATTTTTGTGCTGCGGTCTTCTTCAATTTCCACAGAAACGACGTCGCGAAATTCGGTATGGTCTGCAACTGCGCTGACAGGTCTTTTATCACCCTCCAGAACATCAAAACGAATGTGGGCATTACAAGGCATGATCGCCCCCCGCCATTGACGGGGTCGAAAGGCACTGATCGGGGTTAGACCCAGAACATCTGATCCCAATGGCAAAATAGGACCATGAACCGAATAATTGTAGGCCGTACTGCCTGCCGGTGTGCAGACCAGTGCGCCATCACAAATCAGTTCATCCAAACGGACACGACCGTCAACAGAAATTTCCAGGCGCGCCGCCTGACGGGTCTGGCGCAGCAAGGAAACTTCGTTGATGGCTAAAGCTGTCTTTTTGCGTCCCTTGATGTTCCGGGTTGTCATTTTCAGGGGATGAAGCACAACCTCTTCGGCGGTGCGCAAGCGATCAAGTAAATCTTCTTTACGAAATTCATTCATCAAGAATCCCACAGTGCCCCGGTTCAGGCCAAATATGGGTAGATTGTGTCGGAGGTGGCGATGCAGGGTTTGCAACATAAATCCGTCTCCACCAATTGCGACGATAATGTCAGCCGATTTTGCCGGGACATGATCATATTCCGCCATCATGGCACGCCGGGCCGCCCTGGCCTGGCCGGTCTGGCTGGCGACAAATGCAATTCTTGGTGTTTTGCGACGAGGGGCCATATTGATGCTTCTGACTTCCACAGGTTTTATCGGGCAAAGTATACCTATGTACGGCTGACAAACCAGAGCTGTAACGGCCAGGACACCCGGGAGAATCCAGCTTGGATAGAAATGCTCTGGCAGACACAAGTCAGACATATGTAGTTTGTGGCCGTGGCGCGAAAGCTTGAATGTTCCGGGAACCAGGGCCATTGTATAAAAAATCTGAGGGCAGGGTGGGTAAAGACTGAAAATGTATGTGAACAAGTTTGGTCCCGGTATCTTTTGTGTGCTGGCGTTGGCGATGTTGTCTGCTTGTGCCACCAATGATGGCGGTCAAGTTGAGTCCAAGGCTGTCAAAACCGCAGAGACAGCTGTAGCGGCAGAAACAAAGAACAAAGTGCCTGCAAAGGCTGTCATTCTAAACGCCCGGCATGCGGGTTATTATTATCCTGTGCCAACGTCGGGTGAAAAATACAAGGCGCGGTCTGTAAAACTTGCCCGGGCCAATCGGGTGACGAGGCTGGGATTTGTGACAGGTATCACAAAACAACAACGGGGACGGAGCTATCCACCACGGTTTGCCATATTTGCCAAAGGTGATGCGGCTCAAAAATTGATTATTATCGGACTTGATGAAGGAACTTTTTCAAGCCTGTATCGCGCGCGCGCAGCGCTGGCCCAGATGACGGCAATGGCGCGCCTGACACCCTTGTTCAAGGAACTGGGTGTTCAGGACTATTTCACATTTTTTGATTTGACAAAATTGCTGGGCTTCAGCGATATCACGATAAGCGATGGCGAAACCTGGTCACACCGCATTGAGATTCGATAACAGTAGTCGGTTCTCCGTGTTCGCCACTTAATCGAACGTCACAAGTTAATCGAACAGAGAATCAATATCGTCTTGTGAGGAACCTTCACCTTCGGGTGCAGGGCCGTTCAACAAGTCGCTATCATCTCTAATTGAATTTTCATGACCTTCAATTTGTTCTGCGCCCCACATTTCCATCATTCGACTGACCCGCTCGTCAATAAAAGCCAGCGTGTTCACGACCTTGGTAATGCGTTGTCCGGTGATGTCCTGGAAATTACAGGCTTCAAAAATATTGACGACTTTTTCGTTGATTTCTTCAGCCAGGGAAGCGTCGCTCTGACTTGTTGCCTGACTTTTCAGGCGGCCGGCCAGATCATCAATCAACTCGGCGGCATTCATGATATCGTTGGTGGCGCTCTCGGTCGCGTTGACCACAGCATCCAGTTCCTGTGTAGCTGACTTGACTTCGCCTGCAGATTTCACGTTCGGGTCGCGCATCGATGCCAATTCACGTTTGGTTTCGGCAATAGCTGTAGACAAATCAACTAATTGCTCAGTCAATTCGTCGTTGTTGACAACATTGGGATCAGTTGCAGGCTCGGGAAGCTCGGGGACGACGGCAGGAGAAGCATCTGATACCTTGACACCCCCTTCAAGCAAATCTTCACGCAACGACGCAATGGCAGCAAGGATTTCTCCTGCCCCGCCAACAGCATCAGATGATGCCTCGACACGTGAATCTATATCGGCTTCAGTCGCAACAGAATAATAATTTTTGCCCTGCTGCCGGGCCATAATAATCTCTGCCGTATAAGGACGGCGCGAAGGTTCTACGCTCATAAGTGCCTCGTTCCCGGTAATCAGGCAAACCAAGGTCGTAACTGACCACTACCTAGCCAGTATATACCATGAATCAAATTAGGGGTAAGTCCGTTTTCTTCCACAAATCTTTGTGGTCTGACTGTTTACCCGCCAGTAACGGACATATGTCGGGCAACTGCTGGCGCATTTTGGCCCCGTTCTATGATGAAATCATGGCCTTTGGGCTTGCGTCCAATAGCTTCATCTATGGCCGCGAACAAAACTTCGTCGTCGTCACTGGCCCGTAAGGCCGCACGCAAATCAGCATCGTCATCTTGCCCCAAACACATATACAGCTGGCCTGTGCAGGTTAATCGAACGCGATTGCAGGATTCGCAGAAATTATGGGACAGGGGTGTGATAAAGCCGATGCGACGCCCGGTTTCCTTGACATGGGCATATTTCGCCGGGCCACCGGTTCGGTAATCTATGTCAGATAACGACCAGACAGCATCAAGGCGCTCACGTACTGTGCTTAATGGTAAATAAGTGTCTGCACGGTCATTGCCGATCTCGCCCATAGGCATGGTTTCAATAAATGTCAGATCAAAACCTTCGTCACCGCACCACTTGGCAATGTCTACGATTTCATTTTCGTTTACGCCTTTCAGCGCGACTGTGTTGATTTTGACCGCCAGGCCCGCGCGTTTTGCTGCTTGTAAGCCATCCTTGACGATGCCCAGATCACCGATGCGTGTGACGGCCTTGAACTTGTCGGCATCCAGCGTATCAAGCGAAACATTAACGCGTTCAACGCCCGCCGCCTTCAACTCGCCGGCCAGACGGCCCAGCTGACTGCCGTTTGTGGTTACTGTCATTTCCTCAAGGGCACCGGATTCCATGTGGCGCCCGAGATTCTTGATCAATGTCATGATATTACGCCGAACCAGTGGCTCACCGCCTGTCAGACGCAGTTTCTTGACACCTTTGGCGATGAAAGCGCTGCAAAGACGGTCCAGTTCTTCAAGGCTGAGGACATCTGATTTCGGCAGGAAAGTCATGTCCTCTGACATGCAATAAGTGCAGCGGAAATCACACCGATCCGTCACGGAAACACGTAAATAGGTTACACTGCGGCCAAAGGGGTCAATCATCTTTTGTCATTCTTCAAGGGTCGAGGCCTGAAACAGTCAAAAATCATGAAACAGTCGTCAAGCAAGGGAAAAAGCGTTATATTCCTGGAAACATAACACATCGATTTTGTCGCGTCTCCCCTTCTGCTGACGTGGTTACTTGTCGCAGATTGAAATCTGAAATGCTGGAAAGTGAGTGAATATTGGGTTTTCCAAACCGAACGGGTGACTATCTGATCGCGCCGAAGCCGGATGACCCTGGCTTGACTGATTCTGTCGAAGGGGTCGACCAGAACGGCGATCCGGTTCGCATTTCGGTGCCTGTTGAACGACCGCTGACATTGTTTCTCAATGGGCGAGAAATTGTCACCATGATGACGGTTGGTGATTATCCGGAATGCCTGGCTGTGGGCTATTTGATCAATCAGAACATGTTGCTACCAGATGATGAAATCAAGGCAATTGATTATGACGACTATATCGATACGATCGTCGTCCGTACGGCGCGGGAAACAAATTATGAAGACAAGCTTCGTAAAAAAACCCTGACCTCTGGCTGTGCCCAGGGTACGGTTTTTGGTGATGTGATGGAAAAGTTTGACGATATCGATTTGTCAGCCGACGCGACTTTGCGCACCTCCTGGCTTTATGCCTTGTCAAAAACGATCAACACGACACCCAGCCTTTATCTGACAGCAGGGGCCATTCATGGCTGCGTACTTTGTGAACAGGATCACCCGTTGATCTATATGGAAGACGTGGGGCGGCACAACGCCATCGACAAAATTGCCGGTTATATGTTTCTCAATAATATTTCATCAGTGGGCAAGTCTTTTTACACGACAGGCCGTTTGACCAGTGAAATGGTCATCAAAAGCGTGCAGATGGGGATCCCCATCCTGATCTCGCGCTCCGGATTTACAGCCTGGGGTGTGCAACTGGCGCGCAAGGCCGGACTGACCTTGATTGGCAGGGCAAAGGGCAAGCGTTATGTTTGTCTATCAGGCGCTGAACGGATAATTCATGATATTAATCTTGATGATGTCGACGATGAACCTGATAACATGAACCGCAAGGCCGCTCGCTCATGAAAGGGCGCAACACTTTAGATAACCATGAGAATAAGAAGGTGTTCCAATGAGTCATGATCCAGCACACGGTGTGGTCGGCGTTTTATTGGCTGGCGGAAAATCCCGACGCATGGGCGGCGGTGACAAAAGCCTGAATTTACTGGGCGGGGAATCAATTCTCAGTCGCGTTATCACGAAGGCAACGCCTCAAGTTCAAACGCTGATCCTGAATGCCAACGGCGACCTGGACAGGTTTGCCGATTTTAACTTACCAGTTGTACCGGATGTTATTAAAGGCCACGCCGGGCCACTGGCGGGCGTTTTGACGGGGATGGCCTGGGCGCGGGAACATGCACCCCATGCGCCGTGGATTGCGACTTTCCCGACAGATGCACCATTTTTTCCCCGCGATCTGGTCGCGTCTTTGAGAGAATCGACGGACCTTGCCGGGGATGATCTCGCTTGCGCTGGATCACTGGGGCGGCCCCACCCGGTTTTTGGCCTGTGGCCGGTATGGCTCTATGACAATTTGTATCAGGCAGTCGTTGATGAAGGTGTGCGCAAAATTGTTGAATGGACGGCAAGGTTCCGTTTGGTTGAAGTTGATTTCCCGCCTAACCCGATTGATCCCTTTCACAATGTGAATTCACCGGAAGACCTGATAGAAGCCGAGAAAATTCTGGCAGAAAAAATCCTCGCTGGCAGCATGTGATGCCAGACGCCCCGTCAAAAGACATACCGACAAAATCTGCAAGAGGCCAACGCACGACAAACCTGCCGCGCGTACAGGTTTTGTTTGGCGCGGTATTCCCGTTGGGACCTGGCAAGGCCGCCTTGATCGAAGCGGTGGGCCGAACTGGCTCTATTTCGGGAGCAGCGCGCAAGATGGGCATGTCTTATGCCCGGGCCTGGAAACTGGTCAACGCGACCAATGCCTGTTTCAAGGACCCGTTGGTCGCGACGTCAACCGGAGGACCCGGCGGCGGCGGGGCCTATGTGACGGAAAACGGCTTCGAAGTCCTGCGTCGATATCGCGATATCGAAAGCAAGGCAGTCAGTGCTGTGGCTGAAGAAGTAAAGGCCTTGTCAGGTTTTCTGAGCGACGTTACCGAGGGCTGAGATTTTCAACTTATGTTGTGACGAACGGCTAATTGTTCGCTAGCATATAGCCGGCAATAAATAGTTTTTCCAAGGGGAGTTTGTGATGCCATTAGCCGATATTTTGATGGCCAAGGGTCTGGTTTCTCAAGAACAAATTATGGCGGGCGTGGCCCACCAGAAGGAACACAGCGGACGCTTTGGTGATGCCCTGGTGGCGACGGGCGTGATCACAGCTGAAAAAGTTGAAGAAATTTTGGCGGAGGCACCGGAAGGCCCCAAAAGTATGGGGGCAGCGGGCGTTGACCCAATTCTGCTTTTGCAATTGATGCTGAAAGGTATGCACACCGAAAATCTGGAAACGGTGTCGCGACTGGCCATTGCCTTGCAACTACCGCCGCCCATGATTGACCGACTGATGGAGGAGGCCACCAAACGAAAACTGGTGGAAGTGATGGGACAAGTGGATACCGCTGGCGGCGGCGGCAGGGGCGAGATGCGCTACGCTCTCAGTCAGGCTGGCAAGGCCTATACGACTGAATGTCTGGAGATCAATCAGTATTTCGGACCGGCCCCGGTATCATTGGAATCCTGGCAAACACAAATCCTGGCTCAAAAAATATCAAACGAACATGTCACGCGGGAAATGCTGACCGAGGCCTTCGAAGGTCTGGTGATCCCGGACCGTTTCCTCAGCCGCCTGGGACCTGCTGTAAATTCCGGCACGGCAATTTTGATCTATGGCCCGGCAGGCAACGGCAAGACCACGGTGGCGGAAATTGTCGGTGAAATTTTCAAGAATGTGGTTTATGTGCCTTATTGCATCGAGGCAGACGGCCAGATCATCAAGATTTTTGATCCGACCGTGCATACACGCATCGACAAGGCCATTCCAGAGGGCGAAGAAGCCTCCAGCTTGCGCCGGGAAAATATCGACAAACGCTGGGTGCCCTGTTATCGGCCCATGGTGATTACCGGTGGTGAATTAACCCTCGAGATGCTCGATTTGAAGTACAATGAGGACGCCAAATTCTACGAAGCCCCCTTGCACATCAAGGCCCTGAACGGCACCTTCCTGATCGATGACTTTGGCCGCCAGAAAGTAGCGCCGGAGGATATTCTCAATCGCTGGATCGTGCCGCTGAACAGCCGGGTTGATTACCTCAATTTACATACCGGCAAAAGCATCACAGTCCCCTTTGATGAATTGGTAATTTTTTCCACAAACCTGCATCCCAATGACCTGATGGACCCGGCTTTCCAGCGCCGAATTGCCTACAAACTGGAAACGGTTGAGCCACCGGAAGATTTATTCCGCAAAGTCTTTGAAGGCATGGCAAAAAAGGCAGGCCTGGAACTGACGGACGAAACCTATGGCCAGGTCATGGATGTGATCCGCAAGAACGAAGCACCGCTCGCCTACTTCCAGCCCAAGTTCATCGTTGATCAGGTTTTGGCGACCTGCAAATTCGAAGGCGTTGAACCACAATTTAATGCCGACAACATCGAAGACGCTCTGGCAAACCTCTATATCAAGGAAGCCGACGGTTCCATGTTCGGTGTGGCCAAGGGCGGGAAGTAGTTTGCGGATTGTATTAGACTTGAATGAACCAGAATAAATCTGTCGAGCTACTCACTGCGCGCTTGCGCTTGAGGCCGTTGCATGAAGATGATCTTGTGCATATTCAGCGCTATGGCGTCATTGAAGAGTTTTACAGGTATTTGCCGATTGACAGGCAAACTGCCGATGACATCGAAGTTTTCCTGAAGGCAAGACTCGCTGATCAAGAGGACGGCAAGCAGGATCGACTGACTCTCGCTATCGAACCGTTTGATGTTGGGCACATCATTGGAACGGTGCGATTGGAAGTGCAGGATCGCAAGCACAAACAGGGTGATATCGGCTACGCGATGAATCTTGAGTATCATGGCAAAGGCTATATGTCTGAAGCCGTCAACAGGGTTCTTGAAACAGCCTTCTGCGAATTTGGGCTACATCGTGTTTGGGCAACTGTTGATACTGAAAACGAGCGTTCCTGCAAGCTTCTCGAACGCGTTGGTATGACCAGGGAAGGGCACCTTCGACACGACATGTTTATTCGTGGCGAGTGGCGCGATTCGTTTCTCTATTCGATCCTGGCGCGGTAATCTTCGACCACGCGGCGGATTTCCCTGACAATGCCGTCCGGGGTGTCCGTCGGTCCAAAGGCTGCCGCAACGCCTTTGGCCAGGATGTCGGCTTTGTCGCCGTCGGTGACGACGGAGCCGCCGATGATCAACGGGACGTCGATTTCCGCTTCTTTCAGCCCTTCGAAAATATCATCCAGAAAATGAAGATATTCCCAGGAATGGGCGCTGATGCCGATGACATCGACATCTTCCTGAAGGGCCATATTAACGACGGCGGGTGGCAGGTTAAATCGGCCACCATAGACGACCTCCATGCCGGCATCGCGCAGGGTTGCGGCGATGGCGAGGGCGCCGACTTCGTGTTGGTCGAGGCCCAATATTGTGACCAGCACTTTGATAGGTGGCGTGTGAGTTGTCATGTCAGATACCCAGAGGCGAGGGCAAGTTGCCCAGGGGATCGTATTTCTGGCCATAGGCCTGACGCAACACACCAGCAGTTTCGCCGATGGTGGCATCTGCTTCCAGGGCCGCGACGTAGGGCTCCATCATATTGCGGTTTTCATCGCGAACGGCGTCGTAAAGACCGCCGAGCGCTTGTTTGCATTTGTCTTGATCACGGTTCTTTCTGAAGTTTTGTATGTGGGTGATCTGGCCCCGGAAGGGTTCGGTTTTTTTCTCCGAAGCCTCCTTCAGCATATGGTCTTCCTCGTTGGGAATACTGTGACTGTTGACCCCGACACGCTGGACAGTGCCATCTTCGAGATCACGGCTCAGACGTTCCATGGCGTTATTGAAAATCTGGCGGAAAAATCCCTGTTCTGACAATTCGCCAATGTCACCTTTGGCTTCTATGCGCGCCAGTTCGGCACAGATGCGCTGATCCATCTTGTCGGTCAGTTCTTCCACATACCAGGACCCGCCCAAAGGATCAGCGACCTTGGTTACATTGGTTTCCAACTGCACAATCTGTTGGGTGCGTAAGCCGACCATATGGGCGTCTTCGCTGGGCGTGCGGTAGGCTTCATCGAAGGTGGATATCTCCATCGCCTGAACACCGGCCATGGCCATGGCCACTGCCTGCATGCCACCACGGGCGACGTTATTGACGGGCTGTTGTGCGGTCATGGTCAAGCCGGATGTATGTGCCGTGACGGTCAGGGCCATGGATCGTGGGTCTTTGGCACCAAATTCGTCTTTCATCATGCGGGCGTATATTCGGCGCGTGGCACGAATTTTGGCAATCTCCTCAAACAGGTCCATGCGACAGGTCAACAGAATGCCAATGCGCGGGGCGAAAGCATCAATGTCGATGCCCTTTGCCAACAACGCCCGGATGTAATAACGAAGCTCAACAAACCCCAGGGCCATTTCCTCAACCGAATCAAGGCCGGTTTCGCTGAAGAAATAGGTGTCTTCCATCAGGGCGTGAAACTTGGGCATTTTCTCGGCAGCAAAGGCAACAGAATCCGTCGCCATGCGCATGCGCAGCTTCAGGGGCAGGTGACGCGAATAGCTGCAATCATCTTCATAAAGCGCGAGCTGGATTGCGGAACCGCGCAGGATTTCCGATGGCATGCCGCGTTCCTTTGCCACCAGATACAATCCGGCAATGCCGGGAACCGAAGGCAGGGATTGCGAAAAGCTTAGCTCGTCCAGCGGCAAATCCCGGTAAAGGTCTTCGAAGTCGGTCCGGCAGCAAAGAGAAACCCCCTGTGTGCCTACCGCATGAATTGCATGGGGGTGATCCGGGTCCAGCATATGCATGGTGGGCGTGTCACCGATGATATCCAGACCCTGCTGGCCTTTGGCCATCAGCGATTTGAACTGTTCGTTGGATCGGGTTGCAGTGCCTTCGCCGGAAAGTTCGCGTAAAATCCACGATTGGCCAGGGCGCGGCAGGCGTTTGCCACGGGTGTAGGGGAAGACACCGGGTGCGTTTCCGTCGCCCTCTTCAGCCGTATAAAAGGGATCGAGCGGGATACCTGAATGGCTTTGGTTAAGGTCGCTCATTGTTCCTCCGGAAAGTTAGTCAAAGGCGCGGGCAAGTGCATCTGCGCGTTCCTTCAATTCGGCTCTGCTGCCTAGCGTCAGGGCATTCAGACGGGTGCCGCCATCGATGTCGATTTCTGCGCCCGAAATAAATCCGGCTTCTTCCGAGGCCAGGAAAGCCACCAGATGGGCAACTTCATCGACCTGGCCTAAGCGGCGGGCCGGGACCATGGCCTTGACACTTTCGCTGACGGCTTTGGGCATCGCCTTGACGTTTTCTGTTTCGATAACGCCGGGCAGAACGGCATTACAGGTGACGCCAAAGCGGGCATATTCCAGCGTGACCGTATGTGTCAGACCCAGCACACCGCTTTTCGATGCACTGTAGCCCGCCTGATAGTGCAAACCGCCGCGGGCCGCGACCGATGAAATATTGATGATGCGGCCCCATCCTGCTTCAGCCATGGGTTCGATGACAGCCCGGATTAAATTGAAGGGTCCATTGAGATTAACCGCGATTTCTGTTTCCCAATCGGCAGCAGCCATCTTGCCGACGGGGGCAATGTTTTTGACCAGAGCCGCATTATTGACGAGGATGTCGATGGCAGCCAATTCGGTGGTGAGCGTTGCAACGGCTTCTGTAACAGCCGCGGCGTCACTTACATCAGCCTGTACGGCAAATGCCCTGACACCCAGTGCGCGGACGGCGTCGGCAGTGCCATTTACGTCATCTGACAGATCCATCAGCGCAAGGTCAGCGCCGTCCTGGGCCAGGCGTAAGGCGATGGCGCGACCGATGCCGCGCGCCGCCCCGGTGACCAACGCAGTTTTTCCCGTTAACGCCAATGTCTGTTCCGTTCTCTAAAGCCATAATTATTTCAGGGATATGCTAGAGGCTGACCCCAGGATCGGCAACAGGGAAACAACAGATAGAGGTGGCGCGACTGGTTCCTGTTGGCGAGATATGTTCTGATCTTGGCAACTCGACACAAAAATCAGGAAATAAAAAACATGTCCTATCTTTCCTCCATGCCGGATGCAGGCCTCAAGGAAGTTCTGCGGATGGAGCCGGCACTGGGTGTACCCATCGCGGAATACCATCAGGCTTTATTGCGGGGGCCTTCGCCGTTTACCGAAGGCGAACGAGAATTGATCGGGGGCTATATATCCGGCCTGAACGCCTGTGGTTTTTGCTTTGGCGAGCATCAGGCCGTGGCGGAAAAAATGGGGATTGAAGCGGGTGTTATGGATGCGCTGATGAGCGATGTCGAGACGGCCCCTGTATCCGACAAGATGAAGGTCATCCTGAAATTTGTCAAAAAACTCAACGACACACCAAACCGCATGACACCCGATGATGCCGCCGCCGTTCATGCCGCGGGCTGGGACGATACGGCGCTTTATCATGCTGTATCGGTTTGTGCCTTGTTCAACATGAACAACCGCATCATCAATGGCCTCGGCATCCCCGCCCATGATCCCGATGCCCTGGACGGCATCGCCTCACGTCTCGTGGATCGTGGTTACGACAGCACCATTGGCTTCATCAAGGGCGACTGGGAATAGGGCAGGGTTCTCAGCTATAGCTGGCCGTACTTCTTCTGCTTCCACTTCCCATGAGAAAACAAATCCTTGAAGGTCGGGTTTTCCGGTAGCTCGAAATAGTCCGGGTCCGTCAGGTCTTGTGGACTGTCAGGCACAAGCTGTCGGCTTTCCTCAATCTTCTTTGGCAAATCGGGATAGCGTTTCGTCGCCCGCTCAATCGCCCAGTCAGGCCAGGTCTCGTGTTCATTCTCCCGATAGGACATGGCGGGATATCTGGCTTCGGGCGCCTTCAAAGTTCGACCATCAAGTCGCACCAAGGGCGGCAGGGTAGCATCAATATTGGGTCGACTGGGGTCAGGGTCTTCAAAAGTTGCTGTGGTTTTAGGGGCAAGAACTGGGATTTTCCCATTCAAATCAGGAATGGAATCCAACACCGAAGTCCCGCTTAAATCACTTGAAGATTTGTGCGGCAGAATTCCAGGGATGCCACTTCCATTATGTTCCTCACTTATCGGATCCACTTGTGAGACATCTGTGGAGATATCGTGAATCGTCGGAGATGTAATCTCGAGCTTGTTACCATGAATGTCTTTTAAGATTGATCCTTGAGGTGGACTCTCTGAAACTTCTCTTGAGTAACTTTGGCGACTTCCATAAGTATTCTTTTGATTAACTCTACGATAAAAGGTGTTGCCACGATCTGTTTCTCCTGATTTGTTTGTAAATAGTTATTGTTTCCGTTCCGCCAAGGGCAGCCCATTGAAACCGGTTATACGCCTATGAAATACGACAGAAAAATCACCCATCCAGACCAGTTCGCAACTACGACAGGTTGAATTCCATGGATATCACCCTGGTGGATAACTTTGTGGTGATATGTCATGCCCAGTTTTGAGGGGGAGGGATTGTCGCCCGAAACAAAGTAAAATCTGTTTTCCAGCTTGTAGTTTTCATCACAATTTGGATCGAACTTAGATTTAACCTCGACCCGAAAGGGCTTGGTTACACAAACAATCTGTCCGGCTTTTGCTATAACCCTGTTCACCCGTGTTGCTTCCCCCTGGCGATATGCCACGGATATCTCCGGACTGAATTTTCTCGATATCGAGTTCGGAATCCTCCCTGGGTTTAAAGACAACCACATCTCCATAGCAAATTTCTGGACACATATGGTCGGCATTCGATAATGCAATATTTCGGCCCGGCTCAGGAACGGTGATAAAGAGCGCAATGGAAAGGACAAATACCAGAAGACCAACTTGCGAGATTGATCG